>JAWXBM010000042.1:0-98927 GCA_034440115.1 Lysobacterales bacterium | reverse complement strand
TGAAAACCACTGGAGCATGCTACGTGGTCACCAATTGGCCATGATCTTCCAGGACCCGCAAGCGGCTTTGGATCCGGTTTTCACCATAGGCCAGCAAATGCTGCGCGTCGTTCAGAGGCATTTAGCTGTTGATCGCCGCGGTGCCCGTTCCATTGCCAGCGCCAGCCTGGCCGAATGCGGGCTCAATGACGGCGATCGCATACTCGCCAGCTATCCCCATCAATTATCGGGCGGCATGCGACAGCGCGTCATGGTAGCCATGGCCCTGAGTTGTAAGCCAGCCGTGCTGATCGCCGACGAAGCCACATCTGCTCTGGATATTTCCAGCCGCGACCAGGTGCTGTCTTTGCTGCAACAAGCGGCCAAACGCTACGGCACTGCCATTCTGCTGATTTCCCACGACCTCGCTGCCGTAGCCCGGATCTGCCATCGCACTCTCGTCATGTACGCCGGTCGAATTATTGAAAGTGGCCCGACTGAGCGCTTGTTGAGTCAACCACGGCATCCTTATACCGCGGCTTTGCTACAGGCCACACCACGCATCGGCTTGCCACGTCCACAACCCATCGAGGCGATACCCGGGAAGTTACACGCGCTGCACCTGAGACTAACCGGCTGCGCCTTTGCAGAACGGTGTTCATCTGCTACCGATCTTTGCAGACGGCAACTTCCAGCGCTAAAACCCGATGAGCACGCACACTTCCAGGCTTGCCATCACCCATTGGAAGCTGTCAGGTCATGAGCCCAACTGCGCCCATTCTTGAGGCACGAGAACTATCTGTCCGCCACGCGCTGAACAATAGTAATTCGCACTCACCGCGCGACCTCGAGGCAGTACACAAGCTGAGCCTGTCGGTACAGGACGGCGAGATACTGGCCATCGTGGGAGAATCCGGCAGTGGCAAATCCAGCCTGGCGCGTGCCCTGGTGGGCCTGCTGCCTGCAGCCGGCGGTAGCATCTATTATCGTGGCAAGGCGGTTTCCACTCTCGATTCAAATGCTCGCAACAGCTGGCGACGAGAGGTCCAGTTGATTTTTCAGGATGCTCACTCGGCCTTGTCACCACGACGTCGCATCCAGCAATGTCTGGAGGAGCCTTTGACCTTGCAGGCCATTCCAAGTGGCCATGAAGCGCGGCTAAGAATCGAAGCTGCACTGGCAGACGTGAACCTCGGTACGGACCTACTGCAACGCTATCCACACCAGTTGTCCGGCGGGCAAAAGCAACGCGTCGCGCTGGCCCGCGCCCTGCTCAGCCAACCGGCACTGATCATTGCTGATGAGCCCATGGCAGCTTTGGATGTTTCCGAACAAGCCCGCTTGCTGAACCTGATGATCAGGTTGCGGGCCGAAAAAAACATTACCTTCCTGCTGATCGCACATGACCTGGCGGTAGTACAGCAACTGGCCGACCGGATCGGTGTAATGTATCTTGGTCGTCTGCTTGAATTGGCGCCTGCTCAGAGCTTTTTTCAGGCTGCAGCACATCCTTATAGCCAGGCATTGTTAGCGGCATCACAACGCAGTTGGAGTTGCAGTACTGAGAACGGCCCGGTTTTTCCGGGCGATACACCATCGGCCTTGACTCCAACCACCGGCTGTGTGTTTCATAGGCGCTGTGACCAGGCTTTAAAGCATTGCAGCAACAAGGTTCCTGAACAGCAGTTTCTAGCCCAGGCCGGTTCTGGCGGTGAGCCACACCAGGTGCTTTGTCACCTGTATAGCGAAGCACATAAACGCTGATCCAACCATTCGATCAAACAGGATCCACCATGAATTCAGGCAAGATTACCTTACTCCTACTACTGTTCAGCCTTTGCGTGGCCTGTGGTCCGCACCAGGTGAAGGGCAAGGCTGCTGTTGTGTCTATCTCCAGTATGACCGTAGCGGGTGAACAATTCTCTGCTACATTCAACATTCATAATATCAACGATGTGGCCATGGACGTTGTACAGATTGACATCACTATACGCATACGCGATGTGGAGCTGACCCGGCATGTCGACGCGCTGGCCTTGTCCATTGATCCCAACACCACCGAAGAAGTGGTAGTGCAAAAACCACCGGACGAATTTACCAGCGAGTTACTGGCCGAGTTGGAGAGCGGCAATGTCAGCAACTTGCCCTTTTTCCTTGAAGGTCGTATGCGCACAACGCAGGACGGCAATGTGCCGTTCAAATACGAAGGTTACCTTTATCCCGTGCCGGGTAAGCCAGGTCATTACCGTTCCGCATCCAGTCGCACCCGTGAGCAATATTGAAGCTCAGGCTGGGGGCGCCGGGCGAGAGTCGTATTGACTGCCTGAGTCAGGGCAACTAGGCTGGGACTAAGAAAGCCCTGAATAAATCCATCCTGGATTTCTCAGAGCACGGAAACTGAAAAGCGTGGCCATAGCTTGTTTTGGCAGTTTCCTTCATTCTCTAAATAAGAGATTCCCTAACGAACCCCCCGGAGCGCGAGAAATCATGAAAATTACTTTTGAATTAAGCGAATCCGATCTGGATCATTTCCGGGAGGTTATGCAGCGCGCTCGTGCGATGTCAGGTGATCTCGACGAAGCAACCATTGTTGCCAATGCCCGCAAAATCCTGCTGGAAATCTGGAATTCAGACACCTCAGATTTCATTCGTGAGCGCATGCACCGGTTGGAATCCCTGATCGGCATGGTGGTGGACAAAGGCTGGGGTCTGGAAGATGAAGACCGCGCACGGGCGCTGGAAGCCCTGTCCTATTTTTCAGAGCCGCAGGACCTGATTCCTGATGATATTCCGGGGTTGGGCTTTCTTGACGATGCCATCATGATCGAGATTTGTACCAATGCCCTGGAGCATGAATTACAGGCTTACCGTGACTTCTGCGTGTTCCGTGCCGCCGAGTCTACCCGTCTGGGTGATGATGCTGCAGATCTGGAGCGCTCGGACTGGTTAGAAGAACGTCGTCAACAACTGCATTCGCGGATGCGTCGCCGTCGGGGCAGAGCCGGTGGCTCCAGCGGCGGAGGTTCAGCTTTTTCGCTGTTCTAGTGAGAAATTTGTAGGAGCGCGCATTGCGCGCGAAAATCGGCCGCAAGGCGGCTCTCAGGCACCGAGCCCGTTTAAGAACTTGTTCATCGGCCGATGCGGAATCCCGTCTTCGAGGAATTCATCGCCACTGATCTGATAGCCCATGGCCTGATAGAAAGGCAGCAAATAGGTTTGTGCATCCAGCACAATTTCGGCTTTCAGCTCGTGTAGCCGAATTTTCTGCTCAGCCATCAACAACATTTCACGAGCCAGCCCTGTGCCGCGCGCGATCTCATCCACCGCCACCCGCCCAATGCGAAAACGCTTGTTTCCAGTTGGCGGCAATAACACCCGCAAACAGGCCAATACATGGCCTGCACGCTCTCCCATTAAATGCCAGGCCTGCTCATCCCGGCCATCCAGCTCCTGGTAGGGACAAGCCTGTTCCACCACGAAGATGGATTCCCTGAAAGCCATTAGCTTGTAAAGTAACGCAGGTGGCATTTGCTCCATCTGCAACCACTGCCAAGAAAGGTCATTCGTGTATTGTTTGTTTTCCATCTGATTGGTCCCGGCCTTTTCTCCAGCAGATTATCCCTTACAATGTTTAAAACATCTAAACAGGCACTGTCAGGCACATTGAAAATGCAAGATTTTTCCAGCTATCCACTGCTGGTTGCGATCGAAACGGATGCAACCCGCTACCACGGCGTCAGCCCCAGCCGGCCACGGCTGTTAGCGAAAACTGATGCCGATCAATTGCTGGCGCATGTGTCTGCAGACCTGGCAACATTATTTCCAGGCAGCGATCGTTGCAGCCTGGTCGGCCCCGGTGCTTTGTTTGATCAAACACAATTGCTGCGTCCGGCTTACCCCATCTTCAAGTGCCTGGAAAGCTCGCTACAGCAAAGCGGCAAAGGCTATGGCTCACGCTTGTTGAGTATAGGTGCCCGTGAGAATGTCATGCCCAGGGTTGAACTGCAGCCGGAAGCAGATATTCCGCTCGGCATTTTGCAGGTACTGCCACTGGTGCTGCGCGGGCCTGCGGCGGATGTTGCCGAACTGGGGCAGGAAATGGAGCGTTGCTTCCTTGAACGAGGCCAGCTGTCGCCACAATCGGCCCAGTGGCTGGAAGCCGCTTTTGGTATTCGAATCAATCACGCACGCTTCATGACTTTGACCGACCTGCGAGCCATGTTTAACCTGCAGTTGGAACATTTCGGATTTCTGCCGCTGTGGCAGTTGATCGATGCCGCACTGGAGCAGTCCACCGGCGAACTTGAGGTACAGTCTGACACCGGCCCGTTGTTCCGCTGGCGGAATGGTGCCGTTCACATCGAGTACCAGACTTTTGACTACTGGGCGCAACAGGGCCCGGGAAAAACCACTGACCCTTCCCGCGGCAAACTGGCCGGTGGTTATGCTGACTGGACCCGCCAGTTGCGCCAATATCTGGCCACCCTGCGTGCCCACGCCGTGGAGGTGGTTTTTCACCAGTCCGACCAACCGGAGCTGACTATGCCAGGTCAGTATTTTGTCGAACAATCCAGCTACAGCCCGCAAGACAGCGATGCCAGCGTGACAGAGCACAGCTTTGCTGAACTGGGCACGGTCTGCATCAGCCATGCGCACGCTGGCAAGTTGGAACACTACTACCCATTGGCGCCTCAGGGCATCAACGAAATTCACACCGCTATCCGCAAGAATGGCCTGGCCGAAGGCACTGTGGCTTTTCCGGGCAGTATTCTTTATGACGAACGTTCACGCGGGCTGATGGCAGAATCAGTGCGCGGGCAAATCTGGCACTAGGGCCTGAGCTGTTGAGCATTGAAACAGGCAACGATCTGGTGCATGTGGGCTTGTCCGTGATTCACGGCAAAGGCCTGTTCGCATCCCGCCAGCTCTCCGCCGGCCACCTGATTGGCATTTACGCAAGCGACCTGGTCACAGAAGACGGCATGCATGTGCTGTGGGTGGAAGAGGGAGACGGCCAGTGGACTGGCTATGACGGGAATGGGCCGTTGCGCTACATGAATCACTCCAAAGAGCCCAATGCCGAGATGGATGGCCTGGAATGTTACGCTTTGCGGCCCGTTGCAGTTGGCGAGGAGATCACCATCGATTATGGCTGGGATTAGCTTAAAGAACCTCTTGCGGGCTTGATACGAGCCCGATCAGCCGCATATTTACAACTGCCCGCAGTAGAATGCGGCGCCACCTTCTGATTGGAGTTTTATTATGACCCTCGACGCAGCCATCCACCACAGAATTGAGCAACTGGTTAAGAGCAACCCGGTGGTTCTGTTCATGAAGGGCACGCCACAACAGCCCATGTGCGGCTTTTCAGCCCGCACCATTTCTGCTTTGAACAGCGTGCTGCCGGACTACGCCACGTTTAATGTACTGGAAGACGAACAGGTGCGCGAAGGCATCAAGGCCTACGGCAATTGGCCTACCATCCCGCAGTTGTACATCAACGGCGAACTGGTTGGCGGTTGTGACATCGTTATTTCCATGCTCAATTCGGGTGAGCTGCATCAGCAGTTGGGCATGGCCGCGCCAGACCGCACGCCGCCGGAAATTAACCTGACCGATGCCGCTGCCGACAAGATACGCGAGGCCATGCAAGGCCACGAGGATGTGGCGCTGCATTTAGCCATCGACTCGGGCTGGGATTCGCAGTTCAACCTGGCACCACTGCAGGGCGACGAAATTGTCAGCCAGTCAAACGGTATTGAAATCGCCATGGACATAGCCACGGCGCAACGGGCCAAAGGTGCCGTTATCGATTGGGTCAAAGTGATGACCGGCGAAGGCCTGTCAGTCAGCTTGCCAGGTGCGCCTCCTCCGGTAAAAGACCTGAGTGTGACTGAGTTGGCGGAAAAACTGGCTGCAGGCAGCATTACCCTGATTGATGTGCGTGATGCTGACGATCGGGCCAAGGCCAGTATAGCTGCGGCGCTGCCACTGGACGATGATTCCATGCAGACCTTGAACAAGCTGCCGCATGACACCGAGCTGGCCTTTATCTGCCATCACGGCAATTCCAGCCGGGGAGCTGCAGAGCATTTCCGCAAGCAGGGCTTTACCTGCGTCTACAACGTAAAGGGTGGCATGGAAGCCTGGTCGCAGGAAGTGGACAGCAGCGTTCCGCGGTACTGAGCAAAACCTGATACGCACATAAAAAACGGGCCCCGCATGCACAACACGGGGCCCGTTTCTTATTCAGGATGAATACAGGCGGTCAGGAACCGTCTGTCATATCCTTGGCGGCATCGTCGGTCTCATCTTCGGCGTCATCCATGCCGTCTGAAACCGCATCAGCGGCATCATCGTAGGCGTCTGACACAGCATCCGCAGTATCATCGTATGCATTCGATATGGAATCGGCTGCATCGTCAGCCATGTCGCCTGCAGAGTCCATTCCATCAGACATGGCGTCAGCGGTATCGTCGTAGGCATCTTCTATTGCATCGCCAGCTTCGTTTGCCATGTCACCAGCAGAATCCATTGCTTCTGCAGTGGCTTCGGAAACATCATCCGCTGCTTCTGGCATGGTTGCTGGAGCTTCGTCTTTGCCGCAAGCTGAAAGCATTACGGCCAGGCAAAGCAGCAAGATTACGCTCAAAATTCTCTGTTTCATAAAATCCCTCCGTTCGATTCGGAACATTAGCAGGGCTGCAGCACTTTTCACCAGTACCTGAGCCCCTTGTTGTCACCGGCAACTGTCCAGAACAAATAAGCATCATGTTGCAGCCGCTGCCAAAAGGTGCCAGTCAAGAATAGCCTAAATACGCAAACCTTACACCTTGAAAGAATCCGGGCGCTTACTTTTCATCAGACTAAAGGATGTCAGGTAGAAAACTCCGCAACCGCAGGCGCGTGATCTGAGGGGCGTTCCTGTCGCCGCGGTTCAATGTCGATATAGCTGGCTTTGCAGTTCTCTGCCAGCGCGCTGGAAGCCAAAACCAGGTCGATGCGCAAGCCCATTTTGCGCCGGAAAGCGTTCATGCGGTAATCCCACCAGCTATAAATGCGCTCCTGCTGCTCGAACAGGCGGAAGGTATCCACCAGGCCCTGGACATAGATTTCCTGCAATGCCTGCCGCTCCGGCTCGCTGCACAGTATTTTGCCGCGCCAGGCATCGGGGTCGTGTACATCGCGGTCATCGGGGGCAATATTGAAGTCGCCGAGCACGACGACATGCTCATGCTGCTGCATTTCCTGCGCCAGCCAGGCAGTGACTTTCCGTAACCACTCCAGCTTGTAGTCAAACTTGTCCGAACCCACTTCGCTGCCATTGACCACATACAGGTCGATGATGCGTACATGCCCCAGCGCGACGGGCACGGTGACAGCCAGAATGCGGCGTTGCGGATCATCCAGACCAGGAATATCAGTGACCACATCAAAACCCGGTTCGCGGCTGAGTACCGCCACACCGTTATAGGTGGGTTGCCCGGAAAAAACCGCGTGATAGCCGGCAGCCTGAAGTTCAGCGATGGGAAACTTGTCATCGGTCTGTTTGGTTTCCTGCAAGGCCAGAATGTCGGGCTGTGCTGCCGCAGTCCAGGCCAGCACTTGCGGCAAGCGCACGTTCAGCGAATTAACGTTCCAGGAGGCAATTTTCAACATGAACAGTTTCCATCGTTCCGAAAGGGCAGCCTTACTCCAGGCCGTAACTGCGCAGCAAGGGTCCTTCTTGCGGTGGCCGACCACAAAAAGCTACAAAGGAATCCATGGAGGGGCGCGATGCTCCAACCGAGAGGATTTCCCGGCGCAGAGCTGCGCCTGCTTCGGCTGAATACGGACCAAATTCGAGTATCCGTTCCCAGGCGTTGGCTGCCAGTTGTTCGGCCCATAAGTAGCTGTAATAGCCCGCCGCATAACCGCCACCAAAGACGTGGCTGAAACTATTGAAGAAACGATTCCACTCAGGCACCTCAAGCAAACCGTATTGTTGACGCACTTCCTCTATCAGCTCCAGTGGAGACCGCGGATGTTCGGGGTTGTATTCCAGGTGCAGGCGAAAATCGTCGAGGGCGAATTCCAGTTGGCGCATCAGTTGTGTGGCTTTCTGGAATTTGCGCGAACGTAACAGGCGTTCTTTCAGATCAGCCGGCAGGGCTTGGCCACTGCTATAGTGGCGCGCAAAACCATCCAGAAAATTTTCTTCCCAACACCAGTTCTCAAGTAACTGACTGGGTAGTTCAACTGCGTCCCATTCGACGTTGTTCAAACCATTGATTTGCGGCCAATCCACTTCAGTCAGCATGTGGTGCAAGCAATGCCCAAACTCGTGAAACAGGGTCTCCACATCGTGATGCGTCAGCAAGCTGGGATGATCTTCCTGCGGCGGCGGAAAGTTGCAGTTCAGAAAGGCGATGGGCAATTGCACTCCGGCGGGACCGGTCCGGCGGGACCGGAAAGTATCCATCCACGCACCACCGCGCTTGACCTTGCGGGTAAACAGGTCCACGTACATGCCTGCAATCCGCTGCCCGGACGCATCATTCAGCCAGTAAAAGCGCACTGCGGGATCCCAGGTCTCTACCGTTTCATCAATTTCAAGTGTTATACCGAACACCTGTCGGGCGGTATGACACAAGGAATTGAACATGGCGTCCAAAGGAAAATAGGGTTTCAGTATTTCGTCTGAAAGCTGCAGTTCGGCCATGCGATAGCGCTCGGACCAAAACGCCAGATCCCAGGGCTGTATGGGTTCAGTTGCACCATTGGCCAGGGCGAATGCCTGCAATTGCGCAAACTGTTTGCGGGCGGGTGGCAAAGCGCGCTGCGCCAGATGCTCCAGGAAATCCATAACCAACTTCGGTGATCCCGCCATGCGGGTTACCAATGCGTATTCGGCGTAGTTGGCGAACCCCAACAACAGTGCCAATTGGTGCCGCAAGGACAGCTTCTCATCGATGATGGAAGTGTTGTCCCACTGCCCGGCCTGCGGCCCCTGATCGGAAGCGCGGGTCACAAAGGCTTTATAAACTTCGTGGCGCAAGTCACGATCTTCGGCATAGGTAATGATTGCTGCGTAGGACGGATAACTGAGGTCGATCAGCCAGCCTTCCTGGTCATGCGCTGCAGCATTTCCCGCCAGCAAACGCAACTCACTCTCGGGCAAACCAGCCAGGGCTGAACGCTGTTCGATGTGCAGGTTCCAGGCCTGGGTCGCGTCCAGCAGGTTTTCCTGGAACTGGGCGCCCAGTTTACTCATGCGCAGCATTATTTCTGCGTAACGCTTACGATCGTCAGCGTTTAAATCAACGCCCGCGAGGTGGAAATCCCTCAGCTCCACTTCAACAATCCGTTGTTGCCCCGGCAGCAAGCGATCAAACTCGGGTGAATTCCTCAGCTCAGCAAAAATCCGGTAAATAGCCGGGTTCTGCGAACGCCAGGTCTGATGCTCCGTCAGCAGCTCCAGGCACTGCTTATAGGCTTCCCGCAACTCTTCGTGATCAGCAACCGCTTGCAGATGGGAGATCGGCGACCAAGCTTTACTGATGGCATCCGACAATTCTTCCTCTCGTTCGACAAACTCCCAGGCTCTGGCGTTGTGGCTGGCCGCATCCTGTTTGGCGTGGTCTTCCAGCCAGGCTTCCACACCGTCACGATGCCTTTGGATTAATTGCTGAATAATCCATCGAGCATCGGCTGGATCTATGGCGGAAAATTGTGGCAGTCCAGTAACGGGTGAAAACCAGTTCGACTGCCAAGTGTCGAAATTGACGGGGCTATCCATGGGGAGAATGCTACTAACTGCCGGGTAATCAATTGGTCGCGAATGTTAGCACACAATACTGTTTGCCGTTTTGCAGCCCGTTAGTCAAGCCCGTTAGTCAAGCCCCTGATTTTGTATGATTCTTTTGCTGTGCTCAGCATTCAGAATCACAAACCAAGCTGCGCCCGCGGCGGACAGAAACAGCGGGAATAACAATGCATGTGGCGCCATGACGGGCAAAAAATGGGACAGGAACTGGTAAAAGCCAATGCCTAAAAGTGGCATGAAAATTCCACGTAAGCCTGTCAACGAAACATGTACCGCCATGTACTGGGCGGCGTTGGCATCGTTGGTAAAATCGTTGTGCCCCAAATTCCAGCCCAAGTGACCACCGGCATTGGCGCCCCCCAGCAACATGGCAGCCGGCCACAACAGCCAGGCCGTGCCGGTACCCAGGGCCAGCGCAAAAAACACGTAGCTCAGCACGTAGTACCAGCTGTGTAGCGCGCGATAGGCAAAGATATGCTTGCGATCCAACAAGCGCGCCCAGCGCGGGACAGCAAAACACATGATCACCAGTGGTAAAGATGAAGTAACCATCACCTGGTGCCATTGGCTGAGGTGAAATTGCTCATTCAGCATCACCACCAACATGGGAATAACCATCAGGTTGGCACCACCAAATACCATCATGCACCACATGTAATTGCGGAAGTCCCGGTCACCACGCAATACCTCTCCAAAAACGGCCAGGCTGATATGCCGGCGGCCCTCCACCTTTGCCGCCCGCTCTTTGGCCAGCAATTGCTGGTGCCGGCGAATGCGGGCCTTGCCGTATATCCTCGCAGCAAACAAGGAGCATATCCCGGCCAAGACAAAACAGGGTCGATAGAAATCATCTTGCCAGTCGAGCAGGAAACCCACCAGGGCAGCGACCGCAGCGACCAGCAAGGAAGACAAACGAACCAGCTTGGCGGTGATCTGCGCGCGCCAGTCGCGCGGATAGTTTGCCCGCCAAACCGAGGCTCTCAGCGTAAGTATTCCCGACCAGGCTGTCCGTGCAACAACAGTTAGCAGGCAGAACAGGAACAAGCCTGTGGCGTTGGCGGGCGGCAGCGCCATCAACAGGGTGGCAATACCCATGACTTGCATCAGCCGACTCATGATGCGCAACTTGTCGCGACCACTGGACCACGAGCTGTAAAGGAAGCTGGCCAGGTTGGTGAATGAAGGCGCACCGGCGACGATGGCCACTGCCAGGTTTACTGCAGCCGGTGAGGCCACATCAGCAAACTGGTTTTTGACAATAACACCCAACAGCCCGCCTTCCAGTGCGCCCAGGGTAATAGAAGTCAGCGACCAGTTGGTCAACTCCCGCGGCACCAGTGCTGCAGCCATTTTTGGAATATGTTTCTTCACAGAATATTCTGGCAAGTAAAACGGTTTATTGGACCTGAGCCTGAACTTGAACAAGAGATTTCATAACAGGCACTTTAGCCCAGGGAGCCTTCGATTGGCTATTCGAACAGCGGGTTTCGGCTACAATGCCCGCAGCATCTCTGTTTAAGCCTGTTTCACAACGCCAAGGATCAGCCATGATATCGGTCTGCTTGAGTCAAAAATACCGGGTTGGATCAGCTTCACCCACTATTCGCAGCAGCCATCAAGCAAGGGCTATCCGTGTGATAGTTGCCGCTGCGATACTGCTTTTCAGCCTTCCGGGCTGCCTTCCCCCCGGCAAACTTGAGAAAAGCCGTTCAGAAGCTTTTCGCCAGTATGAAACCATTGTGCGCTGGAGCCAGTGGGACGCCGCAGCCGATTTCATATCTCCAGAATACCTGGCCGAACAGCCCATTTCCCGGCTGCAAATGGACCGCCTGCGCCTGTTCCGTGTAACTCAGTACACCATACGTTCAGTTAACGTGCTGGAAGAAGGCATGGCTGCTACTCAAACCGTTGAAATCAAGCTGTTCAACACCAACCAGGGGTTGGAACGCAGCATCATCGATGAGCAGATGTGGCGCTACGAAGAGAATAGCCAACGCTGGCGGTTGCACAGCCCATTGCCGGATCCTACTCAGGGGCGTTAAGTAAACGTCATGCCGGGCTTGACATTTCCTACCGTCATGCCGGGCTTGACCCGGTATCCAACACCGCTTGGCAGTGGATCCCGGATCAAGTCCGGGATGACGAAGTAAAAGCGCAGTGCGAAATGACGAATAAATCCTCCTTACAAAACGTAGAAATAAATACAGATGAAATGACACAGGCTGCCCAACACCACACAGACGTGGAAAATGGCGTGCCCCATGGGTATGCGTTCGATGCTGTACATCACAGCACCCAGGGTATAAATAATCCCTCCCGCTGCCAGCCACATCATCGCCTGTGTGGACAGCACAGCAATGAAGTCGCGGACAAAAAGCAGCACCATCCAGCCCATGGCAACGTACATCAGGGTAGAAAGGCGGTCAAAGCGCCCGGTGTAAAACAGCTTCAGAACAATGCCTGTCACGGCCACGCCCCAGGAGGCTATGAACAGGATTTTGCCCACTGTGGGTGGCAGGGCGATAAGCGCAAAAGGCGTGTAGGTTCCGGCAATCAACGCATAAATGCAGGCGTGATCAAAAACCCGCCTTCTGATGCGGATACTAGGCTCGGTTGCGCTGTGGTAAAGCGCTGATACGGCATACAGGCAAACCATCGACAGGCCGAATATGCCCACCGCAAATAATTCTACGCCGGAGCCGTTCTGCGCAGCCCGATACATCAGGGCTACCAGACCAACAAGGCTCAATATCAGCCCAAATACATGCGAGTAGATATTGATCTTCTCTTCCAGCGGCGGATAAGTTTTGATCATTGGATGAGTGCTGCTGGGCAATGGAATACTCGTTCAATTCGAATTAACCGTTGTTGTACATCTGGATGCACAGGCGCGCCTGAACAGGCAGTATAGACCAAGCCAGCCACAGGTCTGGAGTTCGTGTGAAGACCGGGATGATGATCAGGATTCGCTTTATGCAGTTACCAGCAAAGGGACGTGCTTTAGCTTTGGTGTTGATTTGCACCCTAGCTGCAACAACGGGTGTTAAAGCCGAACCCAGCGACACAGCCCGGGATGGCGTGGCTCGTCTGAAAGCGATTAGCGCAGTGCCGGGCAACGTGAGTATCGATAGTGCCACCGAACTGGCCAGCTTTGTGCGACTGGATGGCGCCAGCCCACAATTACCAACTCCCCAATTACAAACAACCCAACTACAAAAAACCCAACTACAAAAAACCCAACTCCAAACAACATTAAACAGGACTACCGGTCAATCATATGATGTCCAGACGCGCAATTTTCTGGCTGATTACGGCACGGCATTTGGTCTGCGCCGCCCCGGCCATGACTTGCAGTTGGTACGCGAACAAACCGGTTTCTACGGTGCAGGTCAGGCCCGCTACCGTCAGGTTTATCAGGGTGTGCCGGTATTTGGTGCGCAACTGGTCAGCCAATTTGACCGCAAGCAACAATTATCAGCCATCGCTGCGTCAACCATAGAAGTTGATCTGCTGGATATAAACCCAAGC
Source organism: Lysobacterales bacterium (assembly GCA_034440115.1). Taxonomy (GTDB): domain Bacteria; phylum Pseudomonadota; class Gammaproteobacteria; order Xanthomonadales; family SZUA-36; genus JAWXBM01. Next base: position 85,615 of record JAWXBM010000042.1, on the reverse strand, counting down.
TGGTTGTCAGCGCAGGCTGAGCACATTGCCCGGCAGGCGGTTATCCACGATCAACCGCTCAGCAAACCTACTTTGGATCTCCGGGCTATCCATACCGGGCTGATGGTGTATCACTCCGGGCTGCTACAAGGCGTTGCAGGCAGGAATCACCTGGTCTGGCGTGTGGAGGTAGTCGATGATGCGCTTACGCTGCGTCAGTTCGTTTTCGTCGATGCCCATAGCGGTAAGGTATTGAACCGAATCAATGGCATTCATACTGTACTTGACCGCAAAGTCTCTGAGACTTCGCTGGGCAATGTAAAGTGGCAGGACAGCAACATGGACCCTGATCCGATACCCGTCGCATGGGCTGGCGGCAGCGTAGCTCAAGTCAAAGCCTGGCAGGATGAAATCGATGGTGCGCGGGAAACTTACAACCTCATCGCCAGCATGACAGCGGGTAACTGGCTGTCCTATGACGGTGCCGATGCCATCATGCGTACCATCAATAACAACCCCTTGATCAATTGCCCGAATGCCAGTTGGAATGGCGTTTCAACCAACTACTGCACCAATGTCACCGGTGATGACACGGTTGCGCACGAGTGGGGCCATGCCTACACCCAATACACCGCCGATCTGATCTATCAATGGCAGGCGGGGGCCTTGAATGAATCATTTTCAGATATCTGGGGCGAAGTGGTGGATTTCCTCAATGGCCGCGGAACCGATGTTCCCAACACCGCGCGCACCGCAGGTTCCTGCTCAGTTTATGGCAGCGGTCCCAACACCGATGACTCCTATCGCTGGTTGTCCGCCGAAGATAACCCCGCTTTAGGGGGAGCCATTCGCGACCTGTGGACACCTACCTGCTACAACGATCCAGGCAAAGTTTCCGATAACCAATACCGTTGCAGCAGGTCCGATAATGGTGGCGTACACACCAATTCAGGTGTACCCAACCACGCTTTCGCTCTGACGGTTGATGGTGGCAGCTATAACGGCCAGGTTATAAACGGCATTGGTTTGACCAAGGCCAGTCATGTTTTCTGGAGTGCGCTGCAAATATTGGTGCCTGCCAGCGATTTTGCCCAGTTAGCGGATGCCTTGGAAGCCAATTGCTCCAATCTCACGGGCATCGATTTGCCCCAACTGAGCACCAGCCAGATCAGTGCCGGGTTATCCGGCGAAACCATCAACGCGGGAGATTGTGCCCAACTGGCCAAAGCCATCATCGCTGTCGAGCTTCGCTCACCACCCAGCCAGTGTAATTTTCAGCCTCTGCTGCAAACCAATCCACCAGCCCGTTGCCTGCATGCGGGTGAGTTGCAAAGCATTTCTCTTACCAACTGGGAAAGCGGGCTGGGTGCCTGGGCTGCCAGCCGGCATGACGTGGTCAAGCCTGCAACATTCGACACTCCCGACTGGGCTGTAGCCGCCAACTTGCCTGGCAACCGGGCAGGCTCAGCGGCTTTTGTGGCCGATCTCATCATCGGCGACTGTGCCACGGATGACGAATCTGGCGCTCTGGCATTGGACAGTCCAATCATCCTGATACCTGAGAATGTCATGGTGCCGCGCCTGTCCTTGAACCATTGGCTGGCCACTGAGTTTGAGTATGACGGTGGCAATTTGCAGGTCAGTGTCAACGGCGGTGCTTTCACGCTGATTCCAGCAGCGGCACTGGAAGCCAGCCCCTACAACGCCAGCCTGGAAAGTGCGTTCGCGGGCAATACCAATCCGCTCGCCGGGCAGCCGGCCTTTACCGGCTCAGACGCCGGCAGCCTGGCAGGTAGCTGGGGTCAGACCCAGGTGAACTTATCGGGCATTGCCGCTGGCGGTGACAGCATTCGGCTGCGCCTGGATTTCGGCATCGATGGCTGTAATGGATTGGTGGGCTGGTATGTCGATGAAGTGGAGTTCTACAGTTGTACCTTTGAAAACATCCCCGAATTGATTTTTGAGGATGGTTTCGAAAGCGAACCTTAAAAACCAAACACGCTGAAACCACCATCCACGGTCAGGCAATGGCCGGTGATATAACCCGCTGCAGGCAGGCATAAAAAAGCTATGGCGGCGGCGCATTCTTCCACTGTGCCAATGCGTTTCATGGGGGTGCGGTCCAGCACGGCCTGTCGATAGCTCTCGTCTTTAAGCACCTGCTGTGCCAATGGTGTTTCGATGTACCAGGGAGCTACGGCATTCACGCGTATACCCTGCTCGCCCCACTCTACCGCGAGGTTTCTGGTCAGCTGGATCATGGCCGCTTTGCTCATGCCGTACGGTGCGCCGGTGCGTAAATGGGTCAAGCCAGCCACCGAGGCCACGTTAACCACTGCAGCCGGAGTTGATTGCAATAGCTTGGGATGCAACAAACGGCAGAATTCAAAACAACTGACCAGGTTGACATCCTGCACCCGCAGATATTCCTCCAGGCTCAGGTCTTCCACCCGTTTGCGGATGTTGCAGCCAGCGTTGTTGATCAGAATGGTCAGTGGTCCGGCCAGCTCACTGACTGCGCGCTCACGATCCGCCGCGTTTGCCACATCGGCACTGATTAGCTCGACCGTGCGCTGCGAATGCTGCTGGAGTATCAATTCCCTGGCCTGTTCCAGCCGCTCGGGATTACGCGCCAGCAGCACCAGGCCACAACCCAGCGCGGCCAGCTCCTGGGCTACTGCCAGGCCGATGCCGCTACTGCCCCCTGTAATCAGTGCTCGGCTGCCATCCAGGCGCCATTTTTCATGGTTCATTATTTATTATTCACTATACAGGCCTCATGAATCAGTGCTCAGGGAGCACGACACAGGCAATGGGCAGCCTGGGTAAATTCGCCACTGGCAGCCGACAGGAAACGCAGATCCGCCAGCAGCTCATCCAGTAGTGGTAACCGACTCCAGGCCATGTTCTGCATTGGCCAGCCCACCCGCGCCATGGCGCTGCCGGTCATATCCAGAATGAAGGACTCAAAAGCACTGATCTCGGCTTCGCTGTAGCGCACCTGATAATCACTACCCAGGCCGGCAATGCGGGCGGCTGAATCGATGGCTTGAGGTAAACCACCTTGCTGGTCAATCAAGCCGCGATCGCGCGCCTGCACACCGCTCCAAACCTGGCCACGAGCAACGCGGTTCACTTCCTCCAGGCTCATGGAGCGGGATGCGGCCACTACGGCAATAAAGTCCGCATAAATCCGTTCAGTGGAGCGCTGGAAGATGCGCCGCAGATCAGCGTCCAAGGGCATATCCAACCTGAGCTTGCCCGCTAATGGCGTGGTGCCGACTCCATCGGTATGAATACCCAGTTTGTTCAGTGGCTCGGAAAAAGTCGGTAGCATGCCAAACACGCCAATGGATCCCGTGATGGTAGCGGGTGTGGCCCATACTTCTTCTGCTGCCGTGGCTATCCAGTAGGCACCCGATGCGGCCACGTCTCCCATAGAAACCACCACTACGCGACCTGATTCACGCAGAGCCTGCACTTCGCGACGGATCAGCTCGGAGGCAAACACTTCACCTCCCGGACTGTTCAGACGCAATACCACAGCTCTGACTTCCGGCTTTTCTGCCAAGGAGCGTAAACGCGCAATCAGGCTCTCTGCTCCTGCCATTCCGGGCGGTTGCATGCCGCGTACAATTTCACCTTCCAGCACGACCACAGCGACGGTGTTGCGATTGGCGTGATCCTGCTGCAATTCAGTCATGTCCAGATAATGTTCAAAGCCAACTTGCCGGTAGCCTTCGCTGCCACGCGCTGCTGCACCCAGGCTGGCCAATTGTTGATTGGCTTCTGGCCGCGAAACCAGCTTGTCTACCAGGCCCAGCTCCAATGCCAGACGGGCGAAATCTCCACCGGCGGCATCCAACCGGTCAGCAAAACCATTGATCGCAGCCGATAAATCCACCAGTGGAATACCGCGCTGCCGCGATACGCCTTCCAGATACTGCTGCCACAGGCTGCTCAGCCAGAACAGGCTGGCATTGCGGTCTTCGGTGGACATGTCATTGCGGATCCACGGCTCCATGGCGGACTTGTACTCACCCACCCGGAACAGGTTGATCTCAACGTCCAGTTTGTCCATCGCATCGGCGTAATAATTGCGGTAGGAAGAAAAACCATCCAGCCACACCATGCCCTGCGGATTCAGCCAGATTTCATCAGCCATGGCAGCCAGATAATATTGCTGTTGCTGCAAATTATCCGCCAACGCAATCACTGGCTTACCAGAGGTCTTAAAATCTGCAATGGCTGCTTCCAGCTCCAGCAAAGTAGCCATCCCGGCGTGGCTCATTTCGCTGGGATTGATCACCAGACGCGCAATATGCTCATCGTCACGGGCACGACGCAGCGCCTCCACCAGATCGCGCAGCCGGGTTTCGGAAATGCCCTGTTCAGTGGCCTGCATAATGGCCTGATCCAGTGGCGAGCCACTGAATTCCTCAACGATATCGCCCTGCGGATTCAGCACCAGCGCCGTCTTGGGCTGCAATATCAATGACTCACCCGTGTCGATGAACGCCATCACAATAAAGAACAGAATCAGCAGGAATAACAGATTAAGCACCAACCGCCGGGTGCCGTCGATGAAATTCCAGATTCCGCTGAAAAAGCGGGCGATTACGGAACGTTGTTGATCAGCCATTACGATAGTCCACGACAGGGAGTCCTATTTTAGAGACAAGGCTCTCTCCCTGCACAGCCAAATGCCAAACAGCCTCTGATTAGCCAAATCACCAAGATGCGGTGAGATACGCCATTCATCATCCTGCTGCCAACCTGATAAAGTATCTATCTAACTGTTTTTGATCGTATTTGACCGATGGCATGTATTCTGCATTGAACTATGCAACCACAATCAATGAAGGAGCCATTCCATGGGAACGTTTTCACGCATGCGCTATGTCATCGCCGCCAATGTTAATTCGCTGATCGAAAAAGCCGAAGATCCGGAAAAACTGCTGCGGGCGTTGATCCGTGAAATGGAAGACGCCGGCGAAGAGGCTCGCTCAGCCAGTGCAGAAGTGATCGCCGAACTCAGCCACCTGCAACGCGCCGGCAAAGAACTATCCCTGCAACAAACGCAATGGCGTGAGCGTGCTGAAAAAGCAGTGCTCGAGAACAGGGATGATCTGGCCCGCGAAGCATTAAAGACCGCTGCCGATATTGCCAACCGCCAAGCAGCCATGGGCCATGAAGAGGCCTTGTTGAAATCCCGCAACGAGCAGTTGGATGGCGACATGGCCACGCTGAAGCACAAGTTGGCAGAAGCCAAACTGAAGTTGCGCGAGATGCAGAGCCGGCCAGCAGCCGTGCCGGGTTCCAGCGCCCAATCCAACCTGCCCCAGTCACGAGCCGAACGGCGCATTCAAAGAGCTATGAGTCGATTTGATGGTTTGCAGGCACAGGTTGAAAACCTGGAGGCACGCGTGGCCTCTTACGAAACCGGCGGTGTCAGCCCATCGGTTTGGGCGAAAGCGGCCAGCCCTGACGACCCTGAGGTGGAAGAAGCATTGCAGCAGCTCAAGCAAAAATTGCATGGTCAGCAGAAAGCAGCAGCTGATGTAGTGGACCAGCCCGCTGCCAAACCTGCCCAGACAGACAAGGTGGCCGATGAGGTCAGCGCTTGAAGATGCCCAATACATATCACCATGGCGAAAACGACCGCGTCTTTTCTGGCGGCATGCTGGCCGGCGTTTGCAGCCGGCTGGCTTTACTGCTGGGTTGGAATGTTTGGGCCATCCGTGCGGTATTGCTGATCCTGTTGATCGCGCAACCGTTGTGGACCGCCCTGGGCTATGCGGCCGCCGCCTTGCTGCACGGCGCGCTGGAGCGCAGTGGCAAAGCTTTCAGCAATAAGTCCGGCCGGTCCGGCCGGCCTGATGTTGACGCGGCGCAACTGCAGTCGCCGGAATTGGCTTCACGCAAACAGCGTATTGATGACCTGGAAAAGCGCTTTCGCGATTGGGAACGATCTTTACCAAAAGATTGAAGGTGAGCATTGACAGCGCTGGCGTTTCATTGGTCTTAAACCGAACGCACCGCCAGCATGCGCTTGGTTATCAACAGGAAGCGCGCCACCATCAAACTGCCACCAACGGTGAGGCCGGCAATCATGCCGATCCACATCCCTGCAGGACCGAGTTGCTGATGGAACGTAAGGTAATAGCCCAGGGTCAGGCCTATGGCCCAATAAGCAATCAGGTTGAAAATCATGGGAACACGCGTGTCTTTCAAGCCACGCAAGGCACCGGTGGCACAAATCTGCAGCCCGTCCGGCAGTTGGAAAATGCCGGCATAAAACAACAGGCTGACTGCCAGGGCAGCCACGGCAACATCGTCCGTATACAGACCAACGATGTACTCCGGGAAAACCAGCATCAGTACCATATTGCAGCACTGTCCACAAACCACGATCAGCATGCCAATAATCCCAACGTAGCGTGCACCCTGCAGGTCGCCACGGCCCATGGCATTGCCAACCCGAACCGTTACCGCGCTACCCATACCTAAAGGCACCATGAACAACAGGGCGGAAAAATTGATTGCAATCAGGTGTGCCGCTGCGGGCAGTGGTCCCAATTGGCCGACCAACAGGGCAGCGGCCACAAACAGGCCCGATTCCAGCGAAATGGCCACCGCTATGGGCAAGCCCAGCTTCAACAAGTCACGCATGACCTCCCAATGCGGCAAGGCGATATGACTGAACAACTCAAATGGCCGGTAATGCCGGTGGGTTTGTATGTAAAGCACCAGCAGGAACAGCTGCAACCAGATGACAATGGCAGTGGCATAGCCACAACCCACCGTACCCAGCGCAGGCATTCCGAACTTGCCGAACATGAAAATGTAATTCAGCGGTATATTCAGCAACGCTCCGAGCGCGCCGTAAAACATGGTGGGTTTGGTGTGGCCGGATCCTTCGGAAAAGAAACGCAGCAGAAAAACGAAACACAAGGCTGGCGCTCCCCAGGAAATAGCCCCCAAATACCCTGCGGCTACCGGAATGATCTGCGGATCAACCTGTGCAAGTTGCAACAAAGGCGTGCTGAAATAGCAGGCAGCCCAGAACGGCAATGCCGCGAAGAGGGCAATCCAATAAGCCTGGCGAGTCACGTCGGCGGCTTCCGGATGCCGCCCAGCACCATCCAGTTGCGCCACACTGGGCTGCACTGCCATCAGCAAACCGATGGTAAAAACCATGAAGGCCGACCACATGGCGCCGCCAATACCCAGGCCTGCCAGCGCCAGTTGCCGATCAGGCAAGCGACCTGCCATGACGGTATCAACAAAGCTCATGCTGTACACCGCGACCTGACCAATCACAACCGGCAGGGACAGTTGCAGGGTCCGCCGGACCTCAGCCAGATGTCGCGCCGCCGCCAGATAGCGCTGTTGATTCGATATACTGCTCATCTGGATTTCCGGCACACCAATACCCTTGTAGCTGGGCATTGTAGCGCAGGCTTGCAGGCAGAAATCAGCGTTTGAATCCGGTAGCAGGATAATAAAGGATGACCGAGAACTTGGACCAAGCTTTCACTGACAGCAACAAGATTATCGCTGCCAACACCAAAGTGACAACGGCAGCTTCAAAAGCGTTGACGATTCCTGCCAGACGGCTGGCAGGTTCACCCGCCTGCTTGAATTGCGGCACCCCTCTGGCCGGGCCATTTTGTCATTACTGCGGTCAGCCCGATAAAAATCTTATGCGGTTTTTTCCCGTGCTGCTGCGCGAATTGCTGGCTGATTTTCTCGATTTTGATTCACGTTTCGCCCGCACCATGAAACCACTTTTGTTTCACCCTGGAAAGCTGACACGTGACTATCTGGACGGTCGGCGTTTTCGCTACACACCACCGCTGCGCCTGTATATTTTTGCCAGCATGGCCTTTTTCCTGATTGCCGCCATGCTGGCCAGCAGCGCCATTGGCAACAACAGCGATGGCCAGGCTTTCCAGTTTGGCAACGATATCGCTTCGGTACAGGTTGATAAAGGCCTGGAAGAAGCGGTGAAAGCGGGTGAAATGACTGCAGAAGAAGCGGCTGAAATCAGTGGAAAAGTGCAGGAAAGTTTATCAGCCGTTGACCCGGGTTTGGCAACAGATGAAAAAAATGCTGTTGAAGAAGACACCATCAATATCAACGGCGAACCCTGGAACCGCGAGACCAACCCCTTCATCGTTCCGGGCGCAGCGGATTTCATCAATAACTGGATCAATGACGAGATCGAAGAATCACCGAAAAAAGGTCGTGAAATTGAAGCCAACCCGAACATCATTGTTGACAAGGTGATGGATGTACTACCCATCGCAGTCTTTATCATGCTACCTCTGGTCGCACTATTGCTGAAGTTCTGGTATCTTTTTTCCGGCCATTACTACGTAGAACATTTGATTCATGCACTGCACAACCACGCTTTCCTGTTTGTGGTGTTTATCCTGATGATACTGGCAGATGCCGTAGCTGGTTGGGTGGAGCCAGCCGGAAAAGGCATCTGGACCGGGGCTGCAGGTTGGATCGACGCTGTATTTCTGGTCTGGATACCGCTGTACCTGCTGATTTCACTGAAAAAAGTCTACCAACAACGTTGGTTGCTGACCCTGGCGAAATTTTCGCTGATAGGCGTTTCCTACATTGGGTTACTGGCCACGGTGACCAGCGCAGCCGCCGTGGCAGGTTTCGTGCTGCTCTAGCAGTTAAGCCCTCTGTTTCCTTCAGGCATAACGCCGTTGCAGGTAGCAGAACATGGTGCGGAGCCCCATTGCATCGCCGCCTTCAGGCCGGCCGGGGCGCGACGATTGGTTCCAGGAAAAGGTGTCCAGATGCACCCAATCGGTGTTGTCAGGCACAAAATATTCGAGAAACAAGGCAGCGGTAATGCAACCACCGTAGGGACTCTTGCCATTGTTATTAAGGTCGGCAATCGGGCTCTTGATCAGATCGCGATAAGGGCGATACAAGGGCATGGTCCAAAGCGGATCCTCGCAACTGTCACCTACATCCTGAATCACCCGGGCCAGATCCTTGCTGTTGCTGAACAACGCCGGCAAATCCGTTCCCAGCGCCACGCGGGCAGCACCCGTAAGCGTGGCGAAATCCACAATCAGATCGGGCTTGGATTCGCTGGCATAGGCCAGAGCATCGGATAACACCACGCGGCCTTCTGCATCGGTATTGCCGATTTCAACCTGTATACCCTTGCGGGTCGGGATCACATCACCCGGACGATAGGCGTTGCCTGCAACCGAATTCTCAACTGCAGGTATCAGCAACTTAAGGCGCACCGGTAACTTTGCCTGCATCACCAGGCGGGCCAAGGCCAGCGCATGGGCAGCGCCACCCATGTCTTTTTTCATCAGGGCCATGCCGGAGGCATTCTTCAGATCCAGGCCGCCGGTATCGAAACAGACACCCTTACCCACCAGCGCCAACAAGGGCTGGTCGGCATCACCCCAGTCCAGTTCCACCAGCATGGGCGGACGGTGCGAGGCCCGGCCTACCGCATGGATGGCAGGAAAGTTTTGCGTTAACAATTCTTCGCCGCTAAGCAGGCGTGTTGTGGCGCCAAATTTTGCGGCTTCTGCTTCTACCGCAGCGGCCAGTTCTGCCGGCCCCAGGTCTTCGGTGGGCGTATTCACCAGGTCACGCACCAGGCATTGTGCCTCCAGCAGGGCCTTTACTTCTGCAGCAACTGCTGCAGGCAGGCACAATTTGGGACGGGGTTTGCTGCTCTTGCGATACCGTTCAAAGCGATAGGCCGCCAGGCCCCAACCCAACAGGGCTTGCTTCTGTTCAGCCTCGCTCCAATCACAATCCAGGTGGTAAGTGCCGGCTGGCAAACTGCTGTAGATGGCAGCCAACTGGTACAAATAACCATCAACCTGTTTGCCAAACAGAACTTTCTTCACTCGCCCTTGCGGCGTCGGCAGCCTCACAACTTGCCCCGGATTCGCTTTGAAACCCGCGGCTGCTACCCACTGCCGGTGTGGCTTGCTGGCTTTGGCCTGCCATGCTTTGAACGAGCCGCTACAGAGGGGCTTGAGCGGGACAGAGGACTGATCGGCTTTACTGCCTTTGATGATCTTGTAGGGCACAACAACTCCTGGTGTTTTCGGCTCGCGTGTGGATGATTATTCAGGACTTAGTTTACGTCGAAACCCGTTTTCGTTGCGATGACTGATGAGTTTGATCAACCGACAAGCGATTTTTCGGTTATGGTCGCTGTTGCAGGCTGCTGCTATTTGCCGGTAATCAAACGAGCGCCGCGCCGGTAAGTCAGGTATTCCCATAGCCAACGTATCGAAACCACCATGGGGCTGGGTACCCCCACCAGAAAATAGATGTGTGCGACACCCCAGATCCACCAGGCTAACCAACCTCTGATTTTTAAGGAATTGATTTCAATCACGGCCGAACGGCGCCCAATAGTGGCCATATAACCAGCATGACGGTAGCGAAAAGTTTCCTGTGTGTTGTTCCCGGCGATTTTTCGGGCAATCTGCTTGGCCACATAGCGTCCCTGCTGTTTGGCGGCCGGAGCGATGCCCGGAACAGACTGACCAGTCTCAGTTTTGACTGCTGCCGCATCGCCAATCACGAAAATATGGGGGTCGGCTGCAATGGAAAGATCGGGCTGGACCAATACCCGGCCAGCCCGGTCGCATTCAGCATTCAGCCAGTGTGCTACCGGGGATGCGGCCACGCCAGCAGCCCAGATGACTGTTCGGCTGGCAACAAATTCACTGCCGATCAAGACACCACTCGCATCGCAATGACTGACTGGGGTGCCCAAACGCACTTCGACACCCAGTCGTTGCAGAGCTTTCTGCGCATAGCCGGATGAGCTTTCACTGACAAAGGGCAACAGTCTTGGCCCGGCTTCAACCAGCGTGATTGTGGCCTGCCTGGGATCGATGCGTCGGAAGTCCCTGGCCAGGGTTCGGTGAGCCAGCTCTGCTATTGTTCCAGCCAACTCCACTCCGGTAGCCCCGCCTCCCACAATCACGAAGCGCAGCAGTTGCTGTCGTTCGGTTTCATCCATAGACATTTCCGCCTGTTCAAAGGCGGTCAATAGGCGCCGACGTATCATCGTGGCGTCATCAACGGTCTTCAATCCGGGAGCCGTTCCAGCCCAGTCCTCGTGGCCAAAATAGGAGTGTGTAGAACCCGTTGCCACAACCAGATAGTCGAACGGCAGGTTGCCGGATTTCAGCAGGACTTCATGACGGTCAATTGCAATGCCTTGAACCTCATCCAGCAATACGATGGCGTTTTTTTGCCGACTGAGAATGGAGCGGATCGGCCAAGCCACATCGGAAGGCGCGAGTCCTGCGGTAGCGACCTGATATAGCAGGGGTTGGAACAGGTGGTAGTTATGCCGGTCAACCAGGGTGAGGTCAGCTTTGCTACGAGCCAGGCCCTGGGCAGCAAACAGGCCACCAAATCCCGCACCCAGAATAACCACCCGGTGATTGCTGTGGGTGACTTCAGTGCAGCCCGTTTGTCTCATCACCATCAATCAATACGCGCCACGTAATCTTCACCTTTGCGCCGTAACTGGAACAGCAGCGGGCCAGGCGATGCCTTCACCTGCTCTTCAAACTCACCTGCGCCCTGGATGGATTGTTGATTGACACCAGTCACGATATCTCCGGGCCGTAAGCCGGAGCGGGCCAGGCGGCTTTGCGGTTCCAGTTCAGACAGGATCACACCTCGCAGTTGTTGGGCGCGCATTTTGGCCGGCAATTCTTCAAACACCGCGCCGGACAAACGCTTATCCAGTTGCGCACCGTCCAGTGCAGGTAAAGCCGTAGCGCTGATTTTTGCCGAGCGCGATTTACCCTTGCGCAAATAGGACAATGACTTTTTCTCGGCAATGGGCAACTGACCTTCAACAACATAGAAATCCTGCATGTTGTGCACTGGGTAACTGGACACAGCGGTTATCACATCACCTGCCTCCAGGCCAGCCTTGTCCGCTGCAGAACCCTTAATGACTTCGGCTACCAGCGCGCCCTTGGTATTTTCTATGCTTAATGCGCCCGCCAGTTCCGGCGTGAGGTCCTGCACGTAAACACCCAGGGTGCCACGGCGTACCTCACCAAACTCGGCCAACTGTTCCATTACGTAAGAGGCCATGGCCGTTGGGATGGCAAAACCGATGCCGATATTGCCACCACTGGGGGTAAAAATGGCGCTGTTAATGCCCACCAGTTCACCGCGCAGATTCACCAGCGCACCGCCGGAGTTGCCGGGGTTGATGGAGGCGTCCGTTTGGATAAAATTCTGGAATTCCAGGCCACGGAATCCGGCCCGGCCCAACGCGCTGACGATACCGGAAGTTACCGTTTGACCGAGGCCAAAGGGGTTGCCAACCGCCACCACGAAATCACCCACGCGCAGTTCATTGGAGTCGGCCATGGGTAAGCCCTGTAGTTTTTCTGCGGGAATTCGCACCATGGCCAAATCCGTATCCGGATCGGTGCCGATCACTTCAGCCTGAAAACTGCGTCCGTCGGCCAGCGTTACCGATATTTCATCGGCACCCGAGATCACATGGTTATTGGTCAGCACATAGCCTTTTTCCGAATCGACGATCACCCCCGAACCGAGGCTTTGGGAAACGCGTTCGCGCGGCTGGTCGGGTATGTTGAAGAAGCGGCGGAAAAACGGATCGTTGATCAGCGGGTTGTTAATGCGCACCCGGGTCTGGGTATATATATTGACCACCGAGGGCGTTACGCGCTCCAGCACCGGGGCTAATGAAGGCATTGGTTGGCCATCTACCATGGCTGGCAAAGTGGCCTGACTGGTTAACGGTAACAGCAGTGAAAAGAGTACAACTGATAATGCAGTTATTTTCATCATGGATTTTTATTTACGTGTCAAGTACGGTTGGTGGCTATATGACCTGTGATCAGCTTCAAGGTTCGAAAGCACAAAATGATGATAGCAGCCGCCACGGACCAGGGTTCAATCGCCGGCATCAAGAGTGCTTCACAACCGGCTCCAACAGCAGTCAAAACCTTGCTATTTAACCAGAAACCGGATATATACCGACAAGCTCAATTTCCGGACACAAGATATTGTGTCCTGTTTGATTTGGTCATGGGTTGCAGAATGCAAATATGAACGACCTTCAGCAACAGGTTTTACGTACAGATGTATCCGGTATGCCGCTGGAGTGGATCGGCTACCAGGAAGCGGTGCGCCTGATATCGCTGGACCAGGTCAGCTATTCACTGGGACGAAAGCTTTATTGCATACACGGCGGTATCAACGCCATCTCCGGCCAGCAAAGCCAGATTGAAGTGAATGCCATCATTGCCAGCATCGGCCACCACCCACACGCCAAACTGTTTGCGGCAAACTACACACCGCCACTCAGCAACAAAGCCTTGTTTCGTCGCGATCAGTCGCTCTGCCTGTATTGCGGTGAGCAGTTTCCCAACTTCCTGCTGTCGCGCGATCATGTCAAACCGCTGAGCCAGGGCGGGCGAGACAAATGGAGCAATGTAGTAACCGCGTGCAAGCGCTGCAATAACCACAAGGCCGGACGTACACCGGAGCAGGCCGAAATGCAGTTGCTGGCCATTCCCTTTACGCCCACCCACGCCGAATACATTTATCTGCAGGGCAAGCGCATCCTGGCTGACCAGATGGAATTCCTGGTGGCGCACTTTCCGCGCAACAGTGTTTTGCGGCAACGGGTCGAGCTCGGTCAGAAATTAATCGCCTGATCTGCCATAATCCGGCGCTATGAGCCTGCCGCAAGTCTATCTGGTTGATGCCAGTGTTTATATCTTCCGTGCCTGGTTTTCCATGCCAAACGAATTCACCAACACTCAGGGCGAGCCCACCAACGCGGTGTATGGCTTCTCCGGCTTTCTTTGCAGCCTGCTGGAGCAGACTGCAGCGCAACATATGGCTATCGCTTTTGATGAATCGCTAAGCTCCAGTTACCGCAACGAAATCTATCCGGAATACAAAGCCAATCGCGAGCCGGCACCGGAAGATCTCAAACGCCAGTTTCAGTGGGCGCGCGACGTGGCGCAATCCATGGGTCTGTCCTGTTACTCTGATCCGCGCTATGAGGCGGACGACGTGATTGGCACACTGGCCGACTATTGGCGCGATCGCGGACACCCGGTGTGCATAGTCAGCAGTGACAAGGATCTGGCGCAACTCATCAGCGCAGGCGATTGCTGGTGGGACTTTTCCCGCAACCAGAAATTGGGCACTGCTCAACTGTTGCAGAAATTTGGCGTGTTGCCGGAACAGATGGCAGATTATCTGGCACTAACCGGCGATGCGGTCGACAACATACCCGGCGTTCCCGGTATTGGGCCCAAATCAGCCGCCGCACTGCTGGCGCATTTCGGCGATATGGACAGCATGTATGAACGGCTGGATGAAGTGGCTTTTCTCAGTCTGCGTGGCGCCAAGTCCATTCATAAGAAACTACAGGATCACCGCCCAGCAGCAGAATTGGCCAGACAGCTCACACTGATCTGCCGCGATGTGGCATCTGCGCTGGCTTCGCCTGATATTGCTCGGGGCGCGGTGGACACCGCCAGGCTAAACCGCTTGTTCGATGAACTGCAATTCGGCGGCATGTTACGCCAGCGCTGCTTGCGGGCCTGAACGAATGGGCAACCACCTCATTCTTTCACGCCTTTGAGGTTCATTTCCTCGATATAGCGCTGTTCAGGCGTCAACTCGCCCTCCAGAGGTTCCGTCGGCGTACTCATGATGACCGGCATGAACTTGTCTGCACGTTCACCTTGCAGATTGCTACCCGCAAAGTAGTACACGTCTTCACCCCGGACTCGGGCAAAAGATGGAAAGTCGAATGGCTCCAGTGAACTGGCCAAAGGCAATATGTTCACGGCAGCAGTGCGGTTTTCATCCAGATCCAGTCGTTGCAAACGCTGTGGCGCAATGCCGTTTTGCAGCACATACAGTCTGCCGTCCGCGTAATCAATCCCGGAAATGCCACCGAGATTGAGCGTCTCGGGGCCAGCCAGCATACCACCCGCATTCAGCTCCAGATCAACCACCATGATACCCAGCGCTGCATCCGCCAGGTAAAGTCGCTTGCCATCATCTGAGAGGGTCAGATCACGCAACCCGGTGAGTTCAAAATTCTGCATGTACAGTTGCAGCGTGTCGCTCTCAGCAGGCTTTACGAACAACTGCGGCAGCGCTCTGTCCAACACGAAGACATCGCCATTCGGAGTCAGCCCCAGTGAACCCAGCAAATGCGGAAACTGATCAGCAGGCGGCTCAAAACGATTGAGCAATTCAAGGGTTTCCAGGTTGAATTCAAGCAAGGCCGTTTTACCGAACTCTGCTTCAGCCAATTTGCCAAAAGCGGCGATAGCCGAAGTGCTGACCCATAAGCGCTTGCGTTCCGCGTCCACCGCCAAACCATAGATAGCCCGCAGCCCATTCTTCTTGTTGGCACTCAGCAACTTGCTGACCTTGCCATCCAGGCTAATCGCCAGAACATTCCCGCCTTCCAAAGTGCCGACCAGAAATCGATCCGCGCTGGCGTCCCATACCAAAGCTTCCGGGTAATGGTTGGCTTTTGGCAGGTCAAATAGGGTTTTACCCATCCCAGATGGCTCAGCCGCTTTGATCAACAAATTGTTAAGGTAGTCATACACTTCACTACCACGAATACTTTCCGTGTCGGCGGTTTGATTGAAGTCATAGCTCAAACCCTGTTGTTGCATGATGTGCATGTAGCTGTATGCGGTTTTTTGCCTTCCGACCAGCGCGCCACCTACCACCATTCCAACCATATACTGTGGCTCATAGGGTCGCGCATTGCGCAGGCGCATGGTGGCTTGAACGAACTTCAGGTACTCACCGGCCTCGTAGGCATCAATGGCCAACTTCTGTTGCTGCGTGACCTCTGCTGACGTCAGCGGGGTGGGTTTTGCAGGTGCGGGTTTCTGTTTGGCCGGATCGAGTGGTGTGGGGGCCATTTCCTGCGCCCAACTTAATGGTGCTGCCAACAGGAGCAGCGACAACGCCAGAGCTACTGGCTTGGCGAATGGATGGATTTGCATAAGATGATCCTGAAAATCGAATTCGGGGGGTTAAAAGCAGTGGCTTTTGAGCCATATACGGCCACTTGGTTCCCTGCAAAATTTCATTGAACCTGCTATCAGAGACTGCGTTTGGACCGGTTTGCAGGCCGAATCACAAAACAGAACCCAGAACAACAATCCCAACAAAACTCAAACAAAACTCAAACAAAACTCAAAACAAAAAGTTACACAGAACGTTACAATCGGCTAACTCTAACAGAGACGATGCCAATGAAACACCGCACCACCCTGCATGCTGGTCGCTATTTGGGCTTTTACGAAGTGAATGGCTGGGAGTTTGTCAGCCGCCAGAACGCATCAGCGGTAGTGGTTTTGATCGCTGTAAACGACGCCCAGCAATTGCTGCTGGTTGAGCAATTTCGCCCTGCATTACAGCAATCGGTGATCGAATTGCCCGCCGGGCTGGTCGGAGATATGGACGATCCGAACGAGGATATACTGCTGGCCGCGCAGCGTGAGTTACTGGAAGAAACCGGCTATTTCAGCGAAGAACTGGAATTCCTGCTGTCCTGCCCCACCTCATCCGGCCTGACTGATGAAATCATCAGTTTCATTCGGGCCCGTAAGTTGCAACGAAGGGGCCCCGGCGGCGGCGATGCTTCAGAAAATATCACCGTGCACGAAATTCCCGTTACTGAGGTGGATCAATGGTTGTCAGAGCATATTCGTGCCGGCAAGCCGGTTGATCCGAAGATTTACACGGCTTTGTACTGGCTGGAAAAGCAAACGCCCTGAATCAGCGGGCTGATTCAGAACAAAACTTGATAAAGCAACAGCAAAGACGTTAACCGAATTCCGCCCGTAGTTAGAACGAATAACGAAACCACACTGCCATGAAATGGAGCAACCCATGTCCCGAAATATCCTGTTCGCCCTCTGGTGCACAGCGCA
This sequence comes from Lysobacterales bacterium, assembly GCA_034440115.1. GTDB lineage: Bacteria > Pseudomonadota > Gammaproteobacteria > Xanthomonadales > SZUA-36 > JAWXBM01. Next base: position 68,627 of record JAWXBM010000042.1, on the reverse strand, counting down.
GGCAGCTTTGATGTCTTTTAGCGCCACCGCCGACACATTACCGCCGGTTGCGATTGCCATCCATGCCGGTGCCGGCACCATGAATCGTCACGACATGGATCGCCAGACCGAGGCACAAATTCGCGGTGTTTTGCTGGAAGCCGTACAAAAAGGTCATTCCGTATTACGACTGGGTGGCACCAGTCTCGATGCCGTTCAAGCTGCGGTTACACATTTGGAGGATTCCCCGTTTTTCAATGCCGGACGAGGCGCGGTGTTCAATGCCGATGGCAAAAATGAGATGGACGCCTCGATCATGGACGGCTCCGGTTTGCAGGCGGGCGCTGTGGCCGGGGTGCACAACATTCGCAACCCCATCCTGCTGGCGCGCAAAGTCATGACCGACTCCCCGCACGTGATGCTGATGGGCGAAGGTGCGTTGGTGTTCGCTCGTGAACATGAGATTGAATTTGCCGAGGACGATTACTTTTATACCGAGCAACGCTGGGAACAACTTCAGAAAGCAAAGCTGCAAGGCTCCGATAAATCTGCCGGCGCGAATTGGCAGTACCCGGATCGCTGGATGTCCACTGTAGGCGCTGTGGCGCTGGATTCACACGGCAACCTGGCTGCAGCCACTTCAACCGGCGGCATGACCAACAAGAGTTACGGCCGTGTGGGCGATTCACCCATCATTGGCGCTGGTACTTACGCGGACAATCGCTCCTGCGCGGTGAGCGCCACCGGCCATGGCGAGTACTTTATCCGTGCCACGGTGGCGCGAGACATTTGTGCCCGTATGCAATTCCAGGGCGTCAGCCTGCAGCAGGCGGCGGATGCGGTGGTGATGGGCGAATTGGTCAAAATGGGTGGCACCGGTGGCATCGTCTCTGTAGACCACAAGGGCAACATTGCGCTGGTGTTCAACACCGAAGGCATGTACCGAGCCAGCGTGAATACGGCCGGCGATATCCAGGTTGCTATTTACCAGGATGACGATGCAGTTGCCGAAGCAACACCATGAGTACCTTCAGAATCCCGTTGTAGCTGCTGGTGTTGGATGGTGTCGGCACGATCCTTGTGGTGCTGACTCATGCACTGACACGGCCCAGACGCTGCAGTGCCTGGCGAACCTTGTCCAGACCGTAGTCGTCAAGATCCATGACTGGCGCCCGAGTGTACCCTCCGGGCAGGCCCTGCAGATTCAGCAGCGCCTTGAAAGTTCCTTGCGTGGAACCATACTTGGCGGTGTAGTCCGGGTTGAACAGGTCCTGCATGATCAGGTCCAGACGTTTGCCAAGAAATTCCGCGCGGTTGATGTCGCCAGCCCAGATCGCTTCAAAAAACTCCGCATGCTCCCGGCCCAGCACCGCTCCGGCGCCCATCGTACCGTCGGCGCCGTGGTGCAATGTCAAGGTGATGCCAAGTTGGTTGGTAGGCATCCCCAAGACTCTTACCCGGTCGCTCAACGAAAAGAATACATCCAGGAAATGGTTCATGTCGAAGCCAGCCGTTGAATCCTTGATCGCCACCACCTTGTCCAGGTCGACGACCTTCTCAAGCAGTGCCCGCGACATGTTGACGTTCGTGCCCGGAGGCCAGTTGTAGATGCAAATGGGTAGCTCAACACCATCGTTGACCTGTTTGTAGAACTCGTAGATTTCAGCTTCGGTCGGACTGACGTAGGGCGGTGGAGTCACCAGAATTCCATCGAAACCGTACTCTGCGGCAATCTCTGCATTGACGATGACTTCGTGGGCGGTGAACGCGTTACAACCCGCAATGATGGTCATTTTGCCTTTCAATTCGTGACTGACGACCCGCAACACTTCCCTGCGCTCTTGCTGGTTCAGACTGAACCACTCACCCTGCGTCCCCAGGGCGATAATGCCATGAATTCCCTCTTGCAGGAGCCAGCGCAGTAATTTTTCCAGCGCTTCGACGTCGAGTGCTTGATTCTTGTCGAACGGGGTTGTGATGGCAGGGATATAACCCTTCCAGTCGATTGAGTTTCGATCCATTTTTCTCTTTATGCCTCAATGAAGGTCTCTGATTTATTGCTATGCTATTTCCCGTGTGTATTTCGAACAATCACACGATGGGGTCTTTTTTGTTGCTCTGACGACAAGTATCGGCCAAGGTGCCGCGGTGGGCTAAATGTGCACTTCAAAGACCGGTTTCACCTGCTTGCTTTGCGCGCGCAATGCGACTCTTTTCATCCGGTTCGAGATGCCTTAGAGCCAGGCATAGCAGCAGGATCGGTATCAGCAACGTTAAAACCGAACCCACCAGAGCCACTTGGAGCGACTGCGCCGGATCATGGCCGGCTGCCACCATAAGATCGGAGGTGAGTCCGATCAAGTACGGTCCAATCGCCAAGCCCAGTAATACGTTCAACAGGAAATAAAAGGCCCCGGTAATGGCCCGCATCCGCGGCAATACCAGGTCCATGATCGTGCTGGTTGCCGGCCCCACCCACATGGCGGTTAATCCCGCCACGAGGAAGTTCATCACGAGCGCAAGCTGGGTGTTGATGGTGGAGAACAGCGTGAGGCATGCAGGGATGGTCAGTGCGATGGTGATGAGGCCGAAATACAGTCGGCCTCTTGGGTTGTGCTTTTTCCACAAATCCGACAAGTAACCGCCAAGGTTGATGCTGATGCCCCCCGCGATCACCACGGAAAGCCCGACGATCATGCCAACCTGACCCACCTCCATTCCATGCACCCGGATAAAGAAGGAGGGAATCCAGACTGCCAATCCGTAGCCAACAAAATTGATCGAGCAGAATCCAAAGATTGTGAACAGGAATGCTTTGCACCGGAACATCATTGCAAAGGCAGGCGGGTCCCTGAGCGAAAGGTTCTGAACCCAGGAAATCGCGGCGTAAATGCCGACCCCAAAAACCACCCATTGTGGAATATTGCCTGTCAGATAGCTCAACAGCACCATCATCGCGACCAGCAACAGCCCAGCTCCAAGGTTCAGGGAAACCTGAGCACGGCTGGCTCGGCGCGAGTACAGACTGGCCACAGAAAAAGGCGGGATTATGGCGATCAGTTCCGCGAATGTTTCCCTGAACGGGTGTGGATGGGGTTCGGAAAAAATGTTCTCGGTAAGTCCACGAATGGGTTCCCTCAGCGTGGCCACCCATAGCGCCAGCAACAGGCCTGGCGATCCAACGATAATGAAAGCGGCCTGCCATCCACTCAAGCCCAACGGCGCCGAAGCTGGGTCGGGATACAGTGCTTTCCATCCATCCAGTACCCACCCGCCGAGAAAAATCCCAAGCCCCATTCCAACATAAGCACCGCTGGAATAGACTGCGAGTACTGTGGCCCGACGACTGGGCGGGAAATAATCCGCCAAGAGAGAGAATGCCGCCGGCGAGGCACTGGCTTCGCCGACGCCAACGCCACACCGGTAAAGCGCGAGCTGCAGGAAGTTGTTGGCGGTGCCGGACAAGACCGTCAGGCTGCTCCAGACCACCAGCCCGATTGCGATCAGACGTTTTCTTATCCAAATGTCGGCCAAGCGCCCCAGCGGTAGTCCGAACAAAGCATAAAACACTGCAAATGCGGTGCCGGCAATGAATCCGAGCTGGCTATCGGAGACTCCGAGGTCGGCCTTGATGTCCTCGGCCAGGATGGAGATGATCAGACGATCAACAAAATTGCAGATGTACACCAGCACCAGCACCAGCAAGACATATTTGGCATACGCCCCACCGACAAGGCGCTTGCCTTCCTGCTTATCCATGCGGGTGGATCAATTGGGTTGCATCAATAAAGTGAATTCTTGTAATCATCCTGAACCAGTCGTTCCACTTCCTCGGCCGCGATTTCCGGCATCACCTACCCCAATCAGGACATTGAGCCCAGTATAGCCACGCTGCCGAATGGCTGGAACGGCTTGCTTAACGGAATTTCGTTGCCTTGTGTGCATCATAGCCTTCAATGACTTCCAGCCTCGCCCACCGAATGTTCAGCACTTCGAGCAGCCACTTTTGCACTCAAGGCAACGATATAGGCACAGCGCTGCTATTGAAGAATGACAAGCCGCGTCAAATACTCATTGGTTACAAACAAGGCCAAATTGGTTTTTGTCGGGACGGAAGGTGGAGAAAAATACATGAATCACGTTCGATCGGCTTTTCTGCTACTGGTGATCGCGATGTCCTGGGGCGTTAACGCCAGGGCCAGCGACGCGGATTCCTCTACGGTTTTGGTCGACATGTTCCGTTGGTGGAACGAAATCATCAATACCGAAGAACCATTGACCGCAGAGCAATTCCGCCGTTATTTCACCGAGGATGCCGTGATCCTGGTCAATAACCTTGAACAGGTTCGCGGCGTGGAACACATGCCGGCACATTTCCAGGCAATTCGTGAGCGTCCCGGCAGCATCGAGATTGAATTACCGTTCAGGGAAGAGTTTCAGTCAGGTAACAGGATTTTCACCTACCACGCCATCCGATTAACCCAGGACGGTGTTGTAAACACTACATACAACATGGGCTACGCCATACTCGAAGGAGGCAGGATCGCCAGCGTCAGCCTCGCCAGATTCACGGAACAGTAAATGAAAAAACAACTCGCGCTTTTGCTTATACTCCTCGCCTTGTCTGTCGGCAGTGTCAATGGCCAGTCGAATTTCCTTATTGAGGAGATGACCTGGGAAGAAATCAAAGCAGCAATCGACTCGGGTACCGACACGGTTATCATCAACATCGGCGCCACCGAGCAGCACGGTCCACAGATTGCGCTGTCCAGTGATTCGATCACTGGTGATTTCCTGACCGAAGAAATTGCCAGGCGGATCGGTAACACACTGATTGCGCCGAGTATCCGCGTTGGGTTTTCTCCGCACCATATGTATTTCCCGGGCACGATAACCGTTCGCAGCGAAGTGATCACGCAACTCATTATCGAATACGTTCACAGCCTGGTGTGGCACGGCTTTCGTCACATCGTGCTTATTCCCACACACGGTGGAAATTTCTCCACCGTGGCAGAGACCGGCCGCAGGCTCTCACTGTTGTATCCCTATCTCAACATCATTGCGTTTTCGGATGCAGATAGTTACATCAACGCCTTGAAGTCTGCTTCGGAGCGCCTCGGCATTCCGTTGGATGTTGCGGGGTCGCATGCAGGTATGTCGGAAACTGCGATGGCGTTGGCCGTGAGGCCGGACCTGGTTCGTATGAATCGCGCCACTCCCGGTTTCATGGGAGACGCCTATGGCGTTGGTGAAAAAATGAACTTTGAAGGGACTCCGGGTGTGAGTTCCATCGGTGTACTGGGGGACCCAACGGTGGCAACTGCCGAAGCCGGTCGCGTGTACCTGGATGCGCTGGCAAGCATGCTGACTGACTTCGTGGAACAAGGCCGCTCGCAGTGGCAGTTGCCACCATCCCCGCAGTTTCCCGATGGTGGACTTGCTGCTCCGCAAGGCGATTTTGCCGAGGGTATCCGACAGCGGCGCAGTGGAGATTTCGCAGCAGCACAAGCGTTTTTCGAGTCCCGGCTCCAGTCCGGTTCAGATGTGGCCGAAGCCCGAATCCAGTTGGCGCGAACTTACATTCTTAAAAGTGAGTATGCCAAGGCTGAGGAAATCGTCACGCCAGTGCTCAGCGGTTCAGATCTGCGCGCTAGAGCATTGGCGCACGATGAACTGGCGTTTATCAGCCTTTATGAGGGGCGTTTCAAAGACGCCATTCAGCACAAAGCGGCAGCAGGAGAGATTTTGGCCAAAAATGGCGGCTCGAACGAAGATCTGGCCAAGCGCAAGCTTCAGATCGGCTACATCCTGACCGAATCGGGTCAGTTTGACGCTGCACGTAAGGCTTTTGACCAAGCATTGCAATTCATGCCCGAAACGGGAGCCTTCAATCTCGACATACGGCACCTCGCAGCCCTGGTTGATGTCAAGCAAGGTCGCCTTCACAAAGCCGACAACACGCGCAGGGAGATTGCCGCAGCCGCTTTCGAACCCGGACTCGCAGCACAGATGAGGCGGTTTTATCAACTGGACGCAGAACTCCGGATGGCCCTAGGGCACCCGGCCGACGCTGTCGTTTCCCTGCCACTAGCCATCCAGATCTACGACCATCCGCTGTACCGTGAGGCCGAAGCACGTGCCTTCATCATGCTCGACCGGCTCGATGAGGCCGAGGAAACGTTGTTGCGGCTGGTCAATCTGACCGATGCCAGGCTGGATGTGCCGATTGTTTTCGTGCGTGCTCATTACCTTTTGGGAACCATTTACGAGCAACAAGGCAGGATCCAGGATGCCGCACAGATGTATTCCAAATTTTTGGGATTCTGGGGCGAATCTGATACTTCCGTTCCGGAAATAAGAATGGCCCGTGCAGCGGCGGCGAGGATCGCTGATCACCAATGAAAAGAGACATTCGTCAGCCTCACCCCTAAGCCTGCAGGTATCCAGGATATCAACAACAACTCACAAAGTGTTGCGCTGAAGGCAACAAACTAGTTCGACATCAATCATTGATTTGGCCATCTGATCCTATAGCCTAGCTTGTAAGGACCTGCGACGATATTGCAGAGTCGCGCGCCCTTGCTGTCATTCGTTTTCGAATCACTTTGGCAACCATAAAAAGGCACAGTATTATGCGACTCACATGTAAGCACGTAGGTTTGTTCCTCGGAATCATTGCCACCGGCCACGTCCACGCGCAATCTGGCTCTGGGGCCTCGGCACTTGAAGAGATCGTCGTCACCGCATCCAAACGTGGCGGCCAGCTCATTCAGGACATCCCCATTACAGTTCAGGCGATATCCGGTGACCGCCTGCAGGAAACCGGCGCCCTTGATTTCAACGATTACTTCCGGCAAATCCCAAACCTGAGCGTCAACGATCAGGGCCCGGGTCATAAGACCTACATCATCCGCGGCATCAGCTCCAGTGGCGCAGGAACTGTGGGTCTGTATTTTGACGAAACCATAGTTACCGGCGAATTCCTCTCCTCGGAAGGCGGTCGGCAGCCGGACATCAAACTGTTCGACATGAACCGCATTGAGGTCCTCAAAGGGCCCCAGGGCACGACTTTCGGATCAAGCTCCCTCTCTGGCACCATCCGCTGGATCCCGAATTATCCGAATCTGAGCGAATTCGAAGCGGAAGTGGGCGGCACACTGAGTTCCACCAAAAATGCCGACTTTCCGAGCTGGGCTGCAGACGCTATGGTCAACGTGCCGCTGGTGCAGGATCGCTTTGCGATGCGTATTGCGGCCACGGCAATCAACAAGGAAGGTTATATCGACACGAGATTCGCTGATGGCGTCAACAACGACGAATCTCAGGCCGTCCGCGCGATGTTTGGGTTCCAGGCCACCGACAACCTCTTGTTGTCCCTCATGGCCATGTCGCAGCACTCCCAAACGGATGGACGCAGTGGCCACATGGACCTGCTGATCGATTTGCCTGCCAGCCCCTCATTGAATGGAGGACCGGCGCCGAGTGATCATTGGAACAACGCGTTGAGCGCTGAGCCCTTTGATGACGAGATGGATTTGTTCAACCTCAAGGGAGAATATTCGGCTGATTGGGGAACCATCACAGCTACCACTTCCATTCTCGATCGTGAGACAAAATATTCCCGCGATTCCTCCACTGAAATCGAGATCATCACCGGCTACACCCGTCCCGCCGACGGTATCGGGCAATCCTCCATCATCCAGCCGCAGGACCGCAAGCTGACTTCCGGTGAGCTCCGTTTTGCATCGAACTGGGACGGCGCGTTCCAGGTGCTGGTCGGAGCATTTACCCAGAAAGAGGAACGCGACTTCCAGAGTGCTATTTTTACTGTCGATCCAACTACAGGCAAGGTTTCGAGCAGCTCAGCCACCGTGCTTGATCGTCGGGTCTACACAGAAATCGATGAAAAGGCGATGTTTGGCGAATTGACCTGGCAAGCCACCGACCGACTGGCATTCACTGGCGGTGTGCGTTGGTTCGACTTTGATCTGAATGAACAGGCTACGGCCGTGACCGGTTTCCCGGGAAGGCCTGGCGCTGGCCCTGGCAGACCACTCGCGTTTGGCGAGAGCGACAGCATTTACAAATTCAACGTCGCCTACGATTTCACCGATGACATGCTGGGCTACGCAACTTTCTCACAGGGCTTCCGCGCCGGTGGTACCAACGACCAAACGGCCGCTGCCATCGCTGGAATATTAATCCCGCCTGGTTTTGGATCGGACTCAGTCGACAATTACGAAATCGGCTTCAAAAGCACCCTTATGGACCGCCGCCTCGTCTTCAATGCCGCGGCGTTCTACATGGACTGGACCGATATTCAGGTAACACAGCGCGCCATCGCTCCAAGCGGTCTGCAGTTCGCCTATCGCGGCAATGGTGGCGCAGCGGTCGCCAAGGGTCTGGAGTTTGAGTTGACAGCCTATCCCACCGATGCCCTGCAACTGGGCGCGACATTTGGTTACACGGATGGTGAGCTGACCGAGAATCTGCCAGTACTCAGGGACGGTCTGGACGGCGACACGCTCCCGTATGTTCCGGAATACAGCGTCAGTCTGAACGGCCGTTACGAGTTTCCATTCCTGACCAGTAAAGGCGGCACAGGTTTTGTCAGTGGCGACCTTATGTTCCAGGGCGATCAGAGCAGCCGGCTGCGGCCCAACGATCCCACCTACCGTGAAATTGACAGCTACTCGCTCGTTAACCTGCGGATCGGAGTCGAAACCGACAGCGGCTGGTTGGCCATCGCCGGCATCGACAACGTGCTGGACGAGGACGAGACCACGGCCTACACCTTTAATGGCAACAGTCAGCCGAACGTGGGCTTCGTGCCACCTGGCGAAGTCCGCCCCTGGCCGAGAACCTTGTTCGTTTCCTTGCGGCGGTCGTTCTAGCATCTCGTTGGATCGAGCAGGTTTTTGAAAGGAGTTAGCGTCAGCGGCGCCATTCCAGAAGGCAGCATCGAAGTTGTTTCCGCCCAGGATCCCGGCGACATCCAGTTACGGCTGCTGAAAGACGATGAGCTCACGGTCATGTTCTACTATCACTTCCGCGCAATCGGATTGCGCGGAAGTGATTGCCGGTTTCGAATTATCAATGCCGGTGAAAGCGTGGCCAAACGTCTCGCTGGCCGCACTGACGATGAGCATTGCTGGAACACGCCCGGTGCAATGGCTTCCTACGATCTGACGGAATGGTTCCGGGTTCCTGGAACTTATGAAGACGGTGTGTACAACTTCTCGCATCGCCCGGAACATGACATCTGCTATTACGCGTCCTGGCCACCTTATGGTCTGGCCAGGATCCACCGTCTGGTTGCCAAAATACAAAGCTTCCCGCACGTTCGGGTATCCTGCCTGGGACGTACCGTCGACGGGCACGATCTTGATCTCATAACCCTGGGCACCTCCGGCCTGAACAAGCGGGCTTGCTGGATCATGGCGCGTCAGCATCCTTCAGAGTCGATGAGTAGCTTTTTCGTGGAGGGCTTCCTTGAGCGGATGCTGGAAACCTGGGACCCTGTCGTTGCAGCCTTGCTGGAAAAAGCAGTGTTTTACGTCGTTCCCAGCATGAATCCGGATGGTACTCAGCGGGCATACACCCGCAACAATGCCACAGGTCATAATCTGAACCGTGCCTGGCAGGAGCCAGACCCCAAGCAGACACCGGAGGTATTTCTGGTGCGACAGGCCATGGAAGAGAAGGGTGTCGACTTTTCCATCGACTGTCATGGCGACCGCGAACTGCGCTGCAATTTCCTGGGAGGTCCCTTGGAAATTCCTTCGAAATCGCCCCGCCTCGATGGCCTTTTCGATACCCTGAAGGACGCCTGGGCGAGCATCACCCCGGAATACGAACGTGGTCATCCCTATCCAGGGGGTCCTCCAGCCGAAGCTGACCTCAGCATGGCATGGAATTGGATCGCCGAGCGATTCAATTGCCTTTCAGTCCTGCTGGAACAGCCTTTCAAGGACACCACCTGGCGCACCGACCCGGTTTCTGGCTGGTCTCCGCAGCGTTCAACTGCTTTTGGTGGCACGCTTCCCAGCGTTCTTTATAAAATCATCGACCAGCTTCGATGAAATGAGCCAGGAGATTTCCATGGTCGCTAATCCGCGCATGGTCGCTGATAACGATGAAGTTCTAATTCAGCCTATTCAGCCTGCCTTCGGAGCGGAAATTTCCAATGTAGATCTGCGGCATCCTTTACCGCCTGCCACGTTCGACAAGATCCGCTCGGCGTTTATCAAGTACAAGGTGATTTTCTTTCGGGACCAAGACATCACGACGGAGAATCAAGTCGATTTCGCGCGGCTGTTTGGCGACATTCAGGAATACCCCGTATTCAGTTCTGCGGAAAATCCGGCGATACAGGGCCTGAAATCCAAGTATGCAAGAGCCGATATCTGGCACACCGATCTCGCCTGGCTGACACGGCCACCATTTGCCGCCGTCCTGCGTTCACGCGTCGTACCCGATGTCGGTGGCGATACCATGTGGGCCGATGGCGAACGGGCGTATGGGAATCTGCCGGACGATCTCAAGTCCAGGATCGATGAGCTCTATCTGGTTCACGATTCTTCGCGCATCGGGGCGCACTACCAAAGTGGAGAGGAGCGCGAAAGACGACTGACCCGTGTGAGGGAACTGCGCAAGGAATACCCCATGATTGCGCACCCGATAGCGCCAATCCATCCGGAAACAGGGCGAAGGTATTTGTTCGTCAATCCGGCCCTGGCGGAATCGATTGTCGGCCTGTCCAATGCTGAAAGCAGAGAACTGCTAGCCAGGCTACACCAGGAGATTCTACGCCCGGAAAACACCTTGAGGTTCCGCTGGTCGAAAAACGCCATCGGCATGTGGGACGAACGGCGCACTTTGCACTACGGCGTTTACGATTACGGGGATCAAGAGCGCGTCATGGAACGGGTCATCATTGCTGGCAGGGATATCCCGAGCTGGTGAGGGTGCAATTTCACGCAGTCGCTAAGTATGAAAGTCTGTCACACACGTTTTCGTACACGTTGTCGAACATACCTTGGCGATGACTCAAGAAACGCATCCTCCTATGTCCCAGCGGACCAAGCGTTCGCTGGCATTGTCCATTGTTGCCGCCGTCATTGAGGGTTATGACGCCACGGTATTCGCTGTTTATGCGGTAGTGATCGGAGCGAAGTTCTTCGCCACCGGTTCCGGCCCCAGTTCACTGCTTCTGGCCATGAGTGCTTTCGCTGCGGGCTATGTGACAAGGCCATTGGGAGCACTGTTGCTGGGAGCGCTGGCGGACAAGTTGGGACGTAAGCTGTCCGTAACTTTGATCGTGATCGTCATGTGCACGGCCACCGGTATGATTGGTTTGTTACCCACCTTTGAAACCATCGGTGTTGCTGCATCGGTTATCGTGGTATTGACCAGGATGCTGCACGGCTTGGCTGCCGGGGGCGCGACCGGTACCGGTACTCTTTACATAGCAGAGCTGGTTCCGGAACGAAATCGTGGGCTGTTTGTCAGCGCTAAGCAGAGTGCTTCAGTGGGTTCATTCCTGATCGCCATCCTGTGCGGCACGGTCATACTCACCGCTTCGGAAGCGCAGGCCAGCAACTGGGCCTGGAGAATTCCATTCCTGCTTGCGTTGCCATTCGGTCTGCTAGGCTTGTGGCTGCAACGTTTTGGCGAAGAGACCGCTGACTACGAGGCCAAGCGCGAGCAGATGAGGAACAGCAACCCGATCATGTTCGCGCTCAAAAGCTACAAGTACCGGGTTTTTCTCGGCACCTGGAGCGGGATATTGCACAACAGCTCGGCTCTGGTGATCTTCCTGTTCATGCCTGCCTATGCCATGTCGCAACTCGAGCTCACAATTGCCGACGTTACTATTGCCGGAATCGTCAGCGCTTTGCTAACCATCGCCGCCAATACCTACGGTGGCCATATCGCAGACCGGATCGGTTTCAAGCAGGCCATGCTCATTTCAGCAGCCCTGACATTGCTGGTGATCTATCCCTGTTTCATGTTCTTGACGACTACACCAAGCTTGGGAACGCTACTGCTGGCTCAGGCGACGCTGGGCGTCGTCAGCGCACCGTTCTGTTCGGTCAACCTTGCTTTCAAGGCGCAACTGTTTCCGCCTGAAGTCCGGGGAACCTGTCTGTCCGTGAACAACAGCCTCAGCACCTTGTTGTTCGTCGGCATGTCCTCGGTGCTCGTGACCTGGATGCTGGACAAGGGAATTTTACTGGCTCCAGCGCACTACCTGTCCGTTACCACTGCCTTGAGCATTCTGGGCCTGTTCTTTGTACGCCAAGACATGCTGTACACCATTCGATCCAAATCAGGCTGAAAATGAAACCTGACAGGTCTTTTCAAGCACTGATGCTCGCTTGCGGACCGATCATTCTCCAACGGAACGAATTCCCGGCAGGTGGAACGGAAATCATCCCGGATGTAGCAAGTCTGGAGGCCATCCAGCTCAGTTGGCAAAGGCCACTCGAACCTTGACCAACCAAGCTAGCTACCAACTGGCGAATAGACACATTTGACGGTGAAACTTGATGCCCTCATGAAAATTAGAAATTGTGCAAATAACAATATAGAATTGTTTACGTTGTCTTTCTCGCAATCAAAGTAGCAACATGGTGAATGAAATTCCTCTGAAGTACCTCTACGAATCTGCACGGCAAGGAACCATGCGCGCAGCAAGCGAGGAACTTGATGTGGCAACTTCCTCCATCAGCCGGCAGATCACCAGCTTCGAGAAAGAACTCGGCATCTCACTAATCGAGAAAAATCGCCGAGGAATCAAACTCACTGAAGCGGGCCAATTGGCCTGCACGTTCTATCGCGAACGACAGGCTCATGATGAAGTTTTTCTATCGCGCATTGGTGAGTTGCGCAGTATACGCAGTGGCAAAATTGATCTCGCTGTGGGTGAAGCGTTTATCACGGACGAATTCAGCATGCTGCTGCAGCAGTTCATGCAGAACTATCCGGGTGTATTCGTCAGTGTAAAGGTGTCTGGCACCAACAGTTCGGTTGCACTGGTACGCGACGATGAGGCCCATTTCGGATTGATATTCGACACTCCCAGGGATCCGAAAGTGAAAGCGCGATCCAAGGTCTTGCAACCTCTTCATGTTACCGCGCACCCCGATCATGAAGTCTGCCGCAAGAAAGTCCTGACGCTCGAAGAACTCAATAAATTCAGTGTCGGTCTGCCTGAAGAGTCCTTTCGTATCCGCCAGATCATTCACCTCGCGGAACATGAACAGGGCATGTTCATCGAGCCCAGTCTGGTGACCAATTCAATGACCTTGCTGAAGGATTTTGCGAAGTACGGCAGAGGCCTCACGATCCTTCCCGACTTTCTGGCGCAACCGGAGCTTTCGCAAGGCAAATTGTGCGCCATTCCCACTGACAGCGCCGTTTTGAATTCCACTCATATCAGCCTGATTACGCGCGTGGGGCGTCAACTCTCTCCCAGCGCATACCAATTGCTGATTACTGTAGAGGGATATCTGAAAAAATCCTTTTCGAGCAATCATGAACCGTAATTTTTTATGCAACGGATGGCGTCCGGCCTGCCCAATGATGGAGAATCCAATGAGTTTGAATGCGAGATCTACTTTCCTGCTTTTCTGTGTTTTGTCGATATTCACCCTCCCTACGCTGATGGCTCAAGACAGCTCAAGCTATTACACCGTCAGCCATCCCGATGAGTTCGAGATCGACTGGGCGGGGTTTTACAACATCATGGATGCGCGAACGGCCGAAGTTAGAAAGACTTTTCCGCATCATCTTGATCTGGCCTACGGAACTGATCCGAAGCAAAAGCTCGACCTTTACTTGCCGCAAGGAGACGTCACATCTGCGCCTGTATTTCTGTTTCTGCACGGCGGCGGCTTTCGCGAGGGTGACCGGGCGCACTACGGCGCGGTGGCGGAGCCATTCGTGAAGCAGGGCATCATCACGGCAGTCGCCAGCTATCGCCTGACAGACGACGGCTTTCACTATCCTGATCAGCCCACCGACGCGAAAAATGCAGTCAAATGGCTTTACGAAAACGTTGGGCAATATGGTGGCGATGCTGAATCGCTTTACGTGGGTGGACACTCAGCCGGCGCCATTCTTTCGGCTGATATTGGCGTTGACCGGTCGTGGATGACCGAGGCCGGTATTCCCACTGCGGCATTGAAAGGAATTCTGCCGATCAGCGGACCTTACGACATCCGCGAGCGAGGAAGGCCCGGAGAGGTGTACGCTTACGCGCCGACGCCTGAGCTGCGCGAGCAGGCCAGTCCCATCCTGCACATCGTGGACCCCGCGCCGACCGCTGTGGTGGCCGTCGGATCGACCGAGGCCTACGTAGCATCGTCGCAGGAATTGGCCGATCAGTTGACTGCGGCGGGGGTTAACGTTCGCTTCCTGGTCCTGGATGGTGAGGATCACAAAGATACGGCGTTGTCGCTGGCAAATCCGGACAGCGAACTCTTCAAGAGCGCCCTGGAAATGATCAGAAAGTAGTGTCAACCCTGAGTTCGCGGCTGTTTTACATGTCACCCCTTCCTCCTGCAGAAGGGCTCTGAAGTGTTTATGTCTGCAGTCGCATTGCGGGCCTTAGTCGCGAGCTTAATCATCGCGAGCTCGACGGCATTAGCGCAGGAAGCATCAGGCCGCATCACTTTGGCGCTCGCGGGCGGCCGACTTATCGACGGCTACGGTGGCCCGCCTCTGGAAAATGCCGTCATCCTGATTGCGGGCGAGCGCATCGTCAGAGTGGGCCAAGAATCGCTAACTGAAGTCCCGCCCGGGACTCCGGTCATTGATACCAATGGCATGACCATAATGCCAGGTTTGTGGGAATCCCATGGGCATCTGTTTCACGTCGGAGAAGCCGATCCAGGCGCATTCCAGAACCGTTTCGCAGACCAGATTGACGCGATCATGGCGGCAGTTGCGAAAGTATCTGTGAACGCAGGTATCACCTCACTCAGGGATTTCTGTACCCACTGCGCCTCCACGGCGAAAGGATGGGACAGCCCGCTTCACGAACAGCAACGAGCTCTGCGGTCCCGAATACTCAACGGTGAGATTGCTGGTCCGCGAATCTATTTGTCTGGTCCGATTCTGAGCCAGGTGAAAAAGAGTGACGGGGGCGAAAACCGATTCACGATCCGCACAGAACGAGATGCGCGCGCAGCGGCCGATCGACTGGCACAGATGGGCGCCGACAACATCTTCGTCGGGGCAGAAATCTGGGATGTCGCACTATTGTCCGCTATCGTCGAGGCAGCTCACGGCGCCGGATTGGGGGTGGATGCGGAATCCCGCCACGTACGAGCAACGGACGTGCTGCTCCAGGCAGGAGTCGATCGTATCCACGTACTGTTTACCGCAGATGCTCTCGCCTTCAACAGCGAAGAGGAGCTGCGAGAACTCGTGCGTGGAGTAAAGCCGATAGCCAGCGGGCCATCTGCCAATATTCTGCGTGGACCCTGGTATCTCTCAACATTGCCGATGCGACAGGCTTATGTGCATGCCAATCACTTTCCCGAAGTGGTTGAGCATCCGAAGTTTCAGGAAATGTTCTCCCCGGAAGTCTATGAAAATCTGCGCAGTAACTGGGAACAATTGCATACCATCCCTTGGGGAGTAGGTGCAGAGGAACGTGTGAAAGTTGCGCAGCAAAAATTAGCCCGCTTCATTAAGGCGGGTGGGCGTGAGCAGCTCATCGCGGCGACCGATGTCGGTGCTCCGTTGAACTTCCACTCGCCGATTCCATTGCAGTTACGAAATTTCGTGGCGGCCGGATTGACGCCCATGGAAGCCATTCAGAGTGCAACCCTGCGCCCCGCGCAAATGCAGGGGGTTGCAGATCAACTGGGTACGGTTTCGGTTGGAAAACTGGCAGATATCATCGTGGTAGACGGCGATCCCTTGCAAAGCATTGCGCTACTGGAGCACCGCGTTGTCCATGTCGTGATGAACGGGCGCCAGGTGAAATAAATAGTTTCAACCATCAATTACTTTTCGTAACCTCAGGTTCAACAGAAAAGACCATTCCATCCTCAGCCAGAACGAAAGGCCCATCAAACTCCTTCTTGACGCTGTGTATGAACTCGGACCAGATGGGCAGCCCTGCTGCTTTTCCGGTGTAGAGCTTCATCATGTCCATCATGGCAGCCGATCCGGTGAGTGGATTCACGTGGTAAGCAATTAATAACTTCACACCTGCTTCGGTGGCGATCTTGCCGAGTTCGGCGGGAGCAGTGTGGCCGGTTTGCGGGCGTTTTTTCGTCGGGTCTTGAAACTCTTTGCTGGCGAATTTTCCGCCGCTCAGCATTCCTGGATCCGGCTTGGTCATTTCGTGCAGCAGGATATCGGCATTCTGCGCCAGAACAGTAACTTCCTTCGAAGGGCCAGTATCGCCACTGATCACGATGGATCCATGACGTGAATCTACCCGGTACGCCAGACTCATGTGGTCTGGATAGGGATAGTGTGGTGTTTCGACCGCAGTAACGGTGAAGTTCTCGGTTTTGAGAACCAGGCCAGCGCGTACATCTTTCACCTCGAACGGTGGCTCCATTTTCGGCCGGACTTCCTGGTCGGGCGGCCAATTCTCAACGATGTACTGCACAAACTTGTAATCCGCTTTGTGCATGCCGTGAAGAGCACCTTCATGCATTTCCACGGTTCCCGGCGGTCCGAATACCGGCATGACTTCCTGGCGCCCGGCTATCCAGGTGGAGTAAATGAAATAGTCGTAGGACGCGATGTGGTCGAAATGATGATGTGTGATAAATGTATAGTCCACGTTCACCGGGTTGATACCGGCCCGGATCATGTTTTCCATGACGCCACGTCCGGAATCGAACAGCAGGATTTTTCCATCCACAGTAACCACCGCGCTGGCACCCGCACGTTCCGGGTCCGGCATAGCAGAGCCCGAACCGGTGATCAGCAGGTGCATGCCTTCGGCAAACTTTCCTTCCAGTTGCTCGGCATGCAGCGAGTTACACCAGCCCAATGTGGCCGCGAGCATGAGGCCGGTTGAAATTGTGCTCAAACGAGCATTAATTAAAGCTTTCATGATCGCCATCCTGTTCGCCGATACGGAAACCTTAGTTTATCGTGGCACATCGCGAGTTCAATACAAAACGCGAGGGTGTTTATTGCACTAAGCGCAACGCGCCGGCGCAAACCCTGTGATTGCCAGGACCGTGAGCTGATGTAATCTGGTCTTATATTGCTGAATGAGGAACAAACTCGATGAAATGGCCGATGAAACTACAGGTTCTGGCTACCGCCTTGTTTTTACTTTGCGTCACGGTACCTGCTGCCAGCAAGGCACAGGAAAACCAGGCAAACCGTGAAACCGCAGTAAATGAACCTATTGATCTCGCGATAGTCGGTGGCATGCTCATTGACGGCTTTGGGGGGATGCCGCTGCAAAACTCGGTAGTCCTGGTCAGCAACAACCGAATCGTGGCAGTGGGGCAGGTAGGAATTCTCGCTGTTCCATCCACCGCGGAAGTGATCGACAGCAACGGCAAGACAGTGATGCCAGGATTGTGGGAATCCCACGGTCACCTGTTTCACGTGGCGGAAGGAGACCCGGACAGGTTTCCAACGGAATTCCTTTCCCGTGCACCGGACGTCATGGCGGCAGTGGCGAAAATCAGCCTGTTGTCGGGAATCACAACGTTTCGCGACACCGGCGGTCCGGTCGAGCAACAACTTGAACTGAAGAAGCAGATCGAGTCTGGCGCCGTAATGGGGCCGCGCCTGTTCCTCGCCGGTCCGATTCTCCGGCAAAGTACCCCGGGTAAAACCTCGGGCGACACAGAGTACCTTGTCAATTCCGTCGAAACGGCACGTGGCTCGACGCAAAAAGTTATTGCACTCGGAGTTGACCAGATCAAGGTCTACGGATTCTGGGACAGGGATATTCTGGAAGCCGTCACACAGACGGCGCACGATGCAGGATTAGGCGTCGATGCGGACGTCCGCCACATCAATGCTTACAAGACCGCTATCGAAGCTGGCGTCGACCGGCTACATCACGTCTTTACTGCCGATGCATTGTCCAATTACAGCGACGACGATATCCGGCTGATGATCAGAGGCGCACGACCCACAGCGACGGGGCCTAGCGCCAACATCCTGCGCGGGCCTTACATTCTCCCGACGATCGAGATGCGGAACGCCTACGTGCGCATGCTGGGCTTCCCCGAGAGCCTCGACCACCCCCGTTTTGCAGCACAATATCCTGCTGATATTTATGAACATCTCCGCAAGACTTGGGAAAACCCCTCTTCCATACCCTGGGGTGTGGGTGCGCCTGAGCGAATCAAGGTAGCCAAGCGCAAGTTGAAAGCCTTCATCGAAGCGGGAGGCCGTGACCAACTGGTGGCGGGCACAGATGCCGGGGCTCCATTCAACTTTCATAGCCCCTTGACCAGGGAAATGGAGAATCTGCACGAGGCCGGGTTGACAGCGATGGAAACCATCCAGAGCGCAACCCTGCGACCTGCTCAGATGCAAGGTGTAGAGCGTGATCTCGGCACCGTGTCCAAAGGCAAGTTTGCCGACATGATCATTGTCGATGGCGATCCTTTGCAGGATATTACCTTGCTCCAGCACAAGATCGTCACGGTGATCAAAGATGGAAAGGTATACCCCGTCGATTAATGATGCAGGAGGCAGCCATGCTGCCGATTCAGTCGCGAGCATGGCTCGCTCGCACTATTAGCGTAGACTGAAACTTCGAGTAATTTGGCCCTGTTTGTACTATTGAAGGAAGACATGACACGTGTGTAGAAAGGGGAGAAGGTGAACCCGCAAAGCGGGCACGAAGCTGGCTTGGGCCATGCCGAGACTATCGGGTCGAGTTGATGACCAATCAAACTCAAGACAATGCAGTCAGCCGATCTCAGCCAGAGTTCCTGGTGTAACGTTACATGGTAAGTAACAACCAATAAATTCTTTCGGGAAAACTGTCGTTTTGGCGATTGTTTGTTTTTGGCTATAACCTTAGCGTTACAGAATGCTCAAGCTGCAATTCTGAATAATCCGAATTTGGGTGGTCCGCAA
This sequence comes from Lysobacterales bacterium, assembly GCA_034440115.1. Classification (GTDB taxonomy): domain Bacteria; phylum Pseudomonadota; class Gammaproteobacteria; order Xanthomonadales; family SZUA-36; genus JAWXBM01. Next base: position 49,556 of record JAWXBM010000042.1, on the reverse strand, counting down.
ACATGTGGATACAGCTCCCATGTGTCCGCCTATACGACATCATGCTGTCTTTTGCTTCAGGCTTCGTTTGGCAACTACACCCACTGCTCGCAATCAATCTCCGATGGGGAATAAATTTCCCCATCGGAGTAATACCGATTCTTAATCAAATGTGTAGCGCAGACCGACCGTAAAGCGTCGTGGGGTACCACGATTGATGTTAAACCCGGGATGAGCTGCGATGGGCGTGTGAAAATAGTCTTCGTCAAAGATATTTTCGATGTTTGAATAAAGCTGGAACCCTTCCAGCACTCCCTTAAAGCCATCGTAAGACGCATAAAGGTCCATTCGTGCAAATGCATCCGTTACCAGGCTTCCGAACCTGGGCTGACGATTCAGACCATTGACAAATTCCCGGTCCCCGACATAGGAGATATTGGTGCCTAAAATCAGCCCCGTTGCAGGACCTTCGAGGAATTGATAAGAGGTCGTAAAGGCCGCTGAGTGCTCTGGTACGCCCTGGATCTGCGCAGTAAAGGCAAAGTTTGGATCAGAAATCTCGCTATCCATGTATGTGTAGTTTGCCGAGACGTTCCAGCCAGGCAAGATTTGCCCAACCACTTCCGTTTCCAGACCCTTGGTCGCCTGCAGGCCTTCGAGCGTTGAGCCGGAAGTTGCGAATCCACCTAAATAGGATGACGAGACCGGCACATTTTGGATATCCGAGTCAAACCAGGCGATGCTGCCGCCCATTTGGCCGTCCAGCATCTCGAACTTAAAGCCTACCTCCCATTGCTCCATTTCCTGCGGCTTGGAAATCAAATTTCCGCTGTTATCGAATAAGGCGCCATTGGATCTGAATCCGTTGCTGTAACTGAAGTACAGCTTTCCGTCCGTCAACACGCCCGGGTTGCGGATAACATCGTAAGTTATGCCCAAACGCGGCACCGTCTTGGTAAAACTGTACGGGGTGACAATCGGCGCAGGCAAAGGATTGTTACCGAACCTACGTACTGTTCCCAGACTATCTTCCTTCTGCGTGAGCACGCCAAGCAGTATCTGCAAGTGTTCAGTGGGATGCGCTACCACCTGTACACTGCCTGTGTAGGTCGTTGCTATTGAGTGAATGAGCCGGGTTACCGGCAGGGTGGAGCGGTCGGGCAGTGCCCAGGGTGTACCATTGGATAAAACCCCCAAACCGCCCTGGTAAATATTGATTTTGCCGATATAAATTGACCTCAGTCGCTTTAACTCCGTTGGGTCCAGCGAATCGTTATATTCAAATGCTGCATGAAACTCCCATGGCTTGTTGAACAGTTCAAAATCGCCTGTCAGGCTCATGTTGAACGACAGTTCCGAACCGGCGGCATCCTCATCGTAGGTGTATTGATAAACCTCATCATCTCCGAGCGCGTAGGCACCGGCAGGGCCAAACGGATAGAAGTAACTGATCTGCTGGTCGTATTTGGAGTAGCTGAGTCGCGATTTGAAGTCCCAATCGTTGCTTAATTGATGATTCAATTCCCCAATGAAAAATTTGTAGTCGGTATCAAGCATTGAATGCCTTGGGTCACTGAAATACCAACGTTCGGGCGGAACCTCATAGATTAATGCCGGTTTGCGGCAGTCCCGCGAGGTACAACCAGGGTCCGGTAACATGCGGATAAACCCACCCTCGAACGGGTCTTCACTTACTTTCGACTTGTAGCCGGTCAATTTAACCTGAGTATTGTCGGAGAAATCATAGGAAAGTGCTGCCATGACCGTTCCGTAATCGTTGTCCCTTCTCGGTTGGACATCCACCCAGGAACCTGAATTCTCAAATACGCCAACAACCCGGCCTTTAAGGCGACCATCGGTAGAAGGAAATGCTCCGGTCACATCGGCTGTATACCGCTTCATATCAAAGTCACCGACTTCAATACCAAATGTAGCCGCAAATTCCTCTTGCGGCGCCTTCAACAACTGGTTGATTTCTCCACCGAAATTACTCGAGACACCATACAGTGCAGTTGCAGGGCCGCGAACGACTTCGATGCGCTCGACCATATAACTTTCAACCGAGCGAAAGGTACGCATTGCCGTGCCGTTTACCCTGTGATTGGCAGACGTGTTGCCGCGTATCAATACGCGATCCCGGCCGTAGCCACGACCAGAATCTACAACACCTGGCATCAAGGTCACCGCATCATAAATCGATCTTGAGCCAGCGACTTCCAGCATTTCCGTAGTCAGGATCGAAATCGCCTGCGGCGTGTCGATTAGCTTCATGTTCAGGCCGGTGGCACTTGACTGATCATCCGGCCGGTACTTCCTGGCTTTAGCTGTGACTAGAACCTCTTCGAGATCATTTTGATTTGAATCCGATTTTGAGGCGGCATTGGTGTCAGCCTGGGCCAGTAGCAAAGGCTGTTTATCTTCTAAGGCCCTATTGTCGTCAGTCGCCGCGCTGGCATTGCCAATTGAAAAAAGCGCGGTGCTCGCCAGCAGTGTCTTGATAAGCCTGCTGCTTGTTGATTTACTACTGACCTCATGATCAGCGTCATTTTTTTTGACAGCATCAACCAGATTTTTTGACATGTTCATCGTCCCCGGTAACAGTGGATAGGCTGACAGAAATTACCTCATTGAGAATGCTTGCTTTAACGTTACACTTGTTCGATACTAATCTTTATGACAATCCATGTCAATATGAATGCTGAGATTTGAATGACCAAAAGTGAAGGAACATAACCATTGATTACTGGGCACGTTTCAAACCCTGCGTTTTTGTATTGGCATGATCTGACGGCACCGCAGATTCAAAGCCTTGCTCCCGAGGCTGTTGTGATCATTCCCTTGGGAGCAACAGAACAGCATGGGCCTCATCTGTGCACGGGAACAGATACCATTATCAGCGAAGCCATTTTGCGCGAGTTGCACAAGCAGCCGCCCGACTCCGGTATCTATTTGCAACTTCCCACCCAGGCAGTGGGTGCAAGCGATCACCATATTTCTTTTGGCGGAACATTGAGTATTCCGCCGCTGCTTTTCAGCCAACTGTTAATCGCTCAAGTACGCTGTCTTGTAAGTCAGGGCCATCGTCGAATTGTGCTGTTCAATGCCCACGGAGGCAATATCGCTCCGATGCAAACTGCGCTGGCTGAGCTGGCGGTTGAGCTCAATGAAATTAAAGTAATTGCCGGCTGCTTGTCTTACTGGCAGTTGGCCAGAGAAAGCTGGGAACAAATCCCGGAATTTTCTGGCCGATCACTGACTCATGCATGCGAATTTGAGACTTCCATGATTTACGCCGCAAGGCCAGATCTGATCAGGAATCCGACACCACAGAAAAAGGAATGGAACGACACGGTTGAGGCGCGCTGTTCACTGGCCTTGCCATTTTCGGCCATGACTGAAGATGGGTCATTCGGAGACCCGGGATCTGCCGATGCTGCCCTCGGCAGTCAGCTTATTAATACTTCGAGTGATGCATTCAGATCGTTTCTCGTTGACTTCTCGACATATGACCCATTTCGCATGACCCCTTGCGCCGCGAACTCAGACAGTTGAATGACTGGTTACGCCAATCGTACAAAGTCTGTGCATCTGCTGAGTTTTGTTGGCAAGGATCATTTCGTTGCAGTTCGACCTATTGCGTCACTATCGAACAAAATCATGCGATGGACTGCATGACCGCGCTGAGCTGCTAGAAATGGCACGCGTCGAATTACGAAACATAGTCAAATACTATGATGACACCAAAGTCATTCATGGCAACAATCTGGACATTCCCGATGGAGAACTCATTGCCCTAGTCGGCCCCTCCGGTTGCGGTAAGTCAACCCTGTTAAGAATGATCGCAGGTCTGGAAGAAGTCAGTTCCGGCGAAATCCTGATAGATGGAATCGTTGTAAATGAGTTGGCCCCCAAGGACAGAGATGTAGCCATGATATTCCAGGACTACGCGCTCTATCCGCATTTCACTGTTTATCAGAATTTGGCATTCTGTCTCAAAATGCGGAAAGTTCCAGCCGACCAGATCTCACAGCAAGTAAAAGCTGCCGCAGACATTCTGAACATCAGCGATTTGCTTGATCGCAAGCCGAGACAACTTTCTGGCGGCCAGCGTCAGCGCGTCGCGATGGGGCGCGCTATTGTACGGAATCCAAACGTGTTTCTATTTGACGAACCATTGTCAAATCTGGATGCTCAATTGCGGACGCAGATGCGAGTTGAGATCAAAAAGCTTCATCAAGCCTTGGCGGCTACCATTATTTATGTAACACATGATCAGATTGAAGCAATGACGCTTGCCGATCGAATTGTCATTTTGCGCGACGGCAGGATCATTCAGACGGATACACCCTATGAGGTATACAACCATCCAAATTCCATGTTCGTGGCTGGCTTTATCGGTGCACCAACAATGAATTTCTTACCTTGCACGCTGGTTGAGGAACATGGTCGGCTGATGGTGCGGGTAAGCGATCAAATTGAAGTCTCCGTTCCAACTGAAAAAGCCCGTCGCTATGAGGGGGTGGTTGGTCATGAATTGATTCTCGGCCTCCGCCCTGAATCATTCTCGCTGGCAGGCAATTCCGAAATCGTGAATGAAAATCAAACCTACCTTGCAACCATCAGCATGGTAGAGCCTCTAGGCTCCGATACTCTTTTTTCATTTGAAATTGAAAGCGCGCAGGTCATCGCGCGACTTCCACCTTTGGCCAATAAGAAGCCGGGTGATGTCCTTGAACTGAGCATTAATGTGGCAAACATGCACCTATTTGACCCCGTGACGGAGTTAGCGATATGAGCCCCCTAAATATTCCCAAATCGGAACTGGGCAAGCATTCACCTATTCCCGTTACAGTGCTGCAGGATTCTGATGAGGTTGTCACCAAATTCGCCTCAGATTTTCTCCACGATTACCAGACCGCAAAGGACAAGGGGCGCGACAAGGTGGTCTTCATTCTCCCGGTGGGTCCTGTAGGGCAATACGACATTGTCGCTGAAACGTGTAACGCAAAGCGCATCAGTCTGTCCGACCTGGTGATCATCAACATGGACGAATATCTGACTCCGGACGGCAGTGAGTGGATATCCATGGAGGACCCACTGAGTTTTAGGCGGCACATGGAGGACCATTTCTATCGCAAGCTGGACCCAGAGCTTTCTCCCCGGCTGGAACATCGCGTTTTTCCACATCCAACGAGAACTGAAGAGGTACAAGCGCTTATTGATCGGTGGGGTGGAGTGGACGTCAGTTACTGTGGTGTCGGAATCAATGGCCATCTTGCATTCAACGACCCGCCGGAACCCGGCGAAGACATTTCCACAGATGCATTCAGACAGTTACCTACGCGGGTCGTGAAGCTCACGCGCGAAACTCGTTTGATCAATTCGGTGACTGCGGCGCGTGGAAATATCGATCGAATTCCGCCCCTGGCCATCACCGTGGGTATGAAGGAGGTGCTGGAGAGTCGCAAAGTGCGGGTATACATGAACCGGGTCTGGCAATGCGCCATTGTTCGAAAAATTCTGTACGGACCGGTTGGCGTGGCGGTACCGGCTTCTCTACTCAGAGAACATGGGGACGTCCGCTTTGTCGTAGCTGACTTTGTCACGGATCTGCCGGAGCCAGCGCTCAAATAGGCGCCTTCATCAAAGATTCTTGATTAGGATGCAAAACCCAATGCCATTTCGCGCGTCAGCCGCCTTCACGGTTATCGCAGCGCTGATTTCTACGCTTTTGGCCCTGTCTGGATGCAGCAACGAATCTGAGCCAGTGCAAAACAAAATAGTCGTTCTGACTTTCAATATGCCGCATTACAAGGATGGGTTTAGTCGGTGGGTTGCGGAATTTCACAAGCTTCACCCGGACATCGAAGTGGAGCAAATCGACAGAAAAGGAAGCAACTGGGGGGCCTTTTATCACACACAGGTAATTTCCGGAACGGCACCGGACATTATCGATACGCAGGGTGGTGCCTGGTTGCAGTATGCTTCGCAGGGCGGGTTGCTGGACTTAACACCATTTTTAGAAAAAGATGCGGAATTTACCGCCAACTTTTACCCCGAATTGCTGCAATCCTGGATTTATGAAGGCCAAAACTACGGGATCCCGTTGTACTTCACCAAAACGCTGCTGTTTTACAACAAGCTTATGTTTCAGGAAGCGGGCATTACCAGCCCTCCGAATTCCTTCGACCAGTTAATGGAATACGCCTACAAGATGACCAAAGGTGAAAAGTCGGGCTTCATGACGCTCAACTTTGACTGGCTGTACTGGCCGCTTTTTGCCATGAACGGAATCGACCTGGTGACCCCCGACTTGAGACATGCAGCGTTCAACACACCCAAAGCTATTGCCCTGATCGAGCGCTTGGCCAAGGCAACAAAGGACGGTGCCATCAGCAATATAAGTTGGACGGGCCGCTGGGTGGAGCCCAACAGTATGTTTGCCGCTGGCCAGATCGGTATGTTGCAGGCTCACTCCACTGCCTTGTTGTGGATGTTGAGCAATACATCCTGGATCAACGAAAATACCATTGGCTTCGCTCAGATGCCCGGTAACTGGTCGACACCAAATGCACACGCACTGCATATTTCAGCCGACAGCAAGTACCCGCAAGCTGCCTGGGATTTCATCAAAATCGCAACCTCAGGTGAAGGAGCCTACTCGCTCGGAATCAGCCTGAACAATCTGACCGGCGACAGATTTGTCAACGAGAAAATCCTCGACTATTTCAGCCAGACCAAGCCGATTGTCGTCCCGCTTCTGAGAACCCAGCAGGAACACCTGAATACGCTGGTGGGCAACTGGCCGTTGGCTAACGACGCGGAGATCAAGGAGGCGCTTTATCCGGAATTACAGAGTGCCTTGCTCAATCACAAGAGCGCAGCCGATGCGCTCAGCAGGGCGGAAAAGAAGGTCAATCACATCCTCAGTCGCGATGATCGTACGGCCCAATCACAGTCTTCAGTGAGCGGAGGGCAATGACAGTGAAGTTTGGAATCGGCAACAAACGCCTGCGTGAAAGTACGCTGATATGGTTTCTGTTGTTTCCCTCTCTGGCTGTTTTTCTGCTATACCGAATTCTTCCCCTGGCCTGGAATGGCGTTCTGTCCTTGCAATTCTGGTCCATGTACAAGCCCCCACGATTTGCCGGCTTGTATCACTATAAAGAGTTGTTTCTGTACGATGATGTGTTCCGGCAAAGCCTTTGGAACACCTTGTTGTTCATGGTCGGCTCTCCGATCGGCATCGCCCTCGGGCTGATGATTGCTTTACTGGTGAACAGGCCCATTTTCGGGCGCAACATTTATCGAACCATCATTTTTATGTCTTTTCCTGTCATGACAGTGGCCACTGGCGTCATCTGGCTCTGGCTTTTCAGCGAAAAAACAGGATTGATCAACTATTTCCTGATGTACATCGGCCTCATCGATCACAGCCAGCCCTTCCTGGAAGATTTTAACCTGGCACTACCTTCGATTGTCCTGGTTTCGATCTGGCAAGTCGTTGGCTTGTACATGATCATTATATTGACGGGATTACAGAATATTCCTCCCAGCATTTACCAGGCAGCGAAGATCGACGGAGCAAACTCATGGCAACAATTCTGGCTGATCACATTTCCACTTCTCCGCCCTTCGATTTTCCTTTGTCTCATCATCGGAATCATCAACTCATTCAACGCTTTTGACCTTGTCTATGTCATGACCGGTGGTGGCCCGGGTCACGCAACGGAATTACTCATAACTTACATCTACAAGACTGCGTTCACTTTGGCGCGGTTTGACTACGCGGCGGCAATTACCGTCATCAATTTCAGCCTTTTCCTTGCCTTAACCTGGCTTGTCAATCGAATGTCCGGCGGAAATGCCGGGGCAGTCGAAACCAACTGATCGAGGACGAGATGCGACGTCATTCGCTTTGGGCGACCCACCTGTTACTCAGCACCACCTGCCTGGTGATGTTGGTGCCGTTTTATTGGTTGCTGAAAACCAGCCTGACCGGTGAGAACCTGTTTTCCTATCCTCCAGCTCTGCTGCCCGATAATCCCCATATCTTCTATTACGTTGACGCTTGGTATTCGATCCCTTTTGTACGTTATTTGCTCAATAGTGTTGTGGTTTCAGCCATCGTCATCGTCGCCAATATCATTTTTAACGCCATGGCGGGGTATGCACTGACTATGGACTTTAAAGGCAAGCGGGTTGTAATTCTTCTGCTGCTCAGTTGCATGATGGTGCCGTATCAGGCGACTGTCGTGCCGGCGTATCTGCTCACCAAAGAATTGGGGCTTTTGAATTCGCACCTCGGCATGGCACTTCCTTTAATGTCCACCATCGTCTGCATTTTCATGTTCAAGGCCAGCTTTGCCGCAGTGCCCAGATCCCTGATAGATTCGGCGCGAATTGACGGGGTGCCGGAGTGGCAAATCATTTTTCGCATCATGCTGCCACTTTCACAGTCCGCGATTGCAACCAATGTGGTTCTCGCGTTCACCTGGTCATGGAACAGCTTTCTCTGGCCATTGATCATCCTCCGCGACGATAACATGCAAACGCTGCCCCTGGGACTGGCGAATTTCCTGTCTGTTGTTGAAGACACCTCCGGCGCGTTGTACGCGTTCTGCATCATGGTGTTGATTCCGGGCCTCGTTATCTTCCTGCTGGCACAAAAACAATTCATACAAGGCTTGACTACCGGGGCCACGAAAGGCTGATGTTGCATTCGGCACTCTACACCCTGTTTTGCAATCGCTTTGCCATCACTTTCGGCGTCTTTCTGATTATCACGGCCGGCTGGAACACCATTGTTTCATTCAATGACGACGGAATCATCAAGGGCCGGGTCGTGGCGGCCGACGGTAAACCCGTTGGTGGGGCGACGGTCACACTGTTAAACAAGGAGCTTCTCGTCACCGTGTTGGGCAGCAGGGCCATGACCAATGAGCAGGGACAATTTACTTTCACCCATCACAACTCACATCATATTTGGCTGCAGGCGGCGAAAGATGGGATGGGAGAAACACCGCGGGTGGAATTTCGCATGTATTTCAAGGGCCAGAATCTCAACATCGAAACACCGCTGAGCTTCGCTGAAAATGATACGAAAGGACAATAGAGCAGCATGAAGAATTATTCGCAAGTAAGACATCTGGCGCGATCATTGGGTCTGGCTGACGATGCACGGATCGTCATCGCACATATTGACGATGTCGGCATGTGCCACGGAGCAAACAAGGCATTTTTCGATTTGGCAAACCATGGATTCATTACCTGCGGATCGGTAATGGTCCCGTGTCCCTGGTTTCGCGAACTCGCCCTGCAATGCCAGTCGGATCCGACACTGGATATGGGTGTACATCTGACCTTGACCAGCGAGTGGTCGGGCTACCGGTGGCGACCATTATCAACGACATCGAGGCATTCAGGGCTGATCGATGATGACGGCTACATGTGGCGGAACGTGAAGTTGCTGCGCGACCACCTCGTTCCCGAAGCAGCAGAGAGTGAAATGCGAGCACAGATCGATACCGCGATTGCAGCCGGAGTGGACATGACCCACATCGATGCGCACATGGGTGCGGCCTTGATGCCGGAGCTGATGGAGATTTACTTGAAACTCGCGCAGGAATATCGTTTGCCCGCTGTTTTACCGCGAGTTATGGAGCAGTACTTGTCCGCGCTTAACAATACGGGAGAAATTGATGCAAGGCTCTATGATCCGATACTCGAGGAACTGTGTTCACGGAACATGCCCGTGCTCGATTTTTTCAGCCAAACCCTCGGGGTTAGTGCTGAACAGTGCGAAAGCGCTTATAAGGACCTGATCCAGTCGGTCCCTGTCGGGCTGAGTTTTCTGGCATTTCATTGCAATGCACCGGGCGACATCGAGACCATCATTCCGCCCCGTGCGCACTGGCGTACCGATGAGTATGCGCTGTTTGGAAGTGCTAACTTCCTGGACTGGTTGCGCGCACAGAACCTCCATCTCGTGGGGTTCCGGAAGATTCGAGACTGGTATCGTGCTTTACCCGTATCGACCTAGCCCCATTCCGTAATTGATAGAGGAGCAAAGTAATGTCTGCGGCTCAATTCGAAAACAAGGTCTGGGAGAGCTTGTGCAATTTTGTCGTCCCATATTGGCTGGTAGCAGTTTGGCTATGTACATGTATTGCCACTGAAGCTTTAGCAGCAACATCTGCACAAAAACCCAATATTGTGATCATATTAGCCGACGACTTGGGTTATGGCGATCTGGGCTCGTTCGGCCATCCTACAATCAAGACACCACAACTCGACCAGATTGCAACGGAAGGATTGAAGTGGACGAATTTCTATGTGGCATCTCCGAGTTGCTCGGCAAGTCGTGCTGCACTGATGAGCGGTAGACTACCGGCCCGCAACGGCACAGCGCCCACCGACCCTGCAAGATGGACATTCAACACGAACTCTTTGGGCGGATTGCCGCCGGAAGAATACACCATCGCGGAACTTCTTAAGGACAATGGTTACGCCACTGCCGCCATTGGCAAGTGGCACCTTGGTCATCTGCCAAAATTCCTGCCAACGAACCAGGGCTTCGATTACTACTTTGGCATTCCTTTCAGCAACGATATGGCCCCGACCCTGTATCGTTCACGCGAGGTATTGCCCGAACATGTCGACATGTTCGAGCACCCACAGGCCAAGCATTGGAATGTACCGCTGATGCGCAACGAGGAAATCATTCAGCAACCGGCGGATCAAGAGACAATCACCCGCCAATACACTGAAGAAGCGGTGCGATTTATCAAAAATAACCGGAGCAAACCATTTTTTCTCTACCTTGCCCACAATATGCCTCATGTGCCCGTGTTTGCATCACCGGCATTCAGGGGCAAAAGCCTTCGCGGCATTTACGGTGATGCCGTGGAGGAACTGGACTGGAGTGTCGGTCAAGTCATCGATGCTTTGAAAAAAAGCGGCATTGCGGAGAATACCCTGGTGATCTTCACATCCGACAATGGTCCGTGGATGGTTATGAATCAATATGGTGGATCGGCAGGTATGTTGCGTGGCGCCAAAGGCACGACCTGGGAGGGCGGCATGCGCGAACCGACTATCTTCTGGTGGCCCGGCAAGGTTAAATCAGAAGTCGTGACCGAAATGGGATCGACTCTGGACTTGCTGCCGACCTTTGCCGCACTAATTGGAGCCAGCCTTCCCAAAGATCGCGTACTGGACGGCTACGATCTTTCAGCCGTGCTTCTGAAAAACGCCAAGGGCCCTCGGCAGGTTATGTTCTACTATCGATTCCAAGAAGTCGTCGGTATTAGGCACGGTCGCTACAAGCTACATTTCAAAACCTCAGACCCACTATCCCCGTCGGATGCACCGGTAGTTCACGAACCGCCACTGCTCTTTGACCTCCTGGTCGACCCTTCCGAGCAATACGATGTGGCGGACCAACATCCGGAGATCGTGAATGAATTGATAAAGATCCGGGATGAACATGTAGCTTCATTCACACCGCCGCCGTCACAATTGGACCTGGTTACCAACAACTGACCACTAGAGTGTAGCGGTCAGCCTCCGGGGCATGAATGCCAGTCAGTGCTAGAACGCAGAATAACGGTGCCGGAAGGTCGAGTCTGCTGGTGAAAAACTCATCCCTTTTCGGTTGAAACAATCATGCATGTGCCATGGCAGGGCTTTGCTGTCGGTCAGGTGATTCAGGGTCTTCATGTAGGTCACGGCTTCATCCCTCAGGATCGTGCGGACCCGATCTATATCAGGAAAATGCTGAAAAGCATTCCACCAAATGGCCCGCCCAGCGAGATATCCTGACGCACCTGCCTCATATGCATGGCCCATAATTTTCAGGAATTCCTCTTTGCCGGCGCCGGCCGAGAGCATGACCCACGGTCGCCCGGCAGCAGCACCAACCGCATCAAAAATTTGCTGAGCCTGTCTCCACTCGCCCCTGCCCACGCCGGGCACATGTTCAACTGGCATGGGACTTTCGAGCTTGAATACATCAACACCAAATTTATCATCTGCGAACGTCCGCACGCTAGCAACAACCCAATCAGGTTTTCTCAATTTGAGTTCAGCGGCCTTTCCTTCATCCTTTAATAGCGGATAAACCAACAACTCAAAAACAAAGGCTACATCGTATTTTGCACAGGCTTCGCCCACGCGCTGGGTAAAGTCCTGCTGTTTGCGGCACAATTCCGGCTCTGCATCGGGACGGTACCAGCAAAGAAGCTTTACTCCGTCTCCACCGACCCGTTTAATCTTTTCCACGGACCAATCATCGATTTCCGCCGACAGACGACCTTCTGCCGTCTCGATGAAGTTTGAATCCTCCAGTGTCAGTATCAGGCCCTTGGCGGGATTGTAAACAGACACGCCGCCTGGATAAGCATAGTGCGGGTCCAGTAACATAGCCGAAGATTCGTTTTGCAATTCCTCGATGAACAGACGCTTGATTCCGGCTACGTCCGTCCACGGCGCTTCATCGGTTTTGCGTTGTTCTTTTATAAAGTTCTTGATGGGCGGCCGCTGATCGACGGCCGTCATTTTGAATCGCCCGTTTGCGTCTGCCATGCGGCGCATGCTCCAAACTTTTCCAGCAGATAGTTCCATTTCCCAAACCTGTTCCGTCAATGATGTAAAAGAAAATGTTCGACCTCATCCCTCGTGGGTGCGCCTGAACGCCCGCCGGATCGGGTGACCTTGATGGCAGCCGCCGCAGAGGCAAATCGGATGGCATCCGGCGCCGGCTGGCCTTCGGCCAGTGCACAGGCAAAACATCCATGCCAGATGTCACCGGCCCCCAAGGTGTCAATGGCCTCGACCGCGAAAGAAGGGAATTGCTCGACGCGTCCTTTTTCGGTGTACATAACGCCGTCCTTTCCCAAAGTGACGCAACACCAAATACCGAGTTCCGCCGACAATTCGCTCAAGGCCCTGTCGAACACCCGATGGCCCGCAAATTCTGCCAGCCCTTCCGCGGAAAAGGCAGCATGCGTCGCTGCGCCTAGCGTCTTTCGGTCAAGCCGCCCCAGTTGATCCGCATCCAGTACAGCAGGCAAGCAGGCCTCTTTGGCCTGAGCAAGCAATGACACTGCCGCCTGTGGCCAGCGGCTGTCAGCAAGTACGGCATCCACTTTCTGCGGTAGCATGCCATCCAGCCATCCAGCATCTTCCGGCAGTGCAGGATCCAGGTAATTGACGATCATTCTCTCGCCTTCCTGATTAACCATGACGGCGGATAGCGATGATTGGCAATTCTCAAAACGCCGTATGAAACGAGTGTCAACGCCGGACGAACTCAAATCGTCCAGGATCAGGTCACCGATCGTATCCTGCCCCAGACGGCTGACCAAAATTGCCTTTGCTCCCAAACGCGCAATCGCAACCGCTGCGGAAGCGGCTGGCCCGCCGCCGACACTTTTCAAACTTGAAGCAGCATGCTTTTCGGCACGAGTTGGCAGAGTATCCAATGTGAAAACAAAGTCCTGAACAGCATGTCCGACGCACAGGACTACGGTCATGACTGCCAGCCATTGAACATGCAGCAAGCCAGTGCGCATCCTGCGGGATAGAGCCGGAAACCGCGACAGTCGACTTTGGCATTAGGGCTGGTCATTCTGGCAGAATTCCGCGAATCAACCACGCACTTGTTATCGCAGGCTGACAGCATAAACGAGCTTGTTGGTATCGCAACGGCAAACTCGATACTCCGCACGCACACCGTCCATCCCAACAGCAATGCGTTCAATATGCAGCAGTGGGCTGCCCCGCTTTAATCCCAGCCGCACCGCCTCGTCTGCTTTTGCAATGTCCGCTTTGAGAGCTTCTTCGACCCGGATGATGTTAATGCCGTAGTCACGCTGGTAGAGGCAATACAGCGAATTAGGCAGAGCCTCCCGCTTGTCGAGATCGGGGAAAAGCGACGCGGAAACTACAATCTTTTCGAGTACTGCCGCTTTACCATCGATGGTTCGGGTCCGGCTTATAATGATAACTTCCGATTTCGCCACCAGGCCAAGCTTGCTCGATTCGGTTTTGTTCGCTGCGCGGCGCTTGACCTTTATGCCAGTGCTTTCAGGCACCACACGCTCACCATTCTCTCGCGATAATCTGAAAAACTGGAAGAGGGAACGTTCCTGAGTGTGCTCCGCCACGAATGTACCCTTTCCTTGACGGCGCTCTACCAGCTTTTCACTGACAAGTGCATCCAGCGCTTTTCGCACGGTCCCCTGACTCACCTTAAGTTCATCAGCAAGTGCTTGTTCGGAAGGCAGCGATTCACTCGGAAGCCAATCGCCTTCCACAATCCGGATCATCAACGCGTCATAAACTTGTCGATACAGAGGTTGCAGTTGAGGTCCGGTTTGCGCCTGCATCAGTGGCTTCCCTGTGGCTGTGTCGATGAGTATTAATAATACGCGTTTTCCACGTATTGAACACCACTCTTATATCTTATATATTAGTTGTATTATATAAGAGTGTATGAGTCATTGATAACAAACCTTGGCCACGAGGAACGGTGGCAGTCGGGAGATAAAAAATTGGCGATACCTCAGCTGCTGGTGCATGACAAACGAGATAATGTTGGAGTTGTGGTCGTAGAGGACCTCAAAGCCGGTAGTAAGATGCTGTGCGTTGTGACGGAGGATAACTCGGACTTCAGCCTGGTCATGAAACAGGACGTGCCCATCGGTCATAAAGTAGCACTCTCTGACCTGGGTCCAGGGGATACGATCATTAAATATGGCGAGGACATTGGTCGTCTAATTGCGCCCGTAGCGCAAGGCGAACACGTACATGTCCATAATCTCAGAACCAAGCGCTGGTAAAGGAGCACATCACAATGCCCGTGTACGACAAATTTATGGGTTATCGGCGTGAGAACGGTCGCGTCGGAGTCCGTAACTACGTGGCTATTTTGCCTCTGGATGACATTTCAAATGCCGCCTGTGAAGCAGTTGCCCACAATATCAAAGGCACAATTGCCTTGCCCCATGCATACGGACGCCTACAATTTGGTGAAGACCTGGATTTGCATTTCCGCACGATGATCGGTACCGGCTCCAACCCAAACGTGGCTGCCTGCGTGGTCATCGGTATCGAACCTGTCTGGACGCAAAAAGTCGTGGATGGTATTGCAAAGACTGGCAAACCTGTCGTTGGTTTCTCAATCGAGAAACACGGAGACATTGCCACGATAGCAACTGCCTCACGCAAAGCAAAGGAATTCGTTCATTGGGCAACGGAACAGATGCGGGTTGAATGCGACATCTCGGAACTGTGGATATCCACCAAGTGCGGTGAATCCGATACTACTTCCGGCATAGGCTCCAACCCGACGGTCGGCAACATGTACGACAAGCTGATTCCCAGGGGCATCTACGGTGTGTTCGGGGAAACTTCCGAACTGACCGGGGCCGAGCACTTGTGCAAGATGCGCGCTGCCACGCCGGCAGCGAGTGAGAAGTTTATGCGTACTTTCCAGGCATACCAAGACGAAGTCATTGAGGCTCATAAAACAACCGACCTTTCCGACAGCCAGCCCACCAAGGGAAACATCGAAGGCGGACTCTCCACAATCGAAGAAAAGGCCTTCGGCAATCTGGAAAAAATCGGTAAGAGGGTGTCATTCATCGACGTACTTGGCCCTGCCGAAGAACCTGGCAAAGGGCCCGGAATGTATTTCATGGATTCATCATCCGCTGCTGCCGAGTGCGTCACCCTCATGGCCGCGGCTGGTTTTGTCGTACACACCTTTCCAACCGGCCAGGGCAACATTATCGGCAACCCCATTCTCCCTGTGATCAAGCTCACCGCCAACCCCAGGACCATGCGGACCATGTCCGAGCACATTGACCTCGATGTTTCCGGTATTTTGCGCCGAGAGTTGACCATGGACGAGGCGGGTGACAAGTTGATCGACATGGTCCTTAGAACCGCTAACGGGCGCCATACAGCGGCCGAGGCACTGGGGCACGTGGAATTCGTAATGACCAAGCTTTACCGCAGCGCTTGACGCTCTTGGTTCGGCCGTACACAAATCGTGTCTACTAACGCTCAGCTTACGTCACCCCAAGAGACCGAAAGCGTTAAGTTGAGCAGAAACGAAGCTGAATCGCTGGTCACACAGACGTTGATGGCCAACAGAACCAGCAAGGCCAATGCCAGGCTTACTGCCAAAGCATTGGTCGCTGCCGAGATCGACGGTCAGCACGGCCACGGACTTTCCCGCGTTTCGTCATATGCCCTGCAGGCGCGCGCCGGCAAAGTGAATGGCTTTGCGGAGCCGGCTTTGACACGGCTGACGCCGACCAGCGTACGTATCGACGCGCATTACGGATTTGCGTATCCAGCCATCGAACTGGCCGTCAATGAACTGGTTCCGATAACGAAAGAGTTTGGAATCGGGGTCGCTTCCATCTTTCGGTCCCATCACTTTGGCCAGGCAGGAGCGCATGTAGAACGTCTGGCGAAAGCCGGTCTGATCGGCCTGTTGTTTGGCAATTCGCCAGCAGCCATGGCTTTTTGGGGAGGCAAGAAACCCATGATGGGAACCAATCCCATCGCCTTTGCTGCGCCGTGCAACAAATCAGCACCCCTGGTCATTGATCTCGCGCTGTCAAAAGTCGCCCGCGGCAAAATCGTTGCCGCCAAGAATAGCGGCCAGAAAATTGCCGAAGGCCTGGCACTGGACTCTCAAGGCCATGCCACTACGGACCCCGCCGCGGCACTCGCAGGTTCGATGTTACCCATCGGAGAAGTAAAAGGTGCAGCGCTTGCCTTGATGGTAGAGATTCTGGCTGCTGCCCTGACCGGCGCCCATTTTGGCTTTGAAGCCAGTTCGCTGTTCGATGATGAAGGCGGACCACCCAATCTGGGGCACACTATGCTCGCCATTGACCCTATTCGGCTTTCCGGAGGCCAGTATTTCGATCGGATGGCAGTCTTGTTTTCAGCCATTGAGAACGAGCAAGGTGCGCGCCTGCCAGGAAGCCGTCGATTGCATCAGCGCGATCTGTGCGCGAGCAGTGGAATTGTGATTTCTTCTAGCCTGCATCGGGAAATTGTCTCGCTTGCGAGCCCAGCCAACTGAATCCAGAGCGAATGATGGCGGATATCGTAGTCAGTGAATTCATGGATAAGACCATCGTTGAACAAGACCTGTCCGGATACAACGTACTGTTCGACCCGGGTCTGGTCGACAAACCAGAGGAATTGCTCGCCGAGCTTGCCGATGCGCGCGCACTCATCGTGCGCAATCGAACCCAGGTTAACGTGAAATTACTGGCTGCAGCTCCAAAACTTGAAGTGGTGGGTCGTCTGGGCGTTGGCCTGGACAATATCGATCTTGAGGCATGCAAAGCGCGAGGCATTCCTGTATACCCCGCGACCGGCGCCAACGATCTGGCAGTGGCCGAGTATGTGATCACCGCGACAATGATGTTACTGCGCAATGCATTCATGGACAGCGAGGCAGTCGCGCGCGGCGCCTGGCCGCGGGAAAGAATGATAGGAAGCGAAACCCGGGGCAAACGTCTCGGACTGATAGGCCTGGGCGCAAATGCCCGGACAACGGCTGGGATCGCCGCTGCCCTGGGCATGCAGGTTGCCGCATATGATCCCTACCTGTCAGCCGATGCCGCATGCTGGCGTGAAGTCGAAAGGCTAGACCTTAATGCTTTGCTGGAAAGCTCGGACGTAGTTAGCATTCACGTGCCATTGACCCGAGAAACGCATCACCTCATTGACGCGACAGCCCTCGAAAGGATCAAGTCCGGGGCCATCCTGATCAACGCCGCAAGGGGAGGTATAGTGGATGAAACCGCGATGCTCCATGCCTTGAGAAAGGGTCGTCTTTTGGGAGCGGCCTTGGATGTGTTCGAGAGCGAGCCGCTGACTTCATCCGAATCATCCAGATTCGAAGGAATTCCAAACCTTATTTTGACACCACATATTGCAGGTGTGACCAAGGAGTCCAATGTGCGCGTGAGTCGCGTGACCGTGAATAATGTATTACAGCACCTGAACAGTCGTCACTAGTACGGCTGTTCTAGCCCAGTAGGCGGGCGGCTGGTGCCGCCCACCCTCGCGAAGTGAATGCAAGGAATCGATGCCAACTACGAGACGGCAAATCGCTTTAGAGCATCCTCATCCATTTCCACACCCAGGCCGGGGCCGTGTGGCACCGTCACATAGCCGTCAGCAATTTCCAGCGGCTTGACCAGCAAAGTATGTACACGCAGGTATGAAAGAATATCGCTGGGCAGGGTCGCATTGGGCGACGCGGCACAAGTGTGGGCAAAGGACGCGTCGAGTACGCCGAGATTGACGCCTGATCCGTGCCACACTGGCATACCCGCTGCCTCTGCAACTGCTGAGTTGGTAACGAATTGAGCCAGTGAAGGACGTTGATAGGTATTGATATAGCGGCAGGCCTGCGCCTTTGCCGCTTCAAAAATTTTCGCAGGCTGATCGAAGGTTAGGGTGATCGGTGTTTTCAACAGCTCGCTGAGTTTGTAGTAGCCCCACAGATCCGCTCTGGGTATTGGGTCTTCAAAGGTGTGCATATTGCCAATATCGTCCATTTCTCTGCCCAGCGGCATGAAGCTCTCCATATCGGGATAGTAAGTGTTGAAATCGACATTGACCCGAAGGTCCGGCGCTACTTTTGCCACCGCTTCAACGGTTTTAGCAACCGGATCACCGAACGATGATTTCATTTTCAGCACTTTAAATCCACCAGCTACGCAGCGCTCAGCAACGCGCTTGATGTCCTCAACGTTCTTGCGTCCGCACCAATAGTTGACCGCGACTTTGTCCTGAGCGAGGCCTCCCAGCAGTTGGTAAACCGGCCAGCCAACAGCCTTTCCCACGATGTCGTAAAGTGCTACTTCGAAAGCTTCGCCGGATCGTTCATGAGGAAGATTTAGCCTTGGAAGGTTGAGATCCAGGACATTCTTACCCACCAAGTAATCTACATTCTTCTGCACGTCCTTTCGCTGGATTCCACGCGCGGTTTCGCCGATTCCGAAAATGCCTGAATCTGTATGCACCTTGAGCATGAAATGAGGGGTTTTATCCACCATTTCCAGCGAATCTTCGGCCCAGGTCAGGTACTCTTTGCTGTTGACCACATCGTCCTGGAATGGAACCACAACCTTGAACAGTTCGATTTTCGTAATTGTAATGCGCTCCGACTTACCGGCAACGTCAAAAGGTAGCGTAACCAGCCCGGCCGCTGCCGCTGTCATAGAACCGGCAATGAGTTGCCGGCGTGAGAAACTGAATTGAGCCATGACTGAACCTCCTTACCTGTGATTGAAGAACTGACCTAGTTTTAGATAAAACGGAATGCCGGTTGCAGCGGATTATGCCGAACCTTGTAGGGAATATAGTCCCGGTGAATGACCGCATTCAGGCCATTGGCAAAGAAAACGTAGGCACCCGAATCATCCATCAAGGCTGCCATACGCTCGTATATGAGTTGACGCTTGAGTGGGTCATCTTCCAATGTCCCCTGTCTCGCGAGTTTGCCAAACTCCTTGCTATCCCAACGCTCCCAGTTCCACTTTCCGATCTGTTCTGGCGTAAACCACGCCATGTACCAGTACGGATCGGGATTTACGCCATATTGCCAAAGTATCATCTGGTCATTCTTTCGATACTTTAGCGGCCCCTGAGCCCGAGTAATAACCGAGTTGTTTTCCTCTGGCGCAACCTCCGCCCTAATGCCTATTTTTATGAGTTGCGTTGCCACTATGGTTGCGGCGGCCACCAGTTCTGTTTCAGTGGTTGTCGTGATGATCGTTTTAAAACCATCCGGATATCCGGCTTCGGCCAGCAAGCGTTTGGCGGCCTGGGGATCAAACGGGGGCAGACCCTGTTTTTGCCGATAACCAATTACCCCCGGTGCGATGATCCCTGTGGCTGGCTTCACCGAGCCCAGGAACGCACCTTCGACTAGCTCTTCTATATTGATTGCCTGCTGAACAGCACGCCGCACACGGATGTCACGGTACAAAGGATGGTCCACTCTCATCCCCAACCAGTAGTAGGAATGCAGCGGGTTTTTGATGATGGTCGAATTTGGCCTTGGATGTGATTCAAATTCGGCCAGCGAAGATGCCGCCAGCCTGGTCGCATCGACCTCCCCTGCATCGTAGGCGATCTCGGCCGCCTTATCGTCAACGATCAGTATCAGGTGCACTTCGTCAAAGGTCGGCCGATCACCGTTCCAGTCAGGATTGCGTTCCATGATGAAGGATTGGCCCGGATTCCACTGTTTTATTCTGTAAGGGCCAGCAGTAGCCGGCAAATCCACTCCGAAGTTCCTGGACTCGTTTCCCTGCAACACAGCGGCAGGCAGAATGGCACCCGCTGGACCAGGCAGCGTGGTGGACAACAGCGGCGTAAATGGCTCTTTCAATACGATTACGCCTTCCCTTTCGTTGATCACCTCGATGTAATCAAGCGCGGCCCAATCACTGGAGTAGGCAGAATTGTTCGCCGGATTGGCAATGCGTTCATACGAAGCCTTCACATCATTCGCCGTAACCGGCCCGAATCCGTTGGTCCAAAACAAGCCCGGCCTCAAGCCAAACCGGATGTGGGTGCGATCTACCTGGTCGATGTAAGCCGCATCCAGAGGTTTGTAGGACTCCAGCCCCGCGCCAGAATCGGCCAGCATGGGTAGGATGGCGCAAATGATGGCAGCTTCGATCTGATTGAAAGTAAACCCCGGGTCCAGGCTGTCAAGCCTGCGATTATTCCTTATGCGCAACACCGAGAGGCCTTCAGCATTCACCGAACTGGTGAGCGAGCCAGCTGGACACTGACTGCCATAGGCCAGGACACTTGCCCCGGCGAGTTGCAACAGCTGACGACGGCTAATCCTCATGCGGTAAGTACCTTATTCAACTGACTGGCCTAGCGGAAAATGGCACTTGCTGGCATGGCCAGGGCCCGCGGCCCAATATGCTGGAATCTCATCCCGGCACAAATTACTGGAATAGGTACAGCTTTGATAAAACACGCAGGCATGTGGCTCACCGTAGGACATCTCTTCCTGATTCAGATGCATATCCTCGCGCTTTTCCATCGGATCTGCATGGGGCATGGAGCGCAGCAACAACTCGGTATACGGGTGTGCAGGCGCACGCAGTACTTTATCCGTTGGCCCCAACTCGACCAAGGAACCGGCATACAGGATGGCCAGGCGATCGCATACGTGCCGCGCTACAGAAAGATTGTGCGTGATGAAAAGATAGGCAATATTCAATTCTTCCTGCAAGCGATTCATCAAATTGATGATTTCACCCTGCACAGACACGTCCAGACCTGCCGTAGGCTCATCGGCAATGATGATTGCAGGATCCAGGGCCAAAGCGCGGGCGATGCCCACACGTCGTGCCTGACCTCCCGACAGTTGATGCGGGTAAGCAGAAAGGAAATTTTCATCGAGGCCAACCAGCTTCAGTAAACGGACAGCCTCCTGCTGTAGATTCTTATATTCGGATTTATGGATGCAAAAAGGTTCGGCTACTAGCTGCCCCACCGTCTTGCGCGGACTAAGTGAAGCCACGGGATCCTGGAATATCATGGCAAGCTTTCGGCGCACAGAACGGTAGTTTTTTTCAGACAGCCCCATCAGCTCCAACCCCTGTAATTTGACGCTCCCCGAATAGGCTGATTCCAAACCCATGATGGTTCGTCCGAGGGTGCTTTTGCCGGACCCCGACTGTCCTATCAGACCGACGGTTTCTCCTGCATCGATATCCAGAGATAAATTGCTTAACGCATAAAGATATCGGTCCGCCTGCCAAGGCAGCAAAGAATAACTGGAGCGCCCGAGCGGAAAGCGTACGCTCAAAGCGGATATTGAAAGCAAGCTATTCATTGGATATCAAGTGACATTTGACCGTCCGGCCTTCGACGCTGTAAGTCTCGGGAACAAGCTCGGAACATCGACTCACCGCCTGAGGGCACCGATGAACGAAGATGCACTCAGTCGAAGTTTTTACCACTCTTGAAACCGTACCGGGAATGCTAGGTAAATGTCGGGCTTTTTCCTTGATACGTGCTGGATCACATTGCATCAGGAGATTGGTATAGGGATGCAGCGGTGCGCCAAAAACATCCTGAGACAGCCCTTCTTCAACGATTTCGCCGGCATACATCACGACGACGCGATCGCAAAGCTCTGCAATGACGCTTAGATGGTGGGAAACCAGGAGCACAGAAGCACCGGTCGAGCGATGGAACTCCCTGATCAACGCCAAGATCTGCAGTTCTGTTGTCGCATCGAGCGCCGTTGTAGGTTCGTCCGCTACCAGCAAAGTGGGCTTCACCAACAAGGCCATGGCGATACAAATTCGCTGCAGCATCCCTCCTGAAAATTGGTGTGGGTACTGATTGAAGCGGTCGCTGGCACGGTCAATTCCGACCTGTTGAAGTGCTGCTATCACGTTCTGCTTCTTCTCTTTCCTTGAAATAGCTTGACGATACTGGATATCGATCAGTTGGCTGCCAATGGTCAGAACGGGATTCAGAGCAGTAAACGGATCCTGAAAAATCATTGCGATTTCTTTACCTCGCAAGCGATTCATCTCTTCCTCATCAAGAGTCAAAACGTCCGTTCCGTTGACGTGAATCCGTCCACATTTGATGATGGCGTTTTCCATGGGCAATCGGAAAATGCTGGAAATCAGGGTCGACTTGCCGCAACCACTCTCGCCAACGATCCCCACTATGGAGTGCCTTGGGACACTGAGCGATACTTGCCGCAAGGCCATGAGTTCTTCACCTTCATTACTAAAGCTTATGCTGAGGCCTTCAATGTCCAGATTATTCGCAAGCATCGGCTTATTTGTTCACCAGATTGGGATCCAGCCAATCGCGCAAGGCCTCGCCAAGGAAGGTGAACCCCAAGGTGGCAGAGATCAGCGGCAAACTCGCTGCTACGAGCAGCCAGGGCGTGTTACGGATGAAGGCATAGCCGTCCTGCAATGTCGTGCCCCAACTTGCTGTGGGAGGGCGAATACCCAGTCCCAGGAAACTCAGCCCGGCTTCCAAAGTGATTACAGTTGGTATATCCATGCAGGCGATGATCAGCAAAGGAGACAAAATATTGGGTATCACATGCTGACTCACAATTCTGATCGGCCCCGCCCCCAGACTGCGCTCGGCTTGAATGAAAACACGATTCTTGAGAGAAAGTGTCTGTGTCCGCACCAGTCGAACATAGCCGGACAGAGTGCTGACAATGACGATCGCCACGATGGTGTTGATGCTCGGGCCGCTGATCGTAACGATAATCATCGCCAGTAAAATCGTTGGAAATGTTCGCGCTGAATCGAGCACAAACAAGATGGCGTTATCCAGCCAGCGCGGCCCATAACCTGCGATCGTGCCGATCAGCAACCCCAGGCACATAGCGCTGCCGACGCCAACAAGGGAAATATAGAGTGCGACCCGGCTTCCATAAACGATGCGGCTGAAAGTGTCTCGTCCCAGATTGTCAGTTCCCAACCAATGCTCCCAACTGGGGGGCTGAAAACGATTGGATACGTTGAGCTCATAAGGATCGTGGGGCACCAGGCCGAGCAGGGCAATCAAGGCACACAAAGCCAGCACACCCAACAGGAAAATACTGAGCCAGACAACTGGATCTGCCAACCTGGCGCGCTGCCGGTGTCTTGCATTAATCTGATGTGCAATCAATGGCTTGACCAATTTACAATTCGTTCCTGATGCGTGGATCCAATGCGGCATTGGTCAAGTCGGCGGCTAGTGTCGTGAGCACGAAAAGAACCGTGGTCGTCAACACGCCGCCAAGCAAAACAGGATAGTTTCTCGTTACCACGGACTCGTAAATCATGGAACCGAGGCCAGGCCGAGCAAAGACGATTTCCACAAATACAGCTCCTGATATCATCGTTCCAATACCCACGCCCAAAATGGAAACGACCGGCAAAATGGCGATTTTTAGCGCATATACATAGTGCACCTTCCAGGCAGGCAAGCCGTAGGATCGGGCTGTGCGGATAAAATTTTCACGGAGCACCTCGATCAGTGACGATCTCAGCAGTCTTGCAATATATCCAACCCAACTCAGCCCCAAAGCAAATGCTGGCAGAATTAGGTGTAGCAACTGATCTCGAATGTTGCCAGGCTCACCCGCTCCAATTGCCGGAAGCAGATTGTAGTTCACTGAAAACAGCAGTAGCGCGAACAGGGCAACAACAAAAGATGGCGTCGAAATGGTTGCAGCAGAAAGTATCCCGATGATTTTGTCGGCGGTTGAATTGCGGTGAACCGCGGCCACTATCCCCAGAAACAATCCCAGCGTGACGGACCAGAACATGCTTAGAACAATCAGTATCAGCGTATAGGGAAGATTTTCGAATATGATGGCCGTGATCGGGCGTTCGGATCGGATATCCGTTCCCAAATCGCCCTGCAGCGTGTTGGCCAGAAAATGGAAATACTGTTGCAGAAGTGGTTTATCCAGCCCCAACCTGGCTTCAATCATGGCACGGAGTTCGGGGGTTGCCCGAGGACCCATAATGGCAGCAGCGGGATCACCAGGAATGAAGTTGATGGTGCAGACAAGAAGAAAAATCGTCATCATGACGATTCCGGCGGCAAGAGCAGATCGGTTAATTGCGTATACGAACATATGCAGTCTGAGATTTTAGAACTATTTCGGGCTCCGCTAGAGTTGTTTATCCTGCACGAAGTATGGAAGACTTCCTTTGAAGCTCCGCCCGGCCTTTGCTGCAGTTAAACTGCCGCCTTCTGATTTCCGCAGCAGTACGCTCGAATTCTTTTGTATGTAAGTTTAACGTTACACTGCACCAGTCTATCCCAGAACCAAAAGATTTGCACTTGCTTTCGCGGCTCCTACGCCACTCAAATACTGGACTATCGACGAACTTGATCTCCAACCAGGAACCGGACTGGTGGCGATGACCTGCAGCTATCAAGTTTGCAACTTCATGAGTTCTTTCAAATACGGTTCATAGTTTTGCCACTTGTTGATCGAAGTTGTGTAAATGCCTTGCCGGACCTGCCCGAAACTGGCCGTGATAACTGGCCTGGGGTTTGCATAAAAGTGTTGGCAACGATCATCCCAAGGCAGCCCGCATGCAAAAAGCAGATGCCTGATACCCTCATCAGGTGAGGCAACAAAAGATTCATAATTAACTTCAACTATTTCCGGCTGGAGAACAGATGACCAATACTCCATCAGTCTCCGATACTGTCCATAGTAATGCGTTAGATGCTCCAGGGACGTGTAGTACGGGTCATGTTCGCCAAAATTTGAGGTGTAGAGGGACCAGCACGTCGCCACGGGATCGCGGTTACAGTGGACAATGATGGCATTGGGGAAGATACGTCTGATAAAACCCAGGATCTCAAAATTACCTGGCAGCTTGTCCGTAACGTAATCGCCATCGAGATCATGTGCGAAGAGGTATTCCAAATAGCTTTCCCGAATCTCCGACAACAAGTCTGATTCAGACTGTTCATCCCATTCAGATGCGGTACCCAGTTGTAACGCTTTTCTCTTCTGGACATACTGTCTGTTGCAAGTCTGGGCTAACGTCATCTCACCGCCCGCCGACACTCCTGGGTGGCTTCCCAATATTTGTTCGATCATTGTCGTGCCTGATCTTGGCATCCCGACGATGAATATCGGGGTAAGATCAATTTGCAGCGGCTCAATCGGGCGTTGAAGGTCATTGATTGGGTACGCGGCAATAATGTCTGATATTTGTTTCTCAGCGAGTTGCGGATCGTATACCGACCCGTTCTTTGCCATGGATCGCTGCAGACGTTGATTGGCATCACCATAGCTTTCAAAGGCCCTGCGGAATTGCCGGTCATTTTCGAAAATACGTGCTAGCGCGAAATACAGTTGTGCCCTGTCGGCATCTCCTATGCCGGGTTTTTCCAGAAGTCTCTCAATTCTTGCTGTGAAAGAATCTTCAGCCGCGGGGGTTTTCAGCTGCACCAGATTGAATATCGCTTCACAGAAATCTGGATCTATTTCAACCGCCCGTTCATAGGCTTTTGCCGCCTCGGCAAGCTTTCCTTGTGACTTGTACAAATGGCCGTCGACAAGATGCGTAATGCTGAAATCCGCGTGGTTTTCAAGCAATGCTCTTCTGGTCACCTCAATCTCCGCGAACATCTGACCTGCAAACTGACTATAGGCGAGTCTCGCGAGGTAACGCCGATCTCCCGCATCCAGTTCGGTCGCACGCTTGTAGGCATCTCTGGCCAGGTCCCAATCGCAAAGAAAATAGTAGATATCCCCAAGATCGCACCACAGCAAGGCGTTAGTCGGCTCCAGGGAGCAAAGCTGCTCCAGTGCAAGCTTCACATGTGCGGTCTTGCCAAGTCGCTGCTCAACATTAACCAGCAATCTGTAAGCATCGCTGGCGCCCGGATAGGCCCGAATTACTTCCAGCAGTTCAATTTCAGCTCGCTTGAAATCACCCTCACTTATGAGCTGCCTCACGGCGTCATACGCTAGCTCGAGGCTTTTGCGGCTTTTAATATTTTCTTGCTGCATGCACACCTGCGATCTCAAACTGGCAGTCGAGAGCCCACGTTATCGGTTTCAAAATCACTCGAATAATTATTTGTACGACACTCCACGATGAAAAATTTTGCGCAATGGCGTGCTTAGGCATAAAGTGGCCATTGTCAGCAAGCTGCTTTACTAGTAATTTCACTTCCATAACAACAGAGTAGCAAAGTATTTGGAATTCCTTCAAAATAATGTAAAGGCCTTAACAGGCTTTCTCATCTATCATAGGATTGGGCAATTGTGACGCTATATTAAGTTTTCCCATGATCTGCAACTCAGGAGAATTCATTTGCACTTTTTCCGTGTTCGCGAGATTTAGGAATCCGCAACTCAATTTGCCTCGAAACTTTTCAGACTCGACCACGGACTTTTGCACCCGTTGCTGAAAGGACTCGCGAATACCTAGGTTCCGTAAAACATCTACTGACCACACTGATAACAACTTAAAACGAACGATGACCTCTAAGAAAACACCCATAATAAAACGGGCGACATTACGTGACGTTGCAGCTCGCGCCAGTGTATCCGTAATGACCGTGTCAAATGTGATCAATAAGCACTTTGAATATGTAGGCGATGAAACCCGTGCCCGGGTGGAAAAAGCCATTGGCGCATTGAACTACATTCCGAATGCAACAAGCAGGCGGCTTCGCAGCACGCACGAGTTTTCAGTTGGAATGGTCATCATTGATGAAGCGGCTGCATTCCTGTCAGATCCATTTAATACCGAAATTGTCGCGGGCCTGAGCAATCACCTCAGCGTCAATAATTATTCACTCAGCATTCAGGGAATACATCCAGCGCATATCAAGGAAACGAGACTTTTTTCCGGCATTGAAATCGATGCATTATGCGTCAACCAGTGTGGCTCTGATTCGTCGCGCCGAAAAAATGTCGAGGGACTGTTGGCCCGGTCCATTCCGATCATATTGCTGGAGGAAACATTGGAGTTCGACAACCCCAATATTGCGATAATCAATCAGGATGATTTTACAGGCGGTCACATCATAGCGTCGCACTTGCTCTCCAGAAATGTTAAAAAAATACTGTTTCTTTCACCCTTGCTGGATTGGCCAGCTATTCATGCACGCAAAAAGGGAGTCCTGGCGGCTTTGGAAGAGCATGGTGGCGGTGCGAAATTGGACACCTGCTATTGTTCGCGCGAGAACTTTAGCGCGACGCAAGACGCAATACGTAATTACATCCGTGAAAATGGGGAGCCTGATGCAATCCTGGGCTCTAATGACCGTTTGGGAATTGCAGCAATGCGCTACTGTCAGGAACACGACTTGCGCGTTCCGGAAGATATTTTGATTACGGGTTTTAACGGCTTCGAAAGCTCGCAATACACCAACCCGACTTTGACGACCGTCATTTCCTCAGCCTACGAAATGGGACAATATGCTGGAGGTCTTATCATACAAAGACTGCAAACGGGTTCATTCAGCAAACAGACGACACATTATCCCGTCAGATTCCAGCAAGGACGCTCCACATAAACATCAAGGCGCTGAATCAAGCGCTGATTTCTGCTGGATGTCCTATTGATCAATGAAATGAAATCTTCAAACTCTCGTCTTTCAGATGGCATCGCCATGCAGCGGCAGGGTGATTTCAACGGAGCCATCAGCATATATAGGTCATTGCTTGCCCATGATCCGGGTAATGCAGATGCATTGCATTATCTCGGACTTGTCATGCTGCAAACGGGCAGATTGGAGGAAGCCGAAAAACTCATGAAGCAATCGTTACAAATAAATCCACATGATGCGAACACATTGTGCGATCTCGCCACTGTCAAACTCAAGAACAATAAAGTCGAAAATGCACTGAGCTTGTACGGCAAAGTACTCGATCTAAATCCGAATCATCTCGATGCCCTGAATAACATGGGCAAAGCCTTCATTAAGATCAATAAACCACTGGATGCCCTGCCCTTATTTGAGCGATTGACGAAAATCCGGCCGAATGCATCAAAGGCACATTTCGACCTGGCAAACACTCGCTACAAATTAGGCGACCTTTCAACAGCAGTCGAGAGTTACCGTAAGGCTGTGGATCTGGCTCCAGAGAACGGAAAAACCAGGGTTCAGCTCGGTGAAGCCCTTGAATCAATGGGAAAATTCAAGCAGGCGAAGATGCAATATTTATCCGTTTTGAGGCGGGAGCCGGAAAGTCCGTATGCGCTGGCAAGGCTGCTACAACTAAAACACAGCGATTTCGATCCGGTCGTGGTGGAACGCGCACAAAAAGTAGCCACAGGCAACCATTTGAAATCCGGAATCCGCGCCCAACTCAACTTTTCCCTGGCCCAGTATTATGACAGCCACTGTCTATATGAAGAGGCATTCAAATTCGCAAAAAAAGCCAAGGATGAGTGGTACGCAAACCGGCCTGCGACCAGCACCGAGTTTTCTCAGTCGACGGACAGGCTAGTGGATATTTTTACTTGGGATTACTTTGCATCCAGATCCAACCTCGGAAACCCAAGTAATATTCCCATTTTCATTGTCGGAATGCCCCGATCTGGAACAACGCTGACCGAACAGATTCTTGCCAGTCACTCCCAAGTCGCGCCGGCCGGAGAGCTTTCGATGATGCTGGACCTCGGAAGACAGGTGCAGGAACTTTCAACAACACATCAGGCATACCCAGAAGGATTGCGGGATTTTGGAAAATCAGAATTGCTGACTTTGGCGGACAGATACCTGTCACGTTTGGAGAAAATCTCACAGAGCGCGCCACGTATTACCGACAAGCTACCATTCAATTTCATTCATATTGGCCTGATAGCTGTGCTTTTCCCGAATGCGAAAATCGTCCACTGCCATAGAAACCCAATGGACACTTGCCTTTCATGTTATTTCACGAGCTTTAACGAGCAAATTCAGTTCGCAAATGATTTAACCGTGATGGGACGATACTACTTGGAGTACCAGCGTTTGATGAAACATTGGCAAAAGCTGCTTCCAGGCAGGATACACAACGTCAGATACGAGTCGATTGTTGAGAACACCGAAACGGAAGTTCAAAATCTTCTGAATTTCTGCGGGCTTGAGTGGGAGGATGCGTGTCTCAGCTTTTACGAGACTGGCGGCGGCGTCAAAACGCCAAGTCGCTGGCAGGTGCGTCAACCGATTTATTCAAACTCCGTTAACCGCTGGCTGCACTATGAAAAACAGTTGCACTCATTGTATGAGGTTTTGTCCCCCCTATTGCGCGAATCGGAACAAGCCCACACACGCCCAGCAGGGTTTCATTGAATTCACGGGCCTCCTACCGCGGGGCGACAACCCTTTGCTTCTGCACACCAAGACCATCGATTCCAAGCTCAACTTCATCACCCTCTTGCAGATACACAGGCGGTTTTTTCCCCAGGCCTACGCCGGGAGGAGTGCCTGTAGAAATCACATCTCCAGGTTGAAGGCTCATGTACCGGCTCACATAGCTGACCAAGGCTTTAACCCCAAAAATCATGTTTCTGGTAGTGCTATTTTGAAAAGTCTTTCCATTCACATTTAGCCAGATACCGAGATTCTGCGAGTCCTTAATTTCATCCGGTGTTACTAACCAAGGACCCATTGGCCCAAAACTGTCACAACTTTTTCCTTTGACCCACTGACCGGTACCTTCTAATTGAAACGCCCTTTCGCTCAAGTCATTGATGACACAATAACCGGCAATGTGGTCATTAGCTTCCTCCTCTGTCAGGTATGCGCCATGCTTGCCGATAACCACGCCCAACTCAACTTCCCAGTCAACCTTGGAACCACCTCGAGGAATCACGATGTCGTCATTTGCTCCCACAATCGCACTGGTTGCCTTCATGAACAGCACAGGTTCTTTCGGAGCTTCCATTCCTGATTCAATCGCATGATCGATATAGTTCAAGCCAATACAAATAAACTTCCCACAGTGCGCCACACAGGGGCCTATACGCGGAGAACCCGTAACTACGGGAAGACTGTCTATTTCAATATTGCGCAGAGATGCAATGGTGTCACATCCAAAATCGCTGGCGCCGGTCCTTGACATTTCATTCGTAAGGTCACGTATTTTTCCCGAAGGATCAAGGACCCCGGGAAGCTCACTGCCACTTTTTCCATATCTGAGCAACTTCATATTTACACTCCATCGTGACCAAACCACTGGGAATACATGCTTGAAACGGGGACTGGGTCGCCAGCAATCTTATGTAACGTTACATTACAAAATTTATTTTGCCACGTCCATCTAACTCTTGCCTGAATGAAACAATGTTTTTGCCAAAACCCTGTTGAATACAGTTGGAAGCGTGTCTGGGCACGTTTCTGCCAGGTGATGAGATTGGCAGAGGTTCCAACTCAAGTCACTGGCACAATAGACTTCGCGCTCAACCGCAGCATACTATTAGGGCCACAAGACTTTTGCCAGAACCGAGCAAAGAGCAGACTTTCGAATTTTGAACTACGCGCACAGAATAATTGAAACCACTTTTGACGGCGCAACTCACCGTTATCGGCTGGCGCTCGAGGGCAAGCCGGTAGAGGATGCTGTAAAACACAAGCTCAGTGAATTGCAGAGAACCTCTCATATCAAGGGTTTTCGTCCCGGGAAAGTGCCCTACAAAATCATTCGTGGAATCTATTACGAACGTGTAACACAATCCATAGTTGAACAACTTGCGATCGGCGTTTCCAGAAAGACGATACAGGAAAAGGATTTAAAACCCGTCAGCAAACCGGTCATTGAATCCATCACAAAGACAGACTCGGGTGAATTCGAGTTTGTTCTGGCTCTGGAGATTTTTCCGGAAGTCGTATTGAAGTCATTTGAAGGACTTGTGGTGCGACATTTGCTTGCCACTCCGGATCAGGCTCGGCTGGATGCAGTGAGGAATACCCTCCTGTCCGACCCGCAAAGTCATCATGATGTCCTCGACCCGAACGACCAAGCCGACATTCTTGCCCTGGTAACCGAGCAACTTCGAAGCGTAAGTCGGCTTCACCTGAAGCGCCAGGTGTTGGACTGGCTGGCCGATCAATATGTTTTTGAAGTGCCGGAATCAATGCGAACCCGGGAATTAAAAAGAATAATCGGCAATCACAAGCACCTATTCGGTGATGAGCCGGATATTGAACTGCGCGAACAATACAGCCGAATCGCGAGACGCAGAATTCTACTTGCGATCATCC
Source organism: Lysobacterales bacterium (assembly GCA_034440115.1). Taxonomy (GTDB): domain Bacteria; phylum Pseudomonadota; class Gammaproteobacteria; order Xanthomonadales; family SZUA-36; genus JAWXBM01. The sequence continues at coordinate 17,792 of JAWXBM010000042.1, read as the reverse complement.
TTTTCAAAATTGGCAGCTCACAGGATATCCACATCCCGAAAGGCGAAATAGAAGCGCTGGTGCGCGCGCAGGCCAAACGCGACCCGGAACATGAAAATGAGATACTCAAATTCTACTTCGAGAACCCTACGGCTCTGGCGGAGCTCCAATCCCCCTTGTTTGAAGACTATGTTATTGATTATATTTTGAACAACTCTGAAGTCATCACTGTTGAAGTGTCCGCCAACCAGTTGGTCGACGAAGCCGGGCTCGATATTGATATGTTGGCTTAGGCATTACATTTCGGGCACGACACGTCCCGGATTTAAAATATTTTTAGGATCGAGAAGCTGTTTCAATCCACTCATCAGCTCAATCTCGCTGCGCGTTTTCGACACTGACAGGTATTTCTTTTTCATGACGCCAATACCGTGTTCGCCAGAGATTGAGCCTTGAAAGTCCCCCGCCTGGCAATACACGATGTCCGAAATGCGAGGTATATCATCTTCGTTTCCGGTTGTAACCGACAGGTGAATATTGCTATCACCAAGATGGCCGTATGTAAGATGCGTTACATGATCGAAAGCATTTTCCAGGGTTGCAGTCATTGACCACAGCATTTTCGGTATGAGGCCAATGGGCGCGCTGATGTCAAAGCTCACCAGACCCTCAACTGCGTTCAGTACATCTCCTATGGCGTCCCGCAGGCGCCAGAAACCGCTGGCTTCTTTCTCAGACTTGGCGATTATTGCATCTTGTATCAATCCCATTTCCATCGCCTCACCAAGTACGTTTTCAAAAAGCGTTGCATCTGATTCCCGGTGTGTTCCTTCAAACTCGGTAAGGACATTGATTGCATAGTGTCTTTCAAAAGGTGCACGAACCGAAGAAACGTGTTCTTGTATATATTCAACATAATCTTTCCACATCACTTCGAAAGTGCTCAAACCGCTACCCAGCTTTCTGTTCAGAAAGTGCAGTAATTGAATGCCGTCCTCCAGGTTATTCAATCCGCACAGAGCGGTCGATTTGGTCAGAGGCACAGGAAACAGTCTGAGTACTGCCCGGGTGACTATCCCCAGCGTTCCCTCCGTGCCGATAAATAAATGTTTCAGATCGAACCCTGCATTGTTTTTCAGCATTTTGTTGAGTGAAGTCAGAACCGTACCGTCCGCCAGTACGGCTTCCAGGCCAAGAACCAGAGCGCGCGCCATGCCGTAACGGATGACCTGGTTCCCTCCGGCGTTCGTAGCGATATTGCCGCCCACCGTGCACGAACCACGCGCACCAAGATCAAGGGGAAACCGCAGGCCGACTTCGCCGGCTTTTTGCTGGACAGTCTCCAGGGGCGTGCCGGCCAATACAGTCATGGTCATAGCATTCGAATCGATTTCCTCAATCCCGGACATTCGCTCAAGGGAAATTCCAAATTCGCCAGGCCGAGGTGTACTACCGCCACACAGGCCGGTCATTCCACCCTGCACCACGACGGCTTGCCCAACAGCGGAGCACGACGCCATGATGAAACTGACTTCTTCAGTGGAACAAGGCCTCAAAACGGCGAGCGGAGCCTGCGACCCTATCCCGCTCCAGTCGCAGTGGTAGCGTTCGCCGATATCCTCGCCCAGCAAAATACCATTGTTTCCCAAGCGTTGTTTCAACGCCCCAATCAATTCATTTTTCATCAAATAAACCTCACTCGATCTTCAGCACACAGGTTTTTTGTGGTTGCAAATAAACTAGCATGAAAGGATCAGGGATAATCAGGAAAATTTGCGGATTAGAATGGCCGGCGCTAATGTGTCGCCGAGAGCATTCCGTAGTGCCAAGCCAAACGCGCTCCGAAACTAGCGAAACGATGTGCTGAAACGGGGAGTTTTATCGGAGATTCGAAAAGTATGAACCTGAATGAACTGCAAGATTTGCGATTCGACGCCACAACAAAAGGCATGCCAAATGCAGGAATAGAGGGCGTATCCCTGCGTGAACTGCGCTCGATGCAATGGAACCTACTAGCGGGTGACCTGCCAGCACCGGTTGCATTGCTAAATCAACGTCAGATGAGTCTCAACAGCAAATGGATGCGTCATTTCATTGAGCAACAGGGTGTCAAGCTGTGCCCACACGGAAAGACGACCATGGCCCCGCAATTGTTCGGCCTGCAATTGGATGATGGCGCCTGGGGTATCACGGTGGCTTCGGTGCAACAGATGTTAGTCTGTCGCAGGTTTGGTGTCGATCGGATATTGATGGCCAATCAACTGGTAGGCACGCAGGAAATGAAAAGCGTTTTCGATGAACTGAACAAGGATCCATCGTTTTCTTTCTGCTGTCTCGTCGACTCGATCGAAAACGTTTTGCAACTGGCTGCAAAGGCCCGAGAACTTCCCTTGAAACGACCATTACCGGTTTTACTCGAGATGGGCGTAATGGGCGGTCGTACCGGCTGCCGCGATTTTGACGAAGCGATGAAAGTAGCCGAATGTGTTGGCAAATGTGCACCATTCCTCACTCTTGCTGGCATTGAGGGATTTGAAGGTGTGATAGAGGATGCTGACCCGGAGCGTGCAAACCAACTGGTCAAACAGTTCATACTGCACCTTTTGGACGTATTCGAACATATCCGCGCCCAAGGCATGTTTGACTCCAATAAACCTGTAATCAGTCTCGGCGGGTCGATCTATTTCGACCTGGTGGCCACACATCCCAATGTGCAACTGCTACGAGATAAGTGCGACGTTGTGCTGCGTTCAGGTTGCTACTTAACGCATGACTCCAAAATGTTATGTAACAATTTCGACTTAATTCGCAAGCGAACACACGACATCGCTGATCTGGGCCAGCCCCCCAAATCCGCATTGCAAGTTTGGGGCAGGGTGCAATCACTGCCGGAGCCCTTACTGGCTATTGTCAACATCGGAAAACGCGACATCTCGTACGATGTTGATTTACCGGTTGCTGAAATGTGGTACCAGACAGGCACGCACACTATGCCGGTCAACATTTCTCAGCGTTTTGAGGTAACAGAAATCAACGATCAGCATCTGTTTCTAAGGATTCCGCCTGGCACCCAACTCAAGATCGGAGATCTTCTGGGCTTTGGGGTATCGCATCCGTGCACCACGTTCGATAAGTGGAAATTGTTGCTGGTCGTAAATGATCTGTATGATGTCGTCGATGGAGTTCTGACTTTCTTTTAGTTGTCAGCCACGATAGCGGTCAGTGCATCTTTTATTCGTCTTATCGTAAACCCTAAGTCACACCTGAGGAGTTAGATTCATGTACGACCTTTTGATCAAGGGCGGTAAAGTGATCGATCCGGGTTCCGGCATCAACCAGATCTGCGATGTGGCGTTTAAGGACGGAAACATTGCCGCCGTCAATGATCACATTGCAACGGAATTAAGCCGTTCTGTAATCAATGCTGAAGGCAAACTGGTAACGCCCGGTCTGGTCGACATTCACACCCATGTGTATTGGGGCGGCACATCGCTGGGTGTCGATGCCTGCGGTGTCTGCAACAAGAGTGGAACCACAACCTTTGTCGACGCCGGCAGTGCCGGATCAGCAAACTTTCAGGGGTTTAGACACTTTATTGCAGAGCCCACGCCGCTGAATGTGTTCGCTTTTCTCAACATAGCCTTTGCAGGCATTTTCGGGTTTACCGCCGAGGATGTTTTTGGAGAATGCAGTGACCTGCGCTTGCTGAATCCTAAGGAGTGTCTGCAAACTGCAGCCGCCAACGCAGACATGATCGTAGGTATCAAGGTCAGGGTGGGCGCGGAAGCTGGCGGCAATAGCGGAACCAAACCGCTCGAACTGGCCAGGGGAGTAGCCGACCAGCTTGGACTGCCTATCATGGCCCACCTGGACATGCCGCCACCATCCTTGAAGGAAATCATGGCGCTGTTGCAATCCGGTGACATATTGACGCATTGCTTCAGACCGGCGCCCAATTCAGTTATGTCCGACGAAGGAATCGTCGAAGATGAATTCCTGATGGCAAAAAAACGGGGGGTATTGTTTGATGTCGGCCATGGAATGGGCAGCTTTTCATTTGCCGTTGCCGAGAAAATGATAAAACTCGGCCTTTACCCGGACACGATCAGCAGCGATATTCATCATTGGTCCGTGAATGGACCCGCGCATGACGTGCTTCATACTGCTTCCAAGTTCCTGTTGCTGGGCATGCCTCTCGAACAGGTTATTTCACGTATCACCTGCGCCCCTGCCGACGCCATCGGGAAGCCCGGCTTGGGCCGTCTCGCTCCGGGTTGTCGGGGGGATGCTGTTATTTTGGAAGAGGAGCTGGGGGAATTCGAATTTTTTGATGCTCTCGGCCAAAAGCTGATCAGTGAACGTCGATTGCGCCCGCATACCATCATTGTAAACGGGAAACCCCGAAACCAGGAAATTTGCGATCATCATATTACGTGACTTCAGCTTCACGACTCGACTATGCATCAGCATTTGTCCGTGGCCTTCTGTAAGGCTGGCAGGCATGGTTTCCGGTTTCAGAATTGTAATTCGCGGTGCAAACGCAACTGACCCTGTTAGACCATTTACTTGATCTCATATAACGTTAAATGTATCATCTATCATCGATTCTATGCAATTGACAAGGAGATTCGACGTGGCGTCTTTGCCCCAGTTTCCAAACGACGACGAGGCCCGGGTAGTCGAACTGGCCGAAAAGTACATTGCGGGTGGCGTGGTCTCGTTGAACCGCAAAGTCACACCATGCCGGGTATTCTGCCGTGGCCTGGGCAGTAAAATCTGGGACCTGCAGGGTCGCGAATATATTGATTATCATGCTGCCTTCGCGCCGCACATCCTCGGCCACAACTTTCCGCGCATCAATGACGCAGTGAAAAAGTCGCTTGATGACCACTGGTCGCTGATGGGCAGCGGCCCCACCCTGTGGGAGGTTGAGCTGGCGCAAATGGTTTGTGCCGCCGTGGCATCGGTAGATTCGATTCAGATTACCAATACCGGCAGCGAAGCGGTGTCTCTGGCAATTCGTCTGTCGCAAGCGCACACGGGTAGGGAAGACATCATCGTCATGCTGGGCGGATACAACGGCTGGCACAGCGAAGTGGCGCGCTCGGTCATGCCGGGCAAAGATGTGATTGGCCCGCGCATCCGCGCCGGACAGTATCCCTTCCTGCCTGCCTCCGCTGGCATTTCCCTGGAACTTCAGTCGCATGTCCACGTGGTCAATTTCAATGACCTTGAATCGGTGGAATATATTCTCAAAAAATATCCGATTGCATGCGTCCTCACCGAACCGGCCTTACAGAACATTGGTATTGTGCTGCCACACGAGGGCTATCTCGCCGGCCTGATTGATTTATGCGAGCGCTATGGCGCTTTATGTGTCCTGGACGAAGTGAAAACCGGCTTTCGTACCGCACTGGGCGGCTATCAGAGCGTGGCTGGAGTCAGCCCGCATCTGTCGATATTCGGCAAAGCCATTGCCAATGGTTATCCCCTGGGCGTGATTGGCGGACGACGTGACATCATGGATTTGTTTGATTCTCCGTTGCCGGAGAAAAAGGTCTTGATTGCCGGCACCTATAACGCCCACCCCATCGCTTGCGCTGCCAGCATCGCCACTCTGAAGATACTCAAAGACCCCGAGGTCTATGCCTCGATCCGGGGAACGAGTACCCGGCTCTATGACGGGCTGAAGCAACTGTTTGCCGAGGCCGGTATCCCAGCAGTCCTGGTCAACAACGAGTCCGCTTTTTGTGTTTACTTCAGCGACTCGGGCACGCCACCGCGCGACTGGCACGATGTCCTCCAGCACCATGATTTCGAGCTGGACCTCAGGTATCGAAAGGCCCTGATCGACAAAGGCATCTATCACATTCCTCTGGCTTGCAAACAGGGCTCCATCTCCTATTCACATTCCAATGAAGACATTGATAAAACGCTGCAGACTACTCGGAAGGTTCTAAAGCACCTTTAGAGCTTTTTTTACCATCTTGAGTTGCCAAGGTAAGCCATCAAACCGGCCCGTCTTTTCAAAGCAAACAGCACGTCAGACTGTCTGTGGTCGGGGCGGACTTTACTCGCCTTCCAAATCTGAAAGCATGATGCTGCCCCGATAACCAATTGTTGATCCGCCGTCCATTATCAATGTGGCGCCGGTTACGTAGGATGCATCATCTGAGGCGAGGAATAGGAATCCATTCGCGATTTCCTGGCTGCGAGCCATACGGCCTACGGGGAGTTGCTTTTCAATCATCCTAAGAGCTTGCGACCCATTACCCATGCTTTTTAGTTCCTGCTGCATTGCTGGCGTGTCAACGAATCCAGGGCACACGCAATTCGCTCGTATTCCGTGCGGCGCACCATCAATAGCCAGACATTTTGTGAAGGCGATCAATCCCGCTTTCGCGGTGCAATACCCTATACTTTTGGCGTCACCGGTTATTCCCATAACGGATGATGTATTAATAACAACGCCCCGGCGCCGGTCTACAAAGTGTTGCCAAAAAACTTTTGTTACGTTATAGGCACCGGACAGGTTTACATCTATCCCGCGCTGCCAGTCTTCTCTATTCAGAGTACCGATGGATCCCGCCACACCGACGCCCGCGTTGTTTACAACAATGTCCACCCCCCCAAAGCCCGACAGTACCGTTTCTCTGATTTTTGTCATGGATTGAATGTCGCCGACGTCACAACCGACAGCGATGGCCTTGCCCGAATTCCCTGAAATGGTTTCTGCAACGCGCAGAGCAGAACTTTCATTGATGTCAAGGCAAATCACCGCCGCACCTTCTTCTGCAAAACGCAATGCGACCGCCTCCCCGATTCCTGATCCGGATCCTGTCACAAAGGCTACTTTTCCTGCCAATCGTCCCATAAGTTTTACATTGCCAAATATGATGAAGGCCCTCCACGTAGATTCAAGCGCAGTGTGACTTCGCCATCATGCATCATCGAGGGTCGATTTTTCCATACATCTAGCGGTATTTTGTGACACTTGCCATTTATAAAACCCCAGGATCTGGAGCAAGTGAAACATTAATGTGCAGTATCCAAAAAGAACCAATATCCGCTACTGTGATGCAGTGTCGGATCGACATCATATTCAATGAAACTCGTGGCACTCCTTTGAATATTTATGATACCTTAATATGTAACGTTACATATAAGCTCTAGGCCTGAACAGCTCACCGCGCCGCCTCTAATGTGGTGAGGAAGGTGCCAAGGGGGCTTTTCAAAGTGACTGGTGAGGGCAATGAATGGTTTCAGTCTTGATGAGGTTGACTATGTCGCCTTCGCACTCTTTTTCATTATTTTGTCTGTCATCGGCTTCCGCGCGGGCCGAGGGGAACGTAACAGCAGCAATGACTATTTTCTAGCAGGCAATAAGTTGCCCTGGTACGTAGTTGGCGGGTCGCTTGTAGCCTCTGTAGTCAGTACCGAGCACTTCGTCGGAATGGTCGGCTGGGCATTGATATTCGGTGTCAGTATCGGAATGTGGACCTGGGCATTGGTCACCGATATCACGCTGCTTATTTTTCTTTGGGTGCCATTCCTGCTCGCATCCCGCGTATTTACCATCCCCCAGTATCTCGAAAAACGATTCGACAAGAGATTCAGGTTGATATTCGCGCTGATTACTATCCTATTGAACGTATTCAACTTCATGGCCGCCGTATTGTATACAGGCGGGCTGGCACTAGAGTCTTTATTCGGTTGGCCGATCTCTGTTTCAGTCGTGACAATAGGACTACTGTCCGGGATATGGGCAATTTATGGCGGGCTTTCTTCAGTCGCCTGGACAGATCTATTCACTGTGGTGATCATACTGGTCGGAGGCTCATTGGTCGTTGTAGTTGGACTGCATGCGCTTTCAACAGAATCGCTGATCGACGGGTTCAAGGTGATGTTAGAGGCCAATCAGGCTACGAGTGGGCTCTGGCATGAAGCAGTCGCGAAGCATCAGAACATTATCACCTCAGCCGAGCACTATAACCGCTTGTCGGTATTTCAGCCCAACGATCACATTGCCGCTCCAACGCTGGGGATGTTCCTGAGCTCATTTTCGATTGGCATCTGGTACAACGTCATGAATCAATTCGTCATCCAGCGTGTGCTTGGCGCAAAAGATGCTTATCATGCGCGATTGGGGATTGTTTTCTCCGGCATTCTTTATATTTTCATTCCGTTTCTCATTATCGTACCCGGCCTGATACTTTTTGCCCTGCACCCAGAAATCCTCCTGCAAGACTGGGGCGACACGCAGAAAGCGGCGGATCGCTCGTATATCGAGATGATACATGAGCTGATGCCCATAGGCTTACGCGGCCTTCTTCTCGCTGCGTTATTTGGAACCATTCAGTCAACGATCAACTCGGTTTTGAATTCAACGGCAACCATTTATACACTTGACCTCTACCGCGAACGCATCAACCGCCAAGCAACAGATTTGGACTTGGTCAGAGTGGGAATCTGGACTTCTTGCGTCACATTGGTCATTGCAATAGGCCTGGGCATTCTGATCAATTCATTGAACATGAGCATTTTCTACTACATGCAATCGCTGAACGCCTTCTTCGCTTCACCCTTTGCAGCAGTTTTCCTTCTCGGCGCGCTTTGGAAAAGGGCAAACTCAAAAGGCGCGATGATGGCGTTGGTCTTTGGATTCGCATTCGCGATTTTTTTGAAGGTAGCTCCGCCATTATTTGACGACTTTCCTCGCTGGGCCACCCCAATTCTCAATCAAGCAGGCCTGATCCTGGTGGTGAGCCTGATAGCCGGCATAGTCGGGTCGCTGTTCGGCTTGGCCCCAGACACCGAGAAAGTCACCGATGCCTTGACGTTTCGCTTGAACAGCCCTTATGTTCGCAGCGGATTTGGCAGCAAATTTTTCACAGGCGTCTTATTTTGGTGGCTGTTTTATCTGATCACCACCGGCATAGTCTTCACCTATTTCTCTCCCTTATTCTTCAAATGACGGTGAGTGTAACCAGCTCAAGCATTCGGTGCGCGCTTGGCGAAGGACCACTATGGCACCCTAGGCTGCAGCAGTTGTATGTGACGGATGTCTTTGCCCGCAAGATTCATGTGTTTGATTCCGACCTGACCTGTATTCGCACCATCTCATGTGAACGTATAACGACCGCCATGACATGGGAGGAAGACGGGTCCATCCTGTTGTTTCATGACCGAGGCGCCATCTCCCGGTTGAGGAGTGACGATTCAATCCGGCTCGTGTTCAACGGCTTGTCGGACGAAAAGAATGGTACGTTTAATGATGTCATTGCAGATCCCGCAGGCCGCATCCTCGCTGGAACGCAACCGGTTGGAAATCGCCTTGGGCGCTTATACGCCATTGATAGAAATTTTCAATCAAAAATTCTTTTGAATGATGTGCAGGAACCCAACGGCCTGGGCTTTTCCATCGATCATAAGCAGTTATTTTTCTCGGATTCGGGCAGGCGGAGTGTCTCGGCGTTTGATTTTGATGTTGCCGACTGCAGTATTTCAAACAGGCGTTGCCTGTACCAAGGTAACGACAATCTCGTGCCCGATGGATTAACTGTCGACCAACAAGATAACGTGTGGATCGCTTTGTGGGATGGCGCTCAAATCATTTGTCTGACGCCGGACGGCGATATACTACAAAGCATTCCATTGCCCGCTCAGCGTACTTCGTCCCTTACTTTTGGCGGCAGCAACTTCAGGTCAATTTTCGTTACCAGTGCAAGCGACGGTGTGCCCATCAACAAATGCTCAGAACTCGAAGGCGCTGTTTTCCGGCTCGATGAATCTGGCGCTGGATTGGCAGAATTTCCAACACGAACTAACAGGTTTTAGCCAGTTCGTTGAGGGATTCGGATCTCTTATGGTACGCCAAGCCATAAAATAGATTAGTTTTTCCTGGTGGTGGACTTGCGCAGGGACATGACATCAATTTTTGAGTTTTGCTGTTAACAAAATGTGAACCATCATCGGTTGTTGTCAACCACGCATTCTTGAGCCCGACGGATCGTGAAGCGGCTCTGCCTGCAAACGCGCTGATCTAAGTTCACCCAAAATTTCAATCTGGAATTGTTCATCGCTTTCGGCCAACGCTATGGGCAAGTAAGCCATGGCGACACTCTTCTGGCAGTAATGGGCATAGCCTCCGGAGGTAACATATCCTACGCACTCGCCATTGTGGAATACCGCTTCATCCTGAACACAATCGACATCACCTGCGTCCATTACCATTGTAACCAGCTTCTTTGAAACACCTTCATCGCGCGCCCGATGAATGGCATCCTTACCAATGAAATCGGTCGCCTTTCCCATAGCCACAAAGGCATCGAGACCCGACTCATCTGCGGTGAATTCAGGCCGGTACTCCAGCGTCCATACGCCCCAACTCTTCTCTAACCGCAGAGACATTAATGCCCTGGCACCATAAAGCTTCAGCCCGAGATCACTACCGGCCTCCTCGATCTTTTCATACAGCTTCAAATGATATTGCGGTGCACAATATATTTCGTAACCAAGTTCTCCAGAGAAAGAAATCCGAACTAGCAATGCCGGCACGCCAGCTACGGTCGTCTTACGAAAGTCACAGAAGTGCAATTTTTCTGCAGAAACATCATCGCGTGTAATACGCGATAACAGCTCACGCGAGTTGGGGCCTGCAATGGCCATGCCGTGAAAAGCATCAGAGTAATTCTCGTAACTAACACCGCTGTCAGGCAGGTGCTTTTCAAACCACCTCCGGTGCATTTCCTGAGCGGCGCCGGAACCAAAGATGTAGAACGTATCCCGATCAAGACGCGCCACCGTAAGATCACCGTACAGCTTACCTTTTGGCGTTAGCATCGGAGATAACTTAAGCCGACCAACTTCCGGCAACGTGTTAGCAAGCAATCGATCAAGATAGGCCACTGCTCCCGGCCCACTGACTTTATGTTTGCCGAAATTAGCAATTTCAAGTGCACCTACCTGCTCGCGCACAGCACGAACCTCTTCTCCAACATAGTCGAACGCATTGGATCGTCTGAAGGTTGGCTCCTCGTGGGCATTTTCGGGAGAGTCGGCAAACCAAAGCGCATTCTCCAAACCAAAACTCACACCCATTACAGCGCCGCGATGCATCAGGCGATCGTAGATGGATGTCGTCTTTTGACGACGCATGGCCGGCAATTCTTCGTTCGGATAGGTCAAAAGAAATCGTCTTTCATAGTTTTCCGCTGATTTCTTCGTACCGTATTCGCGTGTGGCGAACTCCCCAAAACGGGCGATATCCATGGACCAAACATCGATAGACGGCTCACCTTCGATCATCCACTCCGCCATGCTTCGGCCGACACCACCCGCTTGGCAGAAACCGGCCATAATGCCGACGGCTACCCAATAATTCTTCATGCCCGGAACTGGTCCGATCATCGGATTACCGTCCGGTCCGAAGGTAAACGGGCCATTAACCACGGATTTGATCCCAGCCCGTGCCAGAGCTGGCATACGTTGGAAGGCAAGCGCAAGTCGATCACTGACCCGATCAAGATCGTCAGGAAGCAGTTCATGGCCAAAGTTTAACGGGGTGCCATCTACCATCCAAGGCGTCGCAACTGCCTCATAAGTGCCAAGCAACAAGCCCTTGTGTTCCTGGCGATAATAAATGTTGGCTTCATAATCAACGCCGGCAGGGGTCTCTTTGCCCATACTGGCGATCTCGGGTATTTCCTCAGTAATCAAATAATGATGTTCCATGGGCTGAACCGGCAGGTCTATCCCCGCCAGCCGCCCAACCTCACGAGCCCATAGACCACCCGCGTTGACAATCATTTCGGCATTTACTGTGCCTTTCGGCGTAACAACGTCCCAAGTCCCGTCTGGGCGCTGTCGTGTTTCGACGACCGGTGAATTGCGATACCATTTGGCTCCATAATGTTGGGCAGACTTTGCATAGGCGTATGTCACACCGGATGGGTCAACATAGCCATCAAGCGGATCATATAGGGCACCAAGATACTGTGACGGATCTATCAGCGGGTTTAGCTCAACCACTTCTTTTAGTGAAATGAACTCCTGTTCCAGTCCCATGTAGCGTGCTTTGGAACGCTCCTTTTTCAGAAAGTCGAGTCGTTCCGGAGTCGAAGCCAAATAAATCCCTCCACAGGAGTGCAATCCAACCGATTGCCCGGAGAGCCCTTCAAGTTCTTTGTACAGGTTGATCGTATAAGCCTGCAACCTGGAAATATTGGGGTCGGAGCTGATGGTATGGATCATGCCGGCAGCATGCCATGACGAGCCGGATGTTAGCTCCGATCGTTCCAGCAAAATTACGTCTTTCCAACCAAACTTTGCAAGGTGAAAAAGTATGGAGCAGCCCACTACTCCACCACCGATGATCACCACTTTCGCATGCGTTTCCACGATTATCTCTTGCTTTTTTTCTAATCAATACCAAGCGTCTTTTCTGCTCGCTTTCTTTTTCTCTACGTACTCCAGCAAAGCTTCATGCTTTGAGGCATCGATCTCAGGGGTCTCGTATTGAGCAAGCATCGCTTTCCATTGCTCATGCGCACGCATCACTGCGTCTTTGCTGCCATTATCGACCCATTGCTCGAAGCTTTCGGAATCTGAGATCCTGGACTCATAAAATGCGGTTTCAAAGTTGGCCATTGTGTGCGCACACCCCAGAAAATGACCTCCGGGTTTTACTTCGAGATAGGCATCTGCTGCCAGACTGTTTTCGTCTGTGGACATGCCCAACAGCATGCGCTGCAAGCCACCCAGTCGATCGATATCAAGCACCATTTTTTCATAGCCCATGGTAAGGCCGCCTTCGAGCCAGCCCGCTGCATGAAGCACATAGTTGGCCCCGCCGATCGCAGTGGAATGCATGCTGTCCGCACTTTCACTGGCAGCCTGAGCATCACAAACTTTCGATGCCGTCAGCGAACCACCACAACGCAACGGCATGCCAAGGCGTCGTGCGAGTTGGCCAATAACGTAGTTGGACATCGTCGGTTCTGGCATACCAAAGGTCGGCGCGCCCGACTTCAGACTCATCGAGGAGAGAAAATTACCTAAAACAAACGGCGCACCTTTGCGAACCAATTGGCTGAATGCACCTGCAACCATACCTTCTGCCAGCGCCTGGGCAACAGCCGCCGCAGTGGTGACCGGGCCCATTGCTCCGCCCAAAATAAACGGTGCGACGATAATGCCCTGGTTGGCCCCGCAATAAACCTGAATAGCTTCACTGGCAACTTTATCGAACATCAACGGCGAATTGGCGTTCACATTACCCATGACACAGCAATGACTTTCCATAAAGTCATCACCGAAAATAATTCGTGTCATTTCAACTGATTCTTCCGCACGTTCTTTTGCAGTAATCATTCCCAGGTAAGGTTTGTCAGAATACCGGATGTGAGCGTACACCATGTCCAGATGCCGCTTGTTTACGGGTATATCACAGGGCTCAACAACCACACCACCCGAGTGATGCAGCCACGGCGACAGATAGGCTATCTTGACCAGATTTTGAAAATCCTCGATCGTTCCATAACGACGCCCCTTTTCCAGATCGCGAACGAAGGGCGATCCATAAGCGGGCGCGAAAACCGTATTATTGCCGCCGATCACGACATTGCGGGCCGGGTTGCGTGCGTGTTGCGTGAACTCCGAAGGAATTGTCTTGCACAGTTCCCGGCACATTCCTTCCGGCAGACGAACCCGAACTCCGTCAACGTCCGCTCCCGCACGACGCCAAATCTCTAGAGCGACAGGATCATCGCGAAATTCAATCCCGATTTCCTGAATCAACCAATCGGCCTGACGTTCGATCCGAACCAGACCTTCCTCGTCCATGAATTCATAATAGGGGATTTTGCGGATGGCATAGGCCGGGGCCGATGCACTCTTTTGTGCTGCCGCGCGACGGATTTTGTCAGCGCGGCCCCGACGTTGTATTTTTATTGTATCCACAGAAAATCTCATCGATTGCCACGGAAGGGTTGCTTACCAACTTTGGCATTGGCCGCATAACCATAATTTTAGTTACAGATTCAATAAAAAAACTTGCGCGGATAGTAAGACATTTAACGTAACATGTCTATTATGTAATACGTAGTTTTTACCCCCTTTCGCATCATTTAGGTGTTAAAACATTTCTCATTCTCAATGCAAGGATCATCCTTGTCGAGAATGAAGCGATACCTTCGGGGCGCGTCAATCCTCCCGGTATGGCAGCGGGGGTCAAAGACCCATCCGCTATTATCCCTTCTGGCTTTTATTGGCGGATCGGAGAAATAGATGGCTCGACGGCGTAACTACTGCGCGCATCCTGCGTGAGAAACAGTCCGGTGCCCGCATGAGTTGTAAGTAAATTGTCCATCGATTCATAAGTATATTGCAGTTCGCGCAGGTTCTGAACTGAAGGTGACGGTCCGGCCAAGGCTCCTGCCAGAGCTTTCGCCTCGATTTCAAGCTCCAGATATTTGAGCATCACCGACCATTTATTTAACCGAGCTGTAACCTCCTCATCATTCTGGGAAATAAGTCTGGCCTCATCAAGCAGTGCCTTACTCAAGGCCATGTGTCGCCGATAGCCCGTTAACGGGTCTATGAAGAAATCTTGTGTCTTCATCTCTGGAAATGGAACATCACTTGTGAAGGTCCTGTAATTGGCATAGCTACGTGTCACGTCTCCTGCAAATGATTCAAGCAGAAAGATAAGATCCAGCATTTTTTCGCCAGCAGCATGAAATCGCAGAGACGCATAGTCCTGCATGATTGCATCAATAGACGCTTTTGGATTCCACATCATTTTGCCGTAGACGTAGTGATTAATTTCGTACGAAAACCAATTGCCAGGCTCCGAAAAAGAACCGCCCATCTGTACCCCGTTCAAAGCCATGTATTTCGTGTCCTCAGCGATGAGTCTGGGCTGAAGCACAGGCAGGGATCTCCACGCATAGCGTGAATAGTAGGGCCCAAAACCGAGTACATTGTCGTAACCCGCATCTATCCACTGCCATAAAAAATTCAGATAGTAGAGGTTCTTTTGCTCCGAAATGCTTAATATCGGTACCGAGTCCTGTCGTCTTATGGGTGCAAGTGAAACTAAAACATTTGGAGGCAGCGTAGTGTCTTTCGGTGGAATGATCATGCCCTGATAAGCGTGTACCAAGTACCGCAAGTTAGGAAATTCATCATCCAGCGCGTCAACAATTTCAGAAACCAGGCGTGCGTGTCGGCTCGCCACCGTCCCAAGCCGTTGCGACTCGGGAGACGTATCCCATTGCGCCGTATCTGGTGGCAAAAGCGTAAGAATATCGATCTCTGAATGTGCCCGCAGAAATTTGCGCGCATTTTCTATCAGCATCTTCACGGCATCGGGGTTGGCCGTATTGAAATTTACCTTTTCCATGTCAGGTTGCCGCTTACCATCAAGCATGCCATACCAGTCGGGATGTATGTCAGCATACACATCAGGTGGCAGAAAATTCTGGTAGCCATGGCCACCAACATCAATCAGGATGCCGCGTTTTTGGAGCTCCGGAATCAGTTCGTCCCGCCAAAGATCCCATGAAGATCGCCCTGCTTGAGCGTAATCAATTGGTATATTAAGCGCGTTATGCCGGGTCTTAGCCATCCAATCAACCAGTTGTACCAAATTGGTGCCATCATGGCTGAGGCCCTCTTCCACCCTCTTGTATCTGAAGCGCATCGCCGGTTTGTCTGTCTTTTGTCCGACTTCGAGACTTACAGACGAAACGCTCGGCACGAATTCCGCAGTGCCATCGTAAAATTGGTAACGAGGTGCGAACCATCGGCAACCCACGGTCTCGAGTAAATCGTAAACAGCATATAAAGTTGAGCGACGGCTGTTGCCCATTAAAACGATAAGTTTCGCACCCACAATTTGAACAAAACCATCTTCAAGATCAGTAAAGTTGGTCACCTCCACGCCGAGTTGCTTCGCTGCATCCGCGCCGACCCCGATAACTGGCCTATCCATTGGCATGGTTGCAACAACGACCAATCGATAGCCGGTTATACGTTCAAGATAGTCTTGCAATTCGGTAACCGCGAACAGGGTGCCCACATCTGGGTTCGAGCCAGCATAAATGACAAAATCAGATTGCCGATCGACAATAAGTGGGACACTCGTCTCGGACCTGAGAGGCGCAGTCCACGACAGAATGCCAAGGGCGATACAAAGGATAGTTACTACGAAATTCGCGCGGAAAGGTTGTTCCATAGATGATTCCTGAATAAGATCTGACCGGGGATGGATTGTAGATATCGTCATCTATTAAGCAAAAGCCCAATTGCACATCCGGATGTGCGCCACGAGTATGCCAATCACGCTGATTTGTATACCTCAGTCAGGCCCTTGGGGCTTTTGGATTTTGTGCCTGAGCCACCTGCACCAACTTTTCCTTGGCATGGGCTACCTGGTCCATTGCAGCAAAATGTCTGTCTCGTGCAGCAGATACTGTGGGAAACCAGGTGGTCTGCAGAAACCCTTTTAGCTTGTCTGGCGAAAGATATTTCTGACAATATTCAACGGTTTCACCAAAATTAAGTGGGTTATCATAATTGCTGCCAGTTGGAATCTGGTCATATCCGTGAATTTCAAGATTGTTATACGCCACTGCCGCCGGTACATCCTTGGAGAACTCGGCCCCGTAGTACCAGTTGCTTTGCAGCACGGTGGTGGGAACATTGCCAAAGAAATCTACCTCGTTTTCCCATAGGTAATCTGACCACATCCACGGATGAACGCCGGATTTTTTCACCTGATCAACGAAAAAATTGAAATCGTGCCACCATAATTCGTATTTGCGAATGATCGTGTACGCATAGTCCCTCTGATTGTTTGCGTTCTCTTCGTCAAGACCCATGTGAAAGAAACGCGGTTTACCAAACAACTCAATGACTTCCGCAATAATATCGCCGCAAACCTCGTAGTAAGCCTTGGTCGATACTTGCCGACTGTATGGCCCCAGCCAGGCGTCATGGGCTGCTGAAAAGTTCAGCTTGGGTATTGGCTCGATACCCAGACTGCGCATGCGGGCCAGTTCGTCGCGTAGCTGATCACGACTCCAGGAGCCCTTGACGGCAAGTTCAGGATGCGAGCGGTATTGAACACCTTCACCCAAGTCCATCACCGCCATGTTGATACCTTTCTGCGCCATGCGATTCACGGCTTGAATCCAAAAGTCCGTCTCGCAGACCAGATGGTCACTGACGCACCAGTCACGCCATTGCGGAACCATTCGGTCGTACCAGAAATTAAAACCCAAATGAATGAGATATCCCCAGACCAATTCGACCTTCGGTTCCTCAATCCCGCGCCCGCTTGCGGCACTTGCGGAGCCGGCCAGGCCTGCCCCGACTGCCGCGGTGCCCGCAACTTCCAGAAAGCCCCGCCGGGAAATTTCCGCTTGTAGTCCGTTTCCTGTTTCTTGATCAGCCATTCCAAATCCTCGCAATGGTGGATTTTGTCCCAGCAATTTCGAATCTGTCACCGTGTAAATGTCAGCCAGCACATTGCCGGATTGTTTAGGCAACATCCCTATGAACCAATCACCGCGTTTTGCGCATGAAAGTGAGCTGTCCGCAAATATCCGATTGAATCATCGGCGCGGTTTGGTAGATTCGAACACACCGGGCATCGCCAACAAATATTAACGGAAATGCATCGGAATGTAACGTTACATATCAGACTTGACGTTTGTGGCGAATACTGGAGAATACAATTCATGTGGTTGAGGCTCTTCTTGCTCTGGGTGGTTTTTGACTCTTTGGCATTGGTTGCATTCGCCGGAGAG
>JAWXBM010000041.1:0-14166 GCA_034440115.1 Lysobacterales bacterium | reverse complement strand
CGCAGAAACGTCCCGGCGCCTGGCTTGCGACGCGGGTTTGATTCATTGGCTGGATAACCGGGGTGAGTCCCAGAAAACAGAAACACTAAGTATTGGCCGTAAATCACGCACGGTTCCACTAGCGATAAGAAGAGCCTTGCAGCAACGCGACAAGTGCTGCCGGTTTCCGGGCTGTACCTGTTCTCACTTTGTGGATGCCCACCATATCCACTATTGGGCCGATGGTGGCGAAACCAACATGAACAATCTGCTGTTGCTGTGCCGGACTCATCACCGCTTAGTACATGAAGGCGGCTTTCAGCTAAACAAACTTACAGGCGGTGGATTTCAGTTCATCAACCATCATGGCGAAGTGGTCCCATCAGCACCCAAAATGCGTTCCAGCGGGAACGTTTTTGCACTGGAGAATGAAAACACCAACAGCGGTATCCAGATCGACCACAAAACTTGTATTCCTAACTGGCTTGGTGGAGGCATGGAGATGGATATTGTGATTGAAGGGCTGTTACGAAGGCAGGAAACCAAGAGTTCAGAGTAAAGAGGGTATGGGGTCGGATCCAATTTTGAAAAAAGGTTGGCGATGAAAGACTCGAACCTTCGGCCAAAAGCTTAAAAGCACTCCCACACCGGCTTGGGGCCAGTGGGCAAAGGTTGGAATTTACCCAGTTCAGCCCAGCGTGCATCCGGGCTGTGGAAGTCGGAGCCGCAGGATGCCAACAGGTCCAACTCCTGGCACAGGGCGCTCATGCTGCGGGTTTGCTCGGGCGTTTGTTGGCCGGATACTACTTCCATACCTTGTCCGCCCAAAGCTTTGAAATCCTGCAACATCCGTTTCAATTTGCTACCGGTCAGTTTGTATTTCAAAGGGTGGGCCATCACAGCGATGCCATTGGCTGCACGAATCCATTTGATTACCTGCGAAAGCTCAACCCAGGTTTTCTGCACATCGCCTGCCTTGCCTGCTGCGAGGTAATGCTTGAAAGCAAGTTGCATGGTTTTGGCCTTGCCGCTGGCGACGATGTGTTGGGCAAAATGCGGCCTGCCCAGGTAGCCGCCAGGAGCGAAGGAACAGGCACCTGCAAGCGCATCGGTTATGCCATGCTTTTCCAGGTTGGCGGCTATTTGCCTGGCCCGTTCATGGCGTGCGGCGGTTTGCGAATCGGCCGCCTGCTGAATGGCTGGATTGTTGATATCAAAATTCAGCCCCAGCACATGAATGCCGGTATGTTCCCATGTGGTAGACAGTTCGATGCCATGAATCAGCCTGATATCGGCACCCTTTGGGGCTTCCACCGGCCACGCGGCTAAAGTGTCATGGTCGGTAATGGCCAAAACATCCACGTGTTTCTCTACAGCGCGAGCAACCAGCTCTGCCGGTGACAATGCGCCATCAGATAAATTGCTGTGGCAATGTAAGTCGTAGATCAAGCGCTTTCCGTGTGCCTTCGATGTGCCTGCCGTGTGCCTGGCATGTATTTATCCAGGCATAAAAAAACCGGGCAGCGGTGAAGCTGCCCGGTCGTATGATACCAGCTTGCTGTATTACTCGAAGACCAATACCGAAACGTAAGAGAAATCGTTGCTGTCCCACTGGGTGTCAATGGGGTCTCCACTTTCATCTTCGCCTTGGGCAGGGACCTCTCCACACATGCCGAACTCGTAGTTGCCAGGAGGCGCTTCGCTCAGTACAGCGCTTAATGACATGGTTGTTCGTGTGTTCTGTGGTACCGAGAGGTCCCACATTCCACCACCCAATGTGATCAGTCCGGAGCTACCGCCTTCTTCATCTTCACGCTGATAACAAGGATAGATATTGAGTGGCAATACGTTGTTCAGCGTGGTGCCTAGTGCAGCAGTTGCATTGATAAATGCGGAGTGTCCTTCGCCTGCTATATTGATATTGACGATGGCGGAAATAAAGGCAAGTTCTTGCGCTGGAGCGGTCACAAAATCATTCGCTGAAACGGCGGCAACAATACCGGAGATACCTTGTTCGCCCTGGCCACCCTTATCACCCTTTTCGCCTTTATCACCCTTATCGCCAGCCGGGCCTTGTGCGCCGGCTGCGCCCTGGGCTCCTTGTGGCCCAGCAGATCCTTGGACTCCAGCAGATCCTTGCGGTCCGACAGACCCTTGAGCGCCAGCAGGTCCTTGGGGCCCGGACGGCCCAGCTTCTCCCTGTGGTCCGACAGGTCCTTGTTCACCATGGCCACTACCACCCGTGCGCGCTATGGTCAAATCGAACAGGGTCGATTTGTTCTTCTTGTTTTCTACTTCCAAAACATAGCTGCCTTCGACCAGTCCGGCAGGTAATTCAACCACCAGCAAATCGTCATTCTCGGAAATAAGATTCAGGTTGGAAGGATAGTTGCCCAGCCGCACTTTGGGCTCATCAAACTCTTCACCAATGATATGCATTTCATTGGCGTCCAGATCGACATAGACTTCAGTGACAATGGGGTCCTTGTTTTTTGCCAGGAGCGGCGGTGCAGCAAGTAGCAATCCGCTGGCCAGAGAAATTACAGTGAGTTTGCTGAAAGAAAAACAAATGCCGGAAAAATGAGCTGAATACTTGCTGATTAACATCATGAAAAGTCCCTTTAGATATTAATGGCCAAGACCCCTGGCCGCACACACGCTGCAGACAGTCATGTGCACTGGTTTAAAAGCAATGTGAGATTATCCCTTGTCCCCTAATCTGCACCCTCGTAAAACACACTCGCCATCAAGTGTCGAAGAAGTATACTGCAAAAAAGTCGGCATTTCGACATTGGAAAAATGGTTGGTAGTTCCTACGGTAAGTTCATTCCGACGAATGGTATCTATTCGTCGGCTATGCGGGCCGCAGTAACTTCCAGTCTCACCCGTTGATTGAGTTCATTCGCATTATTGAGCTGGATGCCAAGTCGAACGCTGTCCTGTTTGCCACTGGCCAAAGGCCCACGATAGACGGTTTTGCTCTGGCGGGTCTGGCCGCTTTCGTCCAACCAGGCATAACTGATCTCGATGTCGCGCATGGCTACACCGGTCTGATTGGCAATGACCGCCCAGACGACGTTCGATTTGTCCACCATCGCGCGCGATGCCACATAACGCGAAGGGTTACTGGGCAGATCCAGTTGGAGCAATTCCCGGCGGGCCTTGCTACCGGATTCAGAATTCGATTGGGCAGCGGCCTGAAAATGTTTCATGGCCGGTTCGCCTTGCCGGCGATTCTTGTCCAGCATACCGAGCAAATAGTGCGCCTCGGCGGTGGGTAACAGGCTGAGGCTCTTTTCCAAATCTGCCCTGGCAGCCTCGGACTGACTGCGCTTGTATTGAGCTTGCCCACGGCGCAAATAGCCGTAGAACAGGTTGTTGTTGGCCGAAATGGCTTTGGTGTAAGAGTTCAGGGCAGGCTGTAATTTGTCATCCATGGCGTAAATATCACCCTGCAAGGCATGAAACAGCGATTCCTTGGGCACTATGGACAGCGCGCGACTTATCTGTTTCTGTGCCTCCCGAGTGTTGTCATCTGCCAATGCCTTATTGGCTGCGTCATAGGCATCATAGGCGGGCTGCACGCGTATCAGGTAGGTCATTTGTTCCTGGTAGCGCGCGCGACCGGTTTCGCCTTCAGCGGGCAAACCCTGAGCTGTCTTGATGTTGTTCTGTAAGCGTTCTTGCGAAGGTGGGTGCGATGCAAACAAGCCGGACAACCAATCCTGGTTGCGGCCTTCAGATAACTTGAGAAAAGTCTTTTGCAGCTCCACAGCGCCTTGCGGGTCGTATCCAGCCTCTGACATGTACAACATTCCATACTCATCAGATTCGCGTTCCGCATCACGCCCGTACTTCTGGTTCAACATTTGCGCGCCCACTTGCGGGATGAGCATGGCGATTTCGCGAGCTGCAGCGTTGTCAACCTGACTACCTATTACCACCATGCTGACCATGGAACCCACTTGCGTCAGCATGCCTTTGGATTGCGCCTGTGCTCCATGTGCGGCATCGGCGTGAACGATTTCATGTGCTATAACTGCGGCCAGTTCTGCTTCCGAATCCAGCGCTGTCAGCAAGCCACGGTTGACGACGATTTTTCCGCCGGGCAAAGCCCAGGCGTTAGGGCTGGAGTCGTTCAGTACGCTGAATTCAAAATTCAGTTGTTCTTTCCGTCGCGCCTGCTGGGCCAGCCTGTTACCCACTGTCTGCACATAGCTGGTCAGGGCCGGGTCGACAACGAAATCACCACCTTGGGATTGCTTCAGTGGCGCGTACATCTGTTCGCCCACTTTTTGTTCCCAGTCCGCGCCGTAGAACTGCAAATTGCGTTCGCCGGTCACCGCGTTAGTGGCGCACGCTGTCAGCAGCCACATTACCAGCAGCAATGAGAATGAATTACGTAATTTTGAGAGTCTGTTCACGGTACGTATCTCCTCTCTACCATTGGTGAGGAAGCACGGTAGAGATGTAGCTTAGCGGAAAAGTGGCCACTGGGTTATAGTTCCTCTGGACCATAACGAGTTTTGGAACGAGCTTTTGGAACGAGTATTTGAACGAGTTTTGGAACGAGTTTTGTAACGGGTTTTGTAACATGTTCCGGGACACGTCCTGACCTGAAAACAGGCTAATCTCCCTTCTCCCTTTACATCACGCAGGAAGTACGTTTTTGCTGAGTTATCGCCATTCATTTCATGCCGGCAACTTCGCCGACGTGCTCAAACACATCGTGCTGGTGGAAATACTCCAGCATTTGCAGCGTAAAGTCGGTGCGATAGACCACATAGATACGCATGCCGGTGCGGGATTGTTCGATCTGCGTTCAGAACACGCACAAAAACTCGCTGAATATCGCAATGGCATAGCCCGGCTGGATCCGGCAGACTGGCCTGAATTGGCTACCTACCTGAGCATAGTGGCCAGTTTCAACCCGGGCGGAACGTTGCATGCTTATCCTGGCTCACCCATGATTGCCAGGCGACTGATGCGGCCTCAAGATCGTGCCAGCCTGTTCGAGTTGCACCCCACTGACTGCGCATTGTTAGAACAGCACATGCAAGGTGACAGGCGAATCAGGGTGATGCGCGAAGACGGTTTGCCGGGCCTGCTGCGCTTGCTGCCTCCGCGTTCCCGCAGAGCCCTGGTGTTGATCGATCCATCCTATGAGCTAAAAGCCGAATACGAGCAAGTGGTCGCAACCTTGAAGCAGGCATACAAAAAGTTTGCTACCGGGACCTACGCGCTGTGGTATCCGGTGGTAGATCGAAATCGTGTCAATGACCTCATCCAACAAATTCAGAACAGCGGCATACGCAACATACAGCGCTTTGAGCTCGCTATTGCTGCTGATTCAGCTGCTCGGGGAATGACTGCAAGTGGCATGGTGGTGATCAATCCGCCATGGACTCTGCTGCAAACCCTGGCTAAACTGCTGCCCAGGCTGGTTCAGGTTTTGGGCCGTGATGATGGTGCATTTTTCAGAGCTGATGTGCTGGTAAACGAATAGCGCATAAAATAATTGCCCAAATGACCGAAGTCAGTTCGCGATCCACGAAAATGTAAGACAATCCGAGACTGAACTTTAACTTAAAAGAATCTCTGCTTGATTCAGAGCTTCATTAATGAAGTGCTTAACAGAGGATATGGCTTTATTAAGTTGCCCTTGATACATATGAAAACGACTCCCGAAAATTCTGTAGTGGTGAGGCTGATCGAGAGCAGCTACCTGGAAATCATACCGGTGGCGGGTATTGAAGATCGTTTGCTTGATCTTCAAGAAGGAGCTTACGTTGCCATCACTTGTTCACCAACAAAAGGTGTTGAACCGACGCTGCTGTTGACTGAGCAACTGGCGAATCGATGCTTGAAACTCATACCCCACATCGCTGCACGGGTGGTTCGTGACCGAGGCCATCTGCAGGAAATTCTTCAGCGACTAAGCGCGGCGGGGATTCGAAGTGTATTCATTCCAGGTGGCGATGCCGACCAGCCGCTGGGTAGCTATACTGAATCTCTGCAATTGTTGCGTGACATGGCAGACCTGGGCCATAAGCTCGAAAATATTGGCGTTGCCGCACATCCGGAAGGCCACCCGCTTGTAACGGATGCGGGCTTGCTGGATCTGCTATTGGAAAAGCAGGCATTTGCTACCTATATGGTGACGCAAATGTGTTTTGACCCTGAAGCGTTGATCACCTGGCTGCGTCGTGTACGTGAAGCTGGTTGCACTTTACCTGCCTGGATTGGCTTGCCCGGAGTGGCGGACCGCAGCCGCTTGTTCAAATTATCCATGCGAATTGGCGTGGGTCAGTCGGCAAAAATTCTCCTCAAACAAAAGGGCTTGCTGAGCAGGGTGATGGGCTTGAAGCCTTATCAGCCTGATGAACTGCTGGAAGGCCTGGCGCCGTGTCTGGGTGATCCCGGACTCAACATTCCCGGATTTCACCTGTATAGCTTTAACGATATTCAGCGCACGGAGCGCTGGCGTCGCGAGGTGCTGAGTCGATACACAAGTTCAACTTAAAAAGCTTCGAATAAATCCATTCTGGATTTCTCGGGGCACTTAAGGTCGAAGGTGTGGCTTTCACTTTCCTTCTGAAATACCGGGAAGTCGTTATCGGCCTTCGAGCTTGCTGGATATATGTGCACTGGCCCAGCATCCATCTGCGACGTTGCAGCATTCAATCCCGCAAGCCGGTCATTTCCCAGCGCGACATGGAAATTGGAATGCTGTCGGTGGCATTCAGCTCATCAAAGAATTGGCGCAATGAAAAGTCTTCACCGCGTTCCTCTTTCTGCTTGGCATAATCGGCCAGAGTTTTCTCCAGCATGTACTTGCCAGTCACGTAACTGGTGCCGTAACCCGGTTGCCGCAGGTACAGGTGCTGCTCAAAAATCAACAGCTCCTTTTCGGTTTTCATCCAACCGCGCGGTGTCCATTCCATATGGATGCCACCGGCTTGTTCCATGGTCATTTCGTTGGCGTGTGCGTACAACGAGCCGAGACCTCGCGCCGCTCTCTGCGCCAGCATAATCCACACCAGCTCTCTTGAGCGCGGGCTGTCATCGTACAGGCCGGCATGCATGAACATTTCCTCAACACCGGTGGCGGTACCCTCATTGCCGCTGTCAAAAATGTTGTACAGCAGGGCATCGCGACGGACTGGGCTGGCATTGGGCTCATTATCCATACGGGCCAGCGCAAACCAGTGCCAGAAATGCGTGTACAGCGGGGTAGGGTCATAGTGAGCGCCAATCAAGAAGAAGTTGCGCTTCTCCGCTGGAACGAATTCACCCAGGTGCTCGCGCAAAGCCGGCTCGAAATAATCAGCCACGGTTACGATCTGTTGATCGCGCAGAAAGTTGATCAGGTTGGTGGCAGCCTGATCGGCCATGGCGTCGTATTCGGCAGGAGTGGCAGCAGCCCGCATGGGTGGAAGCTTGCGATTGCGGTGTTCTTCCAGCTTTAACGATGCCCAGGCGCGGTCCAGTTCCCGTTGCAGCAAGCCCACTTCATCGTCCCAACTCATGGGTAGCAAGTGCACATTTTGCTGGTACCAAGTGTAGTTTTCTTTGCCTATGCCGGATGCTCCGGTTTTCTTCGGCGCTGCTGCTTCCAGCCAGGCAATCAGCTCGTCCGTTGCCAGTTGGCTGTCGAGGATGATTTGCTGCAATTGGGTGTTAGTTGAATCGGCTGTTTGCACCGCGATCAGATCAAGGTTCGCCCGCTGATTGCGTATCTTGCGGATGCCGGTCACCCACAATTCTTGAGCGTTGCCGGTGAGGTTCAACTGAGCCTGTTCCATCAGTGGTGGAATTACGCTGAGATCTGCAATGAGTTGCTGTTCTGCTGCCGGGCTCAGCGGGAACTGGTATTGCCACAGCTCAGTCAGGGCATGATGCGTCGGGCCTTCGTGGCCAGGTACATCGCTGCGTTCCATCCAGATGGTTTCGTAAAAGGCCGGGTCACGGGCCCAGGATTGCAGCACCCGATAATTGAAATCAAAGCCGTTCATCTCGGCTTTTACCAGTTGCCAATCTACTCGTTGGGGAATGGTCCATGCTGCTGTATCCATCCCGTCGAGCCGTTGCTCCAGCTTTTTGAATTCTTTATGCCGGGCATTGAATGTGGTGGCGGTGTAGTCCGGAGCACCGTTCAGTAACGGTGGTGTTTCGAAACTGCGCCATTCTGCAAATAAACCCAGCAATTCAGCATAGTCTGAAGCAAATGCCGGGGCAGAGAGACATGCCAACAGTGGGCAAAGAACAAAAACTTTTAGCGCTTGTTTCATTTGGAGCATCCAATTCTGTTTGATGCCGCATGCTACCTGATTATGCCTCAGTTGTTGAGCCTGACTTATTGCGTGAAAGTGGCGTGAATTTTCAGATCAC
This sequence comes from Lysobacterales bacterium, assembly GCA_034440115.1. Classification (GTDB taxonomy): domain Bacteria; phylum Pseudomonadota; class Gammaproteobacteria; order Xanthomonadales; family SZUA-36; genus JAWXBM01. The sequence continues at coordinate 5,796 of JAWXBM010000041.1, read as the reverse complement.
ACTTCATTTACACTTATCGTGTTTTTCTTTCTCTGCACACACAGTGCTAGAATTCCGTACAATTTCGGAAATACAGGATGGAGAACACTATGAAAACTCTCGCAAAAGGTTTGATGGCTTTGCTGTTGCTGATGGCTTTGCCTGCAGGAGCAGCCGATCATTTGGACAGCCCATTAGTCCAGTTTGACCCGGCTGCTGATATCAATGATCTGTATGCGTTTATTAACCCCAATGATCCGGACGAACTGATTCTGATTGCAACCGTAATGCCTTTGGCTGATGCCAATTCGCGGTTTTCAGATGCAATCGAATACCACTTCAATATCAAGAATGCCGGCAGTGGCGAAGAAAGGAATATTTCCTGCAAGGTTTTGGGTCAGGCAGATGAATACATGACCTGCGCCTTGTCAAATAGCGGTGGCAGAAGACTATTCTCAACCATCGGTAACATCAGCGCTACCAGTGGATTTCGCATGTTTGCTGGTTTGCGGGATGACCCTTTCTTCTTTGACCTCGCAGCCTACAGACAGACGGTAGTAACGGCATCCCCACAATTCAACAACCCCGGCACCGATTTCTTTGCCGGCTTGGGAACCTTGGCTATCGTGATTGGAATTGACAGTGACCTGTTGACCAATAACGGCGTTGATCCGGTGCTGTCGGTTTACGCATCTACCCATCGTTATGGCAATCGTTTCGGAGTGGCAACTTCCCCTGAGGTTCTGTATACCAACAACCAGATTGATCGTCTGGGCCGTCCAGCCATCAATACGGCGCTGATTGATTTGTTTGGCACTGCGCCCTCCATGAAAGATGCCTACAACACCAACAATGACCCTTCTACCTGGAGCCAGTTTATCCCCGAAATGCAGATGAATCTGAGTATTCTGGATACGCTTGATGGTGTAAGCGGCAATGCTCTTTTGCCTGCCGATGTGTTGGCAACAGTGTTAGCCGAAGATCGCCTGCTGATCGATACCAGCCAGCCTTTCTGTGATGCTTACCTGGCAGTGGAACTGGGTGTAGATCAGTGCGGCGGACGCACCTTGCAACGCGATGTGATCGATGACACCTTCGGTGCTGTGGTAGGGCCTGGTGTGTCGGACTTCGTTGGAGACAGCAACTACTACCTGGCTGACTTCCCGTTCCTTGCAGAATGATGTTGATAATTCTGTCTGAAACTCATTGGCAGGTAGCGCATTGATGAATCAACTTGTCACCACTTCAAGCGGACCCTTTGCAGGGTCCGCTTTTTTGCTTGGCAGGGCTATTGCAGTGATAAGCCTGCTGCTGAGTGTCGTCGCTTGCTCAAGCCAAACACCGGCTCCAGCACAATCGCAGCAGCTCAACCAGGACATACTGGCAGCCACGGCTTTAATCACTAACGACTGGCCTGCACCCAGCATTGAATTGCAAACCACGGCAGGCGACATCTATGTTGCCAACCTGGACTCGCAAATACAGGTGCTGCAACACAAGTTCGACACCACCCGACAAACCCCGGTCAGCGTCATGCTGGCCGGATTGTTTTATCATCGCTTTCAGTTACAAGGCCGTATCGCGGATGCTGAAGCTTCTGCTGAACTGCTGAAAAATGAAATGGACGCTGATCGCCTGGGGCCGGCTGAAATGCTGGTTTATGTGAAAATCCTGGCAGGTCTGCACCAGTTTGAACAGGCCGAAAACGTGATTGCCTCTGCGGCAAAGAACGGCGGAAAAGAATCTGACATCGTTCAGGCCAGGGAAGCAATTCTGTCTTCCCGGCAGTTGCCAACCCTGAATCCCGGAGATACTGTCCCGGTCGATTATATTGCAGCCGTACAGCAGGCGGCGCGTCTGCTGAACCGGGGCAATTTGTATGCGGCCAGCGAAAAGCTTTACCTTGCCCAACAGCTTTACCGGGACTCCAGCCCTTTTCCACTGGCCTGGATATACCTGCAACAAGGCGTAGCATTTTTACGTTACCAGCAATATGAACAGGCCAGGGTATTCTTCGCCGCAGCCCACGAGCGCTTGCCCCAGTATTATCTTGCCACGGAGCATCTGGCGGAAACTGAGGCCTTGCTGGGAAACTGGCAGGTTTCGGCGGAACTGTACCGGGAGGTAACGGCGCAAACCGGCCAAGCTGCTTTCTGGCACGGACTGCAGCAGGCGGAGGCTCAGTTGGGCCACGACGCCGATGCAATGCTGGCGGCGCAGCAGGCCGATGAAGATTACCGGGCCTTGTTACAACAACACCCGTTAACCTTTGCCGACCACGCCGTTTACTACTACCTGGACACAGGCCGTGAACAGCGTGCGTTGGAGCTGGCCGAGTTGAACTATGAAAATCGGCAGGATGTAACCGCGCACCTGGCATTGGCCGAAGCCCTGGTGGCCAATGGCAGACAGGAACAGGCCTGTGAACACGTTCAGGCGCTGCGCCAGGCTGGTTTGTCACCACCTGAAATTGTTTTGCCTGGCGAGAAACTCTCCGCGTGTGAGCGCTGAGTGGAGCCGATGAGTGGCCCAATCAATAACACGATCAACCGCCGGAAATGGCGCCGACTATCATGAAGGGCTTGCTGCCCGAGCTGATGGCTTCGGGCAGCGGTGTTTCCGGGTCCTGGTGAGTAATGTCCTGTTCAGCAGCATAAAAGCGTACCTTGGGTCTGCGCTTTGCGGTGACATGATCACGCACCGTGCCACGTAACATCGGAAAGCGGTTCTCCAAGGCATCCAGCACTGCGCGAGTAGTGGCAGGTGAAGCTATGCTCAACCTGACTTCGCCATCCACCGAGGCCAGAGTGCGCAAATGATGCGGCATGGTTACACGCACTTCGCACCTAGCCCCAATCATGATATTGCTCATGGCATCGCTCATGGCAAAACTTGCACCTCGACTGATAACACCGGTGGCAGGTCACGCACGATGGCATTCCATCTGTCACCGCTGTTGGCTGAGGCGTATACCTGGCCGCCGGTAGTGCCGAAATAGATACCACAGGGATGCAGCGTATCCACTGCCATGGCATCGCGCAGAATGTTCACGTAGCAATTTTCCTGTGGCAATCCTTCAGTCAGAGTCTTCCACTCGCGGCCGCCGGAGCGGCTACGGTAAACACGCAACTTGCCTTCTGGTGGATAGTGCAGCGAGTCGCTGGTGATAGGCACTACGTAGATCGTTTCTGGTTCATGCGCATGTCCGGCAATGGGAAAACCAAAATCGCTGGGCAAATTGCCGCTGACTTCATACCATGAATCGCCGCCATCATCGCTACGCATCACGTCCCAGTGTTTTTGCATGAACAGGACGTCTGGATTGGAAGGGTGGATGGCGATGCGATGCACACAATGACCTACTTCGGCTTCGGGGTCTGGTATGTACCCGGAATGAAGACCTTGATTTACAGGCGGCCAGCTCCTGCCAGGTGGTGCCGCCATCGGTGCTTTTGAACAGCGCGGCATCTTCCACGTCGGCATAGACCGTATCCGGCTCGGTAAGGGAGGGCTCCAGGTGCCAAACCCGGGCGAATTCCCAGGGGTGTTGGCTGCCGTCATAAAACTGGTGGGTGGTTAGGGGTTTGCCGGTTTCCGCTGATGTGTCGTAAACAAATTTGTTGCTTTCGCCCTTGGGCTGTCCGCTAATTTCGTCGACTGCGGGCTCTTCGCCGGCTGAACCCGGTTGAAACCAGGTTTTGCCGCCATCATCGGAACGCTGAATGATCTGGCCGAACCAGCTACTGGTTTGCGAGGCGTAGATTCGGTTGGGGTCCAGGGGTGAGCCTTTCATATGGTAGACCTCCCAGCCAGCGAACAGCGGCCCTTCAACCGTCCAGTTTTTTCGGTTGGCGTCAGAGTTGAGGATAAAGGCACCTTTGCGGGTACCGACGAGAACGCGTATTGCGGCCACGAACTTTCTCCAGGATCCTGATTGTTTGTGAATTCAGCTTTTCTAAGCTCAAATTTAACAGCAGCAAATAAATTGCTCAAATGCCTACATATTTTGCATACAGACTACGTGCTTCAGCAAGATCACCGGTACCTTTGACGATAGCGCGTCCATCGGCAAACAGGCTCAACTCGTAGTTACGGCCGTTGTCGATAACGACGGTGCGCAACATGAATTCATTGACTTTGACCTCACCCTGCTGTTGCAGCCGAAGTGCCAAGACCTGCAGATTGATCTTGCTGGTGCGCTGTTTATGTAAAAGCTGCACCGCATTGCGGCCACACAATGTCGTGGCGCTGGAACCGGATTTGCCTTCCAGGTAATCAAACTGCCGGTGCTTGCAGGTTGGGCAATCGCCGTCCTGCCAGCTGTGGCTGACATCCAGCTGCAGGAGCACATTAGTCCACAGATCGATATTCAGCAGGCTTGGATTAACCTGGGCAAAATTGCCGGTGAGTATTTTTAATGCTTCAGCGGCCTGAAAATTGGCGATGATGGAAACGGCTGGGCCCAGCACCCCGATGGTGTCGCAGGTCGGGCTCTCACCCACTGGCGCCTGTTCAAACAGGCAACGGAAGCAGGGTGTGGCCTTACTGGCCCTGGGCCCGGAGGGCATTCTGGTCAGTGTTTCCCAGGGCAGCGTGCCATCAGGGCTATGCGGCAGCACGCTGAAGGCCATACCGGTAGTTCCCACAGCACCGCCATAAATATACGGCTTACCGTGCTTTACGGCGTAATCATTGGCCAGGTAGCGCGTCTCAAAGTTGTCCAGGCCGTCGATCAGAATGTCAGCACCTTCGGCCAATCGTTCCATGTTTTTGTGGTTGATGTCATCAACCACGGCAGTGACCTTTAGCTGCGAATTGATCTGCAGGATTTTACGTCGGGCGGCTTCAGCCTTGGGCAGGCCAGCAGCAATGTCCTGTTCATCAAACAACACCTGACGCTGCAGATTGGTGATGTCGATAAAGTCCCGGTCAACAATAATCAAATGGCCCACGCCCGCGCGGGCCAGCATATTGGCTGAGACGGTACCCAATGCGCCACAACCCAGGATCAGGGCAGTGGATGCCAGTAGTTTGCGTTGGCCTTCGGTGCCAAAGCCGGCCAGCAGCATTTGGCGGTGGTAGCGGTCCAGTTCGCGCGTTGTGTTGTTCACTGGTTTGGCTGGCTCATAGTTGGTTCAGGCCCCCATTCTGGCTTTGATTCAAATGTTTCCTGGCCGCATTCAGCAAGAGCTTGGAATATAGGGTATGAAAGCCCAACAGGGCCTTGAATCCGCTGCCCATGCTGCTTTTTCCGCTACGCGGATCAACACGGGCCACCACCGCTGAACCAAAATACAAATCTGTGTTGTCCGCAACATCATTTCTCTTGAGCATAAACCAGGAACGGGTTTTCTTCTGGAAATCGCACATCAGCAGCTGCTCATCATTCCGAACTTCAACCGTCCAGGCAGCAAAGGCAGTTACCTCGCTGTTGGCCAATTGGCGAACCTGATCATCGGTAGAGGGTTTGTTGATCATCGATTGGAGTATGAATCGCTCCAGTTTGAACAAGGGCGTGGTGTAAAAGGCACTGATAAACTGTGCCAGGGTGACAGTGCCAGCAATCTGGGTTTTGTAACAGTCCACAAAATCGCCATTGGCCTGGTAGCTCAATAGCAGGGAGTCCGCAGGTAGTGGGCAGGGCTTAGCATTCATGGGCATGTATCTTCCTGGAGTTTGAGTTGTTGCAAAGTGTCCGCGATCCGCAAGAGTCTGAGAACAAAACATTCATGTTGTATTTGCACGTTCGTCTGACATTATTGCCAGAAAAGTATTTCATATGAATGCCGTATTTATTGATATATCACTGAATAATAT
>JAWXBM010000040.1:0-13766 GCA_034440115.1 Lysobacterales bacterium | reverse complement strand
TATTTGCGCAGGGATGCGCACAGATCGCGGAGCACACGGATGTGTGAGAGCGATCAAAGGATGCCCGAGAGCGGCCTCCTACAGCCGACCAACCCATCAGGGCTCCACACAAAAAAAATCCGGGCTGGCACGAAGGCAAGCCCGGAAATCCGGCAGAGCCGGAGAGGATCGTTAACATTCTTTTTTGGCCTTGTCTTTGCAGCCCACCGCTTTGTTTGTTAGTTATTTTAATCAGTTACGACTGTATCGTAATGTTGAAGATTAAGACTGTCAAGCCCCGATCGAAAATTGACCTGCTTCCTTAGTGAAGCAATGCCCACGGTCAAACCGTCCAGATGTCAGACAGAAACCGCCTGAAGTTTGTACCCAGCACAGGGCGATCCGTGAACATCGCGGAGTGCAGGATGCAGAAGAGCGATCCAGGCGTTTGCGGCTGCATCGCCGGAACGACCCAGGAGCGAGGGAAGCTGAAGGCCAAGGCCCGGGACCGCCAGGCTGCACGGCCTTCGGGCTTAACGACTGTTGGAAATCAACCAGTGTGGTTGATTGTATGCAGAATTTCAGCCTGAATAGCCTCGGCCGCAGCGCGCGGATCAGCCGCATCGCGGATGGGGCGGCCTACCACCAGGTAGTCGGCGCCGCTGCTGATGGCGCGCGCTGGGGTAACCACTCGCTGTTGGTCATCCGGGGGCGCTTCGTCATTGAAAATTGGCCGAATGCCCGGAATAACCGTTAGCAAGGCATGATCCACAGATGCGCGCAGGGCAGGCACTTCCAGACCGGATGAAACCACGCCATCACAGCCCAACTGCAAGGCACGCTTGGCGCGAGACAGAACCAGCGTATGGGCATCGCACTTAAAGCCCAGGTCATCCAGGTCGCCCTGGTCCAGGCTGGTCAGAGCTGTCACTGCGAGAATTTTCATATGGCCTTTGGCCTCAGCCGCCGCGCGCATCATGCTGTCGTTGCCATGAATCGTGCAGAAATCCACTTCATGCCGCGCCAGTTGCCTGACAGCGGCAGCCACTGTGGCTGGAATGTCGAACAGCTTGAGGTCAGCAAATACTTTTTTTCCAGCAGCGCGTAATTCTGCCGCCAACTCGAAATAGCTGCCAGAGAGGAAAAACTCCAAACCCAGCTTGTAAAACAAAACCGAATCGCCCAGTTGGCTGATCAGTTGTCGAGCCCGCGCGGCATCGGCCACGTCCATGGCAAAAATCAGCCGTTCGCGGGCGGGAATGTGGTGCTTGATCGGAGAGTTCATTTTGCTGCCTGTCTGTTCTGTTATTGAGGAATCTCTGAATAATTGCGAGCTGTCTTAATTGTCTGCGGTCAAAGCCATGGCCGGATCATCATACTCAGCAATAAAGTCGTGAATCATCTTCCCCAGCACCTCGGGCAGTTCCATATGCATATGGTGGCCACCTTCGATTAACTCATGCCGGCCATTGGGTATGGCCTGGGTGCGTTGCTGATAATGCTGTTCGCGCGCCTGACTGGCAAACGGCATGGCACTGATGGTCAATGTGGGCGTTTCGATGTGGCGAAAACAATCCAGAATTTGTTCAGCGGAAAAATAATGCGGCGTGGTCCAGTATAGCCCCGGATCATAGCTCCATTGGAAACCATCAGCGGTTTGATTAACTGAACGCCCTGTGATGAGCCGCGCCGCTGCTTCTGTCAAATCAGAGTTGGCCAAACGGGCCTGAACCATGTCGTCAACCGAGGCATAGGTTTTGCGCGGCCGGGGTTTGCTGCGAATACCGGCCGAACTGCGTCGTAACTGCTGCGCCGTTTCGCTGGCCTGGTTGGCATAAGGGCCGAGGGCATCAATCAGAGTGATGCTGCGCAGTCGTTCGGGCGCTGCGGTAGCAAAAATGGACGAGACGGCTGCACCCAGTGAATGGCCCAGCAGGTGGCAGGAATCCCAGCCCAGCGCGTCCATGGCGGCATGGATGTCCCACATGAATTCGGTGACGTGATAACTCGCAGAAGGGTGCCGGTGTTCGGAATGGCCATGCCCGGGCCAGTCCAGCGCCACCATGTTCATATCATCAAAATACTGCGCCATGGGCAGGAACGAAGCGGCATTATCCAGCCAGCCATGCAATGCCAATAGCGGAATTCCGGCCGGATCGCCCCACCGCAGCGCGGCCAGTTCCAGAAATGGCGTTTTGAGTTTAATTTCCTGCGAATCAGTGCGCATTTCTGTACTCGACCTCAGCTCGCTTCCAGGTTGGCATAAGCCAGCACCAGCCACTTGGTACCGGCGTTGGAGAAATTTACTTGCACGCGGGTATGTTCGCCCGAGCCTTCAAAGGCTAACACCGTGCCTTCGCCAAACTTGCGGTGCTCCACGCCCTGGCCCAGGCGGAACGGCCACTCCTGACCTTTGACGGGCGCAACCCGCGCAACAGCAGGTGTGGGCCGTGAAGCGGGTACCCAGGGCCGGTTCTGCGCCACCCGTGGGCGAATTTCCTGCAAGCGCTCAGCCGGCAGTTCATTGATAAAGCGCGATGGGCGGCAGTAGTTTTCGGTGCCGTGCATGCGCCGTATCTCGGCATAACTCATCACCAGGTGTTCGCGAGCGCGGGTAATGCCCACATAGCAAAGGCGGCGCTCTTCCTCGAGTCGGCCACCAGCCTCTTCAATTGAACGTTGATGCGGGAACAGACCTTCTTCCACACCGGCCATAAACACCAGCGGGAACTCCAGACCTTTGGCCGAGTGCAGCGTCATCAGTTGCACACAATCGTCCCAGCTCTCGCCCTGGGTTTCGCCGGCTTCCAAAGCTGCGCGGCTCAAGAACGACTGTAGTTCATTCATGCCCACGTCGGCATCTTCAGCGGGCAGGATAAACGAGTCAGCGGCATTCACCAGTTCGCGCAGGTTCTCCACGCGCGTCTCCGAACGTTCGCGTGGCTCCTTGTCGTAGGCCGAAATCAGATCACTGTCGTCGATCACGCCCTGCATCTGATTGCCCAGCGACCAGTCTTTCATGCGCTCATTCATGCCGTTGATCAAGTCAACAAAGCCCTGCACCGCTCCGGCGGCTCGCGCAGCCAGCTTTTGCTGCTGCAGACAGGCATTGATCGCAGTCCATAAAGTGACACCAGCTTCACGCGCCTGAATGCGTAACTCGGCAATGGTCTTGTCGCCGATGGCCCGGGTGGGCTTGTTGATCACGCGCTCCAGCGCGGCATCATCATGCGGGTTCTGCAGCAGGCGCAGATAAGCCAGAGCATCCTTCACTTCCAGTCGCTCGAAAAAGCGCTGACCGCCATACACGCGATAGGGAATGCTCTCGCGCAGCAGATATTCTTCAAACAAGCGCGACTGCGCGCTGGTGCGATAGAGGATGGCCGCCTCTTCTGCCTTGCGCCCTTCATCCATCCAGCGGCGGATCTGCTCGATCACAAAACGCGCTTCGTCCTGTTCGTTATAGGCGGCATAGATCTGGATGGCTGCGCCTTCTTCGTCTGCAGTCCACAGCTTCTTGCCCATGCGGCCGGTGTTGTGCGAGATAAGCGCGTTGGCGGCTTCCAGTATGTTGCCGGTAGAGCGATAATTCTGCTCCAGCTTGATGGTGGTCACATCCGGGAAATCGCGCACAAAACTTTGCACGTTCTCGACCTTGGCGCCGCGCCAGCCATAGATCGACTGGTCATCATCACCCACCACAAACACCTGCCCGGTATTACCGGCCAGCATGCGCAGCCAGGCGTACTGAATGGCATTGGTGTCCTGAAACTCGTCGATCAGCAAATGCTGCACCCGGCGCTGGTAATGTTGCAAAACCTGCGGTTGTTCCAACCACAGTTCGTGGGCGCGCAACAACAGCTCGGCAAAATCCACCAGCCCGCCGCGTTGGCAATATTCTTCATAACGCTGGTAAATGTTCACCCAGGCCGCAGTGGTCGGGTGGTCCATGTGTTCGATGTGGTGCGCCCGCTCACCCTCGTCTTTGCGGCCATTGATAAACCATTGCGCCTGTCTTACCGGCCATTGCGATTCGTCATAACCTTCTTCGCGCAGGATGCGGCGCAACAATCTTTGCTGATCGTCGGCATCAAGGATCTGGAAATTTTCCGGCAGCCGGGCTTCCTTCCAGTGCATGCGCAACAGGCGATGGGCGATGCCGTGAAAAGTGCCTATCCACAGCGGCCGGGTGGAAATACCCAGCAACTTGCCGGCGCGTTCGCGCATCTCACCAGCCGCTTTGTTGGTAAAAGTCACGGCCATAATGCCCAAAGGTGAAACATGCCCCACCTGAATCAGCCAGGCCAGCCGATGCACCAGCACGCGGGTCTTGCCCGAGCCGGCGCCGGCCAGAACCAGCACATGACCTTCTGGCGCGGTTACTGCCGCGCGTTGCGGGTCATTGAGTTCGTCCAGCAGGTGGGAGACATCCATCAGTTTTGTTCTTCAGGTTGTGTGCCGGCCTGTGCGCCGGGTTGTGCGCCGGGTTGTGCTTTGGTTTTTGTTTGGGTTTCACGGGCAATGGCGCGATAGCCAATATCATTGCGGTGAAATGCGCCCGGCCAGTGGATCTGTTTGCAGCCTGCATAGGCCGCCTTTTGCGCTTCAGCTACGCTATCGCCCAAAGCGCTGACACAGAGCACGCGCCCACCGGAGGTCACAATTTTCTGTTCGCTAATGGCAGTTCCAGCCTGGAAGACTTTTACATTCTCAGGGAAATCACTATCCAGTCCGCTGATCACCTCACCCTTGCCATAACGACCCGGATAACCCTCAGCGGCCATGACGACCGCCAGGCTGCAGCGCGAATCCCACTCGGTGCTGCACTGGTCCAGTTCGCCGCGCAAGGCGGCGAGGCACAGTTCGGGCAAGTCAGATTGCAAACGCTGCATGATGGGTTGGGTTTCCGGATCACCAAAACGCACGTTGAATTCGATCACCTTGGGATCGCCTTGCGGTGTGATCATCAACCCGGCGTACAGGAAACCGGTGAATGGATGTCCATCTGCCGCCATACCATCGATCACCGGTTGAATGACTTCGCGCATCACCCGCTCATGCAAGGTAGCGTCCACCACGGGCGCCGGTGAGTATGCGCCCATACCGCCGGTGTTCGGGCCTTTGTCACCATCACCCACCGCCTTGTGATCCTGCGAGGTAGCCATGGCCAGTGCGTGTTGGCCGTCTGTCATGACGATAAAACTGGCTTCTTCACCGGCCAGGAATTCTTCGATCACCACTCGGTGCCCGGCTGAGCCAAAAGCATTGCCGGCCAGCATATCCAGTACCGCTGCTTCGGCTGCGGCAATGGATTGTGCTACCACCACGCCTTTGCCAGCGGCCAGGCCATCGGCTTTCACCACGATGGGCGCGCCCTTGTCGCGGATGTACTGCACCGCTTTGGTGACGTCAGTGAACTGACCATATTCGGCGGTGGGAATGCCGTGACGCTGCATGAATTGCTTGGCAAAGGATTTGGAACCTTCCAGTTGGGCGGCGGCGGCGGATGGGCCAAAGCAGGACAGGCCTGCTGCATTGAATTGATCAACGATTCCCATCACCAGCGGATCTTCCGGGCCAATGATGGTGAGGTCTATTCTGTGTTCACGGGCAAAGTTCAGCAAGCCTGCGATGTTGTTGGCAGCCAGGGCCACGTTTTGCACACCCGCTTCGGTAGCCGTGCCGGCATTGCCCGGCGCCACAAATACTTTTTCCACTTGCGTTGATTGCGCACACTTCCAGGCCAGTGCATGTTCACGCCCGCCGCTGCCTACAATCAATACCTGCATGTTCGTGTCTCTGCCTGTTTTATGTCTGTTCTAAGACTGTTCTGGCTCAGTACCGGAATCGTAGTTCAAATCAATGGCGAAATCAGTGTCGAAAATGGCGCACACCAGTAAACACCATCGCCAGACCATGTTCATCGGCTGCTGCGATCACTTCATCATCGCGCATCGAGCCACCGGGGTGGATGATGCTGGCAATGCCCGCTTCAGCCGCAGTGTCCGGACCATCGCGGAAAGGGAAAAAAGCATCCGAGGCCATCGCGGCACCTTTGAGTTCCAGGCCGGCATCAGCCGCTTTCCAGCGCGCGATACGGGCTGAATCCACCCGGCTCATCTGGCCCGCGCCTATGCCCAGAGTCTGGCCCCTGGCGGCGTAAACGATGGCATTGGATTTCACCATGCGGGCGACTTTCCAGGCGAACATCAGGTCCAGCCATTCCGCTTCGGTGGGTTGCCGCTGGCTGACTACTTTGCACTCTTTCGGCAGTACGATACGGTTATCAGCCGTTTGCACCAACAAGCCCCCCGCAACCCGTTTTACATCCAGTTGCTGTATCGAATCATTCAGCGGTAACTCCAGCACTCGAGCGTTCGGCTTGGCCGCCAGTGCCGCCAGTGCTTCGGGGGTAAACGAAGGTGCCAGTACAACTTCGACGAACTGCTGGGCGATCAGGCTACGGGCGCAGTCACCATCCACCGGCTGATTAAAGGCGATGACGCCACCAAAGGCCGAAGTTGGGTCCGTGGCAAAAGCACGTTGATAGGCTTCCAGTGCGAAGCCGGCTACCGCCACGCCACAGGGATTGGCGTGTTTGACGATTACACAGGCTGAACTATCAAATTGGCCATTAAACTGCGCGGCGAACTGCATGGCACAGGCCCAGGCCGCATCGGCATCGGCAATGTTATTGAAGGACAATTCCTTGCCCTGCAACTGCCTGGCTTTGGCCAAGCCGATTGATGGGCCGCCTGCCGGACCGGTGGCATCGCGGTACCAGGCTGCTTGCTGATGCGGGTTTTCGCCGTAGCGCAAATCCATGATCTTGCTGAAACACTGGTGCAGTTGTCGCGGGAATTCCAGTTGGCCACCGGCCGGTTCCAGTGCCGAGAGGTAATTGGCAATGGCTGCATCGTATTGCGCAATCCGATTGAACGCGGCGATGGCCAGTTCGAAACGGAAGGCATCGCTGAGCTGACCTGCTCCACGTTTGAGTTGTTCCAGTACCCGGGCATATTGATCGGGACTGGTGACAATGCCGACCGAAGCATGGTTTTTCGCGGCCGAGCGCACCATGGCGGGACCACCGATATCGATGTTTTCGATGGCGTCTGCCAGGCTGCAGTCCGCTTTCGCCGTGACTTCCTCAAAAGGATAGAGGTTGATAACCGCTAGCTGGATGCGCGGAATATCCTGTTCCTGCATCACTGCATCATCCGCGCCGGCACGTCCCAGTAAACCACCGTGGATACGTGGGTGCAGGGTTTTGACCCGCCCGGCCATGATCTCTGGAAATCCGGTGTAATCGGACACTTCGGTAACGGCGATTCCGGCAGCGGCCAGGGTGCGAGCGGTACCGCCTGTGCTCAACAGACCAAAACCCAGCTCATGTAACTGGCTGGCCAGTTCAAGCAAGCCGGTTTTATCGGAAACGCTGATCAGCGCCCAGCGTTGCTCCGTTCGCGAGAGTTCATTCATGTTAGTGTCTTCCAGAAAAGTTCGGGAACGTAGTCAAAACTGGCGCGAAATCAAAGCCTGGGTGGGCGCAGGCCCGTTGCATGCTGTATTGGTGAGCCGGCTTGCGCTCAGCCGAAACGGCCATTACTTACCGGAATATCGTACCGGTTCAGCTTGGTGCGCAAGGTATTGCGCGTAATTCCAAGTATGCGGGCGGTCTGAGATTGGTTGCCATGCGTAAACCGCAGCACTTCCTCAATCAATGGGGGCTCTACTTCAGATAACAGGGTCTGGTAAAGACTCTCTGCCTGACAGTCGCCCATGTCTTCGAGATAACGTCGTATCGCAAGTTGCACTTTTTGTCTTAGCGGAATGCTGTGATCAGTTTCAATGGCCATCGGTTATGTAGTCGACTTTATATTTTTATGGGAGCGAATGGGTTTCGCTCAGGGGCTGTAACCCTACCACAAAGACCACCTGATTTGCCTACCGTTCTGGCGCAAATTTGCGCAGAACTAGTTGCATCAAAGAAATTCGAGTTCGAAACCGACTGCGCGATTACCCGGATCGAGCATCTCCAGCGAAAAGCGCAAAAACGCTCCGGGGGTCATGCCGCCGCGCATGGTGCTGGTACTGGTCAGATAATCCGTTGGACGAAAGCGCCGCTCGCTGATGACCTCATTGTCGATATCAAACAAACGCACCTGAATGTCGGGGTAAGCCTGCGCCTGCTGCGCGCGGTTCACAATGGTTGCATTCAGCAACAGCACGCGCGGTCGCAGCGGATGACTGAGCATTTCGCGGCTGACCAGTTCGATGCTGGAGGTGTCGCTGAAAGGCTTTTGCGGCGGCGCATCCCGCACACCCATGCGGACCAGCGTTTGATCCAGCATGTCGGAATCAATGTCGATTTTGCCGAAGTACACGCCCACCGAATAAATGCTGCCCAGAATCAGCATCAAGCCCAGCGTGATCCAGCCTACCCGCAGCCAGGCGCCCTTGCTGCTGGAAGCTTCAGACTGTTCGGCCGGTTCAACCAGCAAAGCGGCCTCTTCCGGCGAGACTGCACTGTCGTCCGGTTGTTCCAGCGCCACCACGCCTCCCAGGACCGGCGGCTCGCCGTGTTCCAAGGCCTGCTCTCCCGCACTGGGCCATTCATCAAATAAAGCATCCAGGGCATTGGCCAGCTTCTTGCATCGGCCACAGCGATACTGTCCCTTGGCGCGGGACAACAATTCGGCATTGACCGGGTGAACGGTATGACAGCCCTGGCAGCGGGTGTACATAATGGCTAATTTACGCCTTTGCGCAGGGTGGAATTTTGCATCTTGAACATGCTCAGGGTTGCTCGGAACCGTCGCGGGTAGTGAGGTAACGGTATCGTTCCAGGTCGGCTGCAAACTTCTTCTCGGTTGCCAACTCGCGCTGGCGAATCTGCCGCATGTTGAGATCATTCGCTGCCATTTTGCGCTTCATGCCTTCAATGGATTTGAGCTCTTCAGGAGGTAAAGCGACTCCCGCGCGCTGGCGGTCGGCCAGCTCTTTAATGGTGCCGCCATAAGCTGTATCCAGGCTTTTGCGCGAGGTGGTGAGCAGGTTGGTGTCATAAGCGAGCTGGCGCACCTCCACGTTCAATGCATCCTGAATTTCTTCCTCAGAATGGTAGCGCAGCAGCAGCAAAGCATCCTGTTGCTGTTGCATCTGTTGGTCGTTGTACTTTGGCTCAGGGCGCTGCATGCCGGATTTGTCGCGCGGCAGCTCGCCTTTGGGATCTTCTTTCTCCGCCTCGGGTTTGGGGGGTGGCGGTACCAGACTGAGGTCGGTTTCACGGGTTATGCCCTGATCATCCAGCACGTCAGCTTTCTTGTCTTTGAAGTCGGGTGGCAGCGTTTCGGTGTAGTGCACATTACCTTCATCATCCACCCAGCGGTAAACCTTTTCACCGGATGATTGTGACCCAGGCTTGCTGGTTTGTGCCAAGCCACTGTCCATGGTCAACAACAAGACGGTAGTCAGGCTAATGGCTATCCAGGTCTTCATATCAAGCTTTCCTTTAAACTTTCCAGCAAATTTTCCGTCAATCTTTATTCAGGCGCCGTAACGTTCGCGATAGTTTTGCAAAGCATCCAGATCGATACCATCGATCTGCTGCGACTGGAGAAACCCCAGTAAATCATCCAATCCGGCGATGGCAATGCAGGGTATGTCAAATTCGGCCTGTACTTCCTGCGCAGCCGAGCGCTGCGCCTGGCCGCGTTCCTGCCGGTCAAGTGCAATGGCAACGCCGGCAGGTTCAGCACCAGCCGCGCGAATGATGTCGATGGACTCGCGCACTGAGGTGCCGGCTGAAATAACATCGTCGATTATCAGTACGCGGCCTTGCAAAGCTGCGCCGACAATCATACCGCCTTCACCATGATGCTTGGCTTCCTTGCGGTTATAGGCAAAGGGGTAATTTGTTTGCTGCTCCTGGAACAGCGCCACTGCGGTCGCTGCAGCCAGGGGAATGCCTTTGTAAGCCGGGCCGAACAGCATGTCGAAAGATAATCCGGAAGCGCAAATCGACGCGGCATAGCAACTGGCCAATATGGCCAGCGATTCCCCGTCATCAAAACCGCCCGCATTGAAGAAATAGGGGCTGGTGCGCCCGGATTTCAGCGTGAACTGACCGAAGCGCAAATTGCCTTTAGCCAGTGCAAGTTCAAAAAATTGTGTTTTGTAGTGTTTCAATTGGGCTTTCATCTGGCTTTCATTTAGCTTCCATCAAAGAATCCTTTCTTGACCTTGGGCATTATATCCACCACGGTGCTGCACGGCCATGACGACCACCATGGCGACCACCACGCCAGAGCTCATGACAGTCTTTGCCCGGGCAGGTATGCTGGCGCGCAAACTCGTAGAATTCGGTTACGGTTGAAACTGGCAGGAATTCAGCACTATCATGAGAATCATTTCACTCAATGCCAACGGCATTCGCGCTGCCGCACGCAAGGGCTTTTTCGACTGGATGCATGCGCAGGATGCGGATGTGGTGTGCATTCAGGAAACCAAGGCGCAGGAAGCTGTGCTCACCGACCCGATGTTTTACCCGGATCGCCATCATAATTATTACCACGATGCCATCAGGCCGGGTTACAGCGGCGTTGCGATCTACAGCCGCCATGAGCCGGACCGGGTACAACACGGCTTGGGTACCAGGATACTGGACAGCGAAGGCCGCTGGCTGCAGGTCGATTTTGGCAATCTGTCGGTGATTTCGCTGTATCTGCATTCAGGTTCCAGCAGCGAGGAGCGGCAAGCGGTGAAGTACCAGGCCATGGACTGGCTGATGCCACGACTGAAAAAAATGGCCAGGGACGGGCGCGAGTACATCATCTGTGGCGACTGGAATATTGCGCACAAGAATATCGATTTGAAAAACTGGCGCGGTAACCAGAAGAATTCCGGCTTTCTGCCCGAAGAGCGTTCCTGGCTGGATACGCTGTTCGATAAAGCAGGCTGGGTAGATACCTTCCGCCAGGTGGATGATCGTGAAGAACAATACACCTGGTGGTCCAATCGTGGCCAGGCCTGGGCCAACAATACCGGATGGCGTATTGATTACCACATCAACACGCCGGGCATAGCCGCGCTGGCCCGATCGGCGGCCATTTATAAGGATGAACGCTTCTCGGATCACGCGCCGCTGACCGTGGATTACGACTACGACATGGCTGCGGCTAAAAGCGCGTGACCGAGCCCGTGGTAGGTCGAGACTGGCGGGAGATCCTGTTTAACCGGCGCATGCTGGTGTGCCTGTTCATCGGCTTTACTTCCGGACTGCCGTTGTATGTGCTGATCCAATTGGTGCCTGCCTGGCTGCGCATCAATGGCATCGATCTGGCCACCATTGGCTTGTTTTCGTTGGTGGGGTTGCCTTATACCTGGAAATTCCTCTGGTCGCCCATCATGGATCGCTACCAACCACCCTTCTTGGGACGGCGGCGTGGCTGGGCATTGATCACGCAGGTGTTATTGCTCATCAGCATCGGCTTGATGGGCCAATTCGATCCGTCAGAATCTCTGCGCGCGATCGTGATGCTGGTGTTTTTGGTGGCGCTGTTTTCCGCCAGTCAGGACATCGTCATCGACGCTTACCGGCGTGAGTTGCTGGCAGACGATGAACTGGGCACTGGTAATTCGTTTTTCGTCAACGCCTATCGGCTGGCCTCGCTGGTTCCTGGAGCACTGGCACTGATTCTGTCGGATCACCTGTCCTGGTCTGCCGTATTCTGGATTACCGGTGCCTTTATGCTGGTGGGTGTAGTGACCACCTTGTGCATAGGCGAGGTGAGTGATGACAAACTGGCGCCGCACAGTCTGCGCGAAGCAGTGACCGACCCTTTCGTGGAGTTCTTCAAGCGCGATGGTATCAAGGCAGGTTTATTGATCCTGGCCTTTATGTTTCTATACAAGCTGGGCGATAACATGGCCACCGCCTTGTCCACGCCGTTTTATCTGGACCTGGGTTTCAGCGCGACCGAGATTGGTTCTATCGCCAAAGTGGCGGCGCTGTGGTCATCGATTACCGGCGCCATTGTCGGCGGGCTGGCCATGTTGCGCCTGAGCATCAATCGCGCGCTGTGGCTCTTTGGCGCGGTGCAACTGGTGACCATTCTGGGCTTTGCCTGGTTGAGCACCATGGGCCACTATCCTTTGGGTCTTTTCGTGGTGGTCAGCGCCGAATATTTTGGGGTCGGCCTGGGCACGGTCGCCTTAACCGCCTATATGGCGCGCGAAACCAGCCGGTCATTTACTGCCACCCAGTTCGCGCTGTTTACCAGCCTGATTGCGGTGCCTCGTACCTTCGCCAATGCCAGCACCGGTTATTTGATCGATTGGATGGGCTATACCCACTTCTTTCTGCTATGCACGCTGGCTGCTATTCCGGGCATGTTGCTGCTGTTCAAGGTAGCGCCCTGGAACAAAAAATTGTAGAAGGCTGCCGTTACAGCCAGTTTTTCACCTCAATGTAGGAGGCTGCCATGCAGCCGATCTTCCATCTCAGGTCGCGAGCAAGGCTCGCTCCTGCAGGAACGATCGTTGCTGCCGATAACATTTCAATGCCGGTCGCGAACCTCAAAGCCAAAGGGTAACAAGGCCAGTCGCGTCATCTTCAAATGCTGCGCAGCCGCCGAGTATCAGCCAGGCGATGTTCAGTAAGAGATTCATCTGTTTCTCCGGCATTCGTTATTTGTTGATCATAGCATTGGCCGGCAATTCGTCATCCTGTACACCATACCTCACCGTCAATCTGAAATGAGGGAGATCAATTGCGACGGTGATTGCCAGTCCCTGCCGCAAACAAAGCGTGGCAGAAACCAGATATTGTCGTCCTTGCTTACCAAACGTGGCTCACACGAAAAGCCGGCGCGGAACTGATGTCTGGACTGATGTCCGGGCATGTATTGCTGCAGCAGGTAGTCACTGGCCTGGCCCCAGGGGTAGGCAAACAGGGTGGGCCGTTGGCCGTTAAGTTTCTGCTGGATAAAATCTCCAGCTTTCGCGACCTGGGCGTCGCAGTCTGCGGTGTTGGCGATGGCAGTGAAATCACCTTTAAGCTGGTCTTGCTGGGCTACTCTGTCCAGCGCAGGGTGGTTGTGATCCCAACTGTGGCACTCGATGCTCATCAAGCCCGATGCCTGTGCTTCCAGCCACCATTGATCGCCCCACCAGTCTTTGCCCACCATGCCTTTTTTATCCAGCTCAGCGCGCGAGTCAGGGCAGGTGATAACGAAACTGCTGACCGAAAGACCAGGTTGAGTGCCGCCCGCTTCGTCGCGGAAATCACACAGAATATTGAACATGCTGCGCTGCATGCCCAGGGTGGGATGCTCCAGATCGTGGTAGTCAAACTCGGTGCCGTCGTCCAGGGTGATGGCCACTGCGTTGTGCATTTCAGTATCCGCAATGAGGCTCTGGTGCCAGTCAACGACCTGTTTGAGGGGAACGATGCGCCAGCCTGATTGATGCAGTAGCCTGAGGTCTTCTCTTAAGGCGACATGATCATTACCTGCGTACTCGTTGCTGTCCATGTTGAGCGAGTGATAGGTCAGTACCGGTATGCGCAAAACCTGTTTCTCCAGCATTAGGGAATCATTTGATGGCCTGAATTAGATCACAGGCTTTGTGCCGATGGACCATTTACCGTCATCCCGGCCCACGCTTGCCCCGAACTTGATCAGGGGAGCCGGGATCCATGGCGGGTATAGGATCCCGGCTCCCCTGATCAAGTTCGGGGCAAGCGTGGGCCGGGATGACGGTAAATGGTCCATCGGCACAAAGCC
>JAWXBM010000039.1:0-3818 GCA_034440115.1 Lysobacterales bacterium | reverse complement strand
TTGATAAACAAACCACTGGTTGATGCCAACCCCGGACTAAAGCCGCTGGCCCGCATGATACTGGCGAGCATTTTGCACGTCGTGGTTTTGCCATTGGTGCCGGTAACCGCAATCAGAGGGACACGGCTTTGGCAGTCTGCCGGGAACAGCCAAAGCAGGTAAGCATCGACTGCCTGTTGCATCAACGCGGCTGAATCTTCCAACAAACGCCCCAGATTGGGTGCCGGATCAAGATCGATTATCACACCACCGGTTTCCTGCAATGGGCGAGACAGATCCGCACAGATCACACTCACCACCAGCAAACCCACATTCAGCCGCCCGGCGATCTGCTCCGCCATTTCCACCAGGCTGCTGTGCAAAGGTGTGTCCAGCAACTGCAAGCTGCGGGCATCCAGGGCACAAAGCAGCTTCAGGCCAGCCACCAGCAGGTGAACGCTTTGGCCTGCAACGTACTTTTCAATGATGACGCCCGAGCTGCCAGGAGCTGCCTGTTCGAAAACCAGCCGGACTTCTTCTGCCGAATTCAGAGCGGCTCGCCCAGAAACCGCGATATTAATCTGTTCTGCTGCTGCGGGCGAGCGGGCAACCGGCTTTAAAACAACCGGATAGCCCAGGCTATTCGCAGCCCGCGCTGCCCTTTTGGCGGTGACCAGGTGGCGCAATTCACTCCCCTGCCGGGCTGCTGGCAGTTGCAAAGCGCTCAAGGTCTCATGGACCTTGTTACGGTCAAATAAAAGCGGAATAAGCGCTGCATTCCGGTCCAGACACAAGCTGCCATCAACTATCAGCTGATAGCGTGAATGGCCCAGTCGCAGCAAGCCATTCGGTCGAATCCTGAAGTCGCCCTGCAAGCCTGCATAAGGTGCCCGTTCCAGCTTGACGCAGGGGATATCGCGTTTTGCAGCCGCATTAATCAAAGCCTGCGTTTCAAGCGGCAGAGTACGGGCACGGGCATGCTTCAGGAAACCGTCCAGGCCATCCTGAAAGCTGTCCCCCGGCAATGCCGGATCGGACTGCCATTCCAAGCCAGGCAACGCTTCACGACATAAACGCAAAGCCAATTCACCGGCATTAAGTGCGACATCGGCATGCTCACTTTCAAAAATCATGCGCATCTGTTGGAGTGAAACACAGGCGCAGAGATCATGAAACTCTACCCGATGACCCGCACTGCGTTGCAAGGCCAGGGCGGTGCGGGCCACGACCCGCAATAAACTGGCCATAGGCGAGTTGCGCCAGACGGGCCGGTCATTTGTTCCGGATTCATCCGCGACAAATTCCTCAGCAGCCAAAGCAGACAGTGGCTCAAAACCTGCAGCACGCAGCATCTGACGCAACAAGGCGAAATCAACTTCAGCAGCCTGTTCTACCGCCTGAATTTCCGCGACGGACAGCTCCAGTTTCCACTCAACTGCGGTGTGTTCCGAACGGCGATTCGGCCCAAGGTATTGAAGTACTTCAACTACCCGCATGGAGTTCTCGGAGACCAATTGCGTATTGGGAGATATTCATTGAAGATTCTGAGCCAAGCGTCATGCTGGTTAATGTGTTCAAATCCATCAGGGATTATTGCTGATACGGAATGATACAGTCACTTCCGTGCAGTCACATGGCGGGCCATTATCGTCCATTCAGCCTGAGTTAATCCCGGCAGTGGAATTATTTGTCCTTTATTATGACTAATGCCACGGGCAAGACAGTGACTTGATGTCTTAGTGTTGCATTCGAACCCCATGCCCAGAAACCGCTGAAACAAGGATATTTTTCATGAACTTGCGCCATGCTCTCCGCACTTTATTGGTCGTTTTGGCAACCATTCCTGGGCTGGCTGTCGCCAGTAACGCCATTGCTGCGGACGACTGGGTGGCAGAAAGCAACCAGATTACCGAAGCGGTCATGGAAGAACAGGCCAAATTCACTGCTGAGGCCTTTTCCGGCCTGGGTATCGTCAGCGTCGATGGTGACATAGCCGATTTCGGTCCCAAGGTGTATGAACGCAGCCAGAAAAACATCAAAGCAATTATCAGGGATTTGGAAAAGCGCAAAAAGACCATAGAAGACTCGCGCGTATTGCAGGATGTCGATATCCTGATCAAGTCACTGCAGGAGCAATACCACAGCGCCGAATTGCAGCGGAAATACCTGCTGCCTTATTACGACTTGCCCATCATGCTGTTCCAGAGTTTCCGTAGTCTGTTGGATCCGCGTAATGATCCGGAACGATACCCCGCAGCATTGCAACGTCTGCAAAAATACACCGGCCAGGCCAAGGGTACGAAACCGGTTACCGAGCTGGCCATTGCCCGCACCTGGGAACGGTTTGACGATCCAGGTCTGATTGGGCCGTACCGGGGGCAGATGGAAAACAACCTGAAACGGCAGGAACAGCTCAAGGCAGGGCTGGAGCAGGTATTCAAGGAATCCGGGCTGACTGGGTATGAAAAAGACCTGGCTTTGCTCAACCAACAACTGGAAGACTATTCCGCCTGGCTGAAAAAGGAATTGTTGCCACGCGCTCGAGAAGACCACAAGCTGCCGGCTGAAATCTATGCCGACAACCTGAAGAATTTTGGTGTGGATATCGACCCAGAGGAATTGATCAAACAGGCACAACTCGGCTTTGCCCAGATCCAGTTCCGCATGAAGGCCATAGCCCGGGTGGTGGCAGCCGAGCGCAGTCTGGAAAACGACGACTACCGGTATGTCATGGGTGTGCTGCAAAAAGAG
Source organism: Lysobacterales bacterium (assembly GCA_034440115.1). Taxonomy (GTDB): domain Bacteria; phylum Pseudomonadota; class Gammaproteobacteria; order Xanthomonadales; family SZUA-36; genus JAWXBM01. The sequence continues at coordinate 1,088 of JAWXBM010000039.1, read as the reverse complement.
GTGGTTCCTGCAGCCGAACTGATGGATTACTACCTGGCGCGGCTGGCAGATATCGAAACCATCATCCGCGACAACGATCTGGTCAGCCTGCCTGACCGGCCAGCCAACATCCGTCACGCCACCGATGCTGAATCGGCAGCCTCGCCTGCGTCCTTTATGAGCCCACCGCAATTAATCGGCAATACCGGCCAATCCGGTGAATTCGTGCTGGTTTCGAAAAACCCCAGTGATGAAAGCGGCGAAGCCATGACCGACTTCAGCAATGCGCCCGCCACCTGGGGCCTGATTGCCCACGAGGCACGCCCCGGGCATGAAATGCAGTTTTCCGCCATGGTGGAAAGCGGCGTGTCGGAAGCCCGTGCCATCTATGCCTTTAACAGCGCCAATGTGGAAGGTTGGGGCCTTTACTCCGAGGCCATCATGATGCAGTACTTTTCTCCCGAAGCGCAGTTGATGGGCTTGCGCAGCCTGTTGATGCGCGCTGCTCGTGCTTTTCTCGACCCGATGATCAACCTCGGCCAGATCAGCCGGGAAGATGCCATGGCTTTCATGGTCGGTGAAGTCGGCATTTCCACACCACTGGCCCAGTCTGAAGTGGACCGTTACAGCTTCCGCGCGCCTGGCCAGGCTACATCCTATTATTTTGGTTATATGAACCTGATGTCCTTGCGCACCGAAGTGGAATTGCGCATGCGCGATCGTTTTAATCAGCGGGCCTACCACGATTTCCTGCTGAATCAGGGCCTGTTGCCGCCCGACATCCTGCGCCAGGTGGTGCTGGATAATTTCGTAACCGAGACAGAAAGTTCTGAGACTGAAACGACAGAGCTCTGATTGTATTGTAGGAGTGCGCTCTGGGCGCGAATTTGTGCTAACCGCTGAACTTACGATCCAGCGAAGCTTTTCCTGCTCCTTCAAACAAAAGCGCCAACGAACAGGCCATCAGCAATAGCGCCCACTGGTAACCACCCTCGCCAAACATGCCACTTTGCAGATGCACCATGGTCACGGCGATCAGCATGGCGAAGGCCAGGCCGGCAGCCCAGATTCGGGTCAGAAAGCCGACGATCAACAATGCTCCGCCACCA
>JAWXBM010000038.1:0-3475 GCA_034440115.1 Lysobacterales bacterium | reverse complement strand
ACCGTCATGCCGGACTTGATTATGCCCACCGTCATGCCGGACTTGATCCGGCATCCAGTCCTTTAACGCAGGTGGATCACGGATTCCCGGATCAAGCCCGGGACAAGCTTGCGCTTCGCGCTGTCCGGGATGACAGTGAAAGTGGTCAAGGCAGGCTTGACCACTTTCACCGTCACTTTAATTGGAAGGCCATTGACCCCAACTGCTAGCATAGCGTTTACACCGCCTGAATCCCAAAGCAGAACCCACCAAAAGAGCTATTGGCCATGTTTCGAATTTTCCGCAAAAACAAGAAAAGCTCCGGCGCCGTTGAGGGTGTGCAGATACGCCCCATTGAACAAGCTGGAGCTGGCGCAGGCAATGTCGCGCTGGAGCAACGCCTGCAGGACAGCCAGGACAAGGTGGGCAAGCGTCTCAGTGCCCTGTTCAGCGACCGAAGCCACATCGATGATGCATTAATGGACGAGATCGAGACCACCCTGATCACCGCAGATCTCGGTGCCAAGGCGGCCATAGCAATCGTTGAAAACCTGCGCGCTGCGGTGGCCAACAAGGTCATCACAGAGCCTGCGCAGTTGTTGCCAGCAGTGCAAGCGGAGCTCTACGAAATCATCGAACCCTGCGAGCAGTTCCTGGTGGTGGACGAGAGCAAGAAGCCCTTTGTGATCCTGATGGTAGGCATCAACGGCGCTGGTAAAACTACCACCATTGGCAAGCTGGCACAGCGTTACAAGGAAGACGGCCTGAGCGTGATGCTGGCCGCCGGCGATACCTTTCGCGCCGCCGCCGTAGAGCAACTCAAAGCCTGGGGGCAGCGCCATGATATTCCGGTAGTGTCACAGAGCAGCGGCGCTGATTCTGCCGCGGTGATTTTCGATGCCTTGCAGTCGGCCAAAGCCAAAGCTATCGATGTATTGATTGCCGATACGGCCGGGCGCCTGCACACCCAGACCAACCTGATGGAAGAGCTGAAAAAAATCCACCGAGTGATGAGCCGCATCGATCCCGAAGCGCCGCATGAAGTCATGCTGGTGGTAGATGCCGGTACCGGCCAGAACGCCCTCAGCCAGGCGCGCGAGTTTCACCAGGCTATAGGCCTCAGCGGCATCACGGTGACCAAACTGGATGGAACGGCTCGCGGCGGCGTGCTGTTCGCCATTGCCCATGAACTGAAACTGCCGATACGCTTTATTGGCGTAGGTGAAGCCGCTGCTGATTTACGCCCATTTGATGCCGGCTCCTACGTAAACGCCATCCTGCCGATTGCCTGATGGGGCGTAAACAGTCTGGGCAATTTGCCGAACGCCTGCTGGCCTGGTTTGATCAGCATGGGCGCAAGAACCTGCCCTGGCAGCAGCCTCGCACGCCCTACCGAGTGTGGATTTCAGAGATCATGCTGCAGCAAACCCAGGTCAGCACGGTTATCCCCTACTTCGAACGCTGGATGCAGCGTTTCCCCGATCTGGTCGAATTGGCCGCAGCACCCCTGGATGAAGTGTTGGAGCACTGGGCCGCGCTCGGCTACTACGCCCGTGCCCGCAACCTGCAGCGCGCGGCGCAGTTATGTACTGATCAGTTTGAAGGCCAATTACCTGACACTTCTGCAGAACTGTGTGAGCTGCCAGGAATTGGCTTAAGCACAGCCAATGCCATTATTTCCCAAGCCACCGGCCAACCCGCTGCCGTGCTGGATGGCAATGTGCGACGCGTGCTGGCCCGGCATTCCGCACTTGAAGTTTGGCCGGGTTCAACCGCTGGGCAAAAGATTCTTTGGGCAGAAGCAGAGCAACGCTTACCCCAGAAACGTGGAGACGACTACACTCAGGCCATCATGGATCTCGGTGCTTTGCTGTGTATGCGCAGCAAACCGCGTTGCGATGAATGCCCGGTGAGCTCCGATTGCCAGGCCTTGGCGACGCATGCTGTTGATCGCCTGCCCATTGCCAAACCTGCCACCAAAGTCAGCCACCGGGTGCTGTATTGGCTGGCCTTGCTGGACGATCAATCGCGCATTTTGCTGCAAAAACGACCACCGGCTGGAATCTGGGGTGGCCTGTGGTGTTTGCCCCAAGCAGATTCTTTAAAAAATTTGGAGCAGCAGTGCGGGCTGGATTTGTCACCAGCGCACACCATGCAACCACGTAAACATCGGCTTAGCCACGTGGCCATGTCCATTCATCCCGTTGTGCTCGCCAACGCACCTGGCAATGCGCTGGGCAATGCGCCGGGCAAGCAGGTAATATCAAGCCATGATTTACAGATCAGGGAAGCAACAGAACAGCAGTGGTTTGGGCTGGAGCCGGGTAAACTGCCTGGCATCCCGCAACCACTGGCAGTACTGATCGAACAAATACGCAATTCGGAATTAATTTCAGGAGTCAAACAATGAGTCGTACCGTGCAATGCCAGATGCTCAACCAGGAACTGGAAGGCCTGGCTTTTCAACCCTGGCCCGGGGAGCTGGGCAAGCGGGTTTTTGACAACATTTCGCAACAGGCCTGGAAGAGCTGGCTGGAACTGCAAACCATGCTCATCAATGAGCATCGCCTGTCGCCACTCAACCCTGACCATCGGGCGTATCTGGAAAAGGAAATGGAGAAGTTTTTCTTTGGCGGTGGTGCGGAAAAACCCCAGGGCTATGTGCCGCCGTAGGAGCGCGCCTTGCGCGCGACACACCCGCATCTGCGGGTCGGCCGCAACGCGGCCTCCTACAATCAACAAGCTTGCGCAGGAGCGCGCGCCTTAATTCGTCCAGCCGTTATTCTTGGCCTTGGCCGCCAGCATCACCAGGTAAATCGCGATAACTACCACCATGATCGGCATAATCAGTGAGCTCGGCCCATATACCTCATAGGCCTTGGCGCCAAAGAACGAATGACCCGTCTGGAGCAATACGCCAATCAATGAAATAAGCAGCACCGGCCCCGCCACGTTCTTTTTGAGCGCCAGCAACAAAGAGCCCAGTGCACCTCCGAAAACAGCAACGCCAAAAGCAACCAGGGCCCACGTTGGATAATTGTTGTACAAGGCTTGTTCCGCTTCCGGCAGGGCGGCAAGGGCTTCGGGGGACATGGTTGCCTGCATGACAAAGGCCATTACACCCAATAAATTCCAAAGCAGAGCGAGAATGGCAAAGATGGTGAACCACTTGGGAGCACTGGAACCGCTATACGAATTCATTCTGTGTTCTCCTCACATCAGTTTTGTAAGAGCATGAAGGCCGCCAGATGCCTGTCGACAGGCGCTTGGGGCCAAACTGTACGAAGCGCTGCGGATTGTACCCCTCAAGGCCGAATTCGCATAACACGCGCAAAAATGGTGTAATCGCTTGCCTGCGGGCAAAGTCTGGTTGACTTCGGCAGCCCCAGCGGTTTTAATACTGCGCCTTCGTGTCAATGGCCAAGTAGCTCAGTTGGTAGAGCAGCGGATTGAAAATCCGCGTGTCGGTGGTTCGATTCCGCCCTTGGCCACCATT
>JAWXBM010000037.1:0-9706 GCA_034440115.1 Lysobacterales bacterium | reverse complement strand
TAGACGAGACTGCAGGTCAACTGGACAGCACAGCATTACGTTTTTTGCGCGAAGCGCAGCAGGCTGATGCCGAATGTGTGGCTTTACGTAATACTCAGTGACAGCGTGATGAAAAGCGAGCACCAAAAGCAGCCCTAGCTGGCTTATGCAGCCAACTCGGAGATGGTCGGGTTGTTCATTACAGCTATCTGTTCGGATGACTTCAGGCTTTGCGGACGTAAGCAGTGCACCAACCATTGGCATTAACCTGGTGGCCCGGAAAAATCCCACAAGGCCCCCACGCGTCGCCGGCCTTACCGGTATAAAGCACGCAATTACCACAAATCTGATCGGGTGTATGCTTGGGGTATTTTGCCGCATCAACGGCGCTGCTGTCGTTGTAATAGCCCAAAGCTTTGGCCTGCGGGAAGTCCTCGCTCAAATGAGGAGCGCCCTCGCTGCTGGCAGTGGCTGGCTGGCTTACGGGCTCGGCACTTGCAGGCTCAGGCTTCATGGCTGTTTGCGCAGCGGGCTTTTCATCTGGCACAGGGTCTGCCTTTTGCGCTGCCGTTGTTGCTTTGGCTGTTGTTTCTGAACCACTGTCTGAACACGCCGCCAGGCCGGCAAGGGATACAAATGCTGCACCGCCACCGACTAACTTGAGAAACTTTCTACGTTCAGCCATCAACTGAGAAGATTTTTTCATGATGAATTTTCCGTTTTAATCAGGGTTAACAAGGGTATTGGCTCAGTTGTGAGTATGCGCTTTCAAATGTTGTCAAAACGTGAATTGCAAGTTCTGGCCCGCTGTAATTATGCTTTAACCCCATCAGGTTTGCTGCATCACTCAGCAACATCATGCTTGAAAATTCAATATCAAAGCATGTTAAGTCCGACAGGCTCCTGGGTTTGTGGGCTGGGAAACGCCAGACTTTTGTCTGGCGTCTTGTTCGCATTACCGTTCAAGTCACCCTCAGCGGCGCAACTGACGAGCTTTCAGGGCGCTGAATGCACGCCATAGCATGTAGCCAACTATCACCATACACATCAAGCCAACATAGGTCACAGCCAGCCACTTCATAGGAATACCTGGAATGAGCATTGGAGCCACAAATAAAAGTGTTCCCAGGCCAAACAACAAATGGGACCCAATCGAACCGTCGGATTCATTGGCTATCTGACTTTTTGGTGTAGCGGTTAAAAGATTTTCGTCCCGTGACAATTCGGTAAGTGTGGGCACTGGCAAGCCATTTTGTTCAGACATTACAAACCTCCAAACTCCACTGCGGCACTGCCGCAGCAAGAGAATAAATGCACGACCCATTCGAGCCCTGCAAAATTGATCGTAAAAAAAGCGGATTTACGCGGAGGGTAGGTAACGAGGTGGAGCGCGGATTCCAGGCAAGCCCGTGGGTTGACTGCTGTGGCCACCTGCTAACGCAAAAGGTATGCGCCACAGGCCACGCCTTGACAGGGTGTGTGCAGAAAATTCGGATATCAGTGCGATTGGATCAGGCTTGCTTTCCAGCCTGGAGACACGATTGATACCACTCCGCTCAGACCCAATGACGTTTGCCAGCTCAATCTTGCTGTGCTGGGCAAACTCAATTTCGTTGTGTGGTTTGAACCAGTCAGCAGCAAACTGAGAGGTCCATAGCAGGGTAATCATTACCCCTAACCCGATCAGCCAGCCTTGGTTCTGTTTGTGGAATGTCATCCCATGCAGTCCTTCAAAAAGGAGCTGGTTGCGCAGCTTTTAGCCAACTGATGATTTGCTCATTTACAGTCGGGCTATGCAGTAATCCCATATGGCCGGTTTTATAAACAATCTTTTGTGCCGAATCCGGGAAAGTCAGTGCAAGGGCGGCGTCATCATGCTGGCCCAGCGCACTGCGCAAGGGAACCAAGCCGTCTCCGAGAAGGCGATCCGACAGGATGCCGCGCCTCTCTGCCAGGGTTGCGGCCACCGTATCACAATTGATGGACGCGGGTAGCGGCACGGGCTCACGGCTGTCAGGTTTGAGCTGGAAACGGTCGTGACCATCCCAGTCCTGTTGCAGCAGGTTACCGTGGCGGAGATCGGTGATACCGGCGCTGCGCATTTGACCAAGGGCAGCAAAGGGTTTGACATAAGGTGCGTTTTCAAGAATTTTGTCCAGCCAGTTGCCAGCCCGCTCCAATCGCGCACCATGATGCGGTGTGCCGAGAAAAACCAGGTTTTTCACCCGCTCTGGCCAATTCATACCTTGCTGCTGTGCCCCCTGTTGCTGAGCATGACGCATGGCACTGCGTATCACCAGGCCACCCATGCTGTGAGCAACCACACTCAGTTCTTCGATGTCTTGTGGCCAGCATTCGACCAGTTGCTGGAGCTGCTGTGCCAACTCCTTACCATTTTGGGAAATATGCAAGCCGGAGTTGTAGCGCAGGTACAACGGAAAGTACCCAAGCCTTTCTGCCAGTAATGCACCTGGTTCGGTGGCGTTGCCTTGGTACTTTGCGTGCTGCTTGAAATCATTCATGCACAGGCCATGGATCAACAGCAAAACTTTACCGGCAGCATCGGGGGTCGCAAAACTGGCTGGCTGCAAAACTCCGCCATGCATTGCCGCCTCAGAACGGATATCCATGGCAATGGTGAATGGGCTGGCATCTTCAGCCAGACGGTCGCCCATCACGCCATTCAAAATGGCCAGCAGCGATTCAGCGCGAGCAGATCGCGGCTTATTGCCGCTTTCCGATTCGAACATGGACTCCAGCGCAGCCATTGCCGCATCTGTACTCTTGCCCGTGATATGGGTAATGCCATCAATCAGGCGATACACCGCGCCGGTTAACCCCCGCGTGGTGCCCATGGTTTTGCCACCCGACGCACCCAGAGTGCTCCAAACCGATTGGTGCACCCCTTCAGTGACACGGGTAACGCCACTGGTTGCCTGCACAGCCAGTCGCAGCGCGCCGCGAAGATCTGAAACGCGCATCAGCTTGTGGCCCCGGCCTGGCAATCAGGGGCGACAGCGATAGACACCAAAGTTTTGCTTGCCATCCCTGACGTTGGACAGGGCAACTATGGTGTCGCCACCCATCTTGGAGGCTTCATTACGCGCCAGTGTTTCAAGTTCGCCCTTGACCTTGGTCGCATTGCGTTCAAATCCGCCCACACGACTTTTCAGCACGGACTCCACTTCACCTTTACTTACACAGTTACTGACTCCAGCGCCGTCCGAAACAACCACTTTTGTACCGCCCGGCGTAGCCTTTACCCAGGTGCAGGCAGAGACGCAAACCAAAAGTGCCATGAGGGAAGCTAGCTTGATTAAATTTTGCAAAATTTTATCTCCTTCGTCGTCATGTTTGCAGTATAAACCTGGAGTTTGCCAAAACGGCCCAGAGAAAGGGATTATGTTTTTCGCTGGGAAATTTCCTGAACCAGCAACTCGCCAAAAAGCTCCGCTTACGAGTCAAAAATTTTCTTCATCAGCGGCACACTTTCCAACCAGGTTCACTGCATAAAGCGGCAGAGGGAAGCCCACCCGTGCCAGAGCTGATAACAAGTGCATCGCATCGGTCTGCGAGACGCTGCGGACGACAGCGGTAACCGATTCGCAAGGTGCTGGGTTTCATTTTGGTCATGGCCGAATGCTACCTGATTCGCTGCCGTTGTTGCGGTGAATTTTGCAAGGCAAAACACCCTGTATTTTGTCAACGAATGATATTGGCTGTCAGCTGAGCCGGGCCACTTAGAGTACACAAGCCAGCAATCGGGCCTACTGCGGTCCTTTCACCGGTTGGCATACTACTTGCATATAATAGCTTAGATACCAATGGATGGTGTCGGGCGTTCACCGTCTGGAAATAACAAAGGGAATCAAAATTACAATGGATATAAAATCGCTACTCAGTGAAATGGTCTTACGCGGCGGTTCTGATCTCTACATCACCCGCAACAGCCCTCCGCTGATTCGCGCCGATGGTGTCAGCCATCCAGTCGGCAATACAAATTTCAATAATACCGACACTCTGGCCCTGGCCAATGCCCTGATGAGCGACGCCGAAAAGGACCATTTCGCTGAAACAAAAGAAATGAACATGGCGATTGAGCTGAATGGTATCGGCCGGTTCAGAGTGAACGTGCACCGACAACGTGACAGCGTGGGTATTGTGATCCGTCACATCAAGACGGAAATTCCATCACTTGAACAATTGCGGCTGCCAGCGGATCTGAAAGAAATCGTTATGCGCAAACGCGGCCTGGTGCTGGTCACCGGCGCTACCGGATCAGGCAAATCTACGTCGCTGGCCGCCATGCTGGATTATCGCAACGACAATTCATGCGGCCATGTAGTTACCGTTGAAGACCCCATTGAGTTCATCCACCCCAACAAAAAAAGCATATTCACGCAACGCGAAGTGGGCATAGATACTCTGTCCTTCAATCACGCACTCAAGAACGCTTTGCGGCAGGCTCCCGATGTCATCCTGATCGGCGAGATACGCGATCGCGAAACCATGGAAGCTGCAATCACTTTTGCCGATACCGGGCATCTGTGCCTGGGTACTCTGCATTCGAGCAATGCCTATCAAACCCTGCACCGGGTGCTGAACTTTTTCCCCGGTGAGCACCATACGGATATCTGCCTGCAACTGTCCATGAACCTGCGCGCCATCGTTGCTCAACGCCTGATTCCTTCGCTTGATGGCAAGCGTGTGGTCGCCGTGGAAATCATGCGGGATACGGCCTATGTAAAAGAACTGATTCGCAATGGCGAAGTGGATAACATTCGGGAAGGTATGTTGCGCGGTGCAACCGGCGGCTGCAAGACTTTCGATCAGTCCTTGCTGGAACTTTATGCAACTGGCCTGATCAGCAAGGAAGAAGCCATGGCCAACGCCGATTATCCCAACGACTTACGGCTGCAACTGCAACAGGTGACACCCGCTGCAGCCAATGAGCCGATGGAGACCATAGACGAGCCTGTCAGTATTTCAGCAAGAAACAAGGGGAATTCGTTATCAGCCAGCAAGCTATCGCTTGCACCCTCCTGGTCTGATGACGATAAGACCTATTCGGAAAGGGCCGGGTAGCAAGCGAAACACCCACAATGGAAAAGCATTGTGGGTGTTCCCATTTTCAGGGGTCAACCCTTTTTCATTAGCATAAACAAACCTGCGGCTGCAGCGACCCCGCCACCAATCAGGTACATCATGGTCTGGTCAGAATACTGGCCAGTGAGTGCTTCACCGATTTCTTCTGTAGGAGACTGAGATGCATTAAATCCGAAGTACAGCAATATGGCTGCCAAGGCTAACAGCACGATCGCAATTATCTTTTTGTTGTCCATAATGAGGTTTCCTATTCTAGTCAGAAGCTAAACAAGGGTTTCCGAGAATTTCCATCTCGCGGCCCATCATAACCTGACTTGTATAAAAATGTTTCGCATTCAAACTTGAATTCATGCTGGTGATCAGTTGGGCACCGATTAAAGCTTAAGCTGAACTCACACGATGCAGCGCACATAGCTTATTCCCGGCCGGATCTCGTAAGTAACCCAGATAAAGTTTATTGCCTGCATTCTCACGCAAGCCTGGTGGGTCTTCACAATCTGTTCCGCCATTAGCGAGCCCAGCGGAATGCCATTCATGAACCAGCTCTGGAGTTTTCGCCAGGAAGCCAATCGTACTGCCGTTTCCATTACAGGCTGGCTGACCATCAATGGGTTTGCTGAGGCAGAACACCCCACTCTTGGTGAAGTAAAAGCAGCGACCTTTCTCGTCCGTAACGCCAGGCTCGTAACCCAACGCACCCAACACAGCATCGTAAAATACCTTGGATTCCTGAACATCATTGGCACCGAGCATGACATGACTGAACATATTCCATTTTCCTTGAGTCAGAGTTTTCGAAGATTACGTTTATTTTGCTGTGGACTGAATGGGATGAGCTCCGTGGCCGGAAAAACGCGTTCCCAGATAATAACCGATGAAGGTGCCATGAACTCGGGGATATTACCGTCTTCATCAGGCTCTGCATATGGAGCCATCTCCGCATTGCAGTTCATGCACTCGAAGGCCTTGACGGTGTAGAACTCCATGGGCCCTTGCAGTTCGGGGGGGGTTGCGGCCCGGCTCGCTGGCCTTGATGTCCGAGATTTCCGAGGAGAAATTACGAATGGGTACCTCGCCCACCAATTGGCTGTCAGCCGTGGTGACGAAGTCAATTTCTATCTGGTCAGTGAAAGGCGTATCACCGCTCGAATCGAGAATGTAGCGGCCATCAAACGTGCCGGTAATGGTGAAGTGGATTTCTTTGGCGTCGTACCAACGCTCTGGATTTTCGGTAGCAAAGGCTAAAGGCGAGACAAAAACCAAAAGGACGGAACAAAACGCGATACAAGCGGACATTGCCCATCGAAGTGACTCCAAAAGTCCCACCGGACGGGATGAAAATCATATGACTCTTTAACAGAGGACAACAGCGATTTCTGATGGGGAACTGAAAGCTGACGGCAACTGGGGATCAATCCAATGGAATCAAATCCAAACTATGCTGGATGAATTGAGATTTTCAATCCCAGTGCCGTGGCTACTTTTAAAACTGTTACGAAACTGGGATTACCTTCAACTGATAATGCTATGTCAACTATGGTTAAATTTGCGGAGTTTACACAACTGTTGTAGTTGAGCATCGGCGGTGGAGGAGTGGATACCATCTGCCAATAGCTGAGGTTCGTTCGACGTTCCCGCAGGAATTTTCTGTCGGACACACCGGCCCAATCTGAACCGTGATTCCGGTTTAACGTGAACAGTGATGTTGGCTCAATCAGCAGGTTATGCAGGAGCATCATTTAAACGTTGGGACAATACTGGTTAGCATTAACAAACCTGATAAGCAGGAAATCACGTTTGCACACCGCAATAGAAGCTGTCTTTCACTAGCTCACGGCGTTTATTGAAATGAGGCAGGCCGGTAGTTTGTAGCTTGCCTACATCGCAGACTATGGGTAGAAGGCGCAATCCATATAGGAAATTTCATGGCGTGTCGAAAAACAAAAAGGCTACCGCGAGGGTGGCTTCATATGAATTCTTTCGAGCCATGCCGGACCTGATCCGGCATCCATGATTTTTGGCGTGGACTGGATCCCGGGTCAAACCCGGGATGACGAAGATTACTGCCAGGGGTGATGCAAACTTGCCACCACGAGGGTGGTCTTTTTAATTTTGGCTGGGGGGGGAGGGATTGATTCGGGCCATCCCTGGCCCTCACCCTCGCTTTCGCTCGGGTCGCTATGCGCTCCCAATCGGCTATCCTGCCGATTGGCAAACCCCGTCGCCCTTCGGTCGACTGGGATTCTCATCCCGACAGGTTAGTGAAAATAAAAAAAGCCGCCATAAAGGCGGCTTTTTCTATTTTGGCTGGGGGGGAGGGATTCGAACCCCCGCTGGCGGAGTCAGAGTCCGCAGTCCTACCACTAGACGACCCCCCAATGGGGTCGAAATTATCTCTTAGAGAACTGGACCGCGCGACGTGCTTTATGCAGGCCGACTTTCTTACGCTCAACTTCGCGTGCATCGCGGGTTACGTAACCAGCTTTACGCAATACTGGGCGCAGCTCGCCATCATATTCCATCAGTGCGCGGGTTATGCCCAGGCGAATGGCACCGGCTTGGCCGGACATACCACCACCTTCAACCGTAACCATCATGTCGAACTTGTCGGTCATCTCGACTTTTTCCAATGGCTGATTCACGATCATTCGGGAGGTTTTACGACCGAAAAATTCTTCGATGGTACGATCATTGATCACGATTTTGCCGGTTCCACGAGTCAGAAACACGCGGGCGGTTGAGGATTTGCGACGGCCTGTGCCGTAATATTGTTCGGTTGCCATATCTCTTCTCTAGTTCCGGGCTCAGAATTCCAGCGTCTGGGGTTGCTGTGCGGCGTGCGGATGATCCGGGCCTGCATAAACGTGCAGCTTGCGGAACATGGCGCGGCCCAGCGGGTTTTTTGGCAGCATGCCCTTGATGGCACCTTCGAGTACGCGCTCGGGGTGCTCTTGCAGCTGCTTGTCCAGGTTGATTGACTTCAGATTGCCGATGTAACCGGTGTGATGATAATAGATCTTGTCATTCAGCTTGTTGCCGGTCACTTTGATCTTTTCCGCGTTGACGATGACGATGTTATCGCCGGTATCCATGTGCGGTGTATAAGTTGGTTTATGTTTGCCACGCAGGCGGCTTGCTACTTCAGTAGCCAGTCTGCCCAGTGTCTTGTCAGTTGCATCGACCAAGCACCAGTCGCGCTCTATGGTCTTGGGTGTAGCAGTAAACGTCTTCATGTAGTGTCTCGACGGTAAAAGGCCGCAGGTGAAGGGCGGGAATTCTACTGGCTTATGCCGATGGATTCAACCCGTGGTGTGAGAAAACCGGCAATAAACTGCCAGAATCCCGACACAATAAGATTGGCTCAAATTTTCAGCCGTTCGACGATTTTGCCGCCCAACAGGTGCGAATCGATGATTTCATCCACATCCATTTCGTCGATATAGGTATACCAAACGCCTTCCGGATACACCACCATGGTCGGTCCTTCTTCGCATCTATCCAAACAACCTGCTGAATTAACGCGTATTTTTCCTTGGCCTGCCATATCTAACTGCTTGATGCGTTTTTTGGCGTAATCGCGTAATTCTACCGAACCACACCGCGCGCAGGAAGGCCGGTCGGCACCTGCACCACGATCATTGGTACAGAAAAACACGTGTTTATCGTAATAAGACATAAAATACCAAATATCCCGGAATGAGCTGGCAGTGAGCGGCACCGATTGTAGACTATAAGTGCCCCGAATGACCCAACACAGCCAACCTCAGGGTTGCCAAGCAGTACAATGAACGAAGTTTCTGTGGCCATTAAGCATATGAACGAATTACGCGATATCACCCCATTGGACCGGATCCTGATCCGTATTGACGAAGCCTTGCGCCTGTCGGCTGGGACAGCACCTTCTGCCAGCAGGCCAAATCCCGCAGCGGATTTGCCGGATCTGGAGTTGGAAGTTGCAACGCGCCAACACGTGGCCGGTTTGATGCGGGTGAATCATGCGGGCGAAATTTGTGCGCAGGCGCTGTACGCCGGTCAGGCCGCGACTGCCCGCGACCCCGCAGTACGCGAATCCATGCAACAAGCGGCGGATGAAGAAATTGATCATCTGTCCTGGTGCGAATCACGGCTGGATGAATTGAGCAGCAGGCCCAGCGTGTTAAATCCGCTTTGGTATGCGGGGTCATTCGCCATCGGCGCGCTAGCGGGACTGGCTGGCGACAAGTGGAGCCTTGGCTTTATGCGCGAAACCGAGATACAGGTGGAAGCACATTTGCAGCAACACATTGAACGACTACCGGCAGAGGACGCGCGCAGCCAGGCAATTTTGGATCAGATAAAAACCGATGAAGCCGAGCATGCGCGCATGGCTGAGGAAGCCGGTGCCATTGAATTGCCCAGGCCGATTCGATCAGCCATGGCCTTTACTGCGGGGATAATGAAGGCCTTGGCGTACCGAATTTAAAGCCACCACCGTCATCCCGGGCAGTCCCCACTCCGTCATCCCGGGCTTGACCCGGGATTCATAATTGGCGTGGAATTGGATCCCGGGTCAGGCCCGGGATGACGGTGGTAAGGGTCAGGCCCGGGATGACGGTGGTAAGGGTCAGGCCCGGGATGACGG
>JAWXBM010000036.1:0-21820 GCA_034440115.1 Lysobacterales bacterium | reverse complement strand
TTGAACAGCACAAACATTGCCTTTTTTAGCTGGAACTGGAGGTTGACATGAAAATTAGAATGACCTGGAAATGGACCATTTCATTTGCAATGTGTATTTTGGCGGTCAATACAAATTTTGCTGCAGACACGGACGCCAATTTGCGCACTCCACTGGGCATTGTAGATCCCGCGGAAACCAGAGCTTCGACCAATCCCATTACCGAATTGGGTCATGAGAGATCCTTCTATCTGGCTGGCAGTGAACAGTTGGGAGAGAACGAGATGCGGGTTATCTCCCTTGGCTCGGGAATGCCACAGATTCAAAGAAATCAAGCGTCTGCATGCTGGCTGGTGCAACTAGGCAATGGTGATTCTTTCATCTTCGACATTGGCAGCGGCTGTACACCCAACATGTCCATGCTTGAATTACCCTGGGACACATTTACCAAGGTATTCATTACCCATCTTCATTCAGATCACTTTGGAGATTTGCCAACTTTATTGGCGGGCGGCTGGCAGATGGGGCGGAGTATTCCTCTGGAAGTATGGGGCCCCAGCGGTCTGACGCCGGATTTGGGAACTGAAGCAGCAGTTGAGCACTTACTGGGAATGTTTCGATGGGAATATGTTTCCAAGAATGGGCGTGCTCCAATGTCCTCCTATGCCATAAAGATTCACGAATTTGATTATGCAAAAGAACAGGTGGTGTATGAACGGAATGACGTGATCATCCGCTCCTGGCCGGCCGTGCATGTAATGGATGGGCCGGTGAGTTACAGCCTTGAGTGGAACGGATTAAAGTTTTCTTACTCCGGAGATACCGTTGCCAATAACTGGTTCCTTAAAAATGCCAAGAACTCGGATATAGTTATCCATGAGTGCTCGGACCCAATAGAAGTCTTGATTGAATCCCGCAGCTGGCCGCCCGAAGCTGCCTGGATGATCGCCACGTCGGCGCATACTCAGCCCGAACTGGCAGGTCAGCTATTCAATTTGCTGAAACCACGTATGGCGGTTTGTTTCCATTATGTCGACAATGGTCTTGACTCGGGTCAGAAACTTTCTGCCGCGGTCCGGGAAATCTACCAAGGGCCATTCTCGGTAGCTGAAGACATGATGGTCTGGAATATCACGCCTGAAACCATTCGTGTAAGGAGGGTGATAGGTGGCGAATTCGCGTTTTCATTGCCAAGAGGAAAAGAACTACCGGATAAGAGCAAACTCGTTCCGGCCTCAGATTGGATTGAACAGGAGCGTATGGATGCAACAGACGCTTACCGGCGAGTATTGGAAAACCTCAAACCGGAATATCGGAAGCGCATACTTGAGAAAGTACCGCAAGACATGCTTCCCTGAACCGGGTGGGGACCTGTTCTAACTTAAATTTGAATATCGGGTTCGAAGTTCCTACGTAAGCTTCCATTACGTGATCTGGCTGGAATGAACATTAAATTGTTGCGACAAGTCTGAGATCGTCTTATCGCCTTCGACGGCTGCCAAGTCCACTTTCTACTTAAAGGACGGTGAGCCACCATAGAAGTTGGCAAGCTAGCCGATATAATCGCTGTCGCGGGCAATTCATTGGCAGATCTCGGCGCCCTGCAGAGCAGCTTTCCAAGCTTAATGCTAATAGCGGTTTGTGCGTCAACCGTATAACTCTGTGATGCCTTGAGCTCTTTTATTTCACTTTTAACGCCGCACTGAAGGCGAGCTTTTTAACACCCACGCCACCATCTAACTGAAAGCATTGATTGCGTCCAGATTGTAGGACTGAATGTCTAAAGGCGGCTCAACTTGTTGCTCATATGAATCTGCGCTGGCACAACAAAAAAGACTCGAGAGCAACAATTGGAAATGCCTTCAACCCAGCCTTCACGGCGCATGCGCTCCAGGGCACGGCTAACTGTAGAGCGCTTGAGCAACGCCAGCGACGACAAGTCTTTAATACTGATCGGGCTGCGACGCATTAATACCGTCAACAATCGATAGCAAGCGCGGTCTAATCCAAACTTTGAAATCGCCTTGTCAAGATCTTCATGAAACTTGAAGTCGGCGTGTGCTATCAAGTAGAACGGCGAAATAAATAAATCGAAGTCTGCTTTGGAAGGGTCGAGATGTTTGGGCAATTCCCTGTATCTGGATTCCAACATTGTTTTAAAGTTCCTGTTTGTCAGACGTCTGATTGGCGATTCATGCAGAGTTTTTTCTTGCTGAGCGTGATGGCGCCGCCATCACCCAACTCAGACTGAGACATTGGCTGCTCTGCTTTCCGCCAAAGAGCGGCGTGATAAAAGCACAAAAATAATGCATATGGCAAGTGCAACAGGCGTGTTCATGATCATAGGTAATGACATCTCCCGGCTGGCTACAATTGAGACAGCGATGTAAATTGCCGTACCTTCCTGTCGGATCAAATGCTCAATTCCGATAGCCACTCTTTCTTTCGGCACTACTGCAAACAATGCACTCAATGTCAGAGCTGCCATCAGATTCAGTAAATTCATCCCCAGGGTTATGCCAAAGAGACTGCCAAAATGTTCTTTCAGGACTGGAACCTGATCGAGAAGAATGAATACAAATGCGACAACCAGTACCCCGGTTCCAAGTATTTTCACAGCTCCCTTGCAACGAATGGCAAGAGCAGGCTGGTAGGTTCGCAGCAACAAACCCAGAGACACCGGAATAAGGGTTATGCTGAAAACCTTCCAAATGAAGTCGATCAGCGGTACTGATACCTGAGCCTCTACTCCAACAAAGTGCAACAAAGCAAAGTGCGCATAAAACGGAACGACAATGATGTAGATCATACTGACGATTATGCTGAGCGAAAGTGACAGCGCAAGGTCACCTTTCGCGAGATCTGTCATCAGATTGGACAGCATACCTCCAGGACAGGTAGCAAGCAGAATAAAACCCACGGCAAGTGTTGGCGTTGGCGCGAACAGAAGGACCATGATCAGCCCAATTGCTGGAGGGATGATCAGCATGCTGCCAACCCCGATGTACAGCGCTTTCCGGTTCAGGGCAATTCTTCGAAAGTCATCGACAGTCAGGCTCAAACCCATCGCAAACATGATGGCCCACAGAGAACCTGGAAGGAGGAAGTGATCAATGATTGCCAATTTTCAATCTCCGCTTCAAAAGTGTCTCGCGTTCACGAACAGACTTACTTTCCCGTTTCAATCGGCGCGATTTCCAAGCGGCACTCGCCATTCTTGCGGATGGTTTTCATGCAACTTTTCAGCTCGTCCAAATCTTCCTCAAGCACACGCGCACACACGTTGGCCGAAATCCAGCCGAAAGGCATAAGTAGACGTCCACCTTCACCATAAAACACACCCAGATCGAAGAAGTTACCTGGCGGTAAGCCTTTCACCGAGCCTGCGGCAACACACGCCATAACGACATCGCCAGACGCTGGATAGGAGGTTGCGTTTTCGGCAGGTAGAAGTTGAGCAGAGAGTTCGCTCGGCAGCACGCTGGCGGGTAGCGGGCATGAAAGCTCAGGACCTGTCCAGATAGCATGCACAGCTGTAAAAACCGACCGGGCCGAAGCAAGTTTCCACAGAAACTCGCTTGACTTTGGGGCGAGGTCTTGCAGCAGCTCGCAGCGGACGGACAGGCCTGATATCTTTTCCTTGAAGCAAATCTGCCTCATTGCTATTCCTTAAAACCAACAAACGGCGCAAAGCACAGGCATAGCACAAAACTGCGATTGCCGTTGATTTTTGTACTCACACTATCGAACCCGACGCCCATTGGCGATAACGAAACGAACCTCGCGCAAATTCTGAATGTCCTCAAGAGGGTTTGCTCCTACCACGAGCAAATCCGCAAGTTTTCCAGACTCCAGGGTACCCAGCTTGTCCGCCATACCGAGAATCTCTGCACCTACGCGAGTAGCCGCTGCAAGAACCTGTTCATCGCTCATCCCTGCATCTTTCAAAAACCCCAGCTCAACATAATAGTCGCCGGGATAGCGCCATTCATTCTCAAAAGGAATATCCGTGCCAACGCCGATCGCAATACCCAAGCGGTGGGCTTCCCGGACCATTTCAATATGCTGGTCATGCGACATTGGAAAGCGTCTTGACATGGTGTGATAAAAACCACCGCTGTCAATTCCAGCGGGTGGATAACCGCTGGTGAGGACATTGTAAAAAGCGGTCAGCGTTGGCACAAACGCTGTTCCGTTCTTTGCCATGACGGCCAGAATTTCCGACCTCAGTTCCAACGGGTGTTCGATTGAATCCACACCGGCTTCTGCCGCCCATGCGGTGTACTTTCCAAAGGAATCCACTGTTACCGGAATTCCCAACATGTGTGCTTCATCTACCGCAGCTTGAACCTCTTCGGCAGTATATGGCGCAGTGAGTTTGATCCAATCAGCATGCATACGTATCTGTTCACGCACTGCCTCCCGCCATTCCCAGGGACCGGTCGCAATTCGCACCCGATCGCTGTCCTCCAGATTTTTAGGCCGGCCCGTGGCCGTAGATGTGATTTCGTTACCATGGCCGCCCCGTGTGGCAATCATCTTTCCGCTCCAGAACACGCGCGGCCCTTGAAGCATTTGCCGACTGACTGCCTCCTTGAGACGAAATGCAACATCATCAGTGGTGCCCACATCACGCACTGTGGTAATACCCGCATCAAGAAACTGCGAAAGCAGCAGCGTTCCCCGGATCGCCGCCGCTGCGTTCGAATCCCGGTAGCGACTGAAGTCAACACCGCGTTGTTGAGTGAAGTGCATGTGCAAATCAATCAAGCCCGGCACCACATACATGCCAGTGGCATCCAGCAAAGTATCAACCTGATCAGGCATCGGGATTACATCGGTGGCACCTACTGCATGGATGCTGTCCCCACGCAGCACGATACGCGAACGCTTGATCGGCTTGTTACCCGTTCCATCAATCAATGTTGCGCCATCGATCACCAGAACGGGTGCAGTGGTCGTATCGACAGGAGGAACTGGCACTCTGCGAGTGTCATCGGTCGTATGCCAGCCCTCAGCAGTCGTTTCTGCAACCGTTGACGAGGCTCCCAAACAGAGAAGCACAATAACGGCTAACAAATGGACAAAACGGGTCATGCTGTTTGACTGAATCAGTCGACTTCTTCGATTTACAGCTTGGAGTGGCAGTAAGCGGTTGAGCTTGGTTGCTGTTAATCGAAAAACATTTTTTGATGTAGTGCTTATGTTCATGTGATATTGGTTGCATATTTGGTTGCAGCGTATTTGATTTTGAACACGAGCGCAACGGTGCTTAAAAGGTTGATGTCACTTTGATACCAATCCAGAAACGATATCATCCATTTTTTTCATGAGCTTCCTTCACTCCACATTTAAGGCCGAAATCCGGCATTCTCTGCTGATTCCACAATCTGGGGCATTTGATTGCTGACATATCCTTCAAGCTCATCCAGACATGCGTCTGCTTCCTGTTTCAATACTTCATAAACTTCAAAAGTTTGAAGCGTTGGGGCCCCGTCTGAGTTGGCCACTGTTCCCATCAGCAAACCGAGACGATTGTCCAGCTTGGTGCCGAAATGAAATACATCTGAAGGGCCTTGCAGACGAGAGTCTGTCATCTTGAGCTCCAAATTCGCCAGATTCGCTTGCAGGCTTTCAATATCAGCCAGCAGATTTGTGGCTTTGGGAATTTTGCTGAGCTGGGCCCATTCCTGAATCGCGTCGAGTTGCTTACTAGCGGATTGCACACTGTTCACTGCCAGGGCTACCTTGCTGAGAGTCTCGCGAATAGCGAAATGGAGATCAAACTGCGCTTGCAGATCGGATTCGGCCACCTTGATCCGGGGATCTGCCAGGACAGTTAGTGACTGACGTTGAATTATCCCATCTGCATTAAGCACCAGTTGATATTGACCCGGTAAGGCAAGCGGACCAATGGGCGGAGCCTTTGGTGCATGCCAGAATGCGACCTGACCTGGAATCGATACAGCACCGGGATAGCGCAGGTCCCAAACAAATCGATTCAGGCCGTCCCATTGCGTCAAGAAAGTCGATTTGCTGTAGGGCGTACCCGTGTCTTCCGGGGCTGCTGCTGCGGTGGAAAATCGCCGCACCAGCGCTCCTGCCGAATCAAGAATTTCAACAGTAACGGTGCTGGCGGAGTCGCCATCCAACCAATAGTCAATCACTGCACCCGTGGGCGGATTTTGTCCTACTGGCCGGGTTGAGGTGCCAAAGTCATCTCGAATCCTATAGGCTGGCGCAGGAAGAAACATAAACGCTTTGGATTGCGTGACTTCAGTGCTTAACTGACGGAGTGATCCGAATTGATCCAGAACCCAGAACCCCCGGCCATGTGTGGCTATTACGAGGTCATTGTCCTTGATAGTTATATCGTAGATGGGCGTAACTGGAAGGTTGAGCTGCAGTGACTGCCAGGTGCTTCCATCATCGGGAGAGACATAGACCCCCATTTCAGTACCGGCAAACAGCAAGCCGGGCCGCACGGGGTCTTCGCGTACCACACGTACAAAAACATCCTGCGGCAAGCCATCGGATATTTTCTGCCAACTTTGCCCCATGTCCGTGGTTTTGAAAATCCAGGGGCGGTAATCGTTCAAGTCCCGCCGATGGACTGCCAAATAGGCTTTTGCCGTATCATGAAACGAAGCCTCAACAGAATTGATTTTGCTCCACAGCGGTAACATCGCCTCGCCTGGCGTAACATTCTTCCATTGGTCACCGGCGTCTTGCGTCACATGCACCAGCCCATCATCGCTACCAGCCCAAATAACACCCTCTGCTAGCGGAGACTCAGCCAGGGCGAACACGGTTCCATATACTTCAGTACCTATATTGTCCCGCGTGATAGGGCCCCCAGCAGCCTGCTGTTTTGACTTGTCATTGCGGGTCAGATCCGGACTGATCTGTTGCCAGCTCTGTCCGTCATCGATGGAGGCAAAAACCACGTTGGCCGCGGCGAACAGTTTTGCCGGATCGTGCGGGGAAAGAACCAGCGGAGATGTCCATTGAAAGCGGAACCGCGCCTCGACCGCTCCTTGACCAATATTGGTCAACGGCCAAGGATCAACTGAAGTATTTCGCTGAGTCACCGGATCATAGCGGCTAACGCCGCCATCGGTGCAGCCTGCATAAACAAAATTCTTGATGCGTCGGTCAGGCGCCGCCCAACCCATCTCACAACCACCGACCGGGTACCAGTCACGCGTCCCGATGCCATTCCAGTTACCACGACTGGCAATCGCTATGGTTTCCCAATCTTGCTGCCCACCATAAATGTAGTAGGGGAATTGATCATCCGTTACGACCCGGTAAAACTGCCCTGTTGGTTGATTGTCGTCAGAATGCGTCCAGGTAGCTCCGCCATTAACCGATATATTCGCCCCGCCATCGTTGCCGCTGATCATGCGGCGACTGTCATCCGGATCAATCCATAGATCATGATGATCGACATGATAGGCATTTACCCGCTCAAAGCTTCTGCCCCCATCGACCGATTTCTGCAAATGAATGTTCATGACGTATACCGTGTCTGGTTCGACTGGATCAGCGACGATATCCATAAAAAACCAGGCACGCTGCCAGAGTGATCGTGCCGGGTTGACCATTTGCCAGCTTTCACCCCGGTCTTGCGAACGAAAAAGACCACCTTCTTCCGCCTCGATCAGGGCGTAGACAAGTTCTGGATTAGCAAGCGTAACTGCAATTCCAATCTTGCCCAGCACGCCTTCCGGCAAACCTCGTCCACTTAACAGAGTCCAGTTTTTGCCGCCGTCAGTAGAACGATAAATGCCACTCCCTGGCCCCCCGCTGGTCAAATCGTATGGCTTACGGCGGAGCTGCCACATCGAGGCGTAAAGCAACTCGGGATTGTCGGGAGAAAATGTAATGTCGTAAGCGCCGGTTGCCGAGTCGACAAACAGCACTTGTTGCCACGAGACGCCGCCATCGGCTGTTCGATACAGCCCTCGCTCTTCGTTATCACCAAACATACTTCCCACAGCACTGACAAAAACAATGTCTGGATTTTCCGGATGAATCGCCACCCGCCCGATATGTCGCGTTGCCTCAAGCCCCAGATGTCGCCAGGTCTGCCCGCTATCATCAGAACGGTAAACACCATTGCCGTGCGAAACATTGCCACGGGGTTTTGAATCACCCGTTCCGACATAGATGATGCGCTGATCACTGGGGGCCAAAGCAAAATCGCCTATGGCAGCAACGGGCTGATCGTCAAATATCGGCCTCCAGTTGATTCCTGCATCGGTGGTTTTCCAAATGCCTCCTGCTGCTGCCGCAAAATAATAGGTGTTTGGGTCATTGGTGACACCGCTAACCCGGGTAGCCCGCCCTGCTCGCATCGGACCAACCAACCGGTATCGAAGTGCATTTTCCAGCCTTTCGGGGCCAAGCAGTGGAGTTTCGGCCATCAGATGACTGGGCATCATCGTCAGGAATAGCACCATCAGACCAAGGCCTGCTCCACCAAGCTGGAAATATTTGCTCGCGCTCATGAGCCAACAGCACCTTGCAAGTAGCTTTCGATACGATCCATCGCTTCCGCTAGTCGAGCGTAGGGCTCTGAACCGAAACACAAGCGCAAATGCCCCTCACCTGATGCACCATAAAAACTGCCGGATTCGGTAGCGACGTGAACCTTGTGAAGTATGTCCAAAGCCAATTCACTGGAGCTGGCGTCCAATCCGCTGAATTTTGGAAACGCGTAAATGCTGGCCTCTGGCGTCGAGCAGAAAACGCCCGGCATGGCATTAAGCCGCTTTACAACCAGGTTGCGACGCAAGCGGTCTTCCTCCACCATCATTTTTACGCAGTCTTGAGATCCTTGCACCGCAGCCAAGCCGCCGTCTTGCGCAAACACACAGGGATGGGTTGTGTCATTCATGGTCACCCGCTGCAGTTGTTTGATCATAGGCTCCGGTGCAACCGCATAACCCAAACGCCAGCCATCCATAGCGTAGGCCTTGGTAAAGGCGCTGACGGTTATGGTTCGTTCCCACATCCCAGGTAGAGAGGCGAAGCTGATGTGCTTTGCACTATCAAACAGGATGAATTCGTAAACTTCATCGGCCAGCACCAGCAGATCATGCTGGGCAACAATTTTTGCCAATGCTTCCAACTCGATTCGGTTATAAACCGTGCCCGTTGGATTGGTGGGGTTCACCAGAATCAGCATTTTTGTTTTCGGACTGACGGCCAACTCGAGTGCATCGAGGTCGATTCGAAACTGACCTTCGAGCTTGCGCATGGGAACGGACACGATCTTGCCACCGGCAAACGCCACTTTTGAATTGTGTTGGGGGTAAAAAGGTTCGAAAGTAATAACTTCATCACCTTCATCCAGGACAGACATGAAGGTCGCAAACGCAGCCTGAGTAACACCGTTGGTAATCAGGACATTCTTTTCAGAGCACGGCAACTGATGGTCGCGCGCATAGCGTTCGGCCAAGGCCTCGCGCAAACTAACAATTCCTTGAAGCTCGCTGTAATGGACTTTTCCTGCATCGAGCGCTGCCTTGGCGGCCTCCTTGATGTGCTTTGGCGTATCCGCCGAAGGCCTGCCGACTTCAAGGTGAATCACATTTGCGCCTGCAGATTGCAACTGCGCCGCCACTTCGTACATGCCAAACCCTTTGCTGACCTGCGACTTCATCCGTTGGGCGGACCAGCGCATGTTATTTCTCCTTGGCTACCCTTTAAAGGCTCTGAAAATCTCTGATTGATTCACCACAACCCTAATTCAATCATAATGCCAGACGCTTGCTTTAGTGCATCTGTAACGAATCTAATTATGCATCCATATTCACGCGATATGAGTTTATGATACTAAAACATGGTTAGATTAATCGTCAATGTCCAAAGCCAGAAAACGATTCTTTTTTTGTTTGCAGCAGTGCTTTAGATTACCGAGCACTCTATAGCTACTGCAAATAAAAGACTTGAAAGCTGGCACCATGAACACACTTGCAATGCTGCTCATCTTGCGGTATACAAAGCGTAAACGCATTTATATTCACACAATTATGCGCAGTGAACGATTATTACTGGGCGGGGAAACTTACATGAGGACCATCAAAATGCTGCTCTACTTTGGATTTAGTTCTGGATCGTCATTCTTGCATTGCAGCTCTTTCCAAAAGCCATCGCTTAATAGTTCTAAGGAATCCTTCAAGAGCCGCAAGGCGGGGTTCACAGCAACTATGGCCGCTGTCATGTTTTTTATGCAGCCACTTCCCACACTTGCTCAAGTGAACGAAGAGGAGGAGAAATTAGCCCTTGAAGAAGTGATGGTTACCGCACAGTACCGGGAACAGCGGTTGCAGGATGTGCCGATTTCAATCAGTGCGTTTGCAGGAGAAGAGCTCAGGGATCTCGGTGTCACAACGCCGGCAGATCTTGCTCGTATCACCCCCGGATTATTCATGAACCGTAGTTCGCTCAATCAATCTGACACAGAGTTCACTTTGCGTGGCATTGGAACAAACGATTCATCGCCCAACCAGAATCCAGCGATACCACTTTACGTAGATGGTGTATCGGTGCCGTTCAACGCCATGGTTGGCCATGTACTTTTTGACATGGAGCGGGTGGAAGTTCTGAAAGGCCCGCAAGGAACCCTCTATGGTCGCAACTCTACGGCTGGTGCCATCAATTTCATCTCCACCCGGCCAGGTCAGGAACGCACCGGTTACTTCACCGGATCCTATGGAGAGCGCAATCATATTGACCTGGAAGGAGCCGTTACCCTGCCGTTTAGCGAAAGCTTCTCCATGCGATTTGCCGGTGTGGTAGCCCTGGAAGACGGCTGGCAAACGATTGATACCTCTGCATATGCGCGTGATTCAGATCCCAGTTTTACTGACTACACAAGGCGCAACGGCGATGTGGATCGGAATGCCGTGCGTGTTTCCGCATTGTGGACTCCCTCAGAAAGCGTTGAAAATCTTCTGATTGTTGATGCAGGCAACGACAAATCACAAGTTTATGCCTTCAAGCATGCGGGTAACCTGAGCCGTGCAGATCCATCGCAGTTCTGTTCATTCGTAAGCACCGGTATCAGGAATGACGGTGAATGCGTGTCGTTTGCCTATGACTCTCGCACGGCGCCACGCATTCCAGTGCAGTTTGCCGGCAGAGACCTATTCATCCAGGACCCAAATAACCGCGGTGAATACGTCACTGTTTTTGACCCAAGCAACGACCCCAGAACCACCATCAAGAATTTCAGCGCGGGTAGCCAGGTTGATGCCGACGCCTTTGGAATCACCAATACCCTGAGCTGGAGCCCTGAAGGATTGAATGTGACTTCAGTGACCGGATATCGCACTTTCGATCGGGTCTCGGGATTCGGCCAACAGGGTGGGCCTTTCATAACCATTGGCGGTGAGTTCGACCAGGAAATGGACGTATTTACCCAGGAACTACGCCTGGCCTCAGATAGCTCGTGGGACAATATCTATTGGGTTGCAGGGCTGTTCTATTCCAACGAAGACATTCAAAACTCAAACATTCAAAACCTGGCTGAGCATAAGTTCTTCTCGGCCATATTCAATGACAGCTTTGTCCAGAAAACCGATGTACTGGCTGGATTTGGGCAGCTAGAGTGGGATATTACAGATCAATGGCAAATGGTTGCAGGTGCTCGCTACACAGCAGAAGATCGGTCATTTGATTTCAGAGGGCAAATGATCGGCGCTGCACCACAACTTGTCCCTATTTATCAGGAAGAAGTGAGCTCCAATGAAGCCACCTGGCGTCTTGGCGTGAACTACCGGCCCTCTGATGAAATGATGTGGTATGCCAATGTGAGCACTGGCTTTCGTGGCAAAGGCTTCCCGGCTTCAATAGCTTTTGACATTCCGCAACTGCAGCCTTTCGAGGAGGAAACTCTGACGGCTTATGAAACCGGCATCAAGTCAACCCTTTTAGACGGCTCACTGCAGTTTAATGCGGCAATCTACTACTACGATTTCGAGGACTTTCAGGCACAGACAGCCGTTGAGCGCGAGGGGCTCAGGTTGATCGTACTGGCCAATGCAGGTAATGCAAAGGTGCTCGGTACTGAGATCGATGTGCGCTGGTTTGCAACCGAGGAATTCTCTATTGGCGGCGGCATTAACTGGATGGATTCCGAAATCAAAACGGGTGACTATAAAGGCGATAACTTGATCAGAGCACCTGATGTCATGATCAGCGGCAATGCGCGCTATCAGGCGAGCCGCACTTTTGGCGGTGGATTTGAGCCCTTTGCGTCATTTGACTTCAGCTACAACAGTGAAATGGACTTCATCCTGGCAAATCAGGTTGCGGCGACTGAAGGCTCGTATTGGCTGCTTAACGCTCGCGTCGGCGTCAGATTGCCTAACCCTCAGTGGGAAATATCCATGTGGGTGCAAAACCTGGCTGATGAAGTGTATAAAACAGAAGTCTTTGGGCCAGGATCCAGTTTCCTGCCGGCCGGAATTCTCTATGGACCGCCGCGCATTTATGGCGCCACACTGAAATACGAATTCTGAGCTCCATTCAAGCAACTGAAGTTCGCGTGCTGACCGCGAAGTCGCACACAACACACGAAGCCCTGAGACCAGTTCGAAGGGCTTCATTTATTGTGGCCTCAGGAATCCCGTTTCCTGCATGAAAGGAATTGCGCAAATGTTCAAAAATCTCGAAACGAAAACAAGGTTTGCCGCACTTTTCTGCCTGATGACAGGTGGACTTGCAGCCAACCCGGCGGTGGCAGCGAGTACAGAAGAAGCATTCAGCCTTGACCAGCTTTACACCTTGCCACGGTTGACCGGTACCAGCCCTGAAAGCTTCGTGTGGACACACAACTCAAAGCAACTGGCTTTCCTCTGGAACGACAAAGGATTGGCCTTTCGAGACCTGTGGATCTGCCAAATCGAAAAATGCGAACCCCGCCCCCTCACCAACCATGCAGAGCAAATGCCTGAAAACTCCCTGCATGGAGGAATTTCCGAAGCGCTGTGGAGGCAGCCCGGTGATGCTGGCCTGATTTATGTTTTGAACGGTGGCTTGCATGCGGTCGATAGGGATGGAAAAAGCCAAGCGTTCGAATATAACAATCAACTGGTCACTCAATTGGGCCTCTCACCCGATGGGCGGATGTTGTCTTTCGTCAACGGCGGACCCACCGATAATCGATATTTTGAGTTCCGCCCCGGTGGAGGATTATGGTTACGTGATTCGAATCCAGATGGGGTGGCGGCTAAAGAAGTTGTAGTAACGGAAAATGATGCCCAGTACGTAGAAAGCTATGCCTGGTCTGCGGACAGCCGCACGATCGCGTTTGTCATGGCGGATCGAAGTGCCATGACCCTGCGGGATATTCACTACCAGTTGCAAGGCCAAAGCAAAGTGCTTAGCGTACGCCGTGCATACCCAGGTGAGGAAACCACCAATCGACGTATCGGTATTGTCGATGTGGAGTCACAGGAAGTCCGCTGGTTATTACGTAGCGACACATTACGGCCCATCTGGAGCTATGGGCTATCCAGCGATGGCACGCAACTCTTTGTGAACGAAAGTGACTTCTTGATCAAAGAGCACGTGGTTGACATTTACAACACTGCTTCTGGTGCGCGTGAGTCGTTTTATCGCCGTGCTGATCCTTCGAACACCATTCCAGCATGGCAGGTGGCTTGGGCGCCAAACGACGATGGCTTGATTCTGTTAACAGACATCGATGGTTACTATCAGCTCTACCATCAACGCAAAGCCGGAGGGAAACCCCAGCCTGTTACTCGCGGCGAGTGGGAAATCGCCGATTTCAGCGTTGACGCCAAAGGAAAATCGATCTATTTCGTGTCAAACGAAGCCCATCTTGCTGAACAGCAGATTTATCGAGTTCCGCTAAGCGGCGGCAAACCGCAAAGACTCAGCCGTCTAGCAGGTACCCATGCCCCTGTCTATGCGCCGGACTACTCGGCAGCTGCTGTCCGGTTTTCCAGTGATACAGCACCCGCCGAACTTTACATGAACTTCCTGAACGGTGATGGAGGCGAACAGCGCATAACTCATTCTCCAATCGCAGCTTTCGATGACTATGCATGGGCGCGTGTCTCTTATCCCACGTTCAAAAGCCATATCGATGGAACTGATCTGACTGGACGCTTGCTGGTTCCGACGGATTTTGACTCGTCGCAACGCTACCCCCTGGTGGTAGGAACAGTTTATGCGAACACAGTGCGAAATACCTGGGGTGGCGGGTCGGCAATACCCATTTGGGGTCTTGACCAGCATCTGGTTTCACAGGGTTATGTGGTGCTTTCTGTTGACGTACGCGGGAGCTGGGGGCATGGAACAAAATTCAGCCAAGGCTTACTGGGAGACTACGGTGGCATTGACACCGATGACATTGAAAGCGGAGTGCGCCATCTGCTAGAGCAAGGATTTGTCGATCCGGAGCGGATTGGAATTTGGGGTTGGAGCTATGGTGGGTTGATGACCTTAATGTCATTGGCCAAAAAGCCTGACTTGTACGCGGTTGGTATTGCAGATGCCCCCGCCACCAATGTCTGGCATGCCTTCCCGGAACAAATGTGGGTGATGGGCGAGCGCAAGGGGCCTGATTATCCAGCGCGTTACGAGCGCCTTTCAGCGCTTTATCAAACTGACCTGATCGAGGATCCAGTGATGATCCTGCACGGCACGGCAGATGCAGTTGTAATGTACGCTGACAGCATCGCTTTCATTGAAAAGCTTATATCCCGAGAAGCTTTATATGAATTTGTTCCCATGCCAGGAACATCTCATGTGTGGGCAGAAGGTGATCTTGCGCGGCAGCGATTTGGTTACAAGAAGATGGTCGATTTTCTCAATCGCCATTTGAAGCCTGAAGGAAATTTGGCAAAGCCTGGGGGTTGAACAATCCACCCCTTTGAACTGGAATGCCAGTGGCTTATGGCAAGCCGAAACGCCTGAATTCTGCATTAACCAAACCTGTACCGCTTCCCTATCCCACGCCGCTGCTGCGGCGTGGGTGCTGGCTGATTCAGACAAATGGAAGCTCTGAACAGTCCATCCTGGATTCCTCAGTGCACGGACACTTCCCTGTGTCACAGGAATCTCTGAATAAATCAGCGGTTCCTCATTTCTTGTGTTTTGGAAAACCTGCACCGCTCAGATCGAACAACCAGACAGAATCACCCAAACCGTAGGGGACTGCATCCAGATCGGTACTGGTCGGGTGCTGAACGGCCATCACGAACTCATGCGACTCTTTCGGATTAAAAATCATACCCGTTGCTTCGGACCCGCCAACCCGCAGGCTGAGAAAGTGATCAATGGACTCGGCAACGCCGTCACCGTTCACATCGCGTGCAAACCAGACATCACCACCGACGGATGAACTGTTCGGGGCATCCTCGATAATGTAGATGTTCCCGTGCACGTCCTGGGCCAGGTTGTCCGGTGAATTCATCTGCGCTGATGTTGGAGCAAATCCAGCATTCTTCGGGGTAGATGCATCGCTGGCGAAAATTCTCACCATCGCCTTATCCTCACCAAGCTCTTCAATTGCATAAATGGTGCGTTCTGAAGTGGCAGCGAAATAAATGACCTCATTATGGTTCTGCAGCTTGCCTACTTCCATGTCCTCCGGCCTACCATAGGGTGTGCCACCCAGTTCATCGGCTGCGCCGCGCCCACCCCGTGTAGCCGGATTGGTATCGGGAAAATCGGTAGGACCGTTCATAAAGGGGCTGGTCATCGTCAGGGGTTGACCGGAACTGGTGGTCATGGGTACCCAGGTCGCATAACCGGTGCGGGTTGAGCCAATGTTGCTGCCTGCGTTATAGTCCTCGCTGGCATCGCCCAAGTAGTCATCTACCACCAGCAGATAGGTTGTTCCAGGCTTGTTGTATTTGTTTTTCTTGTTGAATTCCAATTTGTAGATCGAGCCCGAGTTCCACTCATCTACGAAGTAAAGGGTCTTGCCATCATCGCTGAAACGCAATCCTTCGTGAGAGGTATTGGCTACCGTATCCAACTCGCGGACTTTGATTTTTTTCACCTTGTCCAAAGGATTAACTACTTCCATCACCCGGCCGGTTCCGGACCATTCTTCACCCAGCAAAAGAGTACCTGCAGGGGTGAATGTTGCAGGGTCAAAAGCACCCCAGTCGCTGCTCCAGTCATCGTAAATTCCTTGCAGATTGCCGGCAAACAAGGTTTCCATTTTGTCTTTCTTGATGTCGTAACGAGAAACGCCAGCGCCGACCAGGGTCTCGTGTGGTATGAAGAGGTACTTGCCTTTGTCGTCAAACGCGATCATGTCAAACATCGATGCATTCGAGCCCAGGCCGGGAACGCGGACCACAGACTGTTGGGCATCGGCTTCCACTTCATCAAGGCTGGTAAGCAGCGTCTGAACCACACCTGCAGGTGCAATCCACGGAGAAGTCAGTTCTTCGGCTGAGTTTGGAACAGTAACAACGGCAGATCCGGTGAGCGGCACAAAAAACGTATCCGTACCTGCGACGACGGCTTGCGAAAGTGCGAGCAGAATGCCCGCTACCAACGACTGCCTGGAAAAATTCAACATGACGTACTCCTCAATAAATCGAATAGGATTGGTTCCCGCCAAATCGTCAGCACCCTATGGCTACCCATGGGGTTGGCGATTGCGGAGTTCCAGACTACGCAGGCTGTATTACAAGGCGTTTGCAAAGCCGTTACAGATTGGTTTCTGAATCGGCCGTTATGAGGCGAATTGTTTCAATGCGTAGCAAATTGCGCGGGTTCACTCCAATCAAGCCTGATATCCCAGCGGTAGCGCAAGTTTGCCGGCAGCGTTGGAGCAGTAGCCGGATCGATTTCCCGATAGACATTCGCGGGTGGAGTGACAAAGGCGTCACGACCAAAGATGTAGCTCTGTTCCTCCACCAGTACCCGATAGGCTTTGTTGAGTTCCAGAGCCCTTGAGCGTGACGGTGTGATCAGGTCATAAACGTCAATGGCCGTGGCAATTTTTGCGGCATCGGCGCGGCCCTCTGCATCGAAGAAGCGCGCTTCCATTTCCGGATTGCTGCGAAACTCGCCGCCGCCACCTGCGCGCTCGAGATAGGTAGCAATTTCTCCGCGCTGCTCACCCCGATTCGGTGCATCGGGCATTCCGGTCAGATTGATGTAACCCCATCCTTTCGCGCCATCGATTTTGCGGGCAAAGCTGAATACCTTATCAATGGTAGCCCCGACCGATGTATGGCAACCCATGCAGAACATGGTTTCTTCATAGGTATTGGCGCGAAGTCGGCCTTGGCGATCCTCGATGAAACCCTGCAACAACCAACCCATTTCATTGTCCAGCCCATGTGGGCCCGCATCGATGTATCCGGGCAAATAACCATCTGCTTTTGCGTAGGCCTCTTCGCGATAAGCATTCGCCAAAGCAAAATGAGGTAATACGTAGTGCTTGCGCATATAACGGACTTCTTTCATGCGGCTGGAGACCCCGATACTGTCGTCAGCGCCAATGCCGATATAGCGGACCGTGTGAAGAAACTCTGTGTTCAAGGGGTAGATCCACTCTTGTTTAAACCAGTCAGCAGCCGCACCCACATAACGGTCCAGGCGGCGCACCACGGTTGCCTGCCCAAGTTGACCATCTCCGTCCAAATCAAGCCCCAACTCGCGCTCATCAACCGGGCGAACGGTAATTTCATCAAGCCCTTTAATGTTGGCTTCTACAATGGCCAGATTCGTGCGGTAAACCTCGCGTGACTCCTCGCCGTTAGCCAGGGTTCGGAATTCGGCAGCAAGACGGATCATCACATCGTCGGTAGAGCCGTTAGTGGGCCAGAAGGTGCTGGGCATGGGTTTGTAGTTGAAGGCGACCCAATGGCTGCCATCCAGAGCAAAGCCTTCGTCATCGAAGGCTTCCCGGCCCAGACTCAAGTTTTCCAGATCGGGTATCCAACCTTTGAATTCCACAGTCTTCAGGCGCGGAGCCAGGTCGGAGTAGTTATCGGCATCGATCCACCTGAGAATATCTTCATCACTGATGGATTGAATAGCTGCGCTGCGGTCTTTGAACAAGTTACGCCAATGGTTGCTGAGCCCGACATCGCTGAACTGATACTCGGTTTGCAGCACACCATCATGCATAAGATTTTCACGCCCCGGAACGGCATCCTGGTGGCAGACGTAACACGGGTTATGCTGACCCTCCGTGCGGGTGTAGCACTGCGGCGGAATAATGGCTTCCCGATTATAGAGTGTCAGCGCAGGGTGTTCCGCTGGCCTGGCGGGCACAGGACCCTCCAGGCGACGCAGTTGGTCCAGTATCAGTTGATAGAGTTCGGAATTGCCATCTGGATCAGGCATGAAGGTTTGGCTGGCAGGTTCTGCAGCATCATCAGTTGCCGCGAATGCCAGTAATTGCGTAATGAAAAAAAACACGACGATCAAAATCCAGTAACGCATTATTCCGGGCTCCTGCCAAGAGAACTCCACGGCAAATTGGAGCCGGGCTCATCAAACTAGCGCCAACAGATGACGCCCGCATGACAAAAGTGCCCTGGAGATATTTGGGGTCAGAAGTGTGGCAAGTGTGGGGTTTACGGGGGACAGGGGGTCGGACCTGCATATGTTTCTGAAATTTATGTAATGTTGCTGTCGGAATATGGTTTTATTGGGACAGGGGTCGGACCTGCATATGTTTCTGAAATTTATGTGGTGGGACAGGGGTCGGACCTGCATATGTTTCTGAAATTTATGTAATGTTGCTGTCGGAATATGGTTTTACTCGTCTTAGACTCGCCATTTCGGCCCTAAAATCATGATTCCACGCCGCTGTCTTTCTGAATCTGAAATGTCTGTTGTGAGTCACTCGTTACTATTCGATACAGTGCTCGAGCCTCCAGTTGAGCTTTCACTTGCTTTATGAAATTTTTGGACCCCACAGCTATTGACTCAATCCAGCACGGTTGACGCGCGGGTTTATCATCAAGCAAACAGTGAGATAATTGGGGTCGGACCAACACAACTCATTGAAAAACTTAGATTTAGGTTCTAAAACTGATTGATACAAGCCGTTAGATAGCCCATTTTTGGACCAAAAAAGCAAGTCTAAAGAAATTACTCTTGAGCGATGAGCGATTGCAAAAAATGGTCGGTCATTGAGAATCTATGATCTGACTTATTAAATGCCCCATTTAAGCGACAAAATGGCGAGTTTAAGGTCATTACAACCTGGATTTTTTCTATTTTTTCTAATGAAATTATGGAGTTGCGCTGGTCCGACCCTGAAATTTGTCGGAGTAAAAAGCTACGCAGGCGCCGGTTAATTCAAACGTTGGTTGCTTAGAGCAAGACCTGATACGATAGGTGCAATTGTACAGGTCGGTGATATGCGAATAACTATCGATACATCAGCACTCATTGCAGTGGTCACATACGAACCGGGGCGGAAACGTGCTTTGGAGCTTACGTCTGGTTGCAGTTTGATTGCGCCGAGTTCCGTTCATTGGGAAATGGGCAATGCATTTTCGGCCATGATCAAACGGGGTCGAGCCACATTGAAGCAGGCGATTGCATGCTTGGATGCTTATTCGGAGATTCCTATCAAGTTGGTTGAAGTGAATCTCAATCAAGCATTGGCTTTGGTGGAAAAACATCACATCTATGCTTACGACGCATACCTGCTGATGTGCTGCATGCAATCAAATTCGCCGCTTCTTACCCTCGACCAACCGCTCAAGCAGGTGGCTGAGTCCCTGGGCATAAAGGTTCTGGAGGTCTAGCTCATGAAGGTATACACGTTCTCGGAGGCGCGGCAGAAGTTCTCGTCTGTATTGGATTCTGCCCAACTTGAAGGGGCAGTGAAGATTACACGCCGAGATGGTCGCGCATTTCTGATTCGCCCGGTGCAGGAGTCGCCGTCGCCTTTGGATGTCAAAGGTGTAAAGCTCAATCTCAGCCGAGATGAAATCGTCAAATCTGTCCGTGAAGGGCGCGAGCGAGAAGGCCGCAGCTAGCAAGTCGTTGCAGCGGCTGCTCATCGAAAAGACCTCACTGGATGGGTTAAGCCATGGTAGCAAAGTCACACGACGCCCGGCCGCGGTCGCCGACGCTGGCAGAAATCCGTGCCGCCGCCGCACGGCTCGCGCCATATGCGCTTCGCACGCCGCTGTTGCGCCTGGAGGTGCCCGGCACCGCGGGCGAGATTTACCTGAAGCTGGAAAACCTGCAGCCGATCGGCGCCTACAAGGTGCGGTCGATGGGCAATGTGCTGCTGCAGGAGGACCGCGACCGTTTCGGCGGCGGCGCCTATACCGCCAGCTCCGGTAATGCCGGTCTGGCGCTGGCCTGGGTCGCGCAGCAACTGGGCATTGCCGCCAGGGTGTATGCGCCGGAAGGCAGCCCGGTCGGCAAGCTCGCCGCGATCCGGCGTTACGGTGCCGAGGTTTGCCTGCTGCAGCGCGACATCTGGTGGCGCATCATCCAGCACCGCGGGCATCCGTCCGAACCTGGCGTGTACGTCATTGCGGTGCGCGATAACCGCGCCCTGGCCGGCAACGCCACCATTGGCCTCGAGATCGTCGAGCAACTGCCGGATGTTGCGACCATCCTGGTGCCCTTCGGCGGCGGAGGCGTCGCCTGCGGTATATTGCCGCCGCGGTGCGTGCGCTCAAACCGGAGGTCCGCGTCATCGCCGCGGAATGCGCTGCGGCAACACCGCTGACCGCGGCGTTTCAGGCCGGCGCGCCGGTGACAGTTCCGGTGATGCCGTCATTCATTTCCGGTGTGGGCGCGCCCAGCGTACTGGAGGAAATGTGGCCGCTGGTGCGTGAACTGATCGACGCTACCGCCGTGGTGTCGGTGGCGGAGGTGGCGGCCGCGATTCGCGCGCTGTGCCAGTACGCCCACGTGGTGGCCGAGGGTGCCGGGGCGATTCCGGTGGCGGCAGCGCTGGCCGGCGCGCCTACCGCCGGCCCGACGGTGTGCGTGGTGACGGCGGCAATCTCGACCAGGACGTGCTGGCGGCGATCCTGCAACAGCAGCTGTGAGCCGGGGGCGGGTGGCGTGCACTGCAAAGCCAGCTGTTTACCAGCTGGCCCGGTCGTTCAGAAGTTCCAGCGCACCGTGGCGCCGATCGTGCGTGGCTGCGCCGCGACGATGGACATCGGATCCTGGAAGGTGGCGATGCCGTCAAATACCGCCAGTTCATCACCGGCATTGCGCACGTACAGGCCCACATCCAGATTGTCGGACAGCTGCATGACCGCCTACAGGTTCACCAGCGTGTACGAATCGAGCGGGATGTTGAACAGACTGTCGGTGCGGAACTCGGTATTGGTGTTGTCGCGGTAGGTCACATCACCGATCAGGGTCAGAGCCCGTCCCATCAGTTCGGCCTGGTAGGTCGCCGATACGTATGCCTGGAACTCGGGCACGTTGGGTATGTCATCGCCGGCCAGCCCGGTAATGATGAACGACGAGGCGCCCGGCAACGTGGGCTGGTTGGTGGTCAGCTGACTGTCGAAAAAGTAGGTACCGGTGAAATCGAACCGCAGCTTGTCGGTGGCCAGGAAACGCAGCGCCCATTCCAGACCGTTGAGTTCGGCTGCGCCGCCATTGGCGGTAAACGGAATATTGCCCACCGGGTCACGCGGCTCGACCTGGATACCATCCCAGTCGATTAAAACCGTGGAGTTGAACAGCAGCCGGTTGTTCAGCCACTGCGACTTGATGCCGAACTCGATGTTAGAAGTGGACCCCACTCCCTGGACAACAATTGGACTCCGCTAAGTGCTTTCCTTCATCATGAGCCCTGTGCTCTGGAGAGAAGCGATGAGACGACCAC
>JAWXBM010000035.1:0-15346 GCA_034440115.1 Lysobacterales bacterium | reverse complement strand
CTGGGCGGCAAGTCGCCCAACATCATCCTGGCAACCGCCGATCTCGCGGCGGCCGTGGCGGGCGGCGTCGAAGGGTGCTTCGGCAATTCGGGGCAAAGCTGCGATGCGCCGACGCGGATGTTCGTGCCGACCGCGCGCCATGACGAGGCGCTGGCGATCGCCAGGGCCAAGGCCGAAACCTTCGTCACCGGCGACCCGCGTAACGAGGCGGTGACACTTGGCCCCGTGGTGAGCCGGGTGCATTTCGAAAAGATCCAGGGGCTGATCCAGCAGGGCATCGACGAGGGGGCGACGCTGGTTGTTGGCGGGACCGGGCGGCCCGCGGGGCTGAACCGGGGGTATTTCGTGAAGCCTACGGTCTTTGGCCATGTGACCAACGACATGACCATCGCGCGCGAGGAGATCTTCGGCCCGGTGCTGTCGATCCTGTCCTATGACAGCATCGATGACGCCGTGGCGATGGCGAACGACACGCCCTATGGGCTGGCGGCCTTCATCTCGGGCCCGGTGGAGGATGCGCGCCCGGTGGCGCGGCGACTGCGGGCGGGAACAGTGAACCTGAACTATCCGGCCTGGGACACGTTTGCGCCCTTTGGCGGCTACAAGCAGTCGGGCAACGGGCGCGAATATGCCGGCTGGGGCATCCATGACTTTTGTGAGGTCAAAGGCATCGTGGGCGATGGTGCGTGAAACGATAATAGGTGGGTCAATGTTGCGGTGAAGCCTGTTGGAGCCTTGCTAATCTGAAGACATTCCGCTGCTCGGATTCTGATCTGACTGAAGGAACTGAACAGTGGCTAAACTACGATCAGTGGCTCGATCCGCTGAATCGCGGCTGTCCTTTTCCGGTATTCTTAATAAATAATTAGCACAAAAGCTCGGTGGAGCTGGGTGAGAACCAAACACATGCAAAGGCTGCAGACATGAAAAAATCAATCCTCAGCAAGATACTCTGTTCGTGGCTTTTTAGCTGCGGTATTCTTTTTCCGTACCATGCTGTCGCTGAAGCGGATGGGCAGGAGTCTACGGCTTCAATTTATGCCGCCGAAGGCTGGTTGGCGAAATCGCTGCCTGAACTTGCCGAGGCGCTGCGCACCGGTGCGGTTAGCAGCGAAGCCCTGGTTGAAGCCTACCTGGCGCGCATTGGGCGGATCGACCAGGCGGGTCCAACGCTGCAAAGTGTGCTGACGCTCAACCCGAACGCGCTGGCCGAGGCCCGTGCGCTGGACCAAAGGCGCATGGCCGGTGAAACCCTCGGGCCACTGCATGGGCTGCCGCTGCTGCTCAAGGACAATATTGAAACCAAAGACGCTATGGCGACCACCGCCGGGGCACTGGCACTGAAGGAAAATGTAACCGGGCGTGATTCACCCTTGACCGCCGGTTTGCGCAATGCTGGTGCGATCATCCTGGGCAAGACCAATCTCAGCGAGTGGGCGAATTTTCGCTCAGAAAACTCCATGAGTGGCTGGTCCGCACTGGGTGGACAGGTGCGAAATCCGCATATGCTGGACCGCAATCCCTGTGGTTCCAGTTCCGGCTCAGGTGCTGCAATCGCTGCATCCTTGGCGGCCGGTGCCGTCGGTACCGAAACCAGTGGCTCAATCATATGCCCGGCGACCGTGAATGGAATCGTTGGCTTCAAGCCCACGGTCGGATTGGTGTCGCAGAAATATATCATTCCGATTTCTTCATCCCAGGATACCGCGGGGCCGATGACCAAAACGGTGCAAGGTGCCGCCATGATGCTGGATGCGATGTCGACGGGTGCAGCCAAAACGGATTACAGCAAATCGCTCGACGCGAGCTCATTGCAGGGCACCCGGGTAGGCGTGTTGCGCTTTGCCGAAGGCTCAAGTGCGCAGGTCAAAGCACTGTTTGAAGCTGCGCTCGCAGCAATGGCAGCTGCGGGTGCCGAACTGGTGGACATCGAGAAGTTCGAACCAGAAGGTGATAATTATGATGACGATACTTATTCGGTTCTCAAGTACGAGTTCAAACATACCCTGAACGAATATCTGGCAGCGACACCGCCCAGCGTGAAAACCCGCACACTGGCTGAGCTGATCGCTTTCAACATCGAACATGCCGCTATTGAGCTTGCCCTTTTTGACCAGGGTATTTTCGAGCAGTCCGAAGCCTTGGGAGGTATTGATGATCCGGCCTATATCGAGGCACGCACCCATGTACAGCGCGCCACGCGGGAGCGTGGTATCGACCGGTTGATGCAGGAAAATGATGTGCGGGTTTTAGTAGCGCCTTCGGGAGTCATGTCGCCGCGCATCGATCCGGTCAACGGCGATGTCTGGCCTGCATGGGCCGGTGCTGGCGAACTTGCCGCCGTCGCTGGTTATCCACATCTGACCGTGCCCATGGGGAGCGTTAAAAATTTGCCGATCGGTATTTCATTTATCGCCGGAAAAGACCAGGACGCAGCGATATTGTCCTATGGTTTCGCTTTTGAGCAAGCAACCAGGCTGCGCCCGGAACCGGAGTATTACCAATCTGCCGAGGATCGTAATGACGTGGCCGCAGCGATGAAGTCGAAACAATAGGGATCATGGGAGATCTAATTGAAACCGTAATCGAAAGCGGATACGGGCGTTGCGTGTCACTATACACGCAAAGAATGCCGTCGCGCAGCGACACCGCACCAACCATTACAGCCGCATCGTGCTTCAGAACGCCAATGCGGTCTCTGATGAGACCTTCATGGCCGGCACGCTGGAGATCAACGAGCATGTCATGGAAGCGATGTTCGATTAATGCGCAATGTTGGCAATAATTGTTTTTGTTTTACTTTTTTTCCAGCCTTGCCGCCACTGGGCTTCATCCTCGAGTTCCCGCCAATGAACCGTTCGCTCGGCACCTGAATACACAGCTTCCAGCGTGCAGGTTTGGGGCACGTTTTCTTCATCCGTTTGTACATCCGTAACCAGGAAATGTTTTTCCTTGTTGGTGGGTAGTACAGCGGTCCCCTTTTATTCGAACGTTCATGTCAACTTGGCCATCCTGCCGCTGAAGAATCGACTACTCCATAATTCCAGGCTTTGTTGCTCGGCATAGCTCAGGAACGGAGCAACATCTTTGGCAGCTTGCCGCCAATCAATTTCCTTTATCTTCTCCAGCAAAGCCGCTTTCAGCCAGGGCAAATCAATCTTGAGTTCATTCAGCCCCACCCACGGCCCAGACTGTATCAAGGCATTATTCAGTAGTTCAAGGTTGGGAGCTACACGCTGCTTGATATACCAGTTGAAGTCGAACCAATCCCGACCCTTTATATAATTTCGGCACAACAAAGCATGCAGCTTCAAAGCGAAATTGCTTTTCAAATCCTGGTGACATACTTCGAAGTCGGTGGGGAAATCCAGATAGGTATGGTCATAGCCTGAACCAGCCGGTGGATTGATATCAATCTCCAATTTCACTTTGAGCTTTCTGCCGGGTGGTCCTTTGTAGAACGACAGGTTCAACTGGTTAACAATCGAGCTATCTTTAATAATGGCTGTCCTGATGGCTTTATCCATTTGTCCTTGAGGCGAGACTTCCGATTGAATCCCGAATTCCGCAAACACTTCAAGCAGCTTTTGCAGGTAATCGGGCCAGGCAAAATCAGCCAAGGGCTCAAGCAGTATGAAATCCAGGTCCTCTGAGAAACGCGGCAAGTGATGCAGGATGCGCAAACTGGTGCCACCCTGAAACGCAGCCACCTCAAAAAAACGTACACGCCAAAGTGCATACAGTGCAATTTCCTGAATAATCTCCTTTAGGGCATGCTCTTCTTCCTGAGCATTGGCCACAGCATAACGATCCAATCTCTGCTGAATAATTTCGTTCATTGTGATGGCCTGCTAAAGCTGGCTTCATTTTCCAGACCAAGCTGCAACTCAGAAAGAAATTGCCGAACCCGCTTGTTTTTGTAAACCGAATTGAGTGCAGTCATTTGATCGTCAGTAATACTGTTCCATACCTCTGGATCAATCCGCATGCCCTGCTCTATCCAGCGCATGCCTTGCCATTCAATCTTTTTCAGACACACCAGATCCATGAACGCGCGCAAAGGATCAGCCAGGAAAAAGGTCTGCTGCTCTGATTGGGTGCGCTGTACGCCTTCAAGAAAGTATCCCGTATGAATGGATAAGGGGTGGAAAGTGAACAAGCCGAACTTTTCATGGCTGAATTCTTTGCTTTTACGCCCAGGCAGAATGGAAGTGGTGGTGTAAACAGCCTCTGGAATCCAGGCGTGATAAGCCAGCGCACTCTCCAGAGATACATAACTTCCGGGCTCAAACATTTGCGCCAATGCAAAAGGATGACCTGGCATACTGCGATACCGATCCGAGAGCACATATAAGCCACGGCGAAGGTAAATCAACTCACCCGCCTTTGCTGCCCGATTCACCAGGTTGTAGCGACGCTGATCAGTACCGTCCAGCAGCCGAGCCAATTGCTGCTCGGTAAATACCCGATCGGCCAGGCCAGCACGCAGAACTTGTTGTGTTAATGACTGCATGGATTGAGTCCGGGTTATTAATCCATTCCGCTGAAATATCGAGGGAGTTAACCTAATTTCACATATATTCTACCTGATACTTTCATTTATTGAAAGTTATTGGAATTATTAATGGGGTCAAGGTCAACGAATGGGCCCGTGTGAACGGGGTGCCGCACGTAGCATCGGCGCTGTAAACAACCCGAGCGGGTCCGGCCGAAGCCGGGCCCGTCGATGTGAGAGATTTACCTGTAGCCCAGGATTTTGCGCAGGCCCGGAGCCGCGTATTCAACCAGCCGCTTTTGGGTTTCAGGCAGCTCGTCCGGTATCTCGTCGTTCGCGACAGCGAGGTTTTCCCTCGCAGTGCCACTCTGTTTACGGTCAGACCCGACGCGCACGCGTTGCTGCCAGTCCTTCGGCATGGCCGCGAAGCCGCAGGCGCGCAACAGCTCGTCAAAGAACGCCTTGGCTTCTTCTGAATCCAGATTCCTGACGCAACGAAGCAGGTCTTCGAAGTGCAGCAGATGGATCTTCGTGCCCAACCACGACACCGCGTTGTGCGTATAGATCTCACCCAGCGAGGGCGCTTTCTGATGGATGCCGAAGATCATCATATTGAGCACCTCCTCGACCGACACATTGCCGCCCTTCAGGTGTTCGAGTGAACCCTGGAAGTTGTCGGAGAGAAAGAAGCGTGCCCGTGCCAGCACCCAGTCGTAAGGGTCGCGCACCAGCAGAATGTGCCGTACTCGCCGCAGCACGATCGCGGCGTCGTCAGAGAACAGCAGGTGCCCCCAACTCAGGTGCGGTAACGCTTCGGAAAAGGCCGCCTGGTGCTGACGCAATACCGGGTGCTGAATGAATTCCTCGTGATATTGCTGCGTGACGGGAACGAACATCCGCATAATATTGCGAATCAGGTGCGTCCCTGACTTGGGCACGCTATTGAGAAAAACGGGCAACTCAAGGCGCGCCTGCTCAAAGCGGCCGTTCAGCTCGTTGAGATTGTCGGACTTTGCGACGACTCTGGGCATTTGGGTTCCCGGTAAACAACAGTGCCGGCGCAAGGCCGACACTGTATTCTACAAACTTGTCGCCGCCCTGCTTACTCGAAATCCCAGGACACGTTCACGAACCAGCGACTACCCAGCATGTCGTAGTTCGATGCCAGCAAGGCATTGCCGACCATACTGTACTCGTTGCCTTGGCCGACCCTTGATAGCTGCGGCGGCGCCTGGTCAAAGATATTGGCAGCACCTATTATCACCGTAACACCGTTCTCAAACCCATAGGAAGCAGACAACGAACTGTAGAAGACGTTGTCCGTGGAGTACACAGTGCGGTAGGTCTCGCCGCGCAGCGTCACGGTATTACCACCCAGCTCCGTGGTACTGTCTGACGGGCCGATCCAGTTGAGACCGTAGTCGAATGCCCAGTTGCCGAGCACATAATTCAGACTGAGGTTGCCTACCCATTCGGGCTCGCCGACCCGGCCGTTGTAGTCTTCCCGAGTATCTTCAAACAGCGCCTGCGTGTCTTCAACCTGCAGCGTCGCACGCAAGTCCACCAGCAGATCACCTGGGCCGAGGCCCGTCGCGTAACGAGTCGCGAAGTCCCAGCCGCGGTTTTGTTGTTGCGCGATATTGATGAAGCTGTCACGAATGTTGTCGAGACCATTATTGAGCGCTGAGCGATCGAACAGTTGGCACAGCGGTTCGTTATTGCTGAAGGCGAAGCCAAAGTCCGACTCGTAGCACTCCGATACAATCCGCAGTCCGCCCAGCTGATCAACCTGGTTACGGACCTCAAACTCGAAATAGTCTACCGAAAAGCTGATATTCGCGAATTCCGGCTGCCAGATGAATCCAACCGTGACCGATGACGCCGTCTCGGCTTCAAGCACACCGGCTCCACCGCCGGTGAAGACCGTTGGCGTAATCGTGCCGCCCGTGTAATCCGGCGGCAGATTTTTTGGATCAGCCTGACAGTTCAGGTAGACGTTCTCCGAGATATCGCCCCCAGCAAAGGCCTGCTCATACTGGATACAGGGATCGGAGTTCTGCGAGATGCTGCTGGTCCGGTTTGTGAGATACAGCTCGTACAGCGCGGGTGATCGGAAAGACGTCGCTTTGTTGCCGCGGATGCGGAAGGAATCGGTGATCGACCAGTTGATTCCGGCCTTCCAGGTTGTACCGCTGCCGAATGACTGCACATCGGTATAGCGGGCCGAGGCGTTGATAGAGAGGTCGCGAATGCCCGTCCTATTTGCCAGCACAGGAATATTTAACTCTGCGAAAACGGCCGTTGTCTGGTCCGTGCCCTGGGTGATCCCGGCCTCGTCACCGAAGAAAACGTTGCCTGCCAGCGTCGACTCTCCGGGTGTATCGATCAGCTCGTCTTCGCGGTATTGGAAGCCGATAGCGGCGCCCAGCGGCCCGGCTGGCAGCTGCATGATGTCGCCCGATATGAAACCGTCCACTGACCACTGCGTGTATTTCGTTGTCCCGGTCTCTTCGCCGAACAGATACTCCTTCAACTCCGGCGTCAGCGCATCGCCGCGAAGCAAGAGTGGATCGAACCACGGTACATCTATGCACGCCGCGCCCCGCACGCTTGTCGTCAATCCTGCGCAAGAGCCGGGGAGATAGTTTTGCACGGACAGCGAGTCTGCATAAACGAAGGATTGGGTGTATTTGGCGTCCGACTTGCTGTACATGTAGGACAGGTCCCAGTCCCAGCGATCCTGGATGACGCCGCGAATACCAACGACCGCGCGCGTGTAATCGACGGTGTTCCAGTCGTCATCGAAGTCGGTCATTGCCAGCGGGCTCAGCAAGTACTCTCCAAACCAGCCAGCATCGGCCGCCAGCGAGTTACCGCCACCGGGAACGCCGGTGCCGTATGACGAGTAGTCAAAATTGCCCGTATAGACGTAGCCCCAGTACTGGCGGTAGCTATCGGCATAGGTTTCACGACGATTCAAAAGCAACTCCGTATAGGCGGTCGTCGACTCACTGATATTCAGTTCGCCCTCGCCGTAGAACGTCGTCAACTCAACCTCGGGTTGCAGCGACTGCTTGTCCTGGTAGGGGTGATCGTCATTCACGATGCCGTCCGTGAAGCGATCGTAACCCACTGGAAACCAGTTCGATGGAGCGGTTAGCTGCGACACGCTGGTGGGCGGCGCGTAGCCAGGAATGAAATTGGCCAGGTTGTCGCCAAAGTCCGGCTGTGCCAGAAAAAACGCGGTTCTCGGAACCTGCGAGTCATCGCCGTACTCATACAGCCAGATGTGTCCCCAGGTGCTGTCTGCGCACGAATAATCGCCGCTCCGTGGGTCTACCGTATCCGCCCGCTGGTTGGTATTCTGATCAAAGACATACTCGTTGCCGCAGGAGAAGTAGTCGCGCGAGCCGCGCTTGAGTTCTTCGCGCTTATTGTAATCGGCGGTCACGCGGAAGTAGCCGCGATCATAGGTGCGACCCCAGGAAAGACTGAGCCGGCTCTCTTCGCCGCCGGACTTGGTGGGTTGCGAGATGAAGGCGTCGATCGTGCCGCCGTCTTCTTTCTTGGTGATG
This sequence comes from Lysobacterales bacterium, assembly GCA_034440115.1. Classification (GTDB taxonomy): domain Bacteria; phylum Pseudomonadota; class Gammaproteobacteria; order Xanthomonadales; family SZUA-36; genus JAWXBM01. The sequence continues at coordinate 7,276 of JAWXBM010000035.1, read as the reverse complement.
AGATTGATCACGCCCGCGATCGCATCCGAACCGTAAATCGACGATGCGCCGTCCTTGAGAATTTCGACCCGTTCGATCGCGGCGAGCGGCAGCACGTTCAGGTCAAACGAGGACACCGCACCCTGCACACCGGAGGGACCCGCGCGACGTCCGTTGATCAGCGTCAGCGTACGATTCGCGCCGAGACCCCGCAGCGAGACAGTCGATGTGCCCAAGCCACCGTCAACCACACTTTCGGTTGCAACCGCGCCGGTCACCTGCGAAGAGCCTGCAGCGTGACGGTGCTTGAGTTACCGGATCTCATCAATGTCGAACCCGCGCAGTTCACCGCGGCATCAACACTTGAGTTGTTTCGAGTGCTTGGCATCGACGAAGACGAACTGATCAGGCGCACCGGCGCGACGTTCCGCCTCGGAACCGGCATCCACTACAGGAACTCGCCGACTGACCACAGGATTCTGGCTTTCGGTCCGCATGGCGCCGCGGCTGGAGTCATCCCCTTCCACCATTATTTGAATCGCGCCCGCCTCGCGGGTGCAGCGGTCAACATCAACCTTTTTTCGCCCAATGCCAGCGCCGCGCAGCGCGGCCGGGTTTGCCGAACCAGCGATGCAGGTGCGGAATCGTTGCCGCCGCTCGCTTATGGCCTGAATCTGAACACTGAAAAACTGACGCAACTGCTCAAAGTGAATGCCACAATGAATGGCGCGATAGCGGTGGCCCAGCCGATCGACAGCGTTGAGCTGGAGCCAAACAGCGGGTACATCAAGCACTTGAAGCTCGCCGATGGAGCGCGCCTGGCAGCGGACCTTTTCATCGACTGTTCCGGCGAGTCGGCACGGTTGATCGGCGCGGCGCTTGGCGTGGAATATGAGGACTGGAGCTCATATCTTCCCTGCAGCCGAGTCGTCGCATTGACGACTGCGGCCAACAGTGACAGTACGCCGGTCCATCACATAGCTGCCACTGATGCCGGCTGGATTTCGACGACGCCGCTGCAGCAGCGGGCGGCGCACAGCCTGCTGTATTCGCCTGAGTTTCTCGACGACGACGCGGCTGTTGCGGCGCTGAAGCAACACGTAGGCGGGTTCGAACCGGAGGCCATTGCCACCTACGAGCAGCGCAGCGGACGGCGGCGCGGGTTCTGGGTCAGGAACTGCGTTGCGATCGGGGCGGCTGCTGGCCATGTCGAGGCGCTGGATGTCAGCACGCTCGATTTCGCCAGGCGATCCGCACTAACACTTGCGAGCTTGTTGCCGGCAAGGCCGGCCTCGCCAGGGACGGCTAAAGAGTTCAATCGTCGCCTCAGCGGGCAGCTCGAATCTGCGCGCGACTTCGCACGCCTGCATTACCTGGCAGCGGCCTGGCGGCAGACGCCGTTTTGGCAGCACGCGACCTCCACCGCGCAACCCGAATCACTCAGGCTAAGGATTGACCTGTTCCGGAGTCGCGGTCATCTCGAGCTCGAAGATCATCCTGCATTCCCGGCCGAGAGCTGGGTAGCCGCGTTACTGTCAGCGGATATCTGGCCCGCCGGCTACCACGGCCTGCTCGACTTCATGGATGCTGCAAAACTCAATGAACATTACGAACAAATGCGCCAGGCGATGCTAGCAGACGTTTCCCGCATGCCCGAGCAGCGGGCGTATCTGCGCGCGCTTAGAAACTGATTCGACCGCTTAAGGCCTCAGTCGAAGCAACGGCAAGGTATCTCCAACTGGTCGGTTTCCCGGCAAGCACGGGGGCTGCAGAAGGTATTTGGGTGCCGCGTGACCCCGCAACAACATCGCTCGCCGCGCATCACGAAGTCCAACACCAGATGAATTCTGTCGATGTCACCGGCATTGTGCTCTGCGCGTGAGCGACGATTGTTGATCTCGTAGACGCGGCCAGGTTCGAGGTGCCGGGTTGCGGAACCCACGGTGAACGACGCCGCTTCGCTGGTCACTAGCGGTACGTGCAGTCGATGCGAATGCACCAGCGAGAAACCCTGATCAGGCCCAAACTCAACTGAACCGGCAGCACGAAGCCGCTCAAACGTTGCGCGAATGAAATAGCCAAGACCAAATTGCTGCACCAGCGCTTGCCCTTTTTCACCACTCTCGAAATGATCGGCGACAAGTTCCAGTGCGGACCTGAGCTCGGACTCAAAGACTTTTAGAAGCGGCAGTCGGGTTGGGTGACTGTGCCGAAGGTCCGGGTCGAACACGAGCGCGACCGAACGCAAATCCGCTGTCGCCGGCACCCGCCCGCGCCCAGGTATATCAAGCTCCCAATCATGCTCGCCAATCGCGCCAGCGAGGTCGGCGAGCTTAGCTGGGTCTACAGCCCCGAGTTCGATGAAATCGCCGTCGAAATTCATGCCCGCTATTTCAAGTAACGGTCATACCACTCAAGCATGCGTGTCCGTTTGTCATGCATCGCGGTAAGCCGCGACAGGGAATGAAACTGCCCTGGATAGATGACAAGTTCGGTCGGCACATTGAGGCTACGCAGCGCCTGGTACATTTGCTCCGATGCGACCAGTGGGACGTTGAAGTCCAGGGCGCCGCACAGGAATAAGGTCGGAGTCTTGATCTGATCTGCTTTGAAGAACGGATACGATAAACGGACCCAGGGATCGAGGTCTTCCCAGGGAGCACCAACTTCGTAGTCCCAGGTTCTGATATACATTTCCGTGCCGTATCCGCCCAACTGGTTGGAGATGCCTGCACCACTGACCGCCACCTTGAAGCGATCGGTCGACGCGATCATGTAGTTCGTGAGCATGCCGCCGTAGCTCCAACCACCGACGCCAAGACGATCCGGATCAGCCAGGCCTTCGGCCACCAGGTAATCCACGGCGGCCATCGTGTCGATGACATCCGGATAGCCCCAGTTCTGGAACAGCTCCATCTGGAAGGCCTCGCCGCGTCCCGAGCTGCCACGCGGGTTAAAGCCCGCAACCTGGTAGCCCTGTGCCGCCAGTAACTGCCACTCGAAGCTAAAGGCATAAGAAAACTGCCCGACCGGACCGCCGTGCAACTGCAGGGTCAATGGCAGGGGACCTTTAAGGCTGTCATCCCGCAGCGCCAGGCCGAAGACGTCGACGGAGTCTTTTACCGGCACGCGAATCGGCTGTGCTACGAAGAGCTCTACTCCGCGCAGCCAGGTATCGTTCTGTCGCGAAAGTTGTACGGGCTTGTTCGCTTCAATTTTCCAGACCTCTGCAGGCGCGTTCGACGTGGTGCGAAGCATCGCGATGCGCCCTTCGGCACTAACGGCATAGTCCGAAATTTCAGCCTGTTCGCTGGTCAGGCGCTCGATACGACCATCGCGAAGACGCAGTCTCGCAAGCTGCACGCCGCGGTTGTCCTCCAGCAGAAAGTAAATACTTTTGCCATCCGGCGAGAATCGTGGGTTGCTGACAGGCCGATCGAGTGACTCGGCTGGCAGTTGGGGATTTTCAGCATCGAGACCAACGACGCCTAACTGACTCTGCGCGAAGGTCAGCCGCTCAGGAGCACCGCCGTGCAGATAGACCAGACGCTTGGCATCAGAACTCCACGCGGGAGACGTGTCTGTGCCGGTATTTACCGTCACCTGGCGCGGCTTTGCGCCGGGCTTCGCAGCGACAACGAAAACGTCGAAGTTGTCATGACGGTCCATGTCGCCAAGCTTGCTGATGAAAGCGATGCTGCTGCCATCGGGGGACCATGCCGGCGAAGTCTCGTTGTACTCGCCGTCCGTGAGCTGTGTTGCTGTTCCATCCGCAGCGTCCACCAGGAAGAGATGCGTGCGCTCTTTGCCGAGATAGCCGATGCCGTCTGCTTTGAACTGATAACGATCAACGACAATGGGCTTGTATTCGTCTTCACTGAGTAATTGCTCCGGATAGGCGCTGGCTGCAGTGCCTTCCGGCAGGACTGCGCTGGCAACAACAAACTGTTTGCCGTCCGGCGACCAGGCATAGTCGGAAACGCCACCCTTGATTGCGGTCAATTTGCGGGCTTCCCCGCCGCGCATATTCAGAACCCATATCTGTGAGCCCTCAGATTTTCCGCCGCGGCCAGAAAGGAAGGCCAGGCTGCGCCCGTCCGGGCTCCAGCGAGGTGACGATTCGGATTCCGCATCGGTGAAGGTGAGTTGCATCTCTTCGGTCCCGTCCCAGCGGATCATCCAGATGTCGCTGACGCTGCGGTCGAGTTCCCGGTTCGCCGCAGAAACGGTATACACAATCCAGTCTCCGGACGGCGAAATCTGCAGGCCACCAACGTCTCTGAGCTCGAACATGTCGTCAAGCGTGAGCGGCCTTGCAACTGCAGCGGTGCTCAGAAAAAGCAGGCAAATAAAGAGGCTATGGATTTGTTTATGCATGTGGTTATACCTGTCTTGTTGAGTGAATCGAATGATGCATGGAGCGCACCGCACGTGCCGGCTTATTCCAGCCGCGTCGGCTCCTTGAGCACCCGCGGGTCATTGGGCGCGCGGCTGAACACCTCGCGCAGCATGGGCTCGAAATGCGTCAAGGCCTCGGCCCGGGTGGCGCTTTGCAGCGAATGCGTCAAGCGGCTGACCTGGTAACCTTCGAGGGAGCCATCGCTGAACGCCAGTTGCAAGCCCTTCGCGTCCTGCCGCGCGTCGCGCAGCGCCATCGCTGTTAACGACGATGCGGGGTCCGGCGTTTTCGGTGGTGCTCATGTCAGGCATGGCCTGTTCTCCCAATGAACCCCATGGCGGGTATCGTGCCAAAGTTATGGGGTCAGAGTAAAGGGACAGAGTAAACCTACAGCGAGAGACGGAATTATCCTGCTGCAGGAAACGGTAAATCGCTGTCGCACGATATCACACCCATCTACCATTATCGGGTCTTTCGCTGTGTAGTAGTGGAACCCATAACTTGCCAGTCATGTACGGTACCGAACGGTGTAAACAGGAATTCAGGCGTAGCTTATCAACGTAAATCCTCTTTCGCGTTATGCGGTTTCACCCGCTTGCCGAGCGGCATGCGACTTACCGGTGTTCCATTGATCGCGTGAGCTTTTCTTGACTGACATTTAAGGAGTCTCAACATGAAAGTGCAACTCGCAATTCTGATTTTCTCCGCCGCCGCATTGGTTTCCGGCTGCGCCGACACCGGTTCTTTGGGGGGCGGTCCGGACTACGGTGAGAGATCCGGTACGGTCGCGAACCAGATGGATCGGGATGGGTACATCACTGCCCTCGAAAACATTGAAGTCGATGAAGACTACAAACTGGGTATCGGTACAGCCGTGGGCGCAGTGGCCGGTGGGCTGCTGGGCGCCAAGGTCAGTAGCGGCACGGCCGGCACGGTAGCGGGCGCTGCAGTTGGTGCCGCGGCTGGCACATACGCAGAAAGCAAGCTGAACAAGACTAATGCCCAGCGCGTGACAGTGCAGATGCAAACCGGCGGCCAGGTGGTGATTGTGCAGCCAGTGAACAGCAGGCTTTCAGATGGGATGAAAGTTCAGGTTCAAGGTAGCGGCGAGAACGCACGGGTAGTGCCGTCGTAGGATTCAAGAATCCCCCAATAAAGGGGTTCTGCAGTCCAGGGATGACCCCTGCGCCCGAAGGATTGTTGCAATAAAGGGCGCAGATCCAATTTAGTCGACTTCTGGCGGCCTGCCCGCTTGTCTGCCGACTCATTGCATCCCGGCCGGGCGGCAGCCCTTTTTAACAGCCGTAAGTATGGGATTCGATCCTCGCCATTAAAAAAAAACACGTCTGGCGGTTATTGCCACGTTGTGTGACGTGTTGTGGAATACCTGGCAGGGCGAGCCTTGCTGGCCGGGGCATGCTGGGCAGTCTTTATAATCGACAACCCACCATGCCAACCACGCAAGGCACGTTCTATGGAGTATTTCTGCTAATGCTGTCGGAAATTGGCGCCGACCCCTTTTGCTTTTGCGTGACTTCGTAGCGATTCAGCGCGGCGAGGCGTGTGCTTTCATCAGGTGTGGGGGGGAGATCATGGAATGCGCCGGTAATTCGCCTGGTTTTGATGCGAAAGCGGTTGGTGAGAGCTCCTTCGGGCAACCCTGCGGTTTGGAGCGGTACCGCAGCAAACGATTCATCTCTTTTTTCACAACGGCGTAGCATTCGCACGCCCGATGCTCAAGCCTGGGGCGATCGAGCACCGTGATTTTTCCACGGTTGTAACATAGGGTGCCGGCTTTTCGCAGATCTCCAGCGGCTTCGGTCACCCCCTCGCGACGCACGCCCAGCATTTGAGCGATCGACTCCTGCGTCATCGTCAACTCGTTCGTTGGCAGACAGTCTAGATTCAACAGCAGCCAGCGGCACAGCCGCTGTTCGAGCGTATGATGCCGATTGCAGACAGCCGTCAGTGCCATTTGTGTGATCACCACCTGCGTGTAAAGCAGCACCACGCGTTGGAATTCGCCATACAGGTCGAATTCTCTTTTTCCTACCGATGCTCTTATCCGATAGCCAAAACCCGCGCTTCGCACCACGGCGCGGCAAGCCGTGTTGTCGCCCCCCAAGAACAAAGCAATGCCCACCAGCCCATCGAAGCCAGTGACGGCGATTCCTGCCGAGGTGCCATCTTCGAGCTCGGACAGCAGCGACACAACGCTGGTGGTCGGAAAATACACGTAATCCAACGACCCGCCAGCCTCATACATCGCCGCGCCCAGCCGCATGGGGATGAGTTCAAGGTCAGGCAGCAGACGCGCATAGTCGGCGGCCGGCAGCGCGGCCAGTATATGATTGTGCCTGGGGCTGTGTTTTCCCGACAGTTCTTGTTTGTTCAGCACACACAACCCCTTCGGCTCAGGGCTGTCGACATTGACTACTTCAGAGAGCGGTGAGTCCACGGAGTTCTCCCTCGAGCCAGCGCTTGGACCAACTGTCAGATTTTGGATAATCGCAGCTTTGTGCGGCACCGCACAATCAGGCACAGGAGGATTTTTAACGTAGGGGAATGTGCCACAGATGCGTACGGGAACCCCTACACACAGGCCGACACCGCTACCACGTCGACCTGCCCTTTGAACACTGCGAAAGCCGCAGCACCGCACCCGTTGGTGTTTCAGGCCTTCACGGCAGGATGCCGTTTTCATGCGCATAGCGCCCAAGCTCGGCATTGCTCGATACGTCGAGCTTGTCGAGGATGCGGGCGCGATAGGTGCTGATGGTCTTTGGGCTCAAATGCAGCGCGTCGGCGATCTGCACCAGACTTTGGCCCGAGGCGAGCCGCTTCAGCACTTCCAGTTCGCGATTCGACAGCGTTGCGTCGACCCTCTTCTTGCCGCCG
>JAWXBM010000034.1:0-20298 GCA_034440115.1 Lysobacterales bacterium | reverse complement strand
CTTCAGTATATTTGGTGTCAGAGTAAAAATTCATGATTTTGCCCAACACTACCGACAGGAGTCTGGAGATTTTACACTGACCCCAAATATCCTTGCGATAAGTGCGGGGGTAGCGTCAGAATCATTGCCAGTATCCGACCACAGGGATGCAGGAGGTACGAGCCCAGGGATGGGCGAAGGTAGAACAATGCAGGAGCAATTGTCGAGAGCAATGTCTGGAACTATTGCCGAGAAGATCCGGCCGATATTCAGATGATACTCACGCACTTGGACGACATGGCAAGTTCTGCAGCGACAGCACTGTTGCCGGATTGCCGCGCTTCACCCAGCCTGCCGTCGGGTTTATTCGATTGAAGAAACCAGTCAACCACGGCACTGACCTGCTGTTCCCATTTTGGTAACGGTATGGCTGATCCCGTCCTGGGATCAATGATTCGTGAAAAACACAGTTGTATCCGGTCAATATTCAGATCTGAGGGCGTAAAGTTAACCAGTTTGCGCGCCACTTCAATTGAAAGACCGGAGTGAAAGGCTGTTTGGTACTTTGAGTTTTCAGAGAATATAGCGTTTGTTTTGCCTATACTCGAGCTTGATATTTGTCTTTATGCTGATGTGCATGGCTACTATCTGGTGGATATTCAAGACCGGGTACAGGATCAAAGTTTGATGGCCGCAGCGCAGGGCGTGTGGAGGCGACGTTAGTCGCCAGCAACAGTTATAACGCCGCATGCCAAACGTACCCCAGCGTTGCCGGTGGGCTGGGTTTCAAGGTCATCCACGCCAGCATGAATTACCACTGATTTTCCAACAATTGAATCCATACCTGAGAATGCCAGTTGCGTATCAACCATATTAGTTTGCGCTACGCCGGCACCATTGGAAACTATATTGCCAAGATCACCAACATGCCGCTGCGCTGAGTCTGGAGCACCATGCGGCTGGCTGCGTGGGTTGAAGTGCCCACCCGCTGAACTGGCATCTGCCGCGCTGCAATCGCCGAATTCATGTATGTGGAAGCCGTGAGAACTCATAGGGGCCAGACCATCGACGTTCGCACTCACCCTGACACCATTTTCGGTGCTGGAAAACAACACAGTTCCGCTGACAGCGTTGCCTTCAGTCGGTTGTAATACAGCAGCAAATTCTGTGGCTGACTCTGGCTGCGCATTAATAACGGCTTCGCTCTGCACAACGTCAGCTTCTTGGCTGCAGGCAGCAAGGGTGGACAGCAGGGCAAATGCACAAACGGTCGATGTCAGCTTTATCATAACCACTAAACTCCAAGGTATGCGTGTTTGTTAAGACCTAACGGTATCGTCAAAGGGGGAGATTGTCCAGTTTGAAGACCACAAACCATGTTGTGCCTGTTGGTTGAGAAAGCATCCAAGATGCCACCCCCCAAAGATCCGCGGGTTGTTTGCGAATCAAAGACGCGCAAGCTCAGGTCACGGCGCGGCTGATAGCAAGCTCCAGCCGAGGCGCCAGTGAGTACCGTGCGTCATTACTCCTCCTCGTCCCTCTCCTCTAGCTCCTGAGTCCTTCTGATGAACTCGTCTTGATCACCATAATAGTTATCAATGGCATGCTCAGATGAAATTGGGCTGAGGTAATGCGGTTCAGTCAAACCTTCTTCACGCACCGCTATCTGGACTATCTGCATCTGGCGGACGAGTTGATCGGCGAGCTGTGGGCCACACTGCAGTCTTCCAATGCCTATCGGGACAAAACAACGCTGATCATTACCACCGATCATGGCCGCGGTTTGCAGGGCAGCGATTGGTCGGAGCACGACATCAGCATCCCCGGTAGCGAAGATATCTGGCTGGCAGTGATCGGCCCGAATAGGTCTGATGTTGGCGAAGTAAAAACCCCGGGCACGGTTTACCAGGGCCAGGTTGCGGCTACGCTGTTGCAGTATCTGGGTGTTGATTATCGTGAACTGGGACCAAATGTTTTGCCACCGGTGGACCTGGCAGAGGCCGCACCGGACATGTAGGAGCGCGCTCTGCGCGCGACAAGGGTCAGCCGCGATCAACGCCTTCAATCCCGATCAAGAATTCGCTGAATCGGCCGGCACAGCTGCATGGCCGCATAGGCATCATACTCTTCAGTATATTTGGTGGCAGAGTAAAAATTCATGATTTTGCCCAACACTACCGACAGGAGTCTGGAGTTTTTACACTGACCCCAAATATCACTGACCCCAAATATCGTCCCCGATTCAGCCGCTATTGCGGAAACGCCTTCAATACTTCCCGCGTCAGGTCCCAATGATCAAAACCCTGCGCGCCAAAATCCAACCCCCGTCGAACGATCACCAAATTGTGCGACGGCACGATGATGGTGTACTGGCCGCGATTGCCTGCAGTGGTATAGGCATCTTTGGGCACATCGGTGCGATCATCCGGAACCAGCCAGAATTGTCCGCCATACTCATTTCCAGTATCTGCCGTGGCTGGTGCCGGCGCGCGGACGAACTCGATCCAGCTTTCGGGGATCAACTGCTCGCCATTCCAAACGCCACCCTGCAGGTACAACAGGCCGAAGCGCGCCAGATCGCGGGCATTGGTATAAACCTGACTGCTGAGAATAAAATCGCCAAAGCGGTCGGTGCTGACCAGCGTGTTGCGCATGCCGATGCGATCGAGCAGAGCGCGTCGCGGAAACTCTGCGTAAGTCTGCTCGTTTCCGAGCGCCTGCTTCATCGCGTAGACCGCCAGCAGCGTGTCGTAATTCTCGTAATCCCAAAACGTGCCAGGTGTGCGAATCAAGCCGCGATTGCGCGCGCCTTCGGCCGAGCTCGCACCCGCCCAGTAAGATAGACCTGAGCCGGTGGCGTATTCCATATTCATACTGTCTACCGGGTAAAGCCCGCTGGACATGTTCAGCAAATGTCGCAGTGTGATTGCGTTACGGGGGTCAGCCTCGGGGTTGGCAACAGCTGGCAGCCAATCAATACCAATGGGTTCATCCAAAGCCATTCTGCCCTGCTCAACCAGCATGCCGATCAGGGTGACGGCAATGCTCTTGGCGGTAGACCAGGTGCGGGTGCGAGTATGTATATCAAAACCAGGCGCGTAGCGCTCAAGCACTATCTGGCTGCCCTGTAATACCATCAGGCTGATGGTCACTTGCTCCGGTGATTCACGCTCAAAAGCCCAATTCGAAGCAGCCTGTAAGGCCTTACTGTTGATGCCTTGGGGTAAGGGTTTCGTTTCAACAAGGTCACCGTCGGGCCAGGGTGTTATCACCGCATCGCCGACAGCAAGTGGCAGACCCAATTGCGGCAGGGATTCGATATCGTCAAAGGTCTGTTCCGGCGCCATTACAACGCAGCCAATTCCTTCACGGAACGCGGCGCGTACGGTGCTGCCCTCTTTTCCGACCGCCACCGCGCGAAGCTTGCGATCGACCGACCAGTCACCGCCTGCTGCCGTGCCAACGGTTCCGCCAACCCTGCCCATGTACGCCAGTTCCTGCTCAAATACCTGTTCCAGGCTGCGTTGCGATGTGAACAGGCCATTGCACATCAACACCGCCTGCACGCCATTGTGGATCTGCTCGCGATTGGCGGCGAAGTAGTCGTAGCCATCCTCCTCGGCTTGCGAAACAACGGGAGCCACGATCAGAGCCGAAAAAAAAGTAAGTAGTAAGCGATTTCGCATGCGCAGAGCCTTTCATTGAATCAAATGGATTAACTTTGGAGCCAGAGTCAGGACGATTTCCAAATGCTCGCAAGCGGAGGGCGATTGGTTTAGTTGAGCTTGACCTGTTTGCGGTTTCATTTGACTACTTTAAATCGTTAACTCTAAACTCATCCATAATTTTTTTTAATCTGCGACGAAACACATGCGCAAATGCTCATAACTCAAGACAGATATGCGGTTTCCGTGCCGTTGCAAGATCATGTGCTGTTTACTTCAACGGCATTTGACGAGGCGCAAGACGCTGTCGGTCGGGTTTTTTGTCCGCATAAATTACGCCCCAATAGTCGCACGCAAACCCTCAATGCCAGAATGCATCATGCCAAAGTGACCCAGCGCTCCTCGCTTAACTACCTGCATTACGGCAGTGAAGTGACTGTTGAGCCGGGCCCGCTGGGAGATTTCTTCAACATCCAGGTACAGATGGCGGGACGGGTTGAGACCCAATGCGGCAAGCAAGTCAGATCGATAGCTCCAGGACAGGCCGCAGTCCTCTCACCGGGCGAATTCGTTTCCATGCAGTGGATGGCTGATTCAGCGATGTTGATTTACTGCATCGAACGAGAATTTGTCGAGCACAAACTGCGCACTTTGTTGGAAACTGATCTGCGTCAACCCATCGTATTTGATATTCTCATGAGCTCGGATTCTGCAGCGGGAGCGGGCTGGTTGCGGGCAATTAGCCTGTTTCAGCAAGAGCTGGATATCATCCCGGGATTCCTGAATTATCCGCATGCCATTGATAGCTTTGAGGAATGCTTGGTGCTATCGCTGCTGTATGGGCAGCGGCACAATTATTCAGAACTGCTGTTGGGCCAGGCGAAATCGGTGGCGCCAGGGCATGTCAAGCGCGTGGAAGACTTCATTCGTGCCCATGCGGCCAATCACATTAGCATCGAAGACCTTGCCAGTATCGCGAATACCAGTGCCCGCTCCATGTTCTCTGGTTTCAAGCGCTTTCGTGGCACCACACCGATGAAATTCCTGCGAGACGTCCGTCTCACCAACGCCCGACTGGACCTGCAGCAAGCTTTGCCGGGCACTACGGTTACCGATGTGTGCGGGCGTTGGGGCTTCTGTCAGTTCGGACGATTCGCCGCTGCCTATAAAGCCAAGTTCGGCGAACTGCCATCGATTACCCTGCGCGCTGCAATGTTCCGCAAAGGGCATTGATTGAAATCAAAATGAGTTCGGCATTCACCGACTCAACAATTTTCCGACCATATAGCCAGAACCGCCGCCCAGCCCCGGTCCAGGATGGGTTGAGGCACCGATCTGAAACAGTTGTTTGACCGGCGTTTCGTGATTCTTTGTTGCAGGCAGTGGGCGCCACAGAAAAAACTGGTCGAAAGAACAATCACCCGAATAAGGGTCGCCGCCCACCAGGTTAATATTCAAGGCTTGCAGATCAACCGGTGAAAGCACCGTGCGCGCAATCATGGATGATTTCAGATTGGCGATTACCAACGCCAGACGGTCTATGATGCGATCTGCATATTGTTCCCGCACCTTTTCAGTCCACTCACCGTTTGCCGGTATGTCAATTTCCCCCAGCGAGTCGCCGACAATCCGGCTGGGCAATTCCTGCAATTGCAGCCACAGTATCCATTTACCCGCTGGCGCACGACTTGGGTCCAGCGCGGTTGGCTGCCCGACCACCACAGTGGGGTGGGAAGGCAACAAGCCTGCGTCGGCCTGCGTGATGGACATTGAAATGCTGGATAAGCCCTCAGTCAGATGGACCATGGGCACTGTTTTCAAACCCGGATCGATCCATTGCGGTGGTTCATTCATGGCGATGTGGATTTGCATGTCCGCCCGCCCATAACGGTATTCTGTAGCTTGTTGCAGGATTTTTTCCGGGACCGCGACGCGGGGTAAAAGTCGCCCGTATAATTGTGTAGGCGTGACGTTGCAAACTACCGCATCGCGGGCATTGAAACGCCCACCATCGGCAGTCCGAACCCCCATCGCTTTGCCGTTTTCGATGACTATTTCGGCCACATCGGCATTGCAAACAAGCGTTCCGCCATGCTCCTGCAGTAAGCTCAGAAAAGCACTAACCAACTGGTAGCTGCCGCCTTTTACCAGCGGCATGCCTGCGGTCTCCAGCGAAAAGGCGATCAGTTTACCCATGTGTCCGGAAAAAGCTGAATCCGGTGTAAGGCCGGTGTGCAGTATCCACGGAGCGAACAGCAGCCGAGTCATTTCTGACTGGAAATGTGAGTTCAGCCAGTTACGACAGGAACCCAGAAAGCCGTTGGCCAGCTGTAAGCTTCCCTGCAGCCCGCGTTGACGAAACTCCTTGAACAACAACCTTGCAATCGACCAACGGCGCACTTCCGTGCCCAGTAGCGTGAAGGTTAAGTTCGCCGAGGTCTCAATAGCACTCACGCTGCGCTGAAATCCGGCGCCATCGCCGGCGTGCGCCTGTTCAAACATCTGCAGATTCTTTTCACGCGAGGTGGACAGGTAAGCACTGCGGCCGTCCGGTCGCACACAGGCAGTTGGGGTATCCGTATTCAGATAGACCAAGCCGTGACGATGCAGGTCGGCGCCGAGTTCGGCGTAGGCCGGTGACAAAACGAACAGCGGATGCCAACCGGAAAGAACATCATGCAGGAAACCGGGCGCGGTGATTTCTTCGCTGCGGATACAACCACCGGCCCGCTCTGCGCGTTCCAGTACTACTACAGACTTTCCTGCTTTGACCAGCAGGGCTGCGCAAACCAGAGAGTTGATACCTGAGCCTACGATCACCACGTCGTATTGCTTGGCTTCCTGATATTTAGTCATTGTCCCATCAGCAAGGGCATCAGGGCGGTGTGTTGTTCGGGCCCCATGGCGCTGTAACCGCCGTCCACCGGGATTTCACCACCGGTCATGTATGAGGCTTCTGCCGAAGCCACAAAGGCCACCACATTGGCTACTTCTTCAGCATTCGCAACCCGACCCAGCAGATTGTAGGGCGTTGATACTTTGTCGGCATGCTGCCGATTATTGCTGGTCAACCCTTCGAAAGGGTCCGACCAGATATGCCCCAGCACCAGCAGATTCACCCGGATCCCGTCCTGTGCATACTCCACTGCCTGGGTTTTGGACAGATGCCGCAAAGTCGCCTTGGCCACCGGATAAGCCCAACGCCCGATGTGCGGAAAGGCACCTGAAATTGAGCCGATATTGACGATATTGCCTGCTGATTTCTTCAGGTGGGGCCGGGCCATTTCGCCCAGAATAGCGGCGGAAACAGCATTGGTGTTGATGGTATCAAGCCAGGTTTGGCGAGAGGTTGCAGCACCATCATCACCGTAAGAGCAGGCGTTATTGACCAGCACATCCAGGCGTCCATGCTCGGAAATGGTGCTGTCGATCAGTTGAGTCAGGTCAGCATCGCTGGTGATATCGGTTCGGATGAACTGACAACGCTGTCCCAACTCTTGCGCAATCGCTTCTCCCTTATCCGTGCTCCTGGCTGCAACGACTACGCTTGCTCCATCCTGATGAAGTTTTCGAGTGATGGCCGCGCCTATGGATGCAGCCCCGCCGGTTACGATGATTACCTTGTTTGCCAAGTCAGCCATTGCTATCACCCACAGTTGCCAGTACATCCATAGTAATCAGTCTGCGCTCATTGCCTATTCGATTAATGCATTGTTTGTCCGCTTTCCGCAAATTAATTCCAATTTGTGCATTAATTGCACACCAGGTGCATTTAACGAATAGTTTTTAACCACCGCTTACTGCAACACTCGCTGCTGATTGCTGCTTCCAACCAAGGAGTCATCATGGCGAGCCTGCAAAATCACCCGATCTCTGCGGGGTTTCTGATCGCAATAAGCATCATTGCATCAATGGCCTTGCCGGTGCACAGAGCGCTGGCGCAAACCAGCACACAAACCGGCACAGAACTGCTGCTGGAAGAAGTTATCGTAACGGCGCGCAAGCGGGAGGAAAGTCTGCAGGATGCCCCCATTGCCATCTCTGCCTACTCAGGGCAAGCGCTTGAATATCGCGGAACACTCAAATTGGATGAAATATCCAAGTTTGTTCCCAGCCTGACCTTTGAAAACAATCCCAGCTTTGGTGGTGCTTCCAATTCTGCGGCAATTTACATACGTGGCGTGGGGCAAAAAGAATTCCTCCCAACCACAGAGCCCGGTGTGGGCCTGTACGTTGATGATGTTTACGTCGCCCGATCGGTGGGTGCCATTCTCGACATGGTCGACATCGAGCGGGTTGAAGTGCTACGTGGGCCGCAAGGCACCTTGTTTGGTCGCAACACCATTGGTGGCGCTATCTCCATCACCACGCAAAAGCCGGCTGAAGAGTTTGGCGGGTCATTTGCGCTGACTGCCGGAACCGACAATCGACTGAATGTAACCGGTTTTATCGACATGCCGATCAGCGCTACCGTGCTGACCCGCTTATCCATTGGCTCTTTCAGTCAGGACGGCTATGTCGAGCGGACCGACGGGCTTGACCTGGGCGATGACGACACGCTGACCGGACGCTTTGTGCTCAACTGGACTCCGTCGGATGCATTTGCCGCGACCTTCAGAGTCGAGGCGACACAGGACCGGGAAAATGGTCCGGCGATGCAGCTGATCGACATCGATTTCACCGACCTGAGCCAGCTCAATGGAGTGGTGCTCGCACCACCACCTCCGATGGCCTTTATTCACAATGTAACAAGCGCGGCGTTAGGCCCGGGTATGCCCTGTGCCGCAACCGATCCGGCAGGCAATGGCGTTACCTTTAATCCCGCCTCGCCCAATTGTTTTGACGCACGCTATATTGGCGCAGACGGCAGCAACGAAGGTACCGCGCCGGCTTATTCGGATTCCGATCTGTTTGGCATCTCTGCCAATTTGTCATACACCTTTCAAAATGAATTTGAGCTGCGCTCGATCACCGCATATCGCGATCTGGATGCCGAGTTTGCGCGGGACGGTGATCACTCACCGCAGCGTATTTCACAGTTTCTGGATTACCTGAATCAGTCACAATTTACCCAGGAATTCCAACTGTTGGGCACGTCCTTCGATGATCGATTGCAATGGATACTGGGGCTGTATTACTTCAATGAGGACGGCAGCAATAGCAATATTCTTGATTTCACCGTGTCCAATTTCCGCTCCGGCGGAGCCTTCGACAATGAATCAGCAGCCATCTTTGCGCAAGGCACCTTTGATATCAGTGATCGATGGCATTTAACCGTGGGTGGGCGTTACACCGATGAGTCCAAAGTGTTTCTGCCCGATCAGATCATTTTCCAGAACTATTTCGCCGGCATCAGTCAGTTCGTACCGCCTGGAAATCCTTTGGCAGCCTTGGATGCACCGTTTTTACAGGCTGGCTCCAGAATTCTACCCAATATTGAAAAGCAGCTCGATATCAGCGAGTTCACACCCATGCTGAGCCTGTCTTTTGATGCGACCGACAGCATGATGATGTATGCCAGCTATTCTGAAGGCTTCAAATCGGGAGGATTCACCCAGCGGGTATTCCCGCCAATTGTGGCTGGCTTCACCGCACCACCAGGCACCGCCGATATCGACCTGATTCCCACTTTCGAGCCCGAGTTTGTCAATGTGGTAGAAGCCGGGCTGAAAATGACGGCCTGGGATGATCGCCTGCGTATGAATGCAGCTTTATTCCACACCGATTATGAGGACCTGCAGGTTCAGGTATTCAACAGTGTGGCACCGGTGACCCAGAACATCGGCGCGGCAACCATCAATGGTGTGGAGCTGGAATTTCTGCTGGCCCCTGGAGCGGGTTGGTTTCTGGAAACCAATTTTTCCTACCTGGATCCACAATACGATGAAATCGACACTGGCATAACCTTGATTGGTAAAAACTTCGCTTTCGAACGGGTGCCTGATTTTGCTTCCAATGTGGGCTTGTCCAAGGAAATTCAGTTGAAGAACGGTTCATTCACCAGCCGTGTTGACTGGTCTTATCGTAGCGAGACTTTTAACGATTCGTTCAATTCACCGCAGCTCAGAACGCCATCTTATTCGCTGTTTGATTTGGTACTGACCTGGAGAAATGCAGCACAGGACCTGTCGCTGGCGCTGAATGGTAAAAACCTGACAGACGAGGAGTACCTAATCACCGGCGTTTACGGCACCGCCTTTCAAGTCTATGAAGGCGTCTATGACCGTGGCCGGCAATGGTTTTTCACGGTTCGAAAAAGCTTCTGATCCGGGATTGCAGCATTGCTTGAACCACTCAAAATTGGCATCATCGGCGCGGGAATTGCCGGCCTTTGTACGGCCAAAATATTCAGGTCTTTTGCAATGGATGTCACGGTTCTGGAGAAGGAGCCTGATGTGGGCGGTGTTTGGGCCGCATCAAGGCGCTACCCAGGCCTGACCACGCAGAATCCCAGAAGCACTTATGAATATTCAGATTTCCCCATGCCATCGGACTATCCGGAATGGCCCAGTGGCCAGCAGGTACAGGCCTATCTGGCCAGCTATGTCCGCCATTTTGGTTTGGAGTCCAATGTACAACTCAACACTGAAGTCATCACAGCCAAGCGTGATGCTCAGGCGGGTGGGTGGAATGTAGAAGCCATCCAGCGAACTGCAGAAGGTGCATCAAAGACAGTCAGTTTGCAGTTCGACTACCTGGTCGTTTGCAATGGTATTTTCTCCATTCCCAGCATCCCTGATTTCAAAGGCATGGTGGAGTTCATAGCTCAGGGTGGAAGAGTGTGTCACACCAGTGAATTCACCCAGGCAGAAGATGCCAGGGGTAAGCACGTGCTGGTCGTCGGTTATGGCAAGTCTTCCTGTGATGCGGCCAACGCCACGGTGGGCATCAGTGCCAGCACTCGGGTGATTGCGCGCAGTCTGATCTGGAAAATCCCGAAAAAACTCAAGAATATTGTGAACTTCAAATACCTGTTTCTAACCCGCATGGGTGAAGGCTTGTTTCGCTATATTCGCATTCGGGGCTTTGAGAAGTTTTTGCACGGCAGCGGGCTGCCCCTGCGCAATGCCATGCTCAATAGCGTAGAGTCGGTGGTTGAAAAACAATTGGGCCTGCGCGAGTTGGGCTTGCATCCGCAAAAACCCCTGGAAACCATTGCCCGAAGCACGGTCAGCCTGGTCACGGATGGATTCTACGAAAACATCAGGGCAGGAAAGTTGGCCATTCATCCTGGCCTGGAAATTCAGCAGTTGCGGCCTGGTGAAGCGGTGCTTTCAGATGGAAAAATCGTTCCGGCGGATCTGGTGGTTTGTGGTACCGGGTGGCATCAACGCGTGCCATTTTTCAGCGCTGAATTAGGCGCGCAAATGACCGACCAGTCGGGCAACTTCAGGCTGTACAAGACCATGCTGCCGGTGCATGTCCCGCGGCTGTTGTTCAATGGCTATAACTCTTCCTTTTTCAGCCAGCTCAATGCCGAAGTGGGTGCCTTGTGGCTGGTCGAGTATCTGTTTGGCCGGATTACGCTACCATCAAAACCGGATATGGATGAAGCCATTACCGCCCGGCTGAAATGGACCGAACAGCGCACCGATGGCAAGCATTCCAAAGGCACCAATATCATTCCGTTTTCAGTTCACCAGATGGATGAGTTGCTTAACGAAATCAATTTGAATTTAGGTGCATTCAAACGCTTTACCCAATGGCTGAACCCGGTTACCGGAGCAGATTACAGGCGCTTGACAGCCCGCTTGTTGGCCCGACATCAGCAACTTGCGAACAGAATCCAGGAGTAGTGCATATGGCGCGTGTAAAAATCGAGAAACCTGAATCCATAGACGACCCGGAGATTGAGGGAATATTTGCCTGGGTAACGGAAATGGAAGGCTCTGTACCCAATCACTTCTATGTCGAGTTGAATTTCCCGGAGTACTTCAAAGCCAAACTGGGCTCGACCAAAGTGCTGTGGCAGGCCGGTGAGCTTTCAATGGAAGAAATCCAACACATCGGCATCCTGGTTTCACGCGCGAACGGTTGCTCCTATTGCACGGCTGCTTTCTGCACGATATTGAATCACGGCCTGAAAGCGGATGAGTCCTATGTGGGCGAATTGCTCAAGCAAGGCACAGCGGCTGTTACGGATACGCGCTTGCTCAGCATTCTGGACTTTTGTCTCAAGGTGAACGACGACCCGGCTTCCATCAATGATGCTGATGTACAGTCGCTGCGCCATGCGGGGCTAACGGATAAAGGTATTGTGCAAACCGTTCACCTTGTCAGTGACTTTGGTTCATACAATCGGCTCAATCTCAGCCTGGCAACCGACTACGACTACCAGGATCTATGGCGCCTGGCAGGCAAGTAAGCTATTTGGGGTCAGAGTAAAAACTCTGTCTTGATTTTCGGGTCACCAAATGGACGAATTGCTTGAAGAAATCGATCTCAATCTCGGCGCATTCAAGCGCTTTATCCAGTGGCTGAGTCCGGTTGCTGGATCTGACTTTAAGCACCTGTCATCACGCTTGTTAGCCCGCCAGCATAAACTTGCGAACAGCAATAAGGAGTAGTGCCCTTGGCGCGTAGCCGTGCTTCTTGGCCACAGCAACGGGACATCTTGCTCAACGATGAACATTGATCAGACAAGAAAGCTAGCTTTGATCACGGGCCTCATTGGTGACCAGCCTCTTTCTTCCCGGGGATTAACAACATAAGAACTTTCGATCACAAACTGTCCACGACCTTTCTGATTTCCATGGTCTACCCAATCGGGCCGGCCGCGATCATCCTGATGCCTATGCTGGTCGGTGGGTTGATTGATGATCTTGGCTTTAGTGAGCAACAAGCCGGGTACATTGCCAGCTTGGAATGAATCGGCCTGGTTCTGGCCTCGTTGGTGGCTGCCCTATGGGTCCGTAAAGTCTCGTGGATAAAGGTGCTGGCGCTGGCTCTGATAGCCATCGCCGTGCTCAATATCATCAGCGCCCAGCAGAGCCAATATGTGGGCTTTCTGCTGGTACGCTTCCTGGCTGGCTTTGCTGAAGGGTCAGTTTTTGCGTTAACCGTTGCGGCCCTGGGAGACAATAAGCATCCGGACCGGGCTTTCGGTATTGCCCAGGTTGTGCAGGGCGCCATGATGTTTTTTGCCTTCGCCGGAGCTGCCTATATCCTGGCTGAATGGTCTGTTAGCGGGCTTTTTTATATGCTGGCTGGCGCTGCAACGCTGATGTTGCTGGCCTTGTGGCGCTATCCATCCGAGGGAGCCCAGAGAGTCCCCGGCAGCTCTGCTGGAACCGGTGCGCCCAACTACACTGGGTTGATCTGGATCGGTCTGATAGCCAGCTTTCTTTTCTTCGTCAGTATTTTTGGTTTTTGGGCCTACATCGAGCGCATGGGGCAGGCCACCGGGCTGTCCATAGAGACTATAGGCCTGGCGCTTGGTGTTTCTCAGTTTGCCGCCATCGTCGGAGCAGGTGCAGCCGCCATTGCCAGTAATCGCTACGGCCGGACGATCCCACTGACGCTCGCCTTGGTGGGGCAACTGCTGGTGCTGTGGCTGCTGGTCGGACAGTTCACCCCACTTACATTCTATCTGGGAGCAGGGCTGTTTCAGGGCTTGTTTGTGATGGCCAACTCCTACCAGCTAGGAGTGATCGCCAAGATAGACTTCAGGGGAAATTTTCTGGTGCTGGTTACCGGTTTCCAGGGGCTGGGAGCCGCAGTCGGTCCGGGTATCGCCGCCGGGTTGATTGTTGCTGGTGACTACAGCCGGATAAATCAGATGGCCGCTGTGTTTTGCCTTATCAGCATATTGATGTTTTTTTTCATCATTCACCGCACCCGGCATTTGCGCAGTCCGTTGGTGTAAGCCGGCAAACACATGGATTCGTAATCTCGGCTTCATCCCTGTCAAGGACCTGGATTTGCGCCTCAAAGGAGAAACCCATGAAGCGCTCCGCGGCCGCCTATGGGCCAGTTGCGCTTTCCATCATGAACATTCAGCGGGTTGCCCAGTGGCCCATTGGGCTGCTGCAGGGGCCTGAGTATGCATGCGGCAGCATCACCCTGCCCGAGGCGTGGGCTGCCTCGCCGGGAATCGCGTTACTCGAGTACGACCTCCGCTGTGTCGCCCTCGATGCGGATCTCTGTGCCGTAGGGCCGCGAGATGTCTGCAACTCGACTCAGAATAACAGTGGCCTCGCCGCCTTGCGCCAGGAAAGGTGCGCCACGAGCCGGAGGATCCATGGCCAGCACGAGTGGTTTGATGCGCACGGCCGCGACGCGGCCATCGACGAAGCGGTCTCCTACAAGGGATTCACAGGATGTAGGAGCGCGCTCTGCGCGCGATTGAATACCAAATTACGCACCCGCCCCGATTGCAATTTGAACCCAGTCACCTGACCGCTGGCATTGCGTGAAAAGGTGAAGGCACCGTAATCCGGATTTTCAAAGGTTTCACCAAACATGACGGTCAGTTCCTGCGGGCCTTCATCGTCCAGGCTGAACCACAATTTGTCTTCGGTGACGTTCAGCATGTAAGCGCTATCGAGTTCGGGGCTGAAGTATTCGCCTGCATAGGCAGCCAGTTGTTTGGGCGACAGATCCAATCGCTGGAAAGGCGTAAACACACCGCTCGCTTTGCCATTGATAAAACGCCGCATTTCAACAATACGTTCGCCATCCATGTCGAACTCAATCAGCACCTGGGACGGTACACCGGTCATGCGGAAACGATTGAGCGAAAGTGGCTGCAGCTCATTTTTTCGAGTGGGTGAATGCACCGCCCAAAGCTTGCCATCAATGACCTGTGTCTCAGCCGCAAAGGCTTCTTCCGCTTCCCAGAAATCACCTGTAAACAGCTGCAATTGTGCTTCGTCCAGGGTGAAACCAGGCTCCGGTAGCAATTCCACATTTTCCGTTTTGGCGGCCAACCGATCGGCCAGCATCACATCGGCCACGTGGCGCGCCAGTTGTTCAGGTTCAGCATCAGAGCGATTACATAAAACGCTTAAGCCAAAACCCAACTCCGGAAAACGCATCATTTCGGCGCGAAAACCGACGAAGGAACCACCGTGGCTGATCAGCTTTTGGCCGCGGTAGTCTTCCACAGACAATCCGAAGCCGTAATCCATCTTCGTGCCGTCGTTCAGTTCACCCGGAGTTGTGAGCAATTCAATCAGCTCGGGGCCACCCTTGCCCAGGCGGTTGTTGTAAAAATTCCGGTCCCACTGCAGCAACTCATCGACACTGGTGAACACACCGCCATCGCCCACCATGTCCAGCGTGGTCATGCTGATGTGAAATCCATCATCGGTGGGTGCATAGCCGCTGGCACGTCGTGGCACGATTTCGGTGTGGTCGTCGTGGAAGTGGGATTGGGTCATTCCCAGTGGACCAAACAGGTTTTGTTGCGCATATTCACGCAAGCTCTGCCCGCTGACTCGTTTCACCACGTGCGCCAGCAACAAGTATCCCGAGTTGCTGTACAAATACTGCGAGCCGGGTGGGAAATTGGTTTCCTGCTGACGGGCCAGCATTCGCAACACCCAGTCATCGGTGTAGTAGTCAGCGTCGTCGCCTTTGCCTGCCAGGTAGGCCAGCGTCAGATAATCGCGAATACCACTGGTGTGATAAATGTGTTGCTTGATGGTGATCCCATCGGCCCAGTCCGGAAACTCATGAAAGTACTTGCTTAAGGGGTCATTAAGGCTTATTGCGCCCGATTCAGCCAACAAGGCGATGGTTGCCGCGGTGAATTGTTTGCCTACCGAGCCGGTGCGGAAAATGGTTTCTGAATCAATCGGAATACCATATTCAAGATTGGCCATGCCGTAGCCATGCCGATAGATGAACTCGCCATCCTGAATAACTCCGAGTGCACAGCCCGGTACATGGTCGTTGTCGTAGTCAGAAAAAATAGCATCGATGGCGGGATTGGCTGGTTGCTCTGAATCAGCCCAGGTTGCCGACGCCATAACCAAGAGCCCGGATAACATCAACCCCGAATAATAATGAATGTTGCTTTGCGACATGCTGCGCCACCTGGATTTGGTTCGAGGTGGGCAAAGCGTACACCAAAGCCAATAGAAGTGATGGGGTCAGAGTAAAGTGCCAGAATAAAAACCCGGATTGGAAGACGGTCCCAGACTGGCTTACCCTGGCACTTTACTCTGACCCCATAGTTCCGATGATCAGCGCAACTGGCAATGAAAGCGAGATTGAGCCCAACGGTTATAGGCCTTTAAGCATAGTCATCGCGATTTCTCCTCGCATTAAAGCGCATTTGATTGCCAATCCCGATCCGGTGTTTAAACCCAAACCGGCGTCAGATCAAGTTGTGTCTTCCCGCTGGGTTTAGAATAGGGTGGTTCAGGTTCAACCGCTATCAGGAGTTTATGGTGAAGATAATGTTTCGATCAATTCTGTTTCTGAGCTTTCTTTGGCTAAGTGCCTGCGAGTCTGTTTTCGTGGAGCAGCCCTTGGGTGACGAGATCGTGGTACTGGATGAGGCTGTGTGGCAGGGGCAGTGGAGCAATGGTGAGATGGTGATTACCACCACCATCATTGATGCTGAGAAGGGCATTTTGCAGGCCGCCTGGATAGAACGCGGTGAGCACGGTGCGGAGTTGGAGATGGCCACCGGATACGTGCGTAAGAGTGGCGCTGTAATTTATCTGAATTTGCCGGATTACGACCGTGATAAAGCACAGTCGGAACCGGTTACTGAAACCAGCAAACCCGAGTATCACTGGGCCCGGCTGGAAATCGACGGACACCGGGCAACCCTGTGGTGGCCGGACCAGGGTCGTTTTCGGGATGCGGTAAAGGCCGAAACTTTGCCGGGAGTGATCAAGGAAGACCAGGATGTTCTGTTGGGTGCGTTAAGCGCGGAGCATTTGCGCTTGATCAGCTCACCAGAAGCGAACTTGCTGAACTGGACCGAGCCTTTGGTGTTTGTGCGGATTGCGGATTGATCGATACGGGTGTTGGCAGCAAAGCAGTCTCCTACAACGTTGATTAGGAACGTGATGTAGGAGCGAGCCTTGCTCGCGATTTGGGGCAATGTTAGGTAGCCATGCCATCAGGCCAATCACTGACACAAAAATGCTGAATCTCAAATGGCCCTACTGGCAGGATTACCGAGAGTTGTTGCAACAATTGGCTACGGATCAATCCGGTAATCCTAAGCTGCCTGATCCCGATGCATTGAACACGACTTTGGCGTCTTATATTCAGCAGCAAACCGCCCGCCCGATGCGCTTTCTGGCTGCAGAATCATTGCCCGGTGTCGCCTACGAAGAGCATATTTTCAATAGCGCAGAAATCAGTACGCGTCAGAACAGCTGGCATGACTTGTTCAACGCTCTGGTTTGGGCTCGTTTTCCGCGCATCAAAGAGGCTATGAACGCTGCTCACCATGCCGAGCTTCAAACGGGAGATGGCTCAGACCGGGGCCCGGTACGAGACGCTTTGACTTTGTTTGATGAATGCGGGGTGATTGTCATTGGTGACCAGATCAAGCCGCTTGAAGCGCTGGCCAATCGCAATTGGCAGATGCTGTTCTGCAAGCAACGCGAACTTTGGCAGAATCACTTGCGTGTGTTCGTGCTGGGTCACGCCTTGCTGGAGAAATTCCTCAACCCCTACAAGTCGATTACCGCTCAGACGCTGATATTCCAGGCGAAAGCAGGCTATCTTCAACAAGACCCGGCAGCGCAACATGAACAGCTCGATAGCCTGTTGGCAGGTCAGGTGAAAACCGGATTGCGCTTGCGTTCCAGCGCTGAGCTGTCACCCTTACCACTGATGGGCATTCCCGGTTGGTGGCCAGCAGAGCTGCAGAACGAAGACTTTTATGCGGATGAAAACGTATTCCGCTCACCCCATGCCGGATTCAGGCCAGCAGCCATCCATAAAATGGAGAGCAATTCGTGAGTGCTAGCAACAATCAGAATCTACCTGTAAGCCACAAAGAAACCGCCCGGCGAGGCAGGTTTCATATTGGGGTTGGCGCCGAGCTGACCTACACGCGGCCAGCGGAGGCAGTTATGAAAGTGAACCATACTCTGGTGGATAAAGAACACCGGGGTAAAGGCCTGGCGCCGCAGCTTTATCGGGCGATGGTGCAATTCGCGCGCGAAAATCAGCGCAAAGTCATTCCGATTTGCCCTTTCGTGATAACCATGTTTGAGCAAAATCCGCAGGATGCGGATGTACTGAAGGACTGACACTAATGGCTCAAGGTCGATGGTCATCCCGGCCCTGATAAACCGTTATCCCGAACTCTGGCTTCGTCATCCCAAACTCTGGCTTCGTCATCCCAAACTCTGGCTTCGTCATCCCAAACTCTGGCTTCGTCATCCCGGGCTCGACCCGGGATCCAGCATTCGACCGGATATGGATTCCGGATGAGGTCCGGAATGACCGTGAGAAAGATCAGGTCCGAAATGACGGTGAGAAAGATCAGGTCCGGAATGACGATGAAAGGGAGATGGGCCGTCTGGTAAAACGAGCGCGCTGGGCTAACAGCGCTGGAGTGCCCATCTTCTACCAAGCTATCCCATAGTCATCGCCATAGTCGCTGGCGCCACCCCACATCGTGCCGTGTTCGGCATCAAACCAGATGGCGGTAATCGGGCTGTAGGTCCGATCTACCGTCTCGACCTTGTAGCCCAAACGTTCCAGTTCGATGCGGGTGAACTCGGGAATATTGTGGGTAATTTCCAAACGACCAGGCTCTGAAATATGCGCGCCAAATGAGCTCTGCATCTGGTAGCTGGTGATGTTGTGCGCCTCAGCAGCCTGCTGCACGTTCATGCCAAACTCAACCATGTTGAGGAAAAACTGCAACAGGTTCTGATCCTGCGTATCACCGCCTTGCACCGAAAATGCCATCAGTGGCTTGCCATTCTTCATAGCCAGGCTGGGGGTGAGCGTAACGCGTGGGCGTTTACCCGGAGCCACTACGTTGTAGGGGTTCAGCGCTTCGTCCAGCACAAAACTCTGCATCCGCTGGCTCAGGCCAATGCCGGAATTGCCGGCGATAAAGGCTGGAATCCAACCACCGCTAGGCGTAACCGATACCACCCAGCCCTCCTCGTCAGCCGCCTGAATGGAGGTGGTGCCAGCGGTGAAGCTCTCGTCCAGATCAAACACACTGGCTTGCTGGAAACCGTCGACACCCTGGCCTTCCGCCGCTGGTGGAATGGTGGTCCAGTTTTCCAGCAAATCAAGGAAGGGGTTTTTGCCTTTCTGGAAAGGGTAAGGGTTACCCGGCTTTACATCCTCGTCGTTGCCGTTCCAGTTGATTTGGGTACGGCGCAATGCCGCGTATTTTTTGGAAAGTAATCCGGCAACGGGAGACTCCGGTGCGAAAGCGGGGTCGCCATAGTAAAAGTCGCGATCAGCGAAGGCCAGGTTCATGGTCTGATACAGCGTGTGAATGTAGCGGGCGCTGTTATACCCCATGGCCTTGAGATCGATGTCTTCAAGTATGTTCAGTGCCTGGAGCATCGCCGGGCCCTGGGTCCAGGTGGTCAGCTTGTAAACATCGATGCCTTTGTAATGCGTAGTAACAGGCTGTTCGATTTTTACTTGCCAGTTGCTCAGGTCCTCCAGCGTAAACAGGCCACCATGCTCGCGTGTGCTGCTGACGATCTCTGCGGCGATGTCACCGCGATAAAATCGCTCATAAGCCGCATAGATGGCTTCTTTGCGGGTTTTTCCTTCGGCTAAGGCAGCAGCTTCGGCAGCCACCAGCTTTTGTAATGTGGCCAACAGGTCGGCCTGGCGGAAGATTTCTCCACCTGCAGGTGCAGCGCGCTTACTTGTGTCATTTTCGTCCAAATGCGGCAAGAACACGCGCTTGGAATCCGGCCACTGGCCGAGTACGTCGCGGCGCTTCTCGATATTATCAGCCTGGGCAGCTTCGATCGGATAGCCATCAGCCATCTGCATCGATGGAGCGAGTACCTGTGCCAGGCTGAGTTTGCCGTACTCAGCCAGCATCACCATCAAGCCGCCGGGCGTTCCGGGTGTTACCGCCGCCAATGGGCCGAACTCGGGCGGATACTGCAGGCCTTTTTCTTTGAAAAATTCGGCCGTCGCGCCGGTGGGCGCAACGCCCAGAGCATTAATGCCTTTGATCTCACCGGTATGCGGGTTGTAGATCAGGGCCTGGGTTTCGCCGCCCCAGCCCAGCGTATCCCACATGGTGGAGGTGGCGCCCAACATGGCGCAGGCTGCGTCAACGGCATTGCCGCCCTGGGCAAACATCAGCGCACCTGCGGTCGCGGCGAGGGGTTTGCCGGTAACGGCCACCCAGTGTTTGCCGTGCAGCACGGGTTTGGCGGTTTTTTGTGCGAATGAGGTTGGAGACATCAGTAGCGTTCCCAGCAGAATCAAAACCAGAATCATACCCGCGCGACGCTGGATTAAGAGAGGATCTAAGTCAGTCATACGGGATTTCCCAAGGCTAAAGAAAGCTAGCATAGCAAAGGCTTGGTGTTCTCGCAGTGCCAGTTTAGGGCCAGTGCAGTTCCGGTGTAGTTCGAGCGTAATGCCTGGGTAATTGACCCAACGCATGGTGATTTCTGTCAGTTGGGGTGATGATGAAGGAACTAACTTGTTTCAAAGGCGGCAGGATCATGAAATCGGT
>JAWXBM010000033.1:0-4591 GCA_034440115.1 Lysobacterales bacterium | reverse complement strand
TGACGGTTGGAAATGGATGCCGGATCAAGCCCGGCATGACGGTTGGAAATGGATGCCGGATCAAGTCCGGCATGACGGTTGGAAATGGATGCCGGATCACGTCCGGCATGACGGTCGGATAAGGAACGGAATGACGTGGCTACGACTCAACGATGCTTCATCAACCGGCCCTTTTCGCGTTCCCAATCGCGATCCTTGGCCACCTTGCGTTTGTCGTGTTCCTTCTTGCCCTTGGCCAGGCCAATTTCCACTTTGACCTTGCCTTGCGACCAATAAAGGGCAGTGGGAACTACGGTATAGCCCTTGCGATCAACCGCAACATGCAGTTGGTCTATTTGTCGCCGGTGGAGTAACAGTTTGCGTGTCCGCATAGGGTCGGACGTGATATGGGTCGAAACCGTCTGTAACGGCGTGATGGTCGTGCCGAACAAAAAAGCTTCCTTGTTTTTCAACAGTATATAGCTGTCGGCAAACTGGATGTGGCCTGCGCGCAGAGATTTTACTTCCCAGCCTTCCAGCGCCAAGCCGGCTTCCATCCGCTCTTCAATAGCGTACTCATAGCGGGCACGCTTGTTCAGGGCGATGGTTTTTGTCCCTGAGGATTTCTTGGAGGTCGTTTTTTTATCGTTCATGATTTGCTGCCTGTATAGCGCCGCTATTCTAAATGTCTGGCAGTTCACATGCTATGCTGGCCACCATCCTGTTTTGTCAGCCCGCAGCGGATCATGCAAATAACCCGTACAGCTCTGGTGCCTTTTTCGGCGAATCGTATGTATAAACTGGTCGAAGATGTGCTCAGTTATCCGCGATTCCTGAGTTGGTGTGTTGCCTCGAAATTGATTGAAAGCAATGCGGATAGCCAAGTCGCAAGCCTGGATATTTCCATCGCCGGAATGCGCCAATCCTTTACCACGCGCAATCTGTTAATCCCCGATCGGTGTATTGCCATGGAGCTGCTGGAAGGCCCATTTCAACGGCTTGCCGGTGAATGGCGTTTCGAGGCTCTGGGGGCCACAGGCAGCAAAATCCTTTTGCAACTGAATTTTGATTTTTCCGGCAGTTTTCTTTCTTCCGCATTCCGGCATGGTTTTGCCAGTGTGGCCGACCGGCTGGTGAATGATTTTTGTCAGCGTGCAGAGGCCATCTATGAAAACTGATGCCATTGATTCCGGCAATCATTTGATTGATGTTGAAGTAGCTTATGCCTTGCCCGAAAAACAGGTGATTGCGAAAGTGGCCGTGCCGATCGGAACAACAGCGGCGCAAGCCATCGAGCTTTCGAATATTCGTCAGCTCTTTCCTGGTATTGAAGAACAGCCATTGGTTGGAATTTTCAGTCGCAAAGTCGCTCTCGATTACCCGCTTCAGTCCGGCGACCGGGTGGAGATATATCGCGCTTTGATGGCAGACCCGAAAGAAGTTCGTCGAAAAAGAGCCGAAGAACAGAAAGCCAAGGCAAAAGAAGAGCTGAACAAACTACGCCAGCATTGAGTTTGGCCTAGTTATTGGCGCTCTGGCTCAACCGTCTATGTCCGGCGAGGTGGTGTCGTCCGGCGCGCGCTGGTTGGTGGCATTGCTGTCTTTTTCGTATTTGCGTTCTTCGACAGTGCGTTCACCCAATCCCTGAATCTCCGGCTCCAGTGCATCTTCCTTGCCAGACTCAACCGACAAAGCATGTGGGTCCTGTTTTGGTTTTGCCGCAGCCGCGGTTTTGCTGCTGGTGCCAGTGCCAGTGCTTTTAGTAGTGCCAGCGCTATTGGTTTCGCCGAATTCATTCTCGGCGCCAATAATCTTTGTGAGCAAATCGTCGTCAAAGTTCAGGGTTACGGTGCGTTGCACCAAATCGCCACCGCGGCGGCTAAACGTTTGCACATAATCCCAGCGGTTTTGCTGGAATGGATCCTGAACAGAAGGGGTTCCCAGTACGAACAGCACCTGGCGCTTGTTCATGCCCACATACAATTCATCCAGGTCTTCCTGCTCCAGAGCATTACCCTGCTGAATGTTCTGCTTGTAGATCAGGTTGCAGGCGCTGCTGCTGCAGGCCAGGATTACGGCCAGAATCAGGTTTCGGTTTAGCATGCTCATAGTCAAATAATTAATCTGATAAAAGTAACTTTGGCAAAAGTAAATTTGGCAAAAACAGGCCCGGGCGGCAATGCCGACTCGCGAAGAGGGTGAATGATACAATATTCCGCTAACAACCATACAGTGTCATTGACATCTACCGGCAGGATTAACACCCATGGAAGTCAGCAATCTCAAACAGGTCGGCCTCAAGATTACCCATCCGCGTAAGCGGATTTTCGAAGTGCTGGAAGAAAAAGACCATAAACACATGACTGCAGATGACATCTATCGGTCGCTGGTGGAGACAGGGGAAGATATCGGCTTGGCAACGGTGTATCGGGTGTTAAGTCAGTTCGAAGCCGCAGGTCTGGTTAGCAAACATAATTTTGAAGGTGGCCAGGCTTATTATGAGCTGGATTCAGGCAAGCATCACGACCATATGGTTTGCGTGGAGACTGGCAAGGTAATCGAATTCGTCAATGAAGAAATTGAAACTTTGCAGAAAAAGATCGCGGCAGCGCATGGTTATGAAATCGAGGATCACAGCCTGGTGATTTACGTTCGCCCGAAGCAGAGTTCCTGAAGCTTTTTAACAGAACCTGACTACCCTGTATCAGTGTTGCGTCAGCGCGCTGGTCAATAACTCGCTGGCATGCGCACGGCTTTGCTCAGTCAGTTTGCCACCCAGCATGCGGGCAATTTCGTCCACCCGTTGTTGCTTATCCAATAAGGCCGTTTCAACCCGGGTCATCTGATCAGCGGCACTTTTGAGTACGCGAATCTGCTGATCTGCGCATACGGCCACTTGCGCCAGATGCGTAACGCACAAGGCCTGGCCTTGTGCAGCCACAGCTTGCAGCAATCGACCAACCGCATTGGCTGTGTCTCCACCGATGCCGGCATCCACTTCATCAAACACCTGCGTAGCGGCCGGATCACCGGCGCTCCCCGCCACCTTGATGGCCAGGCTGATGCGGGATAATTCGCCGCCCGAAGCCAGTTTACGCAGCGCGCCCACCGGCATCCCTGGGTTCGCACTGACCAGCATTTCGAGCTTGTCATCACCGCGTCTTGAAGGTTCGCGGTCTGGCTGTAATGTGACCTGAATTTCAAACACACCACCTTCCATACCCAGCACCTGCATCAGGTCACTTACCGCCTGGGATACGACAGCAGCGGATTTCTTGCGAGCTTGGTGCAGAGCTTTTGCTGCCTGTCGATATGAGGCAGCATGTTCTGTCAACTGCTGTTGCAAGCGCTTGCGCCGTGTTTCCAGGCCGAAGGCTCGGTCAATCCGGCTTAGCAGCTTTTGTAACACCTCACCGAGGTGGGGTGGGTCTGAGAGATGTTTGCGTGCCAGCGCATGCAAGCGGCTCATTTGTTCCTCGAGCTTGGTCAGGCGATCCGCACTGAGATCAATCCGCGACAAGGCGCTTTCCAGGCTTTGTCGGGCTTCCTCGCAGTTGATGGCCGCTTCGGTTAAAGCCTTATGGGCATTGGCGATGTCCTTGTCCTGGGCGGCCTCCTTTTGCAGACGATCAGCCAGGGATTGCAACACCGGGCCGCTGGCGTTGCTCTCGGACTGCAGTACATCCAGGCTGGACTGCAAACGTTCAACCACATCGCTGCCGCGTGACAACAGGTCGTGTTCCTGCTCGAGTCGTGCGTAAGTCTCCGCTGGAATAACGGATGCTTGCAGCTCCTGTGCCTGATAACGCAACAGATCCAGCTCGGCTGCGCTGAGTGGCGACTCGGTGGCGAGATCGGTCAATTGCTGCTGGGTTTTCTGCCAGTCATGAAAAGCGCGATCAAGCGCTTCAAGCGCGGCGGTGTAATTGCCCTTGCCATCAAGCAAGGCAAAGGTTTCAGAAGCGCGCGTCAAGCGCATATGCTCATTCTGGCCATGAATTTCGACCAGCAATTCACCCAGCTCCTGTACCTGGGCAACGGTAACTGCGGTGCCGTTGATCCATGCCCGTGACCGGCCATTGCTGGTCATTACACGTCGTAAGAGGCAGGTTTGGCCATCATCCGAATTGGCCTTCAAGGTGGAATCTGCGGTGACATCGAGCGCAGCCTCACGCAACCAGTTCGTGGCCCGGCGGTTATCGGCCAGGTGAAACTCAGCGCTGAGTTCGGCTTTATCGCACCCGGCCCTGATCGCGGTTGAATCGGCCCGGCTGCCCAGTAACAGGCCCAGGGCATCTACCAATATGGATTTGCCCGCACCGGTTTCGCCGGTAATGGCGGTAAAGCCGCTTTCCAGCTCGATCTCCAGGTCATCGATAATGGCAAAATTGCGGATTTGCAGCAGGCTTAGCATAGGCGCCGCAGGAATTTGGCCAGGTTGATCATGGAATAGTCACGCATGGAGAGAAAGCTAGCATGACGGAGCGCAGGCGGCAACGCAGTTGATGTAGGACTTTTGCTTGAAACATGAGCGCCCAGCCCCATCTATGCTTCGTAAATACAGATTGCGCCGACAACCGCAGACCTAGCAGCAGACCTAGTCGCTTACATA
>JAWXBM010000032.1:0-7499 GCA_034440115.1 Lysobacterales bacterium | reverse complement strand
TGCATCCGTTCGTCGTTCATATTGATCACCATGCCTCGCATAATGACCGATACCAGATGTTAGCTCAGACTCAAACCCCGTTGGATTTACGCGCCTCGCCCAGACTCAAACCCCATTGGACAATGCTTAAGGTTGACCTTGGCGGTCAAAGAAGCTAACATCCTCACCCTTTTGTAGGGCTGTTCTTAGCCCGGAGCTCGATTCCCATGTACGCAGTATTCAAACCGGTGGTAAGCAGTATCGCGCTACCACTGGTGACAAACTTAAAGTTGAAAAAATCGAAGCCGAAAAGGGCGCTACGGTCGAACTCGACCAGGTGCTTATGGTCGGTGAAGGAGCAGACGTTAAAATCGGCACCCCGCTGCTTGAAGGTGGCAAGGTGACGGCAGTGGTGGTTGATCATGGTCGTCATGACAAGATCAAGATCATCAAATTCAAACGCCGCAAGCATCACATGAAGCGCGCTGGTCATCGCCAGTACTTCACCCAAATTGAAATTACAGGTATCGAGGCCTGATCGGCCCCCTGAACTTGCGGAGGATTTGCATCCATGGCACATAAGAAAGCAGGCGGCAGTACACGTAACGGTCGCGATTCAAACCCGAAATATCTGGGCGTAAAGCGCTACGGTGGTGAAGTAGTTGTGGCCGGAAATATTCTGGTTCGGCAGCGCGGAACTCGCTTCCATGCTGGAGATAACGTTGGCGTAGGCCGCGACCACACCCTTTTCGCTTTATCGGAAGGTACGGTCAAATTTGTGACCAAAGGCAGCCTGAAACGGAAATACGTCAACGTCGAAAACGCCTGAAAACGTTTTTGCCTTGACAGAAAGCCCCGCTCCGGCGGGGTTTTTTTTGATGTAGGAGGCCGCTCTGCGGCCGATCTATTCGCGCGCGAGCGCGCTCCTGCAATGGGCGCTGGCTCCTGTCGTGAATTGAAATAAGGTCGGCGATGTCGCTGATTTAATTGTGAGACTGTTTCCATGAAATTCGTAGACGAAGCCAGCATTGAAGTCATCGCCGGTAAAGGTGGAGATGGTTCCGCTTCGTTTCGCCGGGAGAAATTCGTTCCCTTTGGTGGTCCAGACGGCGGTGATGGTGGCCGTGGTGGCAGTGTTTTTCTGCAGGGTGATTCCGGGCTGAATACCTTGGTGGATTTCCGCCACAAGCGTAAATTCAAAGCTGATAATGGTGACCGGGGTTCAGGTCGGCAGAAGTCCGGCATAAGCGGTGAAGATATTTTTATCCGTGTACCTCTGGGCACTATCGTAAGTGATGCTGAAACAGGTGATCCGATTGGCGATGTGACCGAAGCAAGTCAGCAACTACTGGTTGCCCAGGGCGGGCGAGGTGGTTTGGGTAATGTGCACTTCAAGAGCTCTACCAATCGCGCGCCGCGTAAAACCATACCGGGTGAGGCCGGAGAATGCCGGCAACTGCATTTTGAGCTCAAGGTGCTGGCAGATGTAGGTTTACTGGGTTTTCCCAACGCCGGTAAATCTACATTGATTGGCTCGGTTTCTTCGGCGCGCCCCAAAGTCGCCGATTATCCCTTCACCACCTTGCACCCAAACCTCGGTGTAGTGCGTATCGATGCTGAACGCAGCTTTGTGATTGCTGATGTTCCAGGGCTGATTGAAGGTGCTGCTGATGGTATTGGTCTTGGGACCCATTTTCTCAAGCATTTGCAAAGAACCCGCTTGTTGCTGCAACTAGTCGACCTGGCGCCTTTGGGTCATGATATCGATTGTGCAGAGCAGGTCAGGCAGTTGGAGGCTGAACTGGAGAAATTCGATGCAGATTTGATGAATAAACCACGTTGGCTGATTTTTACCAAGTCAGACTTGTTGCAACCCGAAGATGCCGAACTAAAAGCGGCTGCAATCGTTGCAGAGCTGGGCTGGCAGAACGAGTGGGCAGCGATATCTGCGGTTTCGCGCACGGGCACTATGGAGCTGATGCAGCGTGTTTCAGACGCTTTATTGGAAATGGATGAAGAAATTCCTGTAGTGGAAGAAGAGCCTGAAGGGCCTTTGCCGGAGTTTCCCGAGCATCCACCCGAGCACTCAGCTTAAAACCTGTTGTGCAGGGGTAGTTGGCAATGAAATTGCCAGTCATAAAGACATAAAAAAGCCCCGATTCAACGGGGCTTTTTCATGTTCGGGGGCTTGATAGCCCGAAAGACGGTCTAACCTGACCCCTTAATGAGAACCTTAATCAGGACCTTAATCTGACTTTAACTAAAAGGTCTTAGAGGTTAAGAGGTCTCAGAGGCCTTTGATATGTGCATTCAGGCGTGATTTATGCCGCGCGGCTTTGTTTTTGGCCATCAAGCCATGTGCAACAGAACGATCAATCGCTGGCACCGC
Organism: Lysobacterales bacterium; assembly: GCA_034440115.1. Taxonomy (GTDB): domain Bacteria; phylum Pseudomonadota; class Gammaproteobacteria; order Xanthomonadales; family SZUA-36; genus JAWXBM01. Next base: position 5,131 of record JAWXBM010000032.1, on the reverse strand, counting down.
AGCCTTGTACGCAGTACTTGCTGCTTCTTTATCGCCAGTAGCAATAGCATTGATTACGCTTTTGATGGCGGTACGAACACGCGAACGCTGGCCAGTATTGCGCTGACGGCTTTGCTCCGACTGACGTGCGCGTTTGCGAGCTGATAAACTGTTAGCCAAGGGAGATCTCCAAAATTAGTTCAAAAAATCAAGCCGACTATTCTCTTACTTTTCGAAGCTCGGGTCAACCTATGGAAACCCCTGAATCAATCAAAGGTTCTCTAACAAGGGATTGAATTTCAATTGAAACTGCTGAAATCCACCTTGACCGTTGGCATGGCCACTCTGGTATCGCGCATTCTGGGATTTCTGCGCGACATGGTGTTTGCGCGCTATTTTGGTGTCAGTAGCGAAACCGACGCTTTTTTCCTGGCTTTCAAGATCCCCAACTTCATGCGCCGCCTGTTTGCCGAAGGCTCTTTCTCTCTGGCGTTTGTGCCAGTGCTATCCGAAGTGCGCGCCAGTGGTGATGCAGCCGCGCTAAAGGATCTGGTAGACCATGTGGCTGGCACTTTGTTGGCAATTCTGCTGGTCATAACCGCTATTGGCGTTTTGGCAGCACCTGTTGTGTTGGCCATTTTCGCGCCGGGTTGGTGGCTGGAGGGCAGGGCAGAATTTACCTTGTCAGCAGAAATGCTGCGTATCACTTTTCCCTATTTGATGCTGATCTCACTCACTGCTTTGAGTGGTGGGATTCTCAATACCTTTGACCGTTTTTTGTTACCGGCGCTTACTCCGGTGCTGTTGAATGTATCAATGATCCTGGCTGCGGTGCTGCTGTCCGGTCGCATGGAGGTTCCGGTCAAAGCCCTGGCCTGGGGCGTGTTGGTGGCCGGTTTCGCTCAATTGATTATCCAGGCCCCTGCTTTGATGCGGCTGGGTTTGTTGCCGCGGCCGCGCTGGGGTTGGCAACACAGCGGCGTACGTAAGGTTTTACGTTTGATGATCCCCACACTGATCGGTTCTTCGGTGGGGCAAGTTAACTTGCTGATTGACAGCGTTCTGGCGACCTTTCTGGTCAGTGGCAGTGTGACCTGGCTGTATTACTCCGACCGTTTGATGGAATTTCCTCTCGGGGTCTTTGGTGTTGCTCTATCGACGGTTATTTTGCCCAATTTGTCGCGTAAATTTGCCCAGCAAAGTCCGCAGGCTTTCTCGGCCACTTTGGACTGGGCCTTGCGGCTGGCGCTGGTAATCACCATACCTGCGGCGATTGGCCTGGCAGCACTGGCAACGCCGTTGTTGATCACCATGTTCCAGTACCAGGCCTTTCTGCTAAGCGATGTGGAAATGACTGCCCTCAGTCTGTCAGCTTATGCGATTGGTTTACCCGCATTTATCGCCGTAAAGGTTTTGGCGCCGGGTTTTTACGCTAGACAGGACACCAAAACGCCGGTGAAAATTGCCATTACTGCCATGGTGTCCAATATGTTGCTGAATTTCCTCTTCGTGTGGGTTTTGATCAGCCTGTCGTTCAAAGGCCCCCATATGGGCCTGGCGCTTGCCAGTTCACTCGCCGCTTACATAAACGCCGGATTGTTGTACCGCGGCTTGCGCCTGCAAGGCGCCTATGAACCTGTGCATGGCTGGCTGAGAGTGATAGTCGCGGTGTCGGTGGCCAGTGTCTGTATGTTGGCAGCATTGCTGTATCAGTCTGCAGATACTGCGGTCTGGGCCGCTGAATCGGCCATACAAAGAGGCTCGCGCCTCACTGCATTGGTTGGTAGTGGCGTGTTGGTCTATTTGATCAGCCTGCTGTTGGCGGGTTTTCGCAAACATCACCTGGAGAAAGGTGCGGTATAATTTTGCGTTATTCAGAGCGCTTAAGCCGACAGCCTTCAAACAACAGCAGAAACACAGTGCGCCTCAAACGGAACAGGCCAGGAACTCCCGGGAACAAGTCCTATTGCCGAGCGGTAATCACTATCGGCAATTTTGATGGAGTTCACTTAGGCCATCAGGCTTTGGTGGCACGTGCCCGTGAGCAAGTGAATCCCGCTGAGCAACTGGCCGTCGTGACTTTTGAGCCTTTGCCGCAGGCATTTTTCCGGCCGGAGCTGGCGCCCGCAAGGTTAAGTTCGGTACATCAGAAACTGGCATTGCTGACATCAATTAGCGTGGATCTGTGTTGGATGATGCGCTTTGATGCAGCGTTGTCTAACTTGCAGGCTGAAGAGTTTGTCCAGCAGGTATTGGTGGTCGGGCTTGCTGCGCGGCATATTGTCGTTGGAGAAGATTTTCGCTTCGGGCACAAGCGGGCGGGCAATCTGGATTTGCTGATCGCCCTCGGGCAGGAAGCCGGGTTCAGTGTGGAAACGATGGCGCCGGTTCTGTCTGAGGGTGCGCGGATTTCCAGCACAGCGATCAGACAGGCCCTGGTAGTTTCGGATTTTGCCAAAGCTGCGAGAATGCTGGGCAGGCCATTCCGCATGGAGGGGCATGTGGTATTTGGCCAGCAATTGGGCCGCAAACTGGGTTACCCCACGGCTAATTTGCGCGTACGGGCACAGCCCAGCCCGGTGCAGGGAATTTTTGCAGTTTATGCCAGAACTTGTGCAGGACGAAATCACGGCGATTGGCAAGCCGGTGTGGCCAGCCTGGGCAGACGACCCACGGTAGGTGGTCAGGATCTGTTGTTGGAAGTGCACTTGTTCGACTTTTCTGCGGATCTCTACGGGCAGCGTTTGCAGGTAGAATTTGTGGCAAAGTTACGTGATGAGGCGCATTTTTCCGATATCGACACCATGTTGGTACAAATGAAACGTGATGAAGAACAGGCCAGACAGCTATTGGCCAAAAAAGATTGTCCAAAACCGGGCTAACTGGCACACAGAGAATTTAGAGAATTTAGAGAATTTATGGAATTTATGGAATACAAGGACACCATCAACCTGCCGCAAACCGAGTTCGCCATGAAGGCCAACCTGGCCAATCGTGAGCCGACCATGCTGGAAGCCTGGGAAAAGGCCGGTTTGTATCAACGCATTCAGCAGGCTACGGCCGATCGACCGCTGTGGATATTGCATGATGGCCCTCCCTACGCCAATGGCGACATCCACATGGGCCATGCGGTTAACAAGATCCTGAAAGATATCGTGGTCAAGTCGCGGTTGATGGCCGGTTTTCGTTCGCCCTATGTGCCAGGTTGGGATTGCCACGGTCTACCGATTGAACTGCAGGTCGAAAAGAAGTTTGGCAAAGTCGGCCAGAAACTGGATGCAGCGGAGTTTCGTGCCAAATGCAGGGAATACGCCGGTCAGCAGGTTGAGTTGCAAAAAACCGGCTTCCGCCGCATGGGCGTTATCGGTGACTGGGATCAGCCCTACGAGACCCGTTCCTTCGGCTATGAAGCCAATATGATCCGGGCTTTGGCTGTCATTATTGAAAAAGGCCATCTGATGCAGGGAGCCAAGCCGGTGCACTGGTGTTTTGATTGTGGTTCGGCTTTGGCCGAAGCCGAGATTGAATACCAGGACAAGGTTTCTCCAGCAATTGATGTACTGTTCCGCGCGGTCGACAGAGCTGCATTGCTGGGCGTATTTTCAGCCGCTGATCCCGATGGTGACCTGGGCGTGCCGATCTGGACAACCACACCTTGGACTTTACCAGCCAATCAGGCGGTCACCTTGCATGCCGAATTGGACTACGTTCTGATCAATGCGCAATGGCAGGAGCAAAACATCAGTATCGTGATCGCTGCAGATTTGCAGGATGCGGTGGTTGCGCGCCTGGCGCTGGAACAAGTTGAAGTCATTGGCAGGGTAAAAGGGCAGGCATTGGAGCACCTGCAATTACAACATCCTTTCTATGCCCGCCAGGTGCCGATCATTCTGGGAGAACATGTCACCACCGAAGCAGGTACCGGCGCGGTACACACGGCCCCCGGACATGGCGAAGAAGATTTCCAGGTTGGTCAGAAATACGGCTTGCCCATCAGCAATCCGGTCGGTCCGGACGGCGTGTATTTGGAAGATACTGAGATTTTTGCCGGACAGTGGGTGTGGAAAGCCAACGAGACCATTACCGAACTGCTACACACCAATGGCGTGCTGCTGTTCAACGAGGCCTTTAAGCACAGCTATCCACATTGCTGGCGACATAAAACTCCAACGGCATTCAGGGTAACCCCACAATGGTTTATCAGCATGGACCAGGCCGCTCTGCGTGCCAACGCCATCAAGGCAATTGCGGATGTGCGTTGGGTACCCGGTTGGGGCGAAGAGCGCATCAAGGGCATGGTGCAAAACCGCCCGGACTGGTGCATATCAAGGCAACGTACCTGGGGTGTGCCCATTGCCCTGTTTGTGAACATTGCCAGTGGTGATTTACATCCGGAAACCCAGGCATTGATGCAACAAGTTGCTGAGCTGGTTGAGCTGGAAGGGGTGGATTGCTGGTTTGCCGATGATATTTTTCAGCGTCTGGATATTGATCCGGCCAAATGGCAACGGGTCAGCGACATACTCGATGTCTGGTTCGATTCCGGTGTTTCGCATCGTTGTGTGCTGGATGAGCGTGATGAGCTCCGTCGCCCGGCTGAAATGTATCTGGAAGGCTCGGATCAGCACCGCGGTTGGTTTCAAAGCTCTTTGCTGACCTCGGTAGCCATGCACGGGGAGGCCCCATATAGACAGGTATTAACCCACGGTTTCGTGGTCGATGCGGACGGTCGCAAGATGTCCAAATCTTTGGGCAACGTGATGTTGCCGGGCAAAGTAATGAACTCGCTCGGCGCGGACGTATTGCGCTTGTGGGTGGCGGCGGCAGATTATCGTGGCGAGATGAGTGTTTCTGATGAGATTCTCAAGCGCGTCTCGGATGCTTATAGGCGCATGCGCAATACCGCGCGTTTCCTGCTGGGTAATCTGCATGGCTTTGATCCGGCTGAAGCGTTGTCAGCCGATCAAATGTTACCCCTGGACCGATGGGCAGTGGATCGGGCTGTACAATTACAGAATGAAATCCAGCAAGCCTACGAAGATTATCAGTTCCTGCAGGTTTACCAGAAAGTGCACCACTTCTGCGCCTTTGATATGGGTGCCTTTTATCTGGATATCATCAAGGATCGGCTGTACACCACTGGCGCTGATAG
>JAWXBM010000031.1:0-23603 GCA_034440115.1 Lysobacterales bacterium | reverse complement strand
CCTTGAGCAAAACCTTGAGCAAAACCTTGAGCAAACAGGCAAACCTGCTCACGGCCAATGGCCGTCCAAAACGTGCTGCCATTGCTGAACATTTTTCAGCCCTTGTCGACAGCCTTTATTACCAGCTCCAAAGCCAGGCCCAAAGCCAGGCCCAAAGCCAGGCCCAAAGCCAAGAACCAAGCCAGTCACGAGGATTGAAATCCGCATGAATTTTTTTGAAACGCTCAGTACTCAAACGGCGCAGCAGCGTCAGCAATTGCTTGCCGCACCCATCATCGGCAAGGCACTCGGGGGGAATATCTCCCTGCCGGAGTATGTGGAGTTCCTGACCCAGGCCTACCATCACGTCAAGCACACCGTGCCGTTATTGATGGCAACCGGTGCCCGCTTGCCCGAATCCCAGGAGTGGTTGCGGGTCGCGGTGGCAGAATACATTGAGGAAGAAATCGGTCACCAGGAATGGATTCTGAACGACATCGCGGCCTGTGGTGTGGATAAAGAAGCAGTGCGGCTCGGCCAACCCTCATTGGCCACCGAACTGATGGTCAGCTACGCCTATGACATGGTAAACCGGGTTAACCCGTTGGGCTTTTTTGGCATGGTTCACGTGCTGGAGGGCACCAGTATCAGCATTGCCGACCGGGCAGCAGAAGCCATTCGCAACACTCTGGGTTTGCCGAAAAAGGCTTTCTCCTACCTTTACTCCCACGGCGCCCTGGACCTCGATCACGTGAAATTTTTCGAGGGCTTGATGAACCAGATCAATAATCAACGGGACCAGGCACAGATCATTCACAGCGCGCGGGTGTTCTACACCCTGTATGGCAATATTTTTCGCTCGTTGGGTCAGGACGCAGGTGAATCCCTGGCAGCTTAGGTGGCCGGGATTTCAATCTTAACCAAACCAGAATGAAAAAGTATGCTGCTTGAAAACAAACAGGTTCTGCTCAGTGGTGCTTCCGGTGGCATTGGCTGGGCTATTGCTGAACGACTGGCGAAAGCGGGCGCGAAGCTGTTGCTGCTGGGCCGCAATGAGAAAAAGCTGCTCGAATTGCAGCAATCATTGCCTGGCGATCATCACATCATCGTTGCCGACCTGAACACGAACGAAGGGCGGGGGCAAATAGCAAATAGTTGTCAGCAGCACGGGCTTGATTTGTGGGTGAATGCCGCGGGTGTACTGGATTTTCAGTTGTTCGACGATCAGAACAGCGATCGGGTCGAGCAAATGCTTCTGACCAATCTGGTCTCGCCCATACTGCTGACCCAAAGCCTGTTGCCGCTGCTGCAGCAGCACAAGGATGCAACCATCGTCAACATCGGCTCAATTTTCGGCAGCATCGGACATCCGGGATTCGCAGCTTACTGTGCCAGCAAATTTGGTTTGCGCGGGTACACTGAAGCCCTGCAACGCGAATTGGCAGACAGCGGCATTCGAGTGTTGTACCTGGCGCCTCGAGCGACCCATACGGATCTGAATTCGATGGCGGTGACGGCTCTGAATGAAGCGCTGGGCAATCGGGTTGATAGCCCGCAAAAAGTAGCACAAGAACTGATGAACATATTGGCCAGCAAGCGCAAACTCCGCTACATGGGCTGGCCAGAAAATTTGTTTGTACGCATCAATGGACTTTTCCCGGGCGTGGTTCACAACGCCCTGGTGAAGAAGCTTGCCATCATCCGGCATCACGCCCAATCCTGAAAACCACATCCTCAACTTTGGGAGTCACACAACCATGCAATTTCAACGATTCATTTATCCAACCATCATTCTGCTTCTGGGTTTGTTCGCCAGCGTATCGGCCAATGCAGATCTTGACGCAGATCTCGACGCAGATATTCTGCAGTTGCAGCAGCGCTGGGCTGAGGTGAACTACCAACTGGAAGGCAAAACGCGTATCAGTGCGTTTGAAGCGTTGGCTGGTGCCGCCGAAAACGTGACCAAGCAATACCCCGATGCAGCGGCAGCCTGGATCTGGAGCGGCATCATCAAGTCAACTTATGCTGGAGCCAAAGGTGGTCTGGGCGCCTTGGAGATCGCCAAGCAAGCCAGGGCAGATCTGGAAAAAGCGCTGGAAGTGGACGCCGAAGCGCTGCAGGGATCCGCTTACACCAGCCTGGGTACTTTGTACTTTTCCGTGCCCGGCTGGCCGGTGGGTTTTGGTAACGATGAGAAAGCGGAAGAGTTGTTGCAGCACGCGCTGCAGGTAAATCCTGACGGCATAGACGGCAACTATTTCTATGGCGACTTTCTGTCGCGGCAAAAACGTTATGCTGAAGCCAGAACCTATTTGCTCAAAGCTCAGGCTGCAAGCCCCAGGCCGAATCGGCAAGTGGCCGATGCGGGCCGGCAGAAAGAAATCACCCTTGCCTTAATGGAAGTGGACAAGCATTTGTAGATCGGGCATTTGTAGATCGGGCATTTGTAGAATTGGCATCTGTAGAGCAGGCATTTGCAGAATGGGTATCTCTAAAGCGCGCACCTGAAAAACTGGTACCTGAAAAACTGGCACCTGTAAAATAGAATCCAGAAAGCACCGGGCTCTCTCCCGGTTGATTCCTTACAGGAACCGGGCATGCTGATTTTGCTGGTTGAAGATGATCCTTCCTTGTCCCGCGCGCTGCAGCAGGCTTTGCAAAAGCAGAGCTATTCGGTCAACGCGGTGGACCGGGGCAAGGCTGCCCTGCATGCGGTATATACCGATACCCCGGACATCGTCATTCTCGATTTGGGTTTGCCCGATATGGATGGCCTGGCGGTGTTGAAAGCCATTCGCGAGAAGCATCTGGATTTGCCGGTGTTGCTGTTAACCGCCCGCGCCAGCCTGGATGACAAGATATCGGGCCTGGATGGCGGTGCGGATGATTATCTGGCCAAGCCTTTTGAGATGACTGAGTTATTCGCCCGGCTGCGGGTACTGGAGCGGCGACTCAGCACCTCCAAAAGCGCTGAAATCTGCATTGGTGATGTCACCCTGGATATCAATAGCGGCACCGTGCAGCTCAGGGGTGAAGAGCTGGAGCTCTCGCGCCGCGAGTACATGCTGCTCAAAAGCCTGATGGAAAGTGCCGGGCGGGTGCAAACCCGCAACATACTGGAAACCCGTCTCTACAGCTGGGGGGAAGAAGTATCCAGTAATGCGCTGGAAGTGCACATCCACCATTTACGTAAGAAGTTGGGCGCACAATTCATCACGACGGTGCGGGGAGTCGGCTACAAGGTTCCGCAGCCATGAACTCCATCCGTGTTTACCTGGTGGTGGTAATTCTCGCTGCGATCACCCTGTTCAGCTTTATCGCCGCATTGCGCGGCTATGAGTCCAGTATGCAGGAGGCGGAGCGCTTGTTTGACAAGCAATTGCTGGACACGGCCCGCCTGATAGCCAATATCCACACCGAGCGCAGCGCCAGCAACATCAATCATGACAGCGCCGTCGCTTTCCAGGTGTGGCAGGGTGACAGCCTCAAAGCCTGGTCAGCCAACGCACCCGAAAAAGCGCTGAGCGAATTGGAGGCGGGCTTTGGCTATAGCAATTTCAGCGGTTTGCGCTGGCGAACCATTGCCTACTTCGACCCGGCAACACGCAATTGGGTGCTGGTCGCGGAACGAACCGATCTGCGCTATACCCTGGCTGAGAATGTGATCCTCAAATCCATTTTTCCCATACTGTTGGGACTGCCGATTATCGGCCTGCTGATCTGGCTGATTGTTACCCAAGGCCTGCGGCCACTGCGTAAGCTGGCTAACATGCTCGGCAGCAAACAACCTGACGACCTGAACCCGCTGCTCATTGATTCACCGCGGCGGGAATTAGCCAAAATCATTGACTCAAGTAATGGCCTGTTGCAACGGCTGGAAACTTCTCTGCAAAGAGAGCGACAGGTTGCCTCGGATGCAGCGCATGAACTTCGCACGCCCATCAGCACTCTGAAGGTTCAGTTGTATAACCTGCAGCAGAGCGTGGGTGGCAGTGGGCAAGTGGAAGAATTGCATGCCACAGCTGAGCGCCTGGCGCATATTGTGGAACAGATTCTGGCCCTGTATCGCAGCTCGCCCGACCAGTACAACGCGACATTTATTGCCATAGATTTGGCCGCTTTGGCGCAGGAAGTGATGGCTGATGAGTATGCAAAGTTCGATCGAAAGCAGCAATCGCTGGAGTTTCATGGCGAGGCCAGTATGATCATGGGAGACCGCTTCGCCTTGGTCAGCCTGCTGCAGAATCTGCTCAGCAATGCCAACAAGTACACGCCCAAAGGTGGCAGTATTGCGGTCAAGGTCTACCCACAGCCAGGTCGGAAAATGACAGAAGCTTCGAAAGAAGCTTCGAAAGACATGCATGAACCAGCAGAAGAAGTGGTTCTCAGCATTGAGGACTCGGGGCCGGGCATCACCGCAGACCAACGGCTTGAGGTTTTTGATCGTTTCTATCGCGTGGGCGGTGATCGCCACGCTTCAGGGGAAACAGGCTGTGGCTTGGGCCTGGCCATTGTGCGGCGAATTGTTGAACTGCATCATGCAGAAATTGAAGTGAGCAGCTCACCGCAATGGCATGGCGCTGCATTTACCCTGCACTTTCCTGCCATGGCAGCAAACCGTGCCGCGCCGGTGGTTAGTGCCGCGCCAGCCTGGCCCCTAAGTCACCGCGTGGGCATCGAATCATGAAGCGCCGTTTATTACTCTCGCTGGTTTTGTGCGCATTGATGGTGGATGCCTGGGCTGCAACGCCTGAGATCGAGATTGAAATCAAGGATCATCTGTTCTATCCAGATGTGGTCATCGTTCCCGCCGAAACCAAAGTGAAGCTGCGCATTCGCAATCTGGACCCCACGCCGGAAGAGTTTGAGAGTTATGAGCTCAACCGGGAAAAAGTCATTGCAGGTCATAGTGAGACGGTGGTTTTTATCGGCCCGTTAGTCGCTGGAGAATACCCGTTTTTCGGTGAGTTTTTTCCCAAGACAGCGCAGGGCAAGGTGGTAGTCGAATGATGGACGAGGGCTTACCGACATGTTGTTGAATGCGGTTATCCTGATCCTGCAGGAAACACTGGAAGCAGCTTTTCTGATCAGTGTTCTGGCGGTGGTTTGTTTCATGCAGCGGATGAAATTTACCTGGCTGTTGTGCGGGTTGCTTGCCGGCACGCTATTCGCCAGTGTCTACGCGATCAATCTGCAAACGGTTTCAGAGTGGTTTGACTATGTTGGTCAGGAAGTGGTGAACGCTTCGTTGCAAGGAGCCATGGCCATTCTGATGGCGCTGTTTTTCGCTGTGCTGCCGCGGCCGCAAGCCACGCTGGCCGATGCAGCAGCGCCTTCCCGGATCAGAAAATCGTCGCTGGCCATGTGGATCGCAGCCGCCATCGTGATGCTGGCTATCACCCGTGAGGGTTCTGAAATCTTTCTGTATTTGGGCGGCCTGGTCCAGCAGGAGGAACATGTGCAGGCTGTGCTCATGGGTGGCGGCCTGGGTTTTGGTATTGGTTTGAGTATCGGTTTCCTGTTGTTCTATGGTTTATTGGGCCTGCCACCACTCTGGAGTTGGCGCGCTGCCGGTTGCCTGCTGGCCTTGTTTGCCGGCATCATGTTGTCGCAGGCGGTGATGCAACTCACTCAGGCTGACTGGCTGCCGGCCACTCAGCCCATCTGGGACAGCTCTGCGTGGTTGTCTGAGCATACTGTGCTGGGCCAGTTGCTCTACGCCTTGCTGGGTTTCGAAGCGACGCCTTCGAGGTGGTTTGTACTGGCTTATTTGTTGGGATTTGCTGTGGTCATTGCTGTGATTGCCTGGCGTCGACCGCTGCAAGTCATTGGCGAAAATCAAGCCGGGGGGCCTGAGTCGTGCGGCCCGTTGCTGTCTCGTTTATAAACCAGAGCAGACTTTGCGCTGTTCTCGCGGGCGCCTTGTTGGTTTGTGCTTCTGTGGTACATGCCGATGGGCTGGTTATCGACAAAATCTACCACCCCTATGTCCAGCCATTGGAACAGGAGCTGGAGTGGCGCGCCTCTCTACAGGATCGCCAATCAAACCAGCCTGACGACCTGGGCTTGTATCGTTTTGCTTATGGCCGGGCTTTTGGTGAACACTGGTTTGGTGAGGTTTACCTGGTAGGGACGAGCTCGGATGAACGGGGTTTTGAGTTATCCGGTTACGAGCTCGAAGCCATGCGCCAATTAACTGAACAGGGCGAATTCTGGGCCGACTGGGCGGTGCTGTTTGAACTGGAGAAACAGAATGGTCTGGACCTCTGGGAGTTTTCCAGCGGGATACTGGCAGAAAAAGAATGGGGCAAGTGGAGCGGCACGGCCAATTTTTTTGTCTCCCAGGAATGGGGTGATGATATAGACGATGAGCTGGAAACGGCGCTGGGGCTGCAGGCCCGGTACCGCTATTCCCGCAGCCTGGAACCGGCCATCGAGCTGTACAAAGGCGATAAGAGCTTTGGCATTGGGCCGGTGTTGATGGGCCAGGTTAACTTGCAGGGCAAGCGAAAAATTGCCTGGGAAACAGGCGCGATTTTCGGACTCGACAGCGAGAGCCCTGACCTTACCTGGCGCCTGCTGCTGGAGTTTGAGTTCTGATTAATGGCCGTTTTTTGTCGAGCGAACTGGGTCGCTAACCTTTAACCGCACAGCCTGCGAATATCGCTTCGCGAGCCTGGGTTATGGGAGATTATTTCAGTCAGGATTGATTACTGCTTCAATTTCAATCATCAATTCACTGCGGCAGATGTCGCCGCGCAAAAATATCATCTGGTCCGGCAACTCGCCCCAGACTTCCAGCAATCGTTTCTCAACCAGGGCCTGGTCAGATGCATCGCGCAGATAAACCCGCATGGCAGATCTGGAACCTGGCTTGAATGCTTTCGGATCGTTGCGAGCGGGGCATGCCGTCTGCACCAACACTTGCAGGTTAAGGAGGGTTTCATCCAGTTGCCTGGAGGTTTCGAAAGGAAAAGCAGATTCATGCCCCACTACAGCAGCAGTGCCGGATACCAGCAACATGGGGTTGGCAGCCTGGCCGAGCAGGCCGCAACGACTGAACTTGGGACTGTCCGGTCCATAGGTTTTCGGATAGTGGTAGGCGCTGACTTGCCGGGGATTTTCGATAACTTCGAAAGCTATCTTTGAAGCCAGCAAAATGATGACCAGCTTGTCGGAGCCCTCCGTACCTATGGCCGTTCCGACCGGGGTGATGTTGTCGGCGATGCCTAGCTGGGCAAAGGCCTCAGCGCGACCGGAGGAAAACAGCCGATAGCGTTCCTCTCCAGCTTGCTGCTCATTAATCCGATCCAGGTAATTCCATATACGCACCGGGTTTTTATGCCGGGCCTTGGCCAGCACGCTAAACAGTTGAGTGTAAGCTTCCGCTACCAGGGCCGTTAAATCCTCTTGTCCGGTTTCATCCGACTCGACAATCAGCGCACTGAAATCGGCACTTTCGGCCAGGCGAACCGGTCCAAACTGCCTGTGCTCTACCGCTCCTTCATACCACCATCCTTCATTGGCTGAGGCAGCAGTCAGCGGCTGCATCCCCAGCTTGACTACACCCGCTGGCAATTCAGCGGCTGCAGCACCAAAAGCGAATCCCAGCACCAATTCCGAGCGGGTGGTAGGGCGTTCAAAATGCCTGCCAGTGCGGATCAACAGGCCGTTTTCTGTGGATTGATACCCGGGCTTGGATTCATCGGTTGACGATGAGGTCAGGCTTTCGCTCATAGCCCCGTGTCCACAGCCACTGCTCGCTCGCCACTGCTCATGTCCTGGTAGACACTGCTGGAAAAAGCCGGGTCGATGAAGGTGAATGCGTCGCCCAATAGCATAAAGCCTTTGTCTGAAAGAACCTTCGATGAATAGGAATAGTTTCCCGTGGCCTGGTCAAACTCGAGGCGTTCGAAAATAGGCAAGTTCATCGGCAACAAGGACTCGCCCATGTGAAAGCGTGGGTGGTGATCTTTCTCCAACAAAACCACTTTCCATCCTCGTTGCTGCATCAGCGTGGCGAAGGTTGTGCCAGCGGGCCCGCCTCCCATTACCAGAATGTCGGCCAGAATTTCGTTCTGTCTTGTGCTCATGAAATGAAAAAGGTCCCGCAGCTCGCTGGTTAGCGCATGGAAATTATCATATATTCAATTGCCAGATTAAACACGACGCAAAGGAAGAAAAATGCAGACACAATCAGAACAGGAGCATGAGCTTGCCTGCCTTATCGTGGAGTCGCTCAATCTGGAAGACGTAAGCGCCGAAGAAATAGAGCCCGATGCGCCGCTGTTTGGTGAGGGATTGGGCCTGGACTCCATTGATGCCCTGGAGTTGGCCCTGGCTATTTCACAAAAGTACGCGGTGCAGATGAAAGCCGAAGATGACAACCTGAAGCAGGCATTTGGTACTTTGCGCGATCTGAATACTTTCATACACGCACGGCGAACCTGACCGCAGATCCATGTAGGTGATGTCACTTGGTGCGAGAAGCCATTGTTGAATACATTAAGCAATCCGCCGGGCAGCATTCTCCCATCACGCCTGCCGCTAATTCAGAGATCAGCGGATGAGATCATTTTGCACAAACGCCTGGCCCAGATTTCAGTGGCGGAGTTCATGGCCAGTGCCAGGGCTTTGTCCGAACGGCTGCCAAATAAGCCCTATGTGATCAATCTGCATCGCAACCGGCATGACTATTTGCTCACCTTCTGTGCTTCGGTCATGGCCGGGCAGTGCACCTTGATGCCGCCCAATCGCCAGGAAAACACACTGGCAAATCTCGAAAGTGCCTATCCGGGTTGTTATCGAATGGGTGAAAACGATGATGGCCCGCTGGGGTTGCAGCAATCCCGGCCCGCAGAGTACAGCTCGGAGATTCCCAATATTCCAGTGCAGCAATTGTGCGCCATCGCCTTTACTTCTGGCAGCACCGGCAGCCCCAGCCCCAACCTCAAAACCTGGCACACATTGCATGCGGGCACCCAGGCCAATTGTGACGCCATGTTGTACGGCTGGCCTAATCCGATCTCTGGCTCTGCCAACGTACTGGCCACCGTGCCAGCACAGCATAACTGGGGTCTTGAAACCTCCATAATGATGCCCTTGTTCGCCAATCTTTCGATCAGTGCCGCCAGCCCGCTTTATCCACAAGACATCGTCGCCGCACTGGACCAGCTACCGGCACCGAGAATACTGGTTTCTTCACCCCTGCACTTGCAGACCTTATTGCGGTCCAAATTACGACTACCGCAACTGGAACGCGTGTTCACAGCGACTGCACCTTTGTCGCAGCCGCTGGCACAGGAACTGGAAGTAGCATTCGGGGCTCCGGTTCTGGACGTTTTCGGTAGCAGTGAGACGGGTATATTTGCAGTGCGCCAGACCGCTAGAGAAGATCTGTGGCGAATATCAGCACCTTTTCATCTCGAGATGGTGCGCCAGAAGCTACAAGTCAGCGCGGCCCATTTGCCCGCAACGGTGACTCTCGCTGATCAACTGGAACTGGTTGGTACACACCAGTTTCGCTGGCTCGCGCGTGATAATGACCAGGTTAATGTGGCCGGCAAAAGAGCATCGTTGGCTGATTTGAACCAGCGATTACTCGCCATAAAGGGAGTTCAGGACGGAATGATTTTCAAACCGGTGGAGAGCCCGGAACGACTGGCAGCGGTTATCGTTGCGCCGGAATTGACTGCTGCCGATATACGCAAAGCAATGGCGCAGGAGCTGGATCCGGTTTTTATGCCCCGGCCGGTGGTTTTTGTTTCCGCCATGCCGCGCAATGAGACCGGCAAACTACCAGCGTCGGCGGTTCAGGCCGTTTTTACCGCATCGCGTCAGGCTAAAAAGCCGAAACCCTCATGAGCAAATACCTGCTGCCGAGTGCGCTGCTTTGGGTCATGACTGCGACATCAGTGTTTTCAGAGGCATCGCAGTCAGAGGAACTAACGCTTTCGAAGGTGATTGCCAACGTGTCGGAACAGCCGCCGTCAACCGTCGCCTTTGAAGAGCAGCGGCACAGCGCCATGCTGACCGAGGCGCTGCAGTTATCCGGCCAGTTGGAATACCTGGGACCCGGCCAACTGAGAAAAACCATAGAGCAACCCTTTCAGGAAACCGTGTTGGTGAATCAGCAGCAGATTGAAGTCAGCCGGGATGGGCGCACGCAACGCCTGTCACTGAAGTCGAATCGCATGATGCAAACCCTGCTGGGCGGAATCGCGGCCATGCTGGCGGGAGACACAACTCGCCTCGAAAAGGATTTTGAGCCCACTTTGACGGGCACCGAAGCGGACTGGGTGTTGCTGTTGCAGCCGCGGGTCAAGCGCATCGCAGCCCATTTGCAGCATATCGAAGCGCGCGGCAATGCAGAGTCGGTGCAGTCCATTCGTATCCAGTTTGATGCACAGGAGTGGCAGATGATGGAACTGCACCCAGCCGTGCCCGAGATGCCCTGATGGCCACCAGGCCCCAAGCCATGTCGTTGGCCATGCAACGTTCGCTGTTGTGGCTGGCAATTATTGTCCTGCTACTGATCGTGCTGGCCTTCAGGCTGCAGTTGAGCTTTGACCTCGGCGCGTTTCTGCCACGACATGGCGGGCCAGCAGCAGAGGTGCTGCTGCAGCAATTGGGCAGCGGTCCCGGCTCACGATTGATGGTATTGGGTATTTCAGGCGGCGACCAACCACAGCGGCAGGATGCCAGCCGTTTGCTGCAGGCTGCCTTGAGTGAACGGCCTGAATTTGTCCAGGTGTTGAATGGAGAGGCCGGACCAGCCGGCGATGCAGTTCCCGAACCCATCCGCAGTCAGTATCCGCTGATGACCTCGTTGGATTACAGCGCTGCGGCCTTGGGCGAAGCGATACAACTGCGTCTGCAGGACCTGGCCCTGGGCGGCGGCGCCAGTTTGCGTCAATTGGTAGCAGCGGACCCTTATCTGGCCAGCCTGCTGTTGTTGCAGAAACTGGCACCCACCGAGACGGATGGCGAACTTTGGCAGGCTTCCGATGGCAGCCTGGTTTTGCTGGCGGAGACGCTGGCCGCTGGTACCGACCTGAGAGCGCAGGAGGAAGCCCTGGCCGCCACCCGAGCTGCTTTTGCTGAACTGCCAAGCCAACAACAGGGTAAGCAGCAACTGGCTGAGCAACAACTGCCTGGCCAACAACCGACCGGGCAACCGGTCCTCAAACTGGACGTCACCGGAGTAGGGCCTTTTGGTGTCGAATTGCGGCAATCCATTCAGGCCGAGGCAACCCTGCGCAGCATCCTGGCTTCGATCGCGGTGGTGCTGGTTTTGCTGCTGTTGTATCGCAGCCTGCGCTTGTTGTTACTGGTCGCGCTACCCGTAGTGGTGGGTATGCTGGCCGGGCTGACAGCCGTCAGCCTGTTTTTTGACAGCGTACACGGCATTACGCTGGCCTTTGGATTTACCCTGATGGGGGTAGCGGTTGATTTTCCACTGCATCTGTTCTCCCATCATCGCAACCAAGCTACTTCCAGCTCAGGTTCTGACCCGTCTTCTGGCCCATCTTCTAATTTGGCCGGCTTCTGGCGCACCCTGTGGCTGGGTGCGGGTAGCACCGCGATTGCCTACCTGGCCATGCTTTTTTCGGGTGCCAGCGGTTTGGCGCAGCTCGGATTATTTTCAGCGGTTGGCGTAACCACCGCCGTGCTGGTGACGCAGCACTGGCTACCCAGCCTGTTGCCCGCTGCAGAGCCCTCACCAGCCGCGCCATCCACGCCGCGTCAAACCCGTTTGCGTTTTACCCCACTGGCTTTGGTGCTGATAGCCGTGCTGGGTTTGCTCGCAGTCGACCACAACAAGCTGGTTTGGGATGATCAGCTTTCCTCCTTAAGCCCAGTGGCTGCGGATCGGATTACACGGGATGGCCAGTTACGTTCGGCCAGCGCCACTTTTGACATGCGCTATCAGCTCCGTTTGCAGGCCGCCAGCCTGGAAGAACTTTTACTGCAGTGTGAGCAGCTCGAAAACGTGCTGTCAGCAGCGCGGGATGATGACTTATTGAGTGGCTGGAGTTCACCCTGTTTGCTGTTACCCAGCCAGCAATTGCAGGCGCAACGCAAGGCGCAGATTCCCTTGGCTGAAGAAATGCATCAGCGACTGCAGCAGGCTTTGCAAGACAGCCCTTTCAAAGCGGATGCCTTTCAGCCCTTTGAACAAACATTGCAGTCCGCGCAGGCTTCTTTCCCGCTCAAACCCGCCGACTTCGAGCAAGGCCCGTTGGCCGCCTGGCTGGGTGCGCACTTGCTACAGGTTGACGAGCAATGGTTTGCCCTGGTCAACCTGGCAGATCCGCAGGCTGAAGCTTTGGCCGTACGGATCAAGCCCCTGGCCCCGCCGGTCAGTTGGATGGATCTGCAGCAATCATCAACGCAGATGATGCAGGATTTCCGGCACGAGGCAACGCGAGCGGTTGCCCTGGCGGCATTGGCTATCTTGCTGATGCTGGCGCTGGCACGTACCCGGCCGCGGCGCTTTCTGTGGATCGTGCTGACTGCGCTGGCCAGCCTGGGCCTGACGCTGGCTGTGATTATTCTGGTGCACCACGCCATCAACCTGGTGCATTTAGTGGCGCTGTTGTTGGTGTTGGGGCTGGGGTTGGACTACAGCCTGTTCCTCAGTCGTGAAGATGCACGCGCTGATCCGGCCGCAGCACGGCACTCCATCATCGCCTGCGCGCTGTCTACGACTTTGGCATTCGGCATACTGGCCGGCTCTTCCATACCCATGTTGAGCTTTGTCGGCCTGACAGTTGCCACCGGCGCATTCAGCGCTTTTGTGCTGGCCATGTTGGGTAGCGGGCAGCACCAAGCGACCGCAGCTTAGATCGTGCGGCAGCAGCTTAGCCAAGCGACCGGCTCCTCGACCGGCCCGTCAGACCAAACGCTTCGCCAGATCACCCAACAAGCCGCAATCAGCGGGTGGTGTGCCGGGATCATTCGACAGCAGCGTTTGCAAAACCGGAACCAGGGCTTCGAGTGCACGCCGGTTGTGCGCAAGCTCTTGCTTCAGGCCCAAGACCGGATGCAGCAAAGCCTCGTTCAGCCGGTACAGGACGGGAATGGCTATCAAGTCGATAAAACGCCCGCTTCCCGGCGAGCAATTCTGTTGGGCAGCGTGCTTGCGGAACAGCAACTGCATCTGTGAATTCAAATCCATCATGACGCGCAAGTCGGGCTCGGCGCTTTGCATGAAAGACAGGTCCGTATAAACATTGCGGAAGAATAACCAGGCCAGTGCCGACCAGTAAAAAGCAAAATCCCAGATGGTTTTGATGGCGATCAGGCGGGTGTCACCGAAACCGGCATACAGGCCCTGGTACAGGCTCATGGTGTTGCTGAAAAAAGAGCGATACATGGCGTTGAACACCGCGTTGCGTTGCAGCAACTCGGACGGGCTCCACCCGCCAGTAACCAGATCGGTAATAATGCCGTTGGCGATGCCAATGTAGTCGGTTCCCGGCGAATAATAAGGATCGGTGAACTGTCCCGACTCACCGGTCATGGCCCAGCCCTGCTCTGACCAGGTTTTACGACAATCACGGCCCAGCTCGCGCAGATAATGAAAATCCATCAAATCGTTCTGTGTCGCCTCCAGCCGCGCGGCCATGGCGGGTTGATGCTGCCGGGTCCAGGCCAGGAAACGCGGCATGCTGTTGAATTGCTCCAGCGGGTGTAGCTCTGGATCCGTCACCAGGCCGATACTGGTGCGATTACCGGCCAGCGGAATGATCCACAGCCAGTAGCCAGGACCCATCAGGTGATTGGTAGACAGCCAGCGCTTTTCGCTGGGGCAGCGTGAGCGCCATTGCGGATCTTCACTCCAATCATCCACCGTTATTGCTCTGTCCAGCCGGAACCAGGCAGAACAGGCTTTATGTTGCACCGTGCGTCCCAGTGAAAGTTGTCGCTGCAGCAAGCTGGCCCGGCCAGACGCATCAACCACGTAGCCACACTTCCAAAGCTGTTCGCCATTCGCCTGCTGAACCTTGAGTTGATGGCTGGGTACACCCAACCGGGCACCTTCAGCCAGTTGCACCGACTGCACCCGGCTTTGTTGCTGCAGCGCAATGCCCTGTTGTAGCAACATGCCAGTCAGGCTGCCTTCCAGCGTGCCGCGGTCCAGTTGATAGGTCTTGCTAGAGAAAGAGCTGCTACCACCAATTTCATCGGCCTGTGCGATATCGGCATGTTGGCCGGCGCCAAGGAAAAACCTCAGGCCAAATTTGCTTAATTGAGTTTGCTGCAACAGCTCTTTCAGTTTCAGTGTGTGCGCCAGGTAGTGGGCACCTATCTCAACGGTTGATTCGCCGACTTTGTGGGCTGCCGCGGGTGGTGGTAGAGCACTGCGCTCGAACACCGTTATCGACAGTTCTGGCTTGGCTGCCTTCAATTGCAAAGCCAACGTGGCTCCGGCCAGACCGGCACCGATGATGGCGACATCGCAGTTATGTATCACGGCGCTCAAGTTTTGCGACTCTCCGTGGGCAAAAGCTCAATTTGCAGGCAGGAAAAGACCGACAAAGGCAGCGCGAACGACTCGGTCGATGGCGGTTCAATCGGGTGCCCAGGCTGTGCATTGGCATGCTGTGCCAATGCAGCAAACAAGGGCAGCATTTTACCCGCCGGATTGCCGCTATAGGCCTGCTCCAGTTTGCGTGGCAGGCTCGGCCAGGAAGCGGGTTGGTTGTCGATGTGAACACGCATGTGCGCCAGGGCTGCTGCGCTAAGAGCGCTATCTCGCGGTATGAGCAACAGTGCCAGCGACAGCGGGTGAGGCGATTGACACAACGGCATGATGGTCGGGGGCGCAACACCCTCCTGTATCACCAGCAACACCGGGCTGCCGCTGTCCACGCTCAGCACCGCCGCTTCCAGCAGGCCAGCCGGGCCTGAATACTCCCCAGCGGCAACCGCATTGCAGGCTGCATGGGAAGATTGGCTGATCGACCAGTAACCCACTGCGGCATTGTGTACCGAGTTGTGAAATTGGGTAGGTGAAATCAAACGCGGGTTCTCTGCCATGGTGCTACACATGTAATCGGTAATTTCCATGTCGCCCATGGAAGACGCTGTGATGACCGAAACCGCGCTGGCTGGCAGTCCGCTTTGAGCAAAGGCCTGGCCCATTGTCTCTACCGCCATCTTGACAGTTTGCGGTGCCCGCCGCCGCTCCCGGGGTGGAATCATGGCCGGTTTCAGGGCTTGTTTTTCTGGCCAACCGTCACCCTGCAGGCCGACGACTAGCTCCTCGATACTGGTAAAGTGATCGCTCCAGGCGCCTAGGCCGACTACATCCAGCTCAATCACAACGCGCACCAAAAACCAGGCTGGCATTGTTGCCACCAAAGCCAAAAGAATTGCTCATGGCCCGCTTGACGGGCCGCTTGACGTTCTGCTGCAGAATGGGGAAGTGCAGGTTTTCATCAGGCTGTTCAAGATTCAGCGTTCCCGGAATCAAGCCGGTGCGTATGGTTTCCAGCGCGATGATGGCTTCGAGTATTCCGGCCGCGCCCAGAGTGTGACCCGTCCAGCCCTTGGTTGAACTGGCCAGGGTGTGCTTTGTCAGCAGCTTAGCCAACGCCATGGATTCGATTTCGTCATTGAGTGAAGTGGCTGTTCCATGCAGGTTGATGTAGTCGATTTCAGCGGCCTCACAGGCAGCCGAGTGCAGGGCTTGCTGCATGGCCATTACGGCACCTTTTGCTTCGGGATGCGGATGTGACATATGGTGGGCATCGGAACTTTCGCCGTAACCCAACAGTTCATGTTGGCCCTCATCGGCCAGGTCTTTACGCGTCAGGATGGCGAAGCCGGCGGCTTCACCGATATTGATGCCGTTGCGTCGTTGATCAAAAGGCCGACAGGGCTCTGCAGAGATCAATTCCAGCGAATTAAAACCGTACAAGGTACTCCAGCACAAGGAATCCACACCGCCGACCAAAACCGCATCCACCAGACCCTGGCGCAGCCAGCGAGCTGCCGAGGCGAATACCTTGGCGCTGGAAGAGCAGGCGGTGCTGATGGTCAGGGTCGGACCCTTCAACCCGGTGGCTGCAGCCACAAAGTGCCCCGGCGAGTGCAGCTCGTGAACCCGGTTTTGCAAATAAGCCGGTGCCAGCCGTCCGTCCGTATCGCGCTGACGATAGGCTTCTTCGGTGCGGCCGATGCTGGAGGTTGAGGTGCCGATGATAATGCCGATACGTTCGGGGCCGACCTTGCTGGCCCGTTTTTGCAAGCCAGCGAGGAAATCGTCCTGTTGCAAGGCCAGCCAGGCGAGCCGATTGTTGCGGCTTTCCAGTGCGGACCACTGAGCGGGCAAGAGCTGATCATTGATGGCATCAACCCGCCCGACCCAGGTTTCCAGTTCACCGCCGGGTATGTCCTGGTTACTCAGGCCACTGCGGCCATCCGCCAGCGACCGTGACAAAGCCTCCAGGCCCAGCCCGGCAGCGCAGGTGACGGTATAACGCTCCACCACCAGGGGCATTTTCAATGGCCCGCTGCTCTTCTGTAATGGTTGGAAAGGGGTAGCTCGCTGGCTTGAATACCGACCAGGTCAGCGGCCCGGAAGCCCAGCGCAGAGCGTTGCGGATGTGCCAGCAGCAGGCAAAGCATGGCCCGGTCTTGTAACGGTAGTTGCAAGGCATGCCAGGCATCCGCCTGGATCAATTGATTGGGGCGCGCACTGTGCTGTAACTGCTCAAAAGCGCTGATCCGCTCACTCAGCACACTTTGCGCAGAGATCTTGGCGCAGGCTTCCCAAAGGGTCCAACGAGCCAGAAAGCCGGGCTCGCTGACATCCTCCAGTTTCCAACCCAGATACTCACCCAAGGCTACATAGTTCCGCTGCGAGCCGCAGCATTCTATATCTACCGCCACACCGGCAATGGTTGATAACGCGGCTGCATAGTGATTTCGGCTGTGGCTGAAACTGAGCTGGTATTGAGACTGGATTCCGTCAACGAACAATCGGGGTGCGCCAGTCGAGTTATAACTGATCGACCAGGCATGGTGTACGGTGGGGTGCAAGAGCTGCAACAACTGCAGCATTAGCCAGCGACAGGATAGCGACTGTTCAGAGCGCTGTTGCACTGCAGCCGGCAGCACAACTTCGCTGTGACCATAAATCAGGTAGGTGTGGGGCTGGTCTGTTCCAGCCGTCCTGCGGGTCACTAACGAATCAAGGGCATTAACATCGAATATCTCGATCAACCCGTCTATCGCTACCGGGTTTGCGGGCGATGCGGAATACTTGATAGCTGCTGAATTTCGGTGCATGAAAATCACAAACGCCAATCAATCTGTTGGCTGGCAACTAGAATAGCGGTTTTGGTCGAGAGGGTGGATAATTCTTTGATGCTGCTCTTCGCCAAAGACAAGTGTCGCCGGTGTTGAACAATCTGGCCAGCAAAGTCGGACGGGTTTGGCGCCTGATTGGCACCGCCATCTGCTTTTTGATTTTCGGTCTGGGTGGCGTAGTGCTCAGTTTGCTGGTGATTCCGCTGTTGTTTGCGCTGCAGAAGAATGAGCTCAAACGGCAAATCATCAGTCGCCGGTGCATAGGCGGCGGCTTTTCCCTGTTTATTTTCCTGATGAAAAATCTCGGTGTTTTGAGCTATGAAGTGCGCCACGCGGAACGTTTGCAGAATAATACCGGCACGCTGATTATTGCCAATCACCCGTCCTTGATTGATGTGGTATTCCTGATTTCGTTTTTCCCGCAAGCGGAATGTGTCGTCAAGTCGGCGGTTACGCGTAATTTTTTCATGCGCAGCACCGCTTCCGCTGCCAATTACATTTCCAATGAGCACTTGCTGGAATTGTTGGCGACCTGCACCGATCGCTTGAAACAGGGCGCCAATCTGGTGTTGTTTCCGGAAGCCACCCGCACGGTACCGGGCCAGCCACTGCAATTCAAACTGGGTGCGGCGGCCGTGGCAAGCCGATCAGGCGCGACCATTTTGCCCATCGTCATTCAATGTGCTCCAACAACCCTGACCAAGGGAGAACCGTGGTATCACATACCCCGAACCCGGCCCCATTGGGTGCTAGAGGTGTTGCCGCCATTTCGCCCGCCGCATCTGCCTGAAGAGAATGTCAATTCCCGGCAGGGGATACGTGAGTTGAGCCAACAACTGGAAGAGCTTTTTGAACACGCCCTGGATCATTGAGCGCCGGTCTGGCGGGCCGCAATCAGCGAGCTTTTGGATCGGAGGGTAATCATTTGAGGTAGGTGCTGCTAAACTTCGGCATGGCGGGGTGCAAATCAACCCCGGATGACGCCCGCCGTCAGTAAATTTTACGCATAATCACAATAACGGGGAAAGCGGGGCATGGCTAATCAACTATGGACAAACAGCAGATTTATCTGGAAATTAAGAAAGTCCTGGTAGAACAATTTGAAATCGACGAGAGCCGCATTAATCCGAATGTCCTGCTCTACGAAGAGCTTGAAATTGACAGCATTGATGCTGTCGATTTACTGGTACGGGTCAAAGAACTTACCGGCAAGAGAATTCCGCCGGAAGATTTTCAGGATGTCAGGACGATACAGGATGTGTTGAATAAACTAGCCGATCTATGAAACTGTCGGTTTTAATCAAGGTCTTGATTACACTGGTTTTAGTGGCCTATCCGTTCATTGTCTATGTGGGCATACAAACCGTTCCGCCCAGTTTTATCGGGCTGCTCCTGATGGTGTTGTTGGCGCTGCGCTTTGGGGTGTTGCGGGCACAGGAGCGGCGTCTGCAATGGCCCATTTTGCTGGTTTTCCTGGTTTATGCGCTGATCGCAACCCTGTTACGCAGTGAGAAATTCCTGTTGTTCTACCCGGTTATGGTCAACCTGGTGCTGTTTGCAGTATTTGTCAGCTCCTTGCGCAATGAGGAATCCATTTTGCTCAGGTTGGTACGCGCCCGGGGGGTAAAGATCAGCGTTTATGGTCCGTCTTACCTCAGCCGTCTCACTGCGGTGTGGGCGGGATTCTTCCTGCTGAATGCTGCTGTCGCGGCCTGGACAACCACCCAGCCGCTGGCCACCTGGACCTTGTATAACGGCCTGATTGCCTATTTATTGGTGGCCATGATGATTGCCATCGAATGGCTGTTTCGAATCCAGTATAAAAAGCACCGGGGCATTTGAATGACTGAGACGATATGCCAGTAGGCCCAGGCACAGGAAGCAGTCGCGAAACGTCGCTGACAGATGAGCTGCAGAGCTACAAACTGCCCGCAACGCCCGAGTTTGCGGCGATTTGTCACTGGCATAAGCAAGACTCTCGACAGGTTTTTCTGCTGAATGTGGAATCAGATTGGCCGGTGTTTGCAGGCCACTTTCCGCATCAGCCCATATTGCCGGGCATCATGCAGGTGCATTGGGCGGTGCAATTTGCACAGGTTTTTATGGGCAAGTCAGCCAGTCCGATTGAAATCAAGCAGCTTAAGTTTCGCAATATTTTCATACCCCCTGGAAGGCTCGAGCTGGAGCTGTCCGCATTGTCAGGGCATGAGCTGAGTTTCAAATTTTGCAGCGCTTTGAATGAGCCCGATCAGGCTGAGCTTCATGCTCAGGTTCATGCTCAGGGCAGATTGCGTTATGCCAAATGATGCGGTGAGATGTTGCCTGGTGATTCCTCATTACGACCATGTCGAACAGTTGCGGCTGGCGCTGCCCGGTTTTGTGCGCACCGGCTTGAAGTTGATCGTGGTTGATGACGCCAGCCCGGCCATCGAAACAGAAAAGCTGCAAGCCATGCTACGTGAGCAAGCCCCGAATGCCATGTTGGTGCTGCACGAACGAAACCAGGGTAAAGGAGGCGCTGTCATGTCTGGCTTGCGCACCGCCCACGACGTGGGATTTACCCACGCCCTGCAGGTCGACGCCGATGGGCAGCACGATGTGCAGAGCTTGCCGCGTTTATTGCAGGCTGTAAAAGAACGCCCCGATGAGTTGATTTGTGGCTTGCCAAGCTTTGGGCCCGATATCTCCCGGCTGCGTTACTATGCACGTTACATTACTTTGTACTTATGCTGGCTGGAAACCCTCAGTCGTGAAATCAAGGATGCCTTATGTGGTTTTCGGGCCTATCCTCTACAACCCATCCTGGCGATAATCGACAGCAGCCAACCGGGTAGACGCATGGCATTTGATCCTGAAATTCTGGTGCGCGCCTGTTGGGACGGTATTGGCTTGCGCTACATCCCGGTCAAAGTGAATTACCCACAGGGTGGTCGTTCTCATTTCCATTATGTTCGCGACAACCTGGAAATTGGCTGGATGCATGTCCGTTTGATTTGCGGCATGCTGGTGCGCCTGCCGCAGTTGCTGGCGCGCAAATTCAAATGAACAGCCGGAAGCCTGCAAACAAATGACACAGCATTGGTCAGACATCCGTGAAGCGGGAGCGCTGGGCGGCATGCGTTTCATGGTGTGGATTTACCAGCGACTTGGCCTGACGGTGTTCAATATCGTGCTGGTTCCGGTGATGATTTATTACTTTCTGCTGCGTACCGAAGCTCGCCGGGTTTCGCTGGATTATTTGCGGCGAATGCGGCGTTATGCACCCGACTGTTTGCCGCGTGGCCCCTTATGGTTTCTGTCCTATCGGCATTTTCTGGGTTTTGGCCGTTCACTGCTGGAGAAATACCAGGCCTGGAAGGGCGATATGCCGACTATAGCCATGGATGCCACCGAGCAGGCGCATTTGTTCGACATGGTGGAGAGTCGGCGCGGCTGCCTGGCCATTGGTTCACATCTTGGCAACCTGGAGTATTCGCGCGGGATATCACGTCGCCACCCCGGCCTGATTCTGAATGTATTGCTGCATGATCTGCATAACAGCAAGTTTGCCCAGCTGATGGCACAGGCAGAACCTGATTCGCGCATGAACCTGATCCAGGTGACAGAGTTTGATCTGCCACTGACCTTGCTGCTGAAGGAAAGAGTGGACCGGGGCGAGTGGGTCGTCATGGCGGGTGATCGCGTTCCGATTGGCGGTTCACGGCGGGTTATCCAGGCGAGCTTCCTGTCTGATCCGGCCAATTTTCCCATCGGACCTATGGTGATGGCCAGCGTGTTGCGCTGCCCGGTTTACCTGTTGCACTGTTATAAAAAAGCCGGTCAACACCAGCTCGGATTTGAGCAGTTTGCAGAACGCATCAGCCTGCCTGTGGGGGATAAGGAAGCCGATCTGCAGAAGTACATGCAACGATATGCCACCGCGCTTGAAAAGCAAGTCGTGCAAGCGCCTTTGCAGTGGTACAACTTTTTTGATTTTTGGGAAAAGCAAGCGGACGCACCCGAAAAGCATCCGGAAAAACCATGACCACCACTGTGCCTGCCCACCTGTCGGCTTCGGTTGACCTGAAAATCCCTTTTCATGACATGGACCCAACGGGGGTGGTTTGGCATGGTCGTTATTTCAAGTATTTTGAACGCGCCAGGGAGGCCCTGATGGAACAGCTTGATTACAGCTATCCGGAAATGCGCAGTTCCGGTTACGTCTTTCCAGTGGTTGATGCGCAGGTCCGTTATGTGCGCCCGCTGCGGCTGGGCCAGTCTTACCGCATTACCGCAGTATTGAAGGAATGGGAACTGCGCGTGGTGGTGCAATACACCATCGTGGATGCAGCGGGCGAAGACTGCACCCGCGGCAAAACCGTGCAGGTCGCCGTGACAGCAAAGGACTGGAGCCTGCAGCTCGGTTGTCCGATGGAGTTGCAGGACAAAGTCACCCACAAGATGGCCGGCATGGTCAGGGTTGATTAGGACGATGATCGGATTGGAGGCCTCCCCGGATGGATGCGCCGACCTGTCCTGCCTGGCCGGTATGGCGGTGGCGCCGCTGGTGCATCACCGTGGCAGCATGTTATTACTGGATCGATTAAGCCGTATCGATGAGCAGGGCGCGGCCTGTGAATGGACTGTCAATGCGGAATGTGCACTGATGGTTATGGGACAAGGTGTTCCCGCCTATGCCGGAATCGAGTGCATGGCACAATGCATTGCCGCACATGCCGGTGCGAGGGCCCGTGTTCAGGGCAAAGCTCCGCCCATCGGCTTGTTACTGGGAACCCGTCAGTTTCATTCCTCGGTAGATTGGTTACTACCGGGAGAGACTTACCAGGTGGAGTGCCAGGAGTTGTTGCGTGACGAACAAGGTATGGCGTCTTTTGACTGTCGAATGCTGCATCAGGGTAAGGAAATCGCCGCCTGCAGGTTGGCGGTTTATGAGAAAGAATTTGCACAGCAACCAGGTTTCCTGAATGACTGACCAGAAGCCTGAATTGAATGAAACGGTTTTGGTGACCGGCGCCAGTTCTGGCATTGGCCGTGCCATCGCCGTGCGGTTGGCCGAACAGGGTTACCAAATTGTTGTGCACTACAATTCCAACCCGGGCGAGGCGGAAAAAACACTGCAAACCATCCGGGCTGCCGGCAGTGACGGTCGTTTGCTGCAGTTCGATATCAGTGACACGAGCGCCTGCAGACAAGCACTGGAGCATGACCTGGAGCAACATGAAGCTTATTTTGGCGTGGTCTGCAATGCCGGCATGACGCGTGATGCCGCTTTTCCCATGCTGTCCGAAACGGACTGGAAGCAGGTCATCGAGGTGAATCTGAACGGCTTTTACAACGTGCTGCAGCCCATCATGATGCCCATGATCCGGCGTCGTGCGCCGGGTCGTATCGTCACCATATCGTCCGTGTCGGGAGTGATGGGCAATCGTGGCCAGACTAATTACAGTGCTTCCAAAGCGGGTATCATTGCCGCCACCAAATCGCTGGCCATTGAGCTGGCCAAGCGCAAGATCACCGTCAATTGCGTGGCGCCTGGCTTGATCGAGTCAGAAATGACCGACGATCCCAGGCTACAAGAAATGGTCAAAGCCATACCCTTGGGCAGAATGGGCAAGCCGGAAGAGGTGGCGGCCCTGGTTGCATTCTTGTTTTCGCCGGATGCTGCTTACATCACGCGGCAGGTTTTTTCGATCAACGGGGGGCTGATTTGATACATCGGGTGGTGGTGACGGGGGCTGGTGCGGTCTCGGCGCTGGGCAATGATTGGCCCGAGGCCGAGAAAAGTCTCAGGAGCCTCAAGAATTGTGTACAGCATATGCCAGACTGGCAGGTTTATCGTGGCCTCAATACCCAACTGGCAGCGCCCATCAACAACTTTGAGCTACCGGCCAGTTTCACCCGTAGGCGCATTCGCGGCATGGGCAGAGTGGCACAACTCGCTACCGTGGCCAGTGAAAAAGCCCTGAAAGCTTCGGCGTTGCTGGACGATCCGATCCTGCAGTCGGGACGTACCGGGGTTTCCTACGGTTCATCCACTGGCAGCCCGCCAGCCGTTGCCGAGTTCGGCAATATGCTGATCAACCAAACCCTGGATGGCATTACGGCCACTACCTACATTCGCATGATGGGCCACACCGCCGCGGTCAATATCGGCGTGTTTTTCGGCCTGCAAGGGCGCATTATCCCCACCTCAACGGCCTGTACCTCAGGCTCCATGGGTATTGGTTACGCCTACGAAGCCATTCGCCATGGCCTGCAGGATGTGATGCTGGCAGGCGGAGCTGAAGAACTTTGTCCCACTG
>JAWXBM010000030.1:0-2846 GCA_034440115.1 Lysobacterales bacterium | reverse complement strand
GGCTGGCTGCCGCTGGCAACCAGCAACAAGTCTGAGGCAGCAGTCGGTTACTGCACCATCTATGGCGATATGTGTGGCGGATTTGCGCCCCTGGTGGACTGCCTGAAAACCCGGGTTTACGATTTGGCGCGCTGGCGCAATGAACAGGGCCAGGTCATACCCGAGCATGTCATCACGCGGCCACCTTCAGCCGAGCTGCGGCCCAACCAGGCCGACCAGGATTCATTGCCGCCCTACGAGGTGTTGGACCAGGTATTGCGTCACTACGTGGAACAGGATTGGTCAATCGCCCAGATTGTAGAAAAGGGTTTTGATGAGGAAATGGTGCGACGCGTGGCCCGGCTGGTGCTGCAGAGCGAATACAAGCGCCGCCAGATGGCGCCTGGAACACGCATCAGCAACCGCGCTTTTGGTCGCGACCGGCGTTATCCGATAACCTCAGGTTGGACGGAAACCAGACTGTAGGAGGCCGCTCTGCGGCCGATTATCGCGCCCAGAGGGCGCTCCTACATGGAGATTAATCAAACGGCCACAAACGGTCGGACCAGCTGCGTTTCTTTTTGCGGCCCTGCACGTAATAATTATCCGGGTAGTTCGTTTCCAGCACCTCCATGGCGCCATCGGCCAGGTCGGGTAAGGACAGTTCGGTATAGGCCTTGTGCATCACCACCAGCGCATCGGCATTTTGTGGCGTTCCGGGATAATTCTCCACTGCGAAGCGGGCCCGGCTGGCAGCGGCGATATAAGCCTTGCGGCGCATGTAGTAATTGGCCACGGCTACTTCATAGGCAGCCAGGTTGTTACGCAGGAAAACCATGCGCTGGCGCGCATCGGCCACATAGCGGCTTTCAGGGAAACGGCGAATCAGCTCATTGAAATCATTGAAGGCATCACGGGCTGCCGATTGGTCCCGGTCATGTACCCGGTTGGGCATCATCCTTTCCAGGAAGCCCATGTTTTCTTCAAAGTTCACCAGCCCTTTGAGGTAATAGGCGTAGTCAACATTGGGGTGTGTTGGATAAGTGCGAATAAAGCGATTCAGGGTGGACAGGGCATTTTCCGGCTCACGCGCCTTGAAGTGAGCGTAGGACAAATCCAGCATGGATTGTTCGGTATAGCGGCCAAACGGATAACGCGTCTGTAACTGTTTGTAAGTCAGTATGGCTCTGTCCCAGGACTGGTTATCCAGATATTTCTTGGCATCTTCGTAGAGTTCTGCCGCGCTGCGTTCATCCTCGAAATCGCGATCCTTGCGGCAGCCGGTAGAAACCAGCACCAGGCCTGCCAGGGCCAGGGCCAGCAGGCGCATGCTGCGGGACGGAACAGAAGAGCAGGAATTATTGAGCATTGATCAAACCACGAAAACGCAAGAGCGGGCATGATAGCGGAATCGGGCGGCATGATACAGTGCGCTAATCCAATTCGGCCCCAATCTGGCCCCAAGCTGGCCTCGCTCAGTTGCCCCTTCAGTGCTTCCGCAAATCCGTATAATTCACCACTATGCCTGCCAGTTCGCAAACATTATTCGAGCAACTAACCCACGCGCCGGCCGTGGCGCGCATTCAATTGCATGCCCAGACGGACAAAGCAGATGCGGGCAAGCGCCTGGACCAGGTCGCGGCCCGCTTGTTTGCTGAGTATTCACGCGGTCAATTGCAGAAATGGATACGCAGCGGCGAGTTGACAGTCAATGGTCAGGAGCAGAAGCCAACGTACAAAGTGCTGGCTGGCGTAACTCTGGTGGTTGATGCACAGCCCGAAGCGCGCGATGAAACCCAGCCGCAGGATATTCCATTGGACCTGTTGTACAGCGATGACGATGTGCTGGTGCTGAACAAACCTGCTGGTATCGTAGTTCATCCCGCGGCGGGTAATCGCGATGGGACGCTGCAGAATGCTTTGCTGCATTTTGATCCGAATCTCGCCGTACTACCGCGTTCCGGCCTGGTTCACCGCCTCGACAAGGACACCAGTGGCGTGATGGTGGTAGCGCGTTCCTTGCGGGCGCATACCAGTCTGGTAATGCAATTGCAGGCGCGCAGTATGAGCCGGATTTACGAGGCGGTTGCCGCGGGAGAAATCAGGCGGCGTGGCACGGTGGATGAACCCATTGGTCGGCATCCACGCGATCGCAAGCGCATGGCGGTGGTGACGGGAGGCAAAAAAGCCGTCAGTCATTTTCGTATTTTGCAGCCGTTCAAAGGATTTACCCACATCGAGGTATCGCTGCAAACTGGCCGCACGCATCAGATTCGAGTGCATATGGCGCATTTGGGCCATCCTTTGGTCGGTGATGCTACCTATGGTCGCAAGCCGCGTTCGGTTCGTGGCATGGATGCCGAACTGGTCGCCGCCATCAAAGCTTTTCCGCGGCAGGCCTTGCACGCGCGTTTTTTGACCTTTCAGCACCCGGCAGATCAACGTGAAATGCGCTTTGAAGCGGCTTTGCCGCAGGATATGCTGGACCTGTTGGGTGTTTTACAGGCAAAAGCCAAGCAATGATTGGTTTTCCATGAACGATTGGATTGTTCCCGATTGGCCAGCTCCCGCTTCAGTAGGCGCGCTGGCGACTACCCGTTCAGGCGGGGTTAGTCGAGGGCCGTGGCGAAGCCTGAATCTGGGGTTGAACAGCGGGGACAATGCGGCTGATGTGATGCGCAACCGTGAATTGCTCAATGCATTATTGCCCGCTTCAGCCCACTACCTGCAACAGGTGCACGGCAACGTGGTCATGCCGCACCCTGGGCCGCACCCCGGAATGCAACCCGGAACACAACCCGGAACACAACCCGGAACACAACCCGGAACACAACCCGGAACAAAACCTGGGCTGCAACCCGGAACGC
>JAWXBM010000029.1:0-3139 GCA_034440115.1 Lysobacterales bacterium | reverse complement strand
GCTGCTGGGGAAAACCTCCCGCTGCGTGTTGTAGGCCATCACCGCGTCGTTGTAGGACTGCCGGGAGAAGGCGACTTTGTTCTCCGTCGAGGACAATTCCTCGGTGAGTTGCATCATGTTCTGGTTGGCCTTGAGATCAGGGTATTGCTCAACCACAACCATCAGGCGCGACATGGCCCCGGCGAGACCGCCCTCAGCTCCCATGAGCCCCTTCATGGCGCCCGTGTCACCGGGATTGGCCGCAGCGGCGTTGGAGGCGGTGTGGGCCGTGTTGCGCGCGGCGATGACGGCTTCAAGCGTGCCGCGTTCGTGTTTGAGGTAACCTTTCGCGGTCTCGACCAGATTCGGGATCAGGTCGTAGCGCCGCTTGAGCTGCACATCAATTTGTGCATAGGCGTTTTTGAAACGGTTGCGCAACCCGACGAGTTTATTGTAGAGACCGACCACGAACAGCACGGCAACCAGTGCCAGCGCCGCCAGCACGATGATAATTATCAGAGATGTATTCATTATAATGTATTTTCCGTGTTGCCATTGCGTCCGTTTCTCAACCCGACGCCGCCTCATGCATGATTTTCAATATCGTCGTCTCCACTTCCTGTGCGACTCCGGCCAATTGCGGCGTGTTGAACATCGCCAGCATCGCGGTCGGCTTGAGGGTCACCAACATGGTCTTTCCGTCCTCCTTGTAGAGGGAGATGCGGCACGGCAGCGCGGTGGAAACACTCATGTTTCCCTCGAGCACTTTCTTCGCCTGTTGCGGTTGGCAAACCTCGTAGATCAGGCACTCGCGATCAAAGGCCACGCCTTTCTTCTGCATGGTTTCCTTCAGATTGTGCACGTGCATGACGCCAAAGTGATTGGCCTCGACGGCAGCCTGCAGGGCGTCGGCGGCATCAGTCACGGTTTTCTCAGTGGGTATTTTGATTAGCATAGATCTCTTTTGTGGTTAAGCGTTTGTTTACTTCACCGGCGGGACATTGGTCTCCACTTCATGGTGAAGTGGTGCTTCTTCGCCGGTTGCCGCCCGCAGAGAATTCCCTTCCGGCGCGGTCAGATCTTTCAGATGACGCATGCAAGCGGCGATTTTCCAGATCTCCTCATCAGTGTGCGTGGGGCCGAAAGCGGGCATGGCCGTCATCCGGATGCCATGTTTGACGACCCGGAAAAGCTCTCCGTCCGACCTGGGGTTTTCTTCTTCGTCCAGCAAGGGTGCAGACGGATTGATCCCCTTGGATAAATCGGCGGCTGCCACGCCGGGCGCTCCATGGCACATGACGCAATTCTCGCGATAATGGTCCAGACCGGTGGCGATGGCGGCCAGATCGCCGTTATATAAACCCTTCCCTATCGGTGCGCGTTTTCCCACTGACTGGTCCCGCGCCCACAACCCGATGGTTCGTTCAATCAAGCCGGGCCTTACGTCCGCTCCCATGTTGATCGCGCCCGTGGTTGCTTTCCATTGGCGGTCTAATGAACAGCCGTAGGCAAAGCAGCCGCAGTCTCCGTCACGGTTTCTCGGCACTTGATTTGAACAGCATAGGTTTACCTCTCTAGCTTGACAGCCCACGTCGTGGCGGTGCCGAACTCATGATTATTTCTTGGACAACTTGCTAATCACGACGACCAGCAGGACCACCACCAGCACGCCGATCACCGGCCATAGCCACATGCCGCCGCCCGACCATCCGCTCATCCATCCGTCTGCATGATTCATCATAAATTTTATTTTGCGTTGCGCTATGCCGCGACTGCATCGTGGGGATCTCGATAACGGCTCGTGGCCGGCTCGAAACCGCCCCCAGCGACTGTTCGCGGGAATCCGCAGGGTTAAGTCTTTAATTTTGTTTTTTCGCCGGGTCGGCTGGTTTGCCGTCCATGCCTTTCATCATCGGGTGCGACGACATCGAGCCGGGTTCCATCGGCATGGCCGTCATCATCTGATTCATCATTCCATCCATGCGCGCATGCATGGCCGTCCGCTGCTCCACCATGCGGGTGACGACCGCGACCAGCAGGTCCACCTTTTGCTTCTCCGGTGTGCTCTTGATCCGGGCGAGCTGCGCATTGAGTTCAGTGTCCTGCGCCTTCATCTCCGCCATCATTTTTTCCCGCTGCGACTGCATGGCTTGGTGGCGTTCAGCCTTTGCGCCGGTAGTCATCATCGATCCACTTGCAGGTGTGGCGGATTGTGCCCGGACGGGAGAGCAAAGGGCCAAAGTCATGGCGAGGGCCAGAGCCAGGCCGGAATAGGTGATGACGTTCGAGGTCGTTAGATTTTTCATGGGCAGTTGTGTATTAATTTAATAATTTTCCGCGCTGGCCCATCGCCGGCAGGTGAAAGGGAGGTTTCACCACTGACCGCCGCTGTCCAACTCTGGGAATAATGCACCTGGACGAACAGCGGCGCTATGGGGTGTGTAACTATCGGGAACCCGTGCCGGTCCGACTGACTGTGAGCTGGCGGCCGCGGGAAATGGCATTATTCACGGGGTCCATTGTCCGGCTGCGCGTGCGACGTTCCAGCACCTAAACCAATAGCACGAATACCACCATCACCGTTGCCGCTGCAAAGGAGATGGGCGGCCCGCAAAGTGACATTGAACGGCAGCAGGTAGCGCAGGCCGAAAATGCCCTCGTGCTTTTCGAAGTGATCGCCCTTGCCTGCGAGGTCATGCTCCCCCGCGGGCGCGGAGTCCATCCTGGCATGCGTCGCATTACCGGTCTCCGGCTTCATGTCGCCATGATCCATCCCCTTCCTTCCGTCCATTTCCTTCATCCCGCCCATGCCGTTCAGTGGTTTCATCAATATCACTCCTGAGCCGGGGGTTCTTGGTTTGCGCCTCCAGCGCAGCGTTGAGGCTCTTGACTATATAATCTCTTTCATTTAGAGCTGTCTTGATCGAATGCCTCGAGGCTTGCTCCGGGGTTTTTTACGGGGAAGTTCGTTTTGTTCCGGCTAAATCAGCATCCAAAATATTGTCACTACAGCTAATGCGGACAGCAGGACCAAAAGCAGATCCAGCACATGGGGTGCACCGACCCGATAACAAACATCGTCCAATGAGCTGATGATACGAAGCCACCACGGCTTGTACTGGCTGATCACCTTGACGGTGGAATCAATCGCGCGCGCCGC
>JAWXBM010000028.1:0-44111 GCA_034440115.1 Lysobacterales bacterium | reverse complement strand
GCTGCTGCAGATGATGGCAGGGCTCGGGCTGCTGCCGATGATGGCAGGGCTCGGGCTGCCGCCGATGATGCCAGGTCTCGCGCTGCTGAAGCCGCCAGCAAGGCTGCGGATGCTGCCTCCAAGGCTGCAGATGCTGCTAAAGCTGCTGATAATGCCCAGCGCAACTAAAACCTAAATCAAATCAGTTTTTATTCGATAATTACCGCCGGTCTTTGATCGGCGGTTTTTTTTTGCCTGCCAATAGTATGATGAGATTTATTAACAGGGCGGGGGATGAGGATGCAGTGGCTCACGACATGTGCGGTTTTAGGTGCATTGCTGGGCAGTTCCAGCATTTTTCCGGCGCCTTTCGAACTGGACCAGTTGGAAACGGACGATCTGCGGCTGCTCTATTTTGACCCCCTGACGACTCACCTGGTCCCTCACGTGACGCGCAGTTTTCATAATTCTCTGCTGTTCCAGCAGAAGATATTTAACTGGACGCCATACGACAAGCCCACCATGATGCTGCAGGACTTTGTTGACTACGGGAATGCTGCTGCGCTTTCTGCGCCCAGAAACCTGCTGTGGATAGATATTGCACCCATCAATCACACCTTCGAGACTTTTCCCGCGCTCGAGCGTATCTACATGTTGATGAATCACGAACTGGTTCACCTCGCTACGGGAGATGCTGCCAATCAGCAAGACCTGCGCTGGCGGAGGTTCTTCGGCGGTAAACCGTCGTCAACAGGCAAGCATCCCGAATCCATTTTCTACGCTTATTTGACCACCCCGAGAAATGCTGCGCCGCGCTGGTATTTTGAAGGCAGTGCGGTGTTCATGGAAACCTGGATGTCGGGTGGCATAGGCCGGGCCCAGGGTGCTTATGACGAAATGGTATTCCGTGCCATGGTGCGAGACGGTGCCCATTTCTATAATGACCTTGGTATCGTCGCCGAGGGCACAGCCGTCGACTTTCAGACCATGACCAACGCCTATTTGTACGGCACCCGGTTTATGAGTTTTCTGGCCTATGAATACTCACCTGAACAGGTGATTCAGTGGTTGAGCAGGGACGAAGACAGCAAGGCTTATTACGCCGATCAATTTGAACATGTATTTGGCAAAAAGCTGGGTTTGGCCTGGGACGACTGGATACAGTTTGAAGCCGATTTCCAGCACGGCAACCTGGATTTGGTGCGACAGGTTTCATTGACCCCGCGAACACCGCTTACCAATGCGGCGCTGGGGTCTGTTTCCAGGTCATTCGTGGATGAAAGCAAGGGTGAATTGATCGGCGGTTTTTACTTCCCCGGTGTCGTTGCGCATCTGGGTTCGATGTCGATGGACGATGGGTCTGTTCGGAGATTGGCAGACATCAAGGGGCCCATGAAGTACCGGGTGACAACGCCGGCCTGGGATGCCGCTGCGGGCAAGCTGTATTACACCTCGGACAACCTGGCCTTGCGGGACTTGATGGAGTTGGATCTGGACAGCGGCAAGACCCGCATGTTGATCAAAGATGCCCGTATTGGTGATCTTGCCTTCAATTCCGTTGATGGCACGCTGTGGGGGCTGCGTCATTTGAATAGCTACGTCACCCTGGTAAGGATGGAGCCACCGTTTACCGGCTGGAACCAGGTTTACACCTGGCCCTATGGGCAGATACCCACCGACCTGGACATCTCACCCGATGGTCAGGTTCTCTCTGCCACCATGGAGGACATACAAGGGCGTCAATACCTTCGCCTGTTCCGCCTGGACGACCTGCTCATGGGCAAGGTGGAGCATTTTTCCGAATTCAGTTTTGGGCGCGCCATTCCTGAAGGCTTCGTTTTTTCACCGGATGGCCGTTATCTTTACGGCAGTTCTTACTACACCGGCGTGTCAAACATTTTCCGCTTCGAGGTTGCAACTGCGGACATGCAGGCGGTGAGCAATGCCGAAACCGGTTTTTTCCGTCCCATCCCGCTCAGTGGTGGCTCGCTGGTGGTATTTGAGTATTCCGGTCTGGGATTCCTGCCCGTGCGGATCAACCCGGTTCCCCTGGAAGATCTCAGTTCCATCAACTTTCTCGGTAATGAGATCGTCAGGAAGCACCCGGTGGTGAAAAACTGGGCGGTGGGCGCTCCCAGCAAGATAGATTACGAGGCGATGCCAAAACAGCACAGCAAATACCGGCCAGAAAAGGAGTTGGAGTACGCCCACGGATATCCCATCATTGAGGGCTATCGCGACAGTTTCGCGCCCGGCTGGAGCTTCAGTTTTCAGGACCCGATGTGGTTCCATACGGTGCGAGCCGATGTTTCCTACAGCATAGACAATTCGCTGGAAAAT
The DNA here is from genome assembly GCA_034440115.1 of Lysobacterales bacterium. Classification (GTDB taxonomy): domain Bacteria; phylum Pseudomonadota; class Gammaproteobacteria; order Xanthomonadales; family SZUA-36; genus JAWXBM01. Next base: position 41,792 of record JAWXBM010000028.1, on the reverse strand, counting down.
TCTGAACGTTTGCATGCCGATGTCGAGTACCAGGCCTTGAACTGGCGCTTGCGCTATTGGCACAATGACGCGGATTTTTATGATTTGTTCGGGCCAACCGAGCGGGCCCGCAAGGGCGATGCGGTAATCGGTGGTTATCGGAAATTGCTGATATTCGATGATCCGCGCAGATTGATCCTTGACGCCGAACTGGCCTGGTTTACTGGCCTGGACACCTTGCCCGGTAACCAGAATGTTGCGACCGGCTTTGCAGAGCTATTGTCGGCGAAGGTCGAATTGCAATACACCAATACACGTAAATCATTGGGTGCGGTTGATCACGAAAAGGGCTGGCGCTGGAACGCAGCAGGCTACCTGGACCACGCTGTAGGCAACACGATTCCCTTGCTGCGTGCCGGTGTGGATTTTGGCTTCAGCTTGCCGCTGAAGCATTCCTCCGTGTGGCTCTACAATTCGGCCGGCGTAGCCGATGGAGATCGCGACAATCCGCTGGCCAACTGGTATTTCGGTGCTTTCGGCAATAACTACGTAGACGATCGCGAAGTAAAGCGCTACCGGGAATTTTCCAGCTTTCCCGGCTTTGAAATTGACCAGCTTTCGGGGCAGGATTTTTTCAAATCCGTGCTGGAATGGAACTTGCCGCCATGGCGCTTTGAAGGCATCGGCACCCCCGGATTCTTCCTGTCCCATCTGCGCCCGGCGCTGTTTACCGGGGTTTTGCTGACAGATTTGGGCGACAGTGATTACACTGAAACCTACACAAACCTGGGTGTGCAGTTGGATTTGGAATTTACCGTGGTTCATCGCTTGCCCATGACATTTTCTTTGGGCTTTGCCCGCGGTCATATTGCCGGGCACAAATCAGATGATGAAGTCATGCTGTCATTGAAAATCCTGTGAATGAATCTTCTTTAGCACTGGTTCTGCCGTTCATTGGTTTAGGTCCAGTACTGATTTTTCTTGCCTTACTGGTTTTCATGGACAGCTACAAGTTGGTGCGTTTGCGGGTTGTATTGTGGGTCATATTACTCGGCGGATTGAGCGCAGGCGTTAGTTATTTTGCCAATGGCTGGTTGATGAACTTGACCGAGTTAGACCTGCAGAGCTACAGCCGGTACCTGTCGCCGCTGGTTGAGGAAAGTCTCAAAGGCCTGGTCATGGTTTACCTGTTCCGCTCCAGCCGAATCGGTTTTCTGGTCGATGCAGCCATACTGGGGTTTGCCGTAGGTGCTGGCTTCGCTTTTGTTGAAAACCTTTACTACCTCTACCAGGGCATCGGATCAAACCCGGGCGTATGGATAGTGCGTGGTTTCGGAACGGCGATCATGCACGGTGGCGTGATGGCCATATTCGGCGTGCTGGCGCAAACGATTACCGAGCGCAGCATGAAAATCAATCCGCTTTATTACCTCCCCGGGTTACTGGCAGCCACGGTGCTGCATTCGGTTTTTAATCAATTCCCGGGCTCGCCGGTGCTGTCCACCTTAGGTACCTTGTTGATTCTGCCCGTTTTGTTGGCACTGATTTTCCAACACAGCGCCATGACCATGCATGCCTGGCTGGAGCTGGATTTCGATGCAGATACGTTGTTGCTGGAACAGATTAATTCAGGCGAGTTTGCACAAAGCAAAATCGGCCAATTTCTTACTGATTTGACGCAAAAATTCGAAGGGCCGGTGGTGGCTGACATGCTGTGCTATCTGCGCATCTACACCGAATTGGCCATTCGCGCCAAGGGCATATTGCTGATGCGCGAGCATGGCATTCAAACCAGCCCGGGCCAGGGCACCCATGAAAAATTTCAGGAAATGAAATACCTGGAGAGCAGCATAGGTAAAACCGGCTGCCTGGCCATGCGGCCTTTTCTGCAAATCGAACGTAAAGACCTGTGGCAGATGAATATGCTGGAGTAAAGTCGTTTGCCGGTTTTTGTGGCGTTAGTGCAACCAGCCTGAAAGAAACGAGTCAGGGTTCAGGTCTGCTGATTCCTTGAATGGAACACCCGCCTCATTGAGCTTTTTTTGAAATTCACCGCTACGCCAGGCATCAAAACCGTCAGTTGCACCACCTACGAACTGGCCGGCAATGAATATTTGCGGGACTGTGCCGCTGTGGGTTCGGGCCTGCAGCAAGGCGCGAATTTTCCGGTTCAGGCCATTGGCCTGATATTCCTCTGAGTCGAGTTCTATGATTCGGTAAGGCGCTTCGATGGAAGCAAAAAACTTGCGTGCTGCCCGGCAAAATTCGCACATTTCGCGGGTAAAAATCAGCAGGGGAATTTGCACATCGCTCAATACCCGATCCAGAAATTGTTCTGCAGACTCTGCGGCCGATTCCGGCAGGGTGGGAGTAACGGCATGATCTGTCTGGCTCATCTATTCTTTTCGCTGGTGATGGTGGCAGGTTTATGCATTATAGCTTTGAATAAAGCATGATCATGGACCTTATTCAAGCCGGCGTTGACACAGCAGCAAGCAATCCTGAGAATCGAGCCCCATGTTTGAACAAAGCCTGATTGATCCCCAACTGCCTCTGTGTGATCTGCATCGTCATCTCGATGGTAGCTTGCGCCTGCAAACCATTCTGGAGCTGGCAGCACAGCATAACATCAGCTTACCGGGTCGCGATCTGGAAAGCCTGCGGCCGCATGTGCAGATCATGAATCCGGCCGAGGGACTGATGGAGTTTATCGCCAAGTTCCAATACCTCACTGCCGTTTTAGTGGATGCCGATGCCTGTCGCCGGGTAGCGTTTGAAAATGTATTGGACGCAGCAGCGGAAGGAATCGATTACATTGAGCTTCGTTTCAGTCCCTGGTTTATGGCAGAAACTCATGGCTTGAATGCGGACGATGTCACTGCCGCCGTGATCGAGGGTATTCGGGCGGGTGAAACAGCCGGCGGGGTTCGTGCCCAGGCCATCGGCATACTCAGCCGCACTTATGGCCCGGAAATCTGCATGCAGGAACTGGATGCCTTGCTGACGCAGCGCGATGGGCTGGTGGCGCTGGATTTGGCAGGGGATGAAAAGCGTTATCCTGCCAGCCTGTTCAAGCGGCACTTTCGCCGGTCGCGTGAGGCGGGCTTGCGTACCACCATTCATGCCGGTGAAGCCGATGGCCCGCACAGTGTCTGGTCAGCCATTCGTGACTTGGGTGCTGAGCGCATTGGCCACGGCATACGCTCCATAGAGGATCCTGCTTTGGTCGAGTACCTGGCGGCGCAGCAGATTGGCCTGGAGGTTTGCCTCAGCTCCAATCTGCATACCAGTACCGTGACTTCGCTGGCCAGCCATCCGGCCAGAGCATTGTTGCAGGCGGGCGTGCTGCTGAACCTCAATACCGATGACCCGGGTATCAGCGGTATTGATCTGCCGCAGGAATACAACATCGCGGCACCCGCTGCTGGGCTGGATGCAACGATGATCCGGCAGACTCAAAAAGCCGGACTGGAAATGGCCTTTATCAGTGCGGCTGAAAAACAAGCCTTGCGTGATAAAAAACACAATCATTTTGACAAGGAATCTTGAAATGCTATTTAAGCTATTGAAATTAAATATAACTATAGGATCGTTGTTGCTGTTCAGTAGTTTGGCTTTGGCAGCACCGCTGGATGATATCAGTGCCCAGATCAAAGCCCTGCAGACCAATGCTGAGCGCCTGGATGATGCTCAGCGTCTGCAGGGCTATATCGACTTGCTGCTGGATCAGACCATGTTGCAAAGCCCGGAGTTCGCCACCCAGTTAGGCGATCCGCGCGGCCAGACTCATTGGACTGACCTGTCACCGCAAGCCATGGCTGCCCGCGAAGAACGCGATCGGGAAGGACTGGTGCTATTGCAGTCGCTGGATTCCAATACGCTTGACGAGTCCCAACAGTTCAACCTGATGCTGCTACTGGACCGTCTGCAAACCCAGGTCAATGCCCAGCAGTTCCCCAGCGATCTGTTGCAGATGAACCAGATGGGCGGCCCACAGCAGGATGCTGCGGATATGCTGGCCATGATGCCCAAGGGCACTATTAACGCGTTAGAAAACCAACTGGGACGGCTGGAGAACCTGCCGACGCATATCGATCAATCCATTGCGTTGATGCGGCAAGGCCTGGAGCAGGGCATCACGCCGCCGAAGATTACGCTGCGCGATGTACCGCAACAGATTCGCAATCAATTGGTAGACGATCCGTCGGAAAGTCCTTTGCTGGAAGCTTTTGTAATAATCCCTGATGGCCTGGATGCTCTGCAGGCTGCCAGTCTGCAGGAGCGTGCTTATCAGGCCTATCGCGAAGGCGTGGTGCCAGCTTACGAACGCCTGCTGGCCTTTACCGAAAACGAATATCTGCCAGGCGCACGTGACTCCATCGCGGCCAAAGACCTGCCCAATGGTGAGGCCTGGTATGCCTACAACGTTGCCATGCGCACCACCACCCAGCTGAGCCCGCAGGAAATCCATAACATTGGCCTGAGTGAAGTCAAACGCATCCGTGGCGAGATGGATCAAGTGATTGCCGAAAGTGGATTTGAGGGTAGCTTCGAAGATTTTCTGGTGTTCCTGCGCACCGATCCGCAGTTTTATCACACCACCGCCGAAGGCCTGCTGCGCGAGTACCGCGATATTGCCAAGCGGGCTGATCCGGAACTTACCAAGGTATTTGGCAAGTTGCCACGCAACCCCTATGGAGTGATTCCGATTCCGTCTTTTGCGGAGAAATCGCAGACCACGGCCTATTACCAAAGCGGTTCCATTCGCGCTGGCAGGCCGGGCTACTTCTTTGCCAATACCTATGCGCTGGAAACCCGCCCACGCTGGGAAATGGAAGCCCTGACTCTGCATGAAGCGGTGCCTGGGCATCATCTGCAGATTTCACTGCAACAGGAACTGGAGAATGTGCCCTGGTTCCGGCAGGTGGCTTCCTACACGGCATTCACTGAAGGCTGGGGACTGTATTCCGAAAGCCTGGGCGAGGAGATGGGTTTTTATAAAGACCCGTATTCCAAATTTGGCCAGCTGACATACGAGATGTGGCGTGCCGTGCGACTGGTGGTGGATACCGGTATGCATTCGCTGGGTTGGTCACGCGATCAGGCCATCCAGTACTTCATGGAAAATGCTGGCAAGCAGGAGCATGACATCATCGTTGAAATCGACCGTTACATCGTCTGGCCCGGCCAGGCACTGGCTTACAAATTGGGTGAGCTGAAGATCAAGGAATTGCGCGCTTATGCTGAGTCTGAACTGGGCGAACGTTTTGATATTCGAGCCTTTCACGATCGCTTGCTGGGTCAGGGTGCCGTGCCGCTGACGGTGCTGGATGCGGCTATGCGTGCCTGGGTGGCGCAACAGTTAAAGCGCGGCTGATCCCCCAATATGAACATGAGTATGAACATGGCCATGAACACGAACTTGAACTTGGGCTGATGGATCGATTCCCCCAGCGTATTGTCTGCCTGACCGAGGAGACCACGGAAACCCTTTACCTGCTGGGTGAGCAGGACCGCATTGTGGGGATTTCGGGTTTTACCGTGCGTCCAGCAGAAGCGCGCAGGGAAAAGCCCAAGGTTTCGGCTTTTACTTCGGCCAAGATCGGCAAAATTATTGCCCTCAAACCTGACCTGGTGTTGGGTTTCTCCGACCTGCAGGCGGATATTGCCGCCGAACTGGTTCGAGCGGGCATCGAGGTGCATGTTTTCAACCACCGCTCAGTGGAAGAAATCCTCAATATGATGGTGCAGCTTGGTGCTTTGGTAGGGGCAGGGCAGAAGGCGCTGGATTGGGTGGCTGGCTGGGAGCAGCGACGGGAACAATTGCTTGCAGGCTTGCCACTCCTGGAGCAGCGGCCACGAGTATATTTCGAAGAGTGGGATGAGCCCATCATTACCGGTATACGCTGGGTTTCTGAATTGATTGGATTGGCCGGCGGGATCGAAGTATTCCCTGAGCATGCCAAAGAATCGCTGGGCAAGAACCGTATATTGGCTGATAACGATGAAGTGATCCGCCGCTCGCCGGATATTATTATGGGTTCGTGGTGCGGCAAGAAGTTTCGCCCGGATAAGGTGGCGGCCCGGCCAGGTTGGGAGGCGATTCCCGCAGTTAAGAACGGGCAGTTGTTTGAAATCAAATCGGCCATGATTCTGCAACCAGGTCCGGCTGCATTGACCGATGGCCTGGATGAACTGGTCCGTATCATCAAGAACTGGCATGAATTGAGAGGAGTACAAAGTTGATGAGTATTTCAATTTCCAAATCGAAAGTCGTGTCGCTAATCTTGCTGGCTGTTTTAATGCTGACCAGCCTGCAACTGGCAGCCTGGGATTTTGCTAAGGGCAACTGGATCGATTTGTCCCACGCCTACGATGAAAACACGCTTTATTGGCCAACGGCTCCGGGGTTCAGTAAAACCACCGACTTTGAGGGCCATACCGACGGCGGCTGGTATTACTCCGCTTACAGCATTTCCACGGCAGAGCACGGCGGCACGCATCTGGATGCGCCGATACATTTTGCCGAGGGTATGCAGACCAGCGATGAGTTGTCACTCGACCGCCTGATCGCTCCTGCGGTAGTAATTGATGTTAGCGCGCAAGCTGCCAAAGACCGTGACTACCTGATTACCCGTGAAGACATTCAGAGCTGGGAAAAAGCTCATGGCGGTATTCCGGCTGGTAGCATCGTGCTGTTTCGCACCGGCTTTGCCTCACGTTGGCCCGATGCAGCCAGCTACCTTGGTACGGCTGAACGTGGTGCAGAAGCAGTTGCCAAGCTGCATTTTCCGGGCCTGGCGGCAGACGCAGCCGAGTACCTGATTGAGGCGACCGATATAGCGGCAGTGGGTATCGATACCGCCAGCATAGACCGCGGCCAGTCCAGCGATTTCATCGCCCATCGCATATTGTTTAAACAAGGCATACCCGCCTTTGAAAACGTGGCGGATATGAGCGCCTTACCCGCTACAGGTGCGTTGATAATTGCCTTGCCGATGAAAATTGCCGGTGGCAGCGGCGGACCGTTGCGGATTGTGGCTTTTGTCCCGGAATAACGTCTATTGCTTGATGGACCAACAGGAATTATAGCCTGAACGGCGGCAAAGTTGGCCGTTGTAGCCAGTTCTTTTCTGGCCAGGCAGATGAGCTTTCAGCAAAGTGCATGGTGAATGCCTGGCGTGAATATTCTGAACGGTTGGGTGAGCTGTAGTGCGGCATATGGTCGCTGAACATCACCAGGCTGCCGGCTGGGACTTCAACGGGTACCGCTTCGTCATGACCGGGCCAATTGGGTTTTTTCAGTTGCTTCAGGACTCCGCGTTTCGTGTTTGGATCAACTTCATAGATTTCCGACAAAGGCCGGTGCTGACCGCCGGGTTCTACCCACAGGCAGCCGTTGTCCTTGCGGGCGTCTTCAATCGCTACCCAGAAGCCAACCACGGTTGATGGCTCGGAGATCAGGTAACTGGCGTCCTGGTGCCAGCGCACTTCGCCACCAATGCGTGGTTGCTTGAAGATGTACATGCTTTGCCACAGCAGCGGATCCTGGTAACCCAGTTTTCCCAGCAATTCACGAATGACGTCCTGGCGACAAAACGCGCTGAACTCAGGCACCAGATCATGCAAGGCATGGCCGATCTTGTTGATGGCTCGCTCGCGCGATTGGGTGAGATTGCCGCCCGCATCCAATGCCTCCTCTTCCAGAAAACAGTGAACCGCTTCGGCGCTATCCATAAAATAACGGTCGCGATCGCTATCGCGGTGCAAGGTGCTGAATACACTGCGATGCGCCTCGATATCAAATTCATCCACGATACGGGCGGCAGCTTGCCGCACAGACGCGATGGCCTCGGCGCTGAAGGCGTTTTCGATGACGGCATAACCATCACGTTCAAATGTTTGTTGCAGATCCATGTTCATGCGCTGCGTAATACATTAACCGGTGCATGAGTAATCACCCGCCAGGTGGCTGCCATACCGCTCAAACCCACCAACAGCATGCCGGCAATCGGCCCGATCAGCCACAATCCCAGGCTGAACTGGTATTCCAGTTCAAACAGCCTGGTTGCCAGCAAATATCCTGCCAGGCTTGCGCCACTGGACGCCAGAACACCGGATAACAGGCCAATGGCCATGAATTCGACCGCTACTCCACTCAATACTCGCTTGCGAGAAGCTCCGAAAGTCCGCAGCAAGGCGCTTTCAAAGCGTCGCTCATCGCGGGTAGATTGCACCGCCGCCCAGAGGACGGTCAAACCTGCCAGCAAGGTGAACACGAACACGGCCTGCACCGCCAGCGCAGCTTTATCCATCACATCACGGACCTGGGAGAGCGTGGCATCCAGATCAATGGCGGTTACGCTGGGGAACTCACGCATTAATTCCAGGGTTACATTGCTCTTGCCTTCAGGCAGGTAAAGGCTGCCAATCCAACTGGCCGGGTAGGGGTCGAGCACGCCGGGTGCAAACAGCATGAAAAAGTTGGGGCGAAAGCTGTCCCATTCCACGGTGCGCTTGCTGGTGACTCGCGCTGAAACGGTTTCACCGGCAATATCAAATCTCAGTTCGTCGCCCAGTTTCAGGCCCAGTTCATTGGCAAACCCAAGCTCAACGGATACTTCGTTCTGTTCAGGACTATCGCTCCAGAGCTTGCCTGCAACAATCTTGTTGTCTTCCTGCAGCGTCTCGCGCCAACTCAGGTTGGAATCGCGTCGAGCCCATTCTTCGCCTTCGGGGTCTTCAAAAGTCATTTGGGTGACGTCGGCGTCATTGATATGCGTCATACGTGCGCGCACCAGCGGCACCAGATCAGGTGCCTGCACGCCACGTTGCTGCAGGAATTCCTGCAGGGCGTCAGTCTCATGCGTCTGGATATTGATGAGGAACTGATTGGGAGCATTATCCGGCAGGCTTTGCTGCCAGTTGTCCAACAGTTCATTGCGCACGATGGTCAACAACAGCAGAACCATCAGGCCTAGACCAAAAGCTACTAGTTGAACAATGCTTTCACGGCCCCGTCGGGAAACGCTGGCCAGGCCATAACGCCAGGCTGCACCTCCGGCTCCACGAAAGCCACTGAGCGCGCGCACCAGCAGCCAGCCCGCCAGCCCCAGTGCCACGAAAGTAACACCGGCGCCCAGCAGTATGGTCAGCACCAGTTTGGTATCACGCACCAACCACAGCAGCAGTAAGACCAAGGCCGCTATTGCTGCAATCCAGGGTATGCCATAACGCAGCGGTGGTGGATCCAAATCATGCCGCAAGACCCGCATGGGCGGCGTCCGACCCATTTGCCACAGATCAGGCAAGGCAAAGCCTGCCAGTATGCTGATGGCTGTCATGGCTCCTAGCAAAACAGGCTCGTAACCCGGTGATGGCAGGTTTTCGCCGATCAAATCGCGCATCAGCCAGGCCAGGCCATGTTGCGCGGCAAAACCGATCAGGCTGCCCAGCAAGGCACCACTCAAAGCCAGCATGAACAATTGCAGCAGGCTGCTGCGAATCACATAGGACTGAGACGCGCCCATGCATTTCATCAGGGCGATGCGGTCACGGTGGCGTTGCGCATAGCGACGGGCAGCCATGGCCACAGCCACGGCTGCCAGCAACACGGAAATCAGGGAGGACAGATTCAGAAAACGTCCGGAACGTTCCATGGCGCTGCGAATTTGTGGATTGGTGTCGTTGATATCTTCCAGCCGTTCGCCGCTGGCCAGCTGTGTATTGAGTTGTTGTTTAAACTGCTGCACCGCCGAGCGGTCACCGGCAAACAGCATGCGCCAGGAAACCCGGCTGCCGGGCTGCACCAGGCCGGTGGCCTCCAGGTCGGCATAGTTGATCATCAAGGTGGGAGCCAGGTCAGCGAAGCGAAAGCCTTCATCGGGGCGGTGCTCCAGCACCCGGGTGAGTTGCAATTGCAGGCTACCGACTTCAATCACTGTGCCGGTATCCACGCCCAGCCGGGCCAACAAGCGGGGTGAAGCCCAGGCTTCGCCCGGTTCGGGGATTTCATCAACTGGGGTGATCTCGCCCAGCAATTGCTCAGAGGTCTTCAGCTGCCCGCGCATGGGATACGGGTCACTGACCGCACGTATGCCCGCCAGGGTGTTGGCATTGCCAGCGAAAATAACACTGGGCATGCTGGCGGTGCGGGCTACTAGCAGCCCCGCGGCTGCAGCTGATGTTGCGTAGTCTTCGCTGATCACCTGGGTAGAGGCCAGGCGCAGATCAGCTGCCAGGGATTCGGCGGCGCGGAGTTCAACAGCCTGTCCCACACGGTCGGTGAGAAAGGCTACTGCCGTTAACGCGCTGACGGCCACTAGCAAGGCGGTGGCCAATACGGTCAGTTCACCGGCTTTCCAGTCGCGCAAAAGCAGCCGCATGGCCAGTCGGCTGCTGTGATTGGGTTGGCTCATACCTTGGTTACCTGATTGGGGCCAGCAACAAAGCGTCCGCCCTCCATGTAATAAATTCGCTGACAGCGTGCAGCCAGATTCAGGTCATGGGTGACAAGCACCAGCGTGGTACCAGATTCGCGATTGAGGTGAAACAACAGGTCGACAACCTGTTCACCCGTTTTCTGGTCCAGGTTGCCGGTGGGCTCATCTGCGAACAGTATGGAAGGCTGCACTACGAAAGCCCGCGCTATTGCCACGCGCTGCTTTTCGCCACCGGATAACTGGTGCGGATAATGGCGCCGACGTGCCTCCAGGCCTACAGTGCGTAGGGCCTCCCGGGCCGATTGAGCCGGTTGCGGAGCGGCAGCCAGCTCCAATGGCAACATGACGTTTTCTAACGCCGTCAAGGAAGGAATCAGGTGAAAGGACTGGAATACAAAACCCACGCGATCGGCCCGCAAGGCCGCCCGGCCGTCTTCATCCAGGGTGGTTAATTCAGTGCCATCCAGCCAGACCTGTCCTGAGCTGGGAACATCCAGACCGGCCAGCAGTCCGAGAAGAGTAGACTTGCCAGCACCAGAAGCGCCAACAATCGCAATGGTCTCACCGTGCTCGATCTGCAGATCGGCTTGATCGAGTATGGTGAGAGGCCCCTCCGGGCTGGTAACCTGCTTGCTCAAACCCAGAGCTCTTAAAACCGGGGTCTTTAAAACAGGGGTCTTTAAAACAGGGGCCCCCAATACCGGTGGGCTGTCAATTAACGGAGTTGCTTCATTCATGACTTGGTCTTCCAGTATCGGGTTTGTGGTTCCCAGGCGGGTTATTTGGTGTCTCGTTTCGGCCATTCACATTTTCCTTGTGAGCCTCGCCGGCACTGGCTTGACGCTGGCTCAGGACGACAATGGCCCTGCCAACTCGCTGACATTTCGGCCCGCAATCCTGATTGTGGGAGACAGTATCAGTGCTGCTTATGGCATGGAGCAATCCGAATCCTGGCCGGCCCTGTTATCCAGGCGTCTACAAGAAGATGGTTACGCTTACCGGGTTTTCAACTCCAGTATTACCGGTGAGACTACCGAAGGCGGGCTGACGCGACTAGCGCGTTTGCTGGAAATGCAAACACCGGTCGTTGTGATTATTGAATTGGGCGGCAATGATGGCTTGCGCGGGCTGTCGCTGGACGTCACCCGCAGTAATCTGCAAAACATGATTTCCCAGAGCACCGAAGTGGGTGCTGCCGTGGTGCTGGCGGGCATTCAGTTACCACCTAATTATGGCTTGACTTACACCGAGCGCTTTGCCAGCATGTTTGCGGAATTGGCCCAGCAGCATGACCTTGCACTGATTCCTTTTATTCTCGAAGATGTTGCCCTTGACCCCATCCTGATGCAGGATGATGGTATTCATCCCAATGCCCTTGCCCAGCCGGTTTTGTTGGAAAATGTCTGGGCTGTACTCCAACCCCTGTTAAAACAATGAGCGAGCCTGCATGAGTACGAAATTATGAGTGCGGCCAAAGCCGACGGCAGAATGCTATTAGGCAGCCTGGCCTTGATGATTGCTTTTTGGGGAGTGCTGGGTTGGTTTGACCTGGCAGCACAGGCTGAAGCGGGCTTTAACATGGATGGCAAGCACGTGGTCAAGAATGTTGAGTCCAACAGCCCTGCAGCAGAGGCCGGCTTGCTGGCAGGGGATCAGGTCCTCAGTATTGCGGGCTATGTAGTTGAAGATGCACGTTCGTTGGCTCGTTTGCCACGCATGAAAGCAGGTGACACGCGAGAATTCACACTGCTGCGTGAAGGCGTTGAGCAAGTCCTTGCCATTAGCTATGCCCCTGTTTCACAACATAAGCTGGAACTTGGCCGAGCTGTCATTGCTGTAGGCTTCTGTTTCCTGCTGTTTCCATTGTTGGCATTGTTCCGGGTCAGCAGCGACGCTACGCGAATACTGGCGGTGATGGGCTTAGGCTTGAGCCTGGCGTTTTTGCGCGGCCCTTACCTTGCCGATGCCAGTATTCGTGCCATGACAGCTTCTATCAGCATGCTGTTCGCATTGTTCGGTATGGCTGCCTTGCTGCAGTTTTTGTTGATCTTTCCCAATCGCCGGCCATACATGGATAAGACTTACGCCAAGGCCGTGATCTACCTGCCGGCTGCGGGATTGTGGTTTTTATTGGCCTGGCGTTTGATGTTTACCCCAACAGCGAGCGGTGGGCTTAATACCCTGACCGGTGTGTTGGTTGCTGTAGTTGCGGGAGGATATTTCCTGTTTGCCCTGTTCCGCATTTTGCGCAACTACAGCCAGACCGATCATCCGCAACGTAAAAAGCTGGCGTTGAATCTGATGCTGTGGGGAACCATTCTGGGGCTGTTACCGGCTTTGCTGGCCTTGCTGATCAAGACCTTCTCCCCGCAGTCAGTTTTGCCTGGACAGGACTTCTATTTTATGTCGCTGCTGCTGATTCCGCTGGCCTGGGCGTATTCCGCCGGTCGGATCAAGTCCACCAGTCGTCTTGCGATGGAGTAACTCCTTGCTGCCGGCAGGCTCCTCGCGGCAAGACCTGTTCAGCCTTGATCAGGTTTTGAATAATCAACCGGTGATAAAAATGGTTGCTGGCTGTTCCAGGTAGTTTTTCAGGCATTGAATGGTTTCAGCCGCGTCATAGCCATCTACAAAACGATGGTCGAAGGATGAGGACAGATTCATCATTTTTCGCACTACCACCTGGCCATTTTCCACCATGGGTCGATCTACCGCCTTGTTGATGCCAATAATGGCTACTTCGGGTAAATTGATAATGGGAGTAGTCACGATGCCGCCCATTCTGCCCAGGCTGGTGATAGTGATGGTGGAACCGCTCAACTCCTCCCGCTTGGCAGTATTATCGCGTGCTGCGTTGCTGACGCGGCGGATCTCAGCCGCCATGTCCTGCAGATTCCGTGCCTCGGCATGCCTGACCACAGGAACCTTCAGTCCGTCAGGGGTTTGCGTGGCGATGCCGATGTGAATGGGGTTATGTCGAATGATGACATTGCGCTCACTATTGTAATGCGCATTGCATTTTGGGAATTCGGCCAGTGCACGGGCCAGCGCCATGCCGATAAATGCCAGCGGGGTCAGCTTTTCGTCTTTGGCACCCGCTTTGTTATTCAAAAACGTGCGTAATGATTCCAGCGCGGTGATATCCACCTCTTCCACATAGGAGATTTGCGGAATCTCGCGGTTGGCCAACTCCATACGCTCTGCGATCTTCCGCCGCAAGCCGATAACCTTGATCTCGGTGGTGCCTGCGGCGCGACGCAAACCATCACTGCTTGCCGGAGCTGCGGCCGCTGCCAAGTTCTGTGTAGCGCTTTCTCCAGACTGGAAAGCTTCAAAATCCTGTTTGAGTACGCGCCCGCGCGGGCCGCTGCCACTGACCTGGCTTAAATCCACAGCGGCTTCGCGTGCCATGCGACGTATGCTTGGCGAGGTGCGTACTTTTTCATTGCGCGCCAATGATTGCTGGGCTTCCGGGGCGGCTGCAACCGTTAAGGTAGCAGGTGCTGCGGCCTGTGTTGCAGCGGGTTCGGCTTTCACTGGGGCAGCCTGATCCTTCTGAACGGCGGCGTCACCGGCAGTTTCAAACACAATCAATGGTGCACCCACCGCCACAATATCACCCAGTTCACCGGCCAGAGATTTCACCGTGCCAGTAACCGGTGAAGACAGCTCAATCGCTGCCTTGTCCGTCAGCATGGAGCAGATCGGATCTTCTTCCTTGACCACATCGCCGACTTTCACCATCCATTCGGCAATTTCCGATTCAACCGTGCCTTCACCCAAATCCGGCAGTTTGAAAATATACTCGCTCATGCTTTTTCCATCACTTTGCGGATACCCGCAATCATGCGTTTTTGCCCGGGAAAATATTGCCACTCAAAGGCGTGCGGGTAGGGGGTATCCCAGCCGGTAACGCGCTCGATCGGTGCTTCCAGTGAGAAGAAACACTCTTCCTGTACGGTGGCAACCAGTTCAGCACCATAGCCACAAAAACGCGTTGCCTCATGTGCCACCAGGCAACGGCCGGTTTTTTCCACGGAAGTCTTTAGAGTGTCCACATCCAGCGGCATCAGTGTACGCACATCAATGATATCGGCGCGCACGCCGGCAGCTTTGGCGGACGCCTGCGCGACGTGCACCAGCGTGCCATAAGTGATGATGGTCAGCTCATCGCCTTGCTCAACCAGGGCCGCTTTGCCCAGTGGCACGTTGTAATACTCCACCGGTACTTCGCCCATGGGGTGATTGGCCCAGGAAACCGCCGGCTTATCCGGGTCGCCATCAAACGGGCCGTTGTAAATGCGCTTGGGTTCAAAAAACACCACCGGATCATTGGATTCAATGGCGCTGATCAGCAAACCCTTGGCATCAAACGGATTGGACGGCATCACGGTTTTAATACCGGAAATATGCGTGAAAATGCCTTCCGGGCTTTGCGAGTGTGTTTGTCCGCCACGGATACCGCCACCACAGGGTGTGCGGATGGTAACCGGTGAAAAAAACGTGCCATCACTGCGATAGCGCAAGCGCGCCAGTTCGCTGACTATCTGGTCAAAGCCAGGATAAATGTAGTCGGCAAACTGGATTTCAGCTACCGGCCGTAAACCATTCACGCCCATGCCGATGGCTGCACCGATGATACCCCCTTCGGAAATGGGCGCATCGATCACCCGGTGTTCGCCATACTTTTTCTGCAAACCTTCGGTGCAGCGGAACACGCCACCAAAATACCCCACGTCTTCACCCAGTATGACCACCGAGCTGTCCAGTTCCAGCATTTGGTCCATGGCTGAGTTAAGTGCCTGGATCATGTTCATCTGTGCCATGCTCAGAGCCCCTCAATGGCGAGCATTTCTGCTTGCTGCTTCTTCAGGTGGGGCGGCATGGTTTCAAACACGTCTTCAAACATTGTGTGCACATCCAGGAATGGGCCTTCGGTCATGGTGCCGTAGCTACTGGCCTCTTTCCAACAATCCATCACATGTTGCTTCATTTCTTCTTCCAGGACGGATTGCTGTTCTTCCGACCAGGCACCCAACTGGATCAAATGATTCTTCAGACGCAACAAAGGATCACCCAACGGGAAGCACGACCATTCATCTTTGGGCCGGTACTTGGAAGGGTCATCGCTGGTGGAGTGCGCACCACCGCGATAAGTAACCAGCTCGATCAAGGTCGGTCCGCCGCCACTACGGGCACGCTGGGCTGCCCAATCTGTGACTGCATATACCGCTAACAGATCATTGCCATCGACGCGTATGCCCGGTATGCCCAAACCCAATCCGCGAGCTGCGAAGGGTCGTTGCTCACCACCGGCCACACCCTGGAAGGTGGAAATGGCCCATTGGTTGTTGGTGACGTTGAGTATCACCGGTGCCTGGTAAATGGCGGCAAATGTCAGCGCATGGTGAAAATCGGCTTCGGCGGTACTGCCATCGCCCACCCAACTGGCTGCGATATCGTCCTCACCTTTGATGGCAGCACCCATGGCCCAACCCACGGCTTGCGGATATTGGGTAGCCAGGTTGCCGGAAATCGTAAACACGCGGTTAGCCGCGTTCTGGTAAAAAACCGGCATCTGCCGGCCGCGGCAGAAATCCCTGGTATTGGACAGGCAGTGGCTCATCATGTTGACCAGCCCGGTCTCGCGCATGATGTACAGGGCCTGGTTGCGATAGGCCGGGAATAACATGTCGGTGTTGCGCAGGGCCATGCCCGCACCGATGGATACCGCTTCTTCACCGAGGCATTGCATGTAAAAAGTGATCTTGCCCTGCCGTTGCATGCGCTGCATGCGGTCATCGTAGGCGCGCACCAATATCATGGACTTTAATGCTTCGAACAGTCTGTCCTGGCCCAGCTTCGGGTCCCATGGTCCCACTGCCTGATGTTTGTCGTCGAGCACACGCACCAGACCGGAAGCCAGGAATTCGATTTCCGCAAGCCGGGCATTGGTTTCAGGCTTGGCTGTAGCGCCTGCAGCACTCAGATTCAGATAACTGAAGTCGGGTTTTTCTCCCGGCCGGGCCGAAGTATGGGGAATATGCAGGGTGGATTTGCCGCTCATGAATGGGTTTCCGTTTGCAAGGATCGGTTCCTCGGTATTCTTAAGGCCTCGGTATTTTAAAGGATTGTGAGTTCTGAGACGCGATTCGGCTTAAGCACCCCAATGGCACCCCAATGGTTTTGCCTGCTGCTTGGTTTACAGACCCTGCGGGCCCTGAGTATGTTTAATGGCATCAGCAAGAATTTCCAGCGCCGTTTGATGGCAGGGCGGGAGCTCCGCATCGCTTGTGCCCAAAGGCTGTACTCTGTTTCCCCAAACAACCAGTCCGGCACCCCGAGTGAGCCCGGCGCCAAAGGCGGTCAGCAGCAATTTGCTACCCGGTTGCACCCGGCCATCCTCGATGGCTTCACACAAGGCTACCGGAATGGTGGCAGCCGAGGTATTGCCGTATTTGCCGATGTTCAGAACCACTTTGTCCATGCTCACGTCGAGGAATTTGGCCAGCGACTCAATAATCCGTTCATTGGCCTGGTGCGGAATAATCAGGTCGATAGCGCTGTTATGCATGTTCAGGTCAGCCAGCACCTGGCGGGTTTCCTTCGCCATGCCCTTCACCGCGCGCTTGAAGATTTCGCGGCCATCAAAACTGACGCTGAATACGCCGTAATTTTCTGAAAAGCGATTTCCGGCCGTGCCAAAGTTCGGCACCAGCAAAGCTTCCAAAGCCTCGCCTTCACAGCCCAGGTGCGCTGCCAGCAAACCGGTCTCTTGATCACTGGGTTGCAGGACAATGGCACCGGCACCATCGCCAAACAGCACTGCCGTATCGCGTAAAGCCCAGTTCAGAAACCAGGTGATGCGTTCGGCACCGATCAACAGCACTTTCTTATGACCGCTGCGTATCATGGCCGTTGCAACTTTCAAGCCGTAAACAAAACCACTGCAGCCCGCGTTGAGATCAAATACCGCTGCATTGCTGGCGCCCATCTTTTTCTGCACGTGCGCTGCGGTGCTGGGTATCACGGTATCGGGTGAGCAGGTGGCCACAATGATCAGGTCCAGCTCATCCGCCTGCAGCCCGGCCGCAGCCAGTGCCCGCTGGCCGGCAACGCTGGCCATAGCGCTGACCGGTACATGCGATACCCGACGCTCACTGATGCCACTGCGGGTCCGTATCCACTCATCTGAAGTATCGATGACAGTGGCCATGTCTGCATTGGTCATGATGGCAGGAGGCATGCATTTGCCCCAACCTGTTATCTCAGCGTAAACAGCCATACATGTTCCCGATTGATCTGGAAAGCACCCAACTTTGCAAGCGGGTGCACATTATAAAATCCCTGCGATTAATTGCAGCCCTGGATACAAGCTGGTTGCAGCATCAGTGCTTCAGTACCACCGTGCGTTTGCCATTCTCAAACACTCGGTGTTCAGCGTGCCAGCGCACCGCCCGGTTCAACACGCCACTTTCAACGTCCTGGCCCAAGCGTTCGAGCTCTTCCGGTTTCATACTGTGATCAACGCGTTCCACGTCCTGTTCGATAATGGGCCCCTCATCCAGATCCAGATTGACATAATGTGCCGTGGCGCCGGTCAGTTTAACACCCCGTTCGTAAGCCTGATGATACGGCCGCGCGCCTTTGAAGCCGGGCAGAAAGGAGTGGTGGATATTGATGCAGCGCCCCGCCAATACTTCACAGGCATGGGGTGTAAGGATCTGCATATAACGCGCCAGCACCAGCAGCTCCGACTGGGTTTCTTCAAACAAGGCCAGTATGCGCGCCTCCTGCTGCGGCTTCTTGCCTTTTTCGATGGCATAGTGATGGAACGGCAGTTTGTACCACTCAACCAGGGAACGCTGGTCATCGTGGTTGGAAACCACGCCGGTAACGTCAATGGGTAAATGGCCATCGGCCCAGCGATGTAACAATGCGTTCAGGCAATGGCTTTGTTTTGAAACCGCAATCAGGCTGCGCATTTTTGTCTCGGCCGGGTAAAAACCAAACAGCATGCCAAACTTCTTTGCCACCTCGTTTTTGAAACTGGCGCGCATTTGCTCAAGCCCTGTCGCATCGGCAGCATCGTCTTCAAAAACGGTGCGGATAAATGATTTCTGCGCTTCGTCATCAACAAAATGCGACATCTCAGTAATCAGGCCGCCGCGGGCGGCAATGAAACCAGTAACGGCGGCAACGATGCCAACTGTATCGGTGCAACTGGCTTTAAGGGTGTAACTTGCTCTGCTCATAAAATCATTCCGTTTAAAAAGGAGCCATGTTGTTGCTCTAATTCGCGTGCGTGCGGCAGGTAGTTGAGAAAAAGTTGCCAGACATAATGCGCCAGGCTGCGCTCTATCATGACATCAAACACAAAGGGTCCGGAACCGCTGCCTGGTTGGTGGTAATGCAATATGGCAGGGGCCTGGTCCAATCGTGTGCGGGTGCAGTGCTGCCCCAGAATCATGCCCTGGTGAAAATCGAGTCCGCAGCATTTGCCTAGCAGCCAGGGGACGGTATTGCCTTTGAGTCGGAACAGAGCGATGGCTGATGTTTGATGGCTTAAGGTGCTGAGCCCTGGCTGAACTGCGGCCTGTAACTGCTTCTGCAGTTGCTCGACGCTCAGATACTCGCTGAACAATAACCATTCTTTGGGTGCCAGACACAATACCGCTGGATCCTGTCCACTGGCTTGATTGATGCGTTCGGGCAATTCAATGCCGTGGCTCAGCAGTGCGGCATTCAGTTCGGTCCGGGCTTGCAGGCTGTGTAGGCGCAACAAGGTGACGGAGCTCAGTTGGCTCAGTTCAAAGCCATCTGTCTGGTGCACTGTTTGCATTAACCCAGCCTGTTCCAGAGCAGAATCGAAAGCGATTTGCTTGATGCTCATGATTCAAGCCGTTGGTTTTCTGGATCAAGAAAGCAGGGCGGCACGATCTTCACCGGGTAGTGGTTACCGGCATCGTATACCTGCATGATCTGGCCCAGGCGTTTTCGCCCGTCACGCAACATTCCCAGGGCAATGTGTCTGCCCAGATTGGGGCTGAATGCGGCAGAGGTAATCCAGCCCTGGGTTTCAGCCGGGGTACGTTGGCTTGATCCAGGCAAAAAATGTCCACCGGAACGGAGCACCTGGTCCTGATGCACGGCCAGCAGGCCGACCAATTGTCGCCGGTTGGACTCCAGGCTGGCCGGTCGCGTTAACGATCTCTTGCCGATGTAGTCTGCCGCCTTATTCATCGCCGCCTTGCCCCAACCCACATCGTCAGGGATGGTTTCGCCATCCGTATCAGAACCCACGTGCATAAAGCCTTTTTCCAGCCGCAAAGTCATCAGTGCTTCGATGCCATAGGGCGTGATTCCCATGGCCGCGCCAGACTCTAACAGGCGCTGCAGGAATCCGTTTGCGTAAGAAGACGGAATATTGAGCTCAAAGCTCAGCTCACCGCTGAAACTGATGCGGTTTACGCGAGCTTCCAATCCTTCAATCATTCCATGAGTTGCCTGCATGTGGGCCAAAGCAGCAGCGGAAAAATCGATATCGGAATCCAGTTGCTGCAGCAACTCACGCGAGCGTGGTCCGGCCAGGGTGAAGTTGGACCACTGAGCGCTGACATCATCGATCAGAACCTGTAACTCCGGCCATTCCGTTTGTGACCATTCTTCCAGCCTGCCCAGAATGCGACTGGCACCCCCGGAAGTGGTGTTGATGAGGAAGTGTTCTGCCGCCAGTCGGGTGACAATGCCGTCATCGATGATGACACCGCCTTCATTCAGCATCAGGCCATAGCGGCATTGTCCAACCGCCAGTCCATGCACTCTGTTCATGTAGATACGGTGCAGGAACTCCGCCGCATCAAGTCCATGAATTTCAATTTTTCCAAGCGGTGAATTGTCATACACACCAACGCTGGTACGCACCGCCAATACTTCCCGGTTAATGGCCTGGTGAGCGTCTTCACGATCTGACGGGTAATAATCCGGCCGTTGCCAACCGCCATAGTCTTCAAAGCAGGCTTGTAAAGACTTATGGGTGTTTTCGGCCGCTAGTGTCCGGCGCGGAGCGTAGCCTTCGCCGGTGTGACCGGCGGCCAGGGCGCCCAGGGTAACTGGCGTATAAGGCGGCCGGAAAGTGGTGGTGCCAATCTCGCTTATGGCTTTGCCGGTAATCGCCGATAAGGCCAAAAAAGCATTGATATTACCGGTCTTGCCCTGATCTACCGACATGCCAATCGTGGTGAATCTTTTGAAGTGCTCCACTGCCGTGTAGCCTTCGCGTTCCGCTAGCTCTGCGTCACCAAGAGTGGCGTCATGGGCCAGATCCAGCCATTGGCGCTGGCGACTGAATTGCAGGGTATTGACAGCAACGGCCGGACTTTCCAGGTTGCTGGGGCTGACCTTGGGTTGGTAAACCTGCAGGGCCTTTTTGCCGAGCTCGGAGCACAGCCCGTTGCTAACGGTTTCTGCTCTGGCCAAGACTTCGACCAGGGTACTGTCACCGGCGGCCGAACCTGTGACGAAAAATCCTTCTGCCAGCCGCTCAGGCAAGAATGCCTGGCGTTGCGTATCAAAACGCAGGCTGCCGCGGGCGTGACACAGTAAATGCAAGCGCGCTGCCCAGCCGCCAGAAACAGCCAGGGCATCACAGTTCAGTTTGAATTTCTTCTGGCCCTGTTGCAGCGCCAAACCGCGCAGTCTTTTCCCACCCCGGCTGGAGAGTATTTGCGCATTCGGGCAGACCCTGACAGCAATGTCCTGCATGTTCTGCAGCATCGCGGCAGGAACGTCTTTGCGCTGGTCAATCACAGCGATAACGTTCACACCATGATTGAACAGGTCGATCGCAGTCTGATAAGCGCTGTCATTGTTGGTGGCAATGACCACGCGTTGGCCCACGGCGACTGCATACCGATTGGCGTAGTGGCGCACTGCGCCTGCCAGCAGGATGCCGGGCCGGTCATTCAACGGAAACACCAGGCTTTGCTCTATGGCTCCAGTCGCCAGCAAGGTCGAGCGACAGCGTACGGTCCAAAGGCATTCCCGCCAGGCATTGTTGTGCCCCCGTTGCAGCAGCGTGGCGATCTGGTGGTCGTAGCTGGCTGTAACCGTGGTGCGCGGCAACAGCATGACATTGGGCATCGCTTCAAGTTGGGCCAGTACACTGGCTACCCAATGCAGGGCAGGTTTTTCATCCAGCATAGCGGTGTCCCAAAGCAGTGAGCCGCCAAATTGCTCATCCTGATCGGCGAGTATCACTCGCAGCCCGCTGCGGCCAGCCACCAGAGCAGCGGTCAGGCCCGCCGGACCTCCGCCGCAAATCAGCAGGTCACAGAATGCATTGGTTTTTTCATAGTGATCCGGATCGGCTTCCTCGGGAGCGCGGCCCAGACCGGCCAGGTTCCGCACCATGCCCTCCCAGAGATGCCAGTTGGGCCACTTAAAGGTCTTGTTGTAAAAACCTGCAGGCCATAATCGATGACTGAAATCGAAGCACCGGGCCAGGTCAAAGCCCAGGCTGGGCCAGCCCAGTTGACTGCGGGCTACCAGGCCCTCTTGTAACGGCACCAGAGTGGCGCGGCTGTTGGGAACGCGCCATGAACCCTGGCCAATTTCCAACAGCGCGTTCGGCTCTTCTTCTCCGGCGCTGTAAATTCCTCGCGGGCGATGGTATTTAAAGCTGCGAGCCACGTGGTGAATACCATTGGCCAGCAAAGCCGCCGCCAGACTATCACCGACATAGCCTTGCAGCTTTTGGCCGTTGAAGCTGAAGTTGAGGCTCTGCTGGCGGTTGATCAGGCCGCCGCTGTCGAGTCGAAATTTTTGGCTCATGGGTACTTTTCCGAAGCGGGAACGGCGTCACTCCATGCGTGACTATGGGTGTCACGACGCAGTGCAAACCATTGCCGACAGCCATAGGCATGTACCCAGCGTTCCAACTGTGGGCCATTGAGGTTATTGCGGTAATAAAGGTAGTCTGCCCATTGTTCATCGCTGCTCTGATCGGGTTGCAGTGGCCGCAGCACACCCGCTTCACCACCAAAGCGGAATTCGGTCAGGTCACGCAGTCCACACCAGGGGCAGGGGATTCTCAGCATGATGTCGCTTCGCGACAATATTCACCTGAGTCACAAAGCTGCAACATCAATGCGCCACTCCGGCCGCAGCGGCTTCGTCGACCAGGTGGCCGGTGTTGAAGCGCTGCAATGAATAAGGCTGCAACAGGGGATGTAATTCGCTCTTGGCAATGCTGTAAGCGAGGGTGTCACCACCTGCTGGTATGGCTTTGAAACCACCGGTGCCCCAGCCGGTTGATATGTAAAAATTCGGAACGGCAGTTCTGCCGACAATCGGGCTGGCATCGGGTGCAATATCGCAAATGCCGGCCCATTGACGCAGCACCCGCAGGCGGCTGAGGAAGGGAAACAATTCCACCGTAGCCGCGGCATTTTCCACCGTGGTAGTCAGCGAACCGCGCTGCGCGAAGGAACTGAATGCGTCGGCACCACCGCCAATTACGATCTCACCCCGGTCAGACTGGCTGACATAAACATGTATCGCGGCCGATGCCACCACCGTGTTGATCACCGGTTTTACCGGCTCGGTGACCATGGCTTGCAGCGCCATGCTCTGAACAGGCAAGCGTAATCCGGCCATGGCAGCCAACTGGCTACTGTGGCCGGCCACGCAGGAAACCACTGTGCCCGCAGCAATCCGGCCACGGCTGGTATTGACCGCTGTAATGCTTTCAGCAGAGCGCTCCAAGCCATTGACTTCACAGGATTCAATGATATCAACACCATGCTTTGAAGCGGCTCTGGCATAGGCCCAGACGACCGCATCATGGCGTGAAATACCACCGCGGCGCTGAATGAAACCGCCGCGAATCGGGAAGCGGCATTGCAGATTCAGATTGGGCACCTCTTGTTGCAGTTGCCCGCGATCCAGAATCTCCGAGTCAATGCCGTGCATGTGCATGGCATTGGCCCAGCGCCGGTTCATTTCCATTTCTTCCAGGCTGTGGCTTAACTCCAGCACGCCGCGCTGGCTGAACATGATGTTGAAATTCAGTTTGTGCCCGAGCTGTTCATAGAGCTTCAGAGAGTGCTCGTAAAAGGCAACGCTCTGTGGATAAAAATAGTTGGAACGGCAGACCTGGGTATTGCGCCCGCTGTTGCCGCCACCGAGATAACCTTTGTCCACCACTGCAATGCGGCCCGCTTTGTATTTGCTGGCCAGGTAATAGGCAGTGGCCAGGCCATGCCCGCCCGCGCCAATGATGACAATATCGTAGCTCTCACGTGGACTGGCTTTGCGCCAGGCGGCAGGCCACTGTCTGTGGCCCAACAAGGCATTTGCGGCCAGGCTGAAAGCGGAATAGCGTTTCATAGAATGTTCATGTGCGGCTGCTAACGGGCGGATAGAGTAGATTCATCATTGAGCATGGCTGAGTGTCAGAGAGGGGAAATGTACACGCACCTCTGGTTTTGCGCCAGTTTGGGATTGTCGCTGTTGTTCAAGTCGGTTTCAGATCAATGGTTGTCCAGCAAAGACCCTTATGGCGATGCACGAAGATCAATCGAAGAAGGTGACTCGGTAGTTACTAAGCACTAAAAGATACGGCTAATTCACAGGTTTTTTACCCCTTAAGCCCGTAGAATGCAGTCTGATGAGGTAAGTGGAAATATTCAGTGTTGAATAATCGGGTGTTTTTATCACTGCTGGGAGTCATTTTCAGCGCAGGCTGGATGAGTAGCGGACTGGCGCAGCCCGCCCGTGCGTCAGCAGACCTCAGCGCTGTGCAAGTAATCGTAGTTGCTGCCGAAATTCGTTCCTTTCCGCTGTCTGCTGAGGCCTTGGGTAATGCGCGTGCCAATGAAGCTATTGATGTGCGCTCTGAAATTACCGCCGCCATTACGGCGATCAGGTTTGATGAAGGTCAATGGGTGGAAAAGGGCAGCGTGCTGGTCGAGCTTGAAAACGCTTCCCAGCTTGCTGCTGTAGCTTCTGCCAAGGCTACCTTGGTGGAATCATCCAGCCAACTGAAACGCTCCGAAGAGCTGTTCAAGACGAATGTAGTGGCCGCATCTCAACTGGAGCAACTCAAAGCCAAGCAGGAAGCGGATCTGGCCACCTTGCATGCGGCAGAGTCACGCCTGGTGCAAACGGTAATCCGGGCTCCTTTCGCTGGCCGGTTGGGGCTGCGTCGGGTCAGCACTGGGGCCATCGTAGATTCGAACACGGTCATTACCACACTGGATGACACTTCCCGCATCAAACTGGATTTCGAAGTGCCAGAAGTTTTTCTGGCGCGTTTGCAGCCGCGGCTGACGGTCACTGCACACAGTGCAGCCTGGCCAGAGCAGCAGTTCGTCGGCGAGGTGTCATCGGTAGATACGCGCGTTGATCCGGTCAGTCGAACCATTTCGGTCCGGGCTTTGTTACCCAATGCAGATGGGCATCTGCGCCCGGGCATGTTTCTGACTGTGTCATTGCTGCGGCAGGATGTCACCGCTTTGATAGTTCCTGAAGCAGCCATTGTTCCCGAACGCAGCAAGCAGTATGTCTATGTGGTCGATCAGGCCAATGCGGTGAGTTTGCGCGAAGTGCAAACCGGCCGTCGTCGGCCGGGTGAAGTAGAAATACTGGGTGGCCTGGAAGCAGGCGAGACAGTCATCACCGAGGGCACGCAGAAGGTACGCCCAGGTCAATGGGTAGACCCCATCCTGAAACCGCTACAGGAACAGGACTGACACCCATGTTCATTTCCGATATCTCTGTTCGACGCCCGGTTTTTGCCACCGTCATATCCTTGTTGCTGGTAATACTGGGTCTGGCAGCTTTGTCGAACCTGCCGGTACGGCAGTATCCGGATATCGACTCACCGGTAGTGTCCATCGACACCACCTATCGTGGGGCATCTGCTGAGGTCGTAGAAACCAAAGTCACACAAGTGATCGAGGATGTTGTTGCTGGTATTGAAGGCATTGAAAACCTGACTTCCACCAGTCGTGATGAGCGTTCTGATGTGCGCATCGAGTTTAATCTGGAGCGCGATATCGACGCTGCAGCCAACGACGTACGAGATCGGGTTGCCCGGGTGCTGGACCAGTTACCACAGGAAGCCGACCCGCCGGAGATTGCCAAGTCCGATAGCGCTTCTGAACCGGTGATGTATCTCAATCTGACTTCGACCACTTTCAATGGCCTGGAGTTGACCGATTACGCGGAACGTTACCTGGTAGACCGATTTTCCACGGTGGCTGGTGTGGCGCGTGTGCGCATATCGGGGGCCAGACGTTATGCCATGCGGGTGTGGCTGGACCGAGAAGCTCTGGCAGCGCGCAGCCTTACGGTCAACGATGTGGAAAGTGCTCTGCGCGCGGAAAACGTTGAACTCCCGGCAGGAAGACTCGAGTCTGAGACGCGTGAATTCACCCTGCGCACTTCAACCGGCTTTGTTGATGAGGCCGATTTTCGTCAGTTGGTCATTGGCCGTGGCCCAGAAGGTCAGGTGGTGCGACTGGCAGAAGTGGCGGATGTTCGCATAGGCGCTGAAAATGAGCGCAGCATTGCCCGTGCCAACGGCCAGGATGCCGTTTCACTGGCTGTTGAACAGTTGTCCAAAGCCAATAGTGTGGCGGTGTCGCGGGAAGTAAAGGCTGAAATCGAGGCGATTCTGCCCGATCTGCCGGAAGGCATGGTTCTGGAAGTGAATTACGATCGTGCTGAATTTATCGAAGCCTCCATGCGCGAAGTGTATAACGCACTGTTCCTGGCCATTGTGCTGGTTCTGGTGGTGATTTATCTGTTCCTCGGTTCGCTGAAAGTCATGTTGATTCCGGCATTAGTGGTGCCGGTATCCGTGATCGCCACCTTTATCGTAATGGCCGCACTGGGCTATACCATCAATATTCTGACTCTGCTCGGACTGGTTCTGGCCATTGGTCTGGTGGTCGACGATGCCATTGTGGTGCTGGAAAACATTTACCGACGCATCGAGCTGGGAGAACAGCCCCTGCTGGCCGCGCTTGAGGGTTCTCGCGAAATTGGCTTTGCCGTGATTGCGACTACGCTGGTACTGGTGGCGGTGTTTGTGCCGCTGTCTTTCATCGAGGGCGATATCGGCCGTCTGTTCCGTGAATTTGGCATCACCCTGGCAGTTGCGGTGTTGTTTTCCAGCCTCATTGCCCTAACGCTGACGCCCATGCTCAGTTCCAAACTACTCAGCGGGCAGGCCTTGCGCCGCGGTTTGGCGCACCGGGTTGATATGCTGTTCCAGCGGCTCGCTCGTGGTTATCGCAAATCACTGGCAAGCATTGTCAAGTATCCATGGGGGGCCATCGTCCTGGTTCTGGGGCTGACCGCATTCTCTGGTTGGATGTTGAGCATACTTCCAGCCGAATATGCGCCGGCAGAAGACCGGGGTAATTTCGCAGTCGCTTTGCGTGCACCGGAGGGAGCCAGTTTCGAATACATGGATGACTATGCCCGGCAAATGGAAGCGATCCTGCTGAACGAGGTTGGCGAAGGAAAATCGGTGCGCCGCTTCCTCACCCGTGTGCCAGGCAGTTGGGGTGGGGCCGAAGTAAACAATGCACGCGCCATTGTACTGCTGGAAAACTGGGATCTGCGCGATGAGTCCGATCAGGATGTGGTGGCGCGGGTAAGTGAGAAGTTGGCGGTGTTGCCAGGTGTACGCGCCTTTGTGAATGCCGGCAGCAGCCTGGGCATACGCTCTGATGGCCGGCCGGTTTCCATGATCATTGGTGGGCCGGATTATGAGCAGTTGCAAGCCTGGCGCGACAACGTGCTGGCGGGCCTGGAGGGGTTGCCACAATTGGCTAATCCCGACAGCAATTACCAGGAACGCAAACCGCAGATGAATATCGCGGTTGATCGGGACCGGGCTGCTACGCTGGGGGTGTCGCTGCAGAACGTGGGTCGCACCCTGGAAACCATGCTCGGATCGCGGATAGTGACTACCTACATCGATCGTGGACGTGAGTACAACGTAGTGTTGATGGGGCGTGAATCGGATCGTTCCAGTCCTGACGATCTGGACAACCTTTATGTACGCTCCAATCTTACCGGTGGTCTGGTACCACTGGCCAATATTGTGCAGCTCACCGAATCAGCCGGGCCGGAAGAGCTGAATCGGCATGATCGCATGCGCGCCATCACGATCTCGGCAGCATTGGGGGATGATGTGCGCCTGGGCGATGGTATTGAGGCCATGCGCCAGGTGGCGGAAGAAGTACTACCTGCCTCAGCCCGCATCTCCTGGGGCGGAGAGAGTAAGGAGTACCTTGAATCCGGTCAGTCCCTGTACCTGACATTTGGCATGGCGCTGATCATTGTGTTCCTGGTTTTGGCGGCGCAGTTTGAGAGCTTTATCAATCCGCTGGTGATCCTGGTCACGGTGCCGCTGGGCATGACCGGTGCTTTGCTGGGGCTGTGGTTTTATGACTCATCGATCAATGTGTTCAGCCAGATTGGGGCCATTCTTTTGATTGGCCTGTCAGCCAAGAATGGTGTGTTGATCGTCGAGTTTGCCAACCAGTTGCGTGATCGCGGTATGGCAATCACTGAAGCCGTTGTGGAGGCTGCTGCAATTCGCCTGCGGCCCATACTGATGACCAGTGCGGCCACTACTTTTGGCGCGCTGCCCTTGCTGTTGGGAACGGGTGCCGGTGCCGAATCCCGTCAGCCCATCGGTATCGTTGTAGTCTTTGGTGTGACCATTTCCGCTGCGCTGACCTTGTTCATCATCCCATCCTTGTATGTGTTGTTGGCCAAGCGCACCTCGTCACCGCAGAAAGTCACGCGCCTGATTGAGCAACTGCAGGGCAGAATCATTCCGGTGGGCAAAGGCAGCCTGTGAGTTACCATCGAATCTATCGCTATAGTGCTATAGCACGTCCGCTGGATCCGGCCTGGCCCACCAACAAGGCCGTGTTGATTCTGATGCCGGTTGCTTCACTCGCCGGTATTTGCTGGTCCTTGTTCATGTCTCAGGGCTGGCAAGCAGCATTGATTAACGGCTTGGTATTTGCGTTTGCCGTGTTGGGTAGTTGGGCACTGGCGCGCGAATTGTTGCCGGATGATCATGCCGCTGCCTTTGTCAGTATGGCCATGGCCTTTCTGGCTTGTTTGTCTTTTTACTCACCCGGTTTGCTGACGCTGTTTGCTACTTTGGGCCTGGTGCGAGTGGTCAATCGCAGCACCGGTTTGATGGCGCGCACCGCAGACTCGGTAGTGCTGACTTTACTGGTGATCTGGGCCGTCTACGCCACCCAAAGCCCCTGGTTTGGAGCGGTCGCAGCATTGGCTTTTGTGTTGGATGCCAGCCTTAAAAACCCCCAACGAAAACAGTTACTGTTTGCTGCTTTGTGTCTGGGAACTATGGTGATCTATATCGTTGATCACGATGTGAACTGGCTGAGCCTGCAGCCACCCAATTCCCTGTTACAGTGGTTGGCCATAGCCATGAGCCTGTTACTGGGCTTGAACCTGTTGTTGTTGAAGAAGGTACACAGTCTTGGCGATGTAGGAAGCAAACGCTTGAATCCGCAACGGGTCAAGGCAGGTATGATGATTGCCTTAGTGGCCTGTTTGCAGGGCCTGGGCGACATGCCACAGATTATTCTGCTGCTTGCGACCATAGCGGGTCTTTGTCTGGGCATGGCATTCCGGCGCTCATTCCGCTCCACTGCCAAAGGCCTGAGACATAAAGAATGATGACATGAAGATTGATGACAAGAATTTACGACTTTGGTATTGACGATTCAGAGAACTCAGGAGAATGGATATGAAGAAATTTTTGTTTGCCCTGAACGCCGGCCTGACCGTCGGCTTGACCGCCGTCGTGCTCAGTTCCTCGTTGTTGGCATCCGGGCTGAGCATGAATGCCCGCGTGGAACAAGCGATGTTCGGCGATCACCGCTCGGTTGCCAACCAGGAGCGTAATCGCTACCGGCATGCGGTAGGTACCCTGGAGTTTTTTGGCCTGGCTGAAGGCATGAAAGTGCTGGAGATCTGGCCGGGCGGGGGTTGGTATAGCGAAATTCTGGCACCGGTCATGCGTGATCGTGGTGCATACGTGGTGGCCAGTTGGGATCAGGACGTGCCTGATCAGCCCGATTATCGTTACAGCCTGCATCAGCAGATGCTGACGAAATTTGCCGCCGAACCAGAGATTTATGACCAGGTAAGCGTGATTTCCTGGTCTCCGCCACAATCGGCCTCATTGGGGGATGCTGATTCCTACGATCTGGTTGTGACCTTCCGCAACACGCATGGCTGGGTGTCTGATGGCATTGCCGCAGCCGCTTTTGCCGAGTTCGCCCGCGTATTGAAGCCGGGTGGCGTAGTGGGCTTGGTACAGCACCGGGCGGCAGCGGGAACTGACCCGCTGGTGACTGCAGAAATGGGTTACGTTTCTGAAGAAGCGGTTATTGCCCTGGCCTCGGCAGCCGGGTTGGTGCTTGAGGACCGTTCTGAAGTCAACGCCAATGTTGCAGACGACCGCGACCATGAGGCAGGCGTGTGGAGTTTGCCACCCGGACTGGATGTGTGTGGTGAAATGACAGATGCAGCCGCCAAGTCAGACTGCGAAGCGCCGTTTCTTGCCATTGGTGAAAGCGATCGCATGACTCTGCGCTTTCGCAAACCTCAAAACTGAGCCGTCACTGATTTGACAAAGTAATCTTAACTGGCCACCGGACTTATGCAGCCCGGTGGCCTTGAGTGTTTTGCGCATGCAACACCTGATCCTGTTTGTCGTCTCTGTCCTGATCTGGGGCAGCACCTGGCTAGCCATCACTATGCAGTTGGGTGTGGTTGCGCCGGAGGTTTCGGTATTTTACCGGCAGATCATCGCGTCAGTCCTGTTGTTTATCTGGGCGCTGCTGCGGCGCCTGAATCTGCGCTTCAGTTGGCGTTCCCATGGCTGGTTTTTCCTGCTGGGTTGCACGCTGTTCGGCTTCAATTATGTGCTGGCCTACAACGCACAGAATTATATTCCTTCTGCGATGAATGCCGTGCTGTTTGCCACCATGGTGTGGATCAACGTGTTACTCGCCAAAGCATTTTTCGGCACACCTTTCGAATGGCACGTTGTGCTGGGTGCAGCTCTGGGCATGGCTGGGGTGGTGGTGCTGTTCTGGCCAGCATTGGCCATTGCTGAGTTCCATGGTAATACTCTGCTCGGTGTCAGCATCGCCTTGACCGGGGCGGTCATCGCTGCCCTGGGCAATATGGCCTCACACCAGGCGCAAAAAGAGCGCCTGCCAGTGTTGCAGTCCAATGCCTGGGGCATGTTTTACGGTGGGGTAATTACCGGTGTTTGGGCCCTGTTAACGGGCAAGACGTTCAATTTCGAAATGACGCTGGAGTACGCCGGTTCCTTGTTCTATCTGGCGTTTTTTGGTTCGGTTGTAGCCTTTGGCTGTTACCTCAGGCTGCTGGGTTTGATCGGCCCCACCCGGGCAGGCTATATCGCAGTGGTTATCCCGTTAGTGGCTGTGATCATCTCAATTGTGTTTGAAGGACTCCAACTGAATGCCTATATCGTTGCCGGCATCATGCTGGTGCTGGGTGGCAATCTGATGATTCTTGCCTATCGCCGCCTGACGGTGCCAAGAAGGCCGCTTTGAACTAGCTGTGCGGCCCTGGCGCTCCGCGGGAACGTAGCCATGAATTATGAAAAGGACTTACAAAAACCGTTCGCGCAGGAAACGTGCGATTCCATCCTCGTCATGGTGCCCGATGATCGCAGTAGCTGCCTGCCTGACTTCCGCTGTGGCATTGGCGGGTGCGTAGGCTTCGTCAGCCCGTGCAAACATGCTCAGATCGTTGGCGCTGTCACCAAAACAAACCACCCGCGTCAGGCCCAATTGTTGGCGCAGGATATCGATGGCACCGCCCTTGCTGGCATCGGCATGATGAATATCGATCCAGCGCCATTTTTCATTCTCCCAAGCCGGGCCCACGTAGGCCACCAGATGCTTTTCGTTGTGAATCATCTGCTGAATGGCACTCACCGCAGCGGGCATGCCTATGGCGCTGATATTGGTGATCTCAGCAGCGGCTGGTAACTGCGCCAGAGCTCGCACTGCAACGCCTTTTTGATCAACGAATTGCCGGGCCAGCATGGCTTCCAAATCGTTCTGCAAAGGGCCGTGATAGATCGCATGGCGATTGCCAGGCTCGAAGGTAAAGATGAAAGGCGAGAGCTGCTGCGCCAGTGCCGCCTCGATGACGTGTTTGATTTCATCCAGGCTAAGGTAGCTCTGGTGGGAGTAGGCGTCGCTCTGCGGGTTCCAGATCATCACGCCGTTTTTGAACACCTGTGGCAGCATGAAGCCTTGGCCATGCAACAGCTCACGCGAGGCATGCAGTGAGCGCCCGGTAGCAACGGTGTAGGCAATACCGCGTTTGGATAATGCGGCCAGAGTGTCCTGGCTGAATTTAGACAACTGGCCACTGCTGTTGAGCAATGTGCCGTCCAGATCAAAAACAATCAGTTCCATATTTTTGCCACGTGACCTATCCCCGTTGATCGGTTCAATTCTGCTAGGGGAAGTTCATCATATCAGGCTGCCTTTTCACCGAACACAGGCTGGCGCTGAATGGAGTCAGCGCAATAAATGGTAGTCCCGCAAACGAAACCATTTACGAGAAAAAATAAAATGAACCACTGATTCCGGTGACAGGCTGGTCACTTCGCCTGTCATATCTTTTCTATAAAACGCGGTGCACGCGCCAGTTTGCCAAACAGTCTTCTGCAGAATCTTTTTCACTTTCGCAACGTACTCGCTCTGCACCTCGCTTCTGACATCAATGGCCTTGATGGTCTTATCCCGCTTTACGGCGCAAATAGCTTTTACCGCGTATTTGACCATCGTCTCCATGTAACTCATCTGTGAACTGTGGCCTGTGCCCGTGTTGGGGCCGTTTACTTTGAAATAATTTGGGTAGCCTGCAACGGTGATGCCCTTATACGAGGCAATCTGTTTTTCCCATTCGTTGTTCAGATTCCGTCCTCCCGTTCCATAGACCTGGAACGTGAGTGCCTTTTGCATATTTGAATAGGCAAAAAAGCCGGTGGCATAAACAATGATGTCCAACGGGATCTCCTTACCCTCTTTTGTTCGAATGCCTGTGGGCGTAATCTTTTCTATGCCACTGATATCAACCTCTACATTTTCTCGGGCAAGGGCAGGGAGATAGGTATTGGTTGGTATCACGCGCCTACAGCCCAATTCATAATCAGGCATCATGTGCTGACGTAATTTGTCGTCATCGATGTATTTTTCAAGATTCTTCTGCAGAGTTTGTGCGTACAGATGCTTTATGTATTTGCTGATGGTTGAAGTAAATGGATAGCGACGAAACGCAATAAATCGCACCTCGTGATACGCAAATATCATAAAACGATTGATTTGACGGATCCCCGGCAGATGGGTAATAAAACGCTCTGCAGAACTGTAAGTCCTGTCTGAGCGTGGAATGATCCACTGAGCCCTGCCCATGAACACGGTCAGCTTGGCTACCTTGCTGGCAATGGCTGGAACAACCTGGGCGGCTGAACATCCCGAGCCAATCACAGCAACACGTTTTCCTGCATAGGGCACAGCGTGATTCCATTGTCCGGTGTGGAATTGTGCCCCTTGAAATGAATCCGCTCCCTTGATGGAAGGAATATGTGGGTTTGCCAGCACGCCACTGGTATCAATGATGAAACGAGCGGTATAGCGCTCGCCAGACGCCACCTCAACATGCCACAAACACTCGCTTTCGTTATAAGTCAGCTGGGTGACAGACTGGTTTGTTCTGGCGTATTTTCTGATATCAAATTTATCGATGACGTAATTCGTGTATTCGAACAATTCGCTTTGGGGGGAATATTTTTTTCTGAATTTGTAAGGAACAAAGGAAATGGAGTACAGACCGGTTGGAACATCTACCTCAGCTCCTGGATACGAGTTGTCCCGCCAGGTTCCGCCTGTATCAGAGCTTCGCTCTAACAGGACAAAGTCAGTGAGATTATTTTTCTTTAAACGTATTGCTGCCAGCAAACCCGAAAACCCGGTGCCGATAATGATGGTTTCAAAACATTGGGCCTCGAAATATTGGGTTTCAAAGTATGCGGCAGCTTTTTTCATAAATGATTTTCTTTCCGCTGAAACACTCGCAACGGAGGATCCCAGGCTTTAACATTGGATGAATCAGAATCCTGGAAAAATTTAACCCGTTCCGATGATGTGAATAGCTCTGCAGTTTAGGGATCGAAGCTTAAGAGATGCTTAAAATTCAGTTTTTGAATGTCCGCCTCGGGCAGTTTGCCCGGCCCAAGCAAGGACCAGAGTGATGGCAAATCGAAACTGGGTAGCTGACTTCAAATATGAAGGCGGGGCCTGGCTGGTCAAGAAAACCGGCCATCGCATTCCGGCCAATTTCGAATTGGCTAATAATATCTTTACCTGGATGACCTTTTACGTTCTGGCGCAGGGCTGGCGCACCTGGCGGCGGGTGACGGGCAATAACCGCCCCACAATCGCCTTTTATCCCGACAAGCCAAGGCCATGGTATTTCATCTGGCCCGTGATGCATACATCGGGAGCGCGGCTGATCAGGGATGTCTCAAAAGCTGACATTGTTTTCCAATTCGACGACTCGACCACAACCGACAATGTGCCCCCCACCATCAAACCGGGTGCGCGCTTCGTCAATTGTGCCTGCGATGACGTGTCCAAATCGCGCGTTGAGGCCGCCTTCCTTGCGGCCGCCGGCTATAATCTCGGTGTCGAACCAGAGGTCCATATCGGTCCAATGGTCGAGAAGTCAGAACTGAACGCGGCCCATGACGGGCGCATTATCGAGGGGCCGACCCCGCGTGAGCACGGCAAGACCTATCAGCGGGTCGTGGACAATGAGATTGAGAGCAGCATGGTCGAAGACCTGCGTTGCTGCATTGTGGGCGGCAGCCCGGCAATCGTATTTCGCAAGCGACGCCCGCTGGAGCGCCGCTTCAAGAACGAGAACACACGAGTAGTGCTCGACACGCCCACCAATTGCTACACGTCTGATGAAATCACCGTGATCGAGCGATTTGCCGCAGAGATTGGTCTGGATTGGGGCGGCGTCGATGTGTTACGCGACAAGGCAACAGGCAGAATTTTCATCGTTGACGCCAACAAGACAGACATAGGCCCACCCATTGCACTCGGGCTGGGCGACAAGCTGAAATCGACACGCCGAATGGCACGAGCCTTCATCGCTGCGTTTGCGCCCGAAAAGCGTTAGTCCGGTTTGACTGGGTTTGTTCTTGCAGACGAACATGCCCACTGTCGGCGATGCGCCGACGATGGTTGGTCCACATCAGAGCCGCGCCCGCCGAATCGGTTTGCCGGGCACCTTGCCTGTGATCTGGCCGCCAGCAAATACCAATTGGCCATTTACCCAGACTTTTTCGATACCCACGGATGGCAAATGAGGGGCTTCGGTCGTGGCAATATCCTTTACCGTCCGCGGGTCAAACAGAACCAAATCCGCGTACTGACCCACCTGGATCAAACCGCGCTCAGCAATCCCGACCTGTTGGGCGGAAAGCGAGGTCATTCTTCTAATACCTCCCTCGAGACTGAGCACCTTGCGGTCACGGAGATAATGTCCGAGAAAACGGGTAAAGGCGCCAAAGCCGCGCGGATGGGGGCCGGCAAGATCGCCATCACTGCCGATGACGGTATACGGCCAGGCCATGATGGCCTCGATATCGGGTTCGTCCATGGCAAATCCCAACATTTGGGAGCCGGACTGCTCGCCACCCATGGCCTTGTCCGCCTTCAATAACTCCATCAGCGTCGTCTCCGCATCGGACCCACGGATTTCAGCAATCTGAGCGATATTCATGCCGTCGTAGGCGGGCTTCGGTTTGTAGCTGGCGACCAAAATTCCTTCCGGTGACAACATGTCTCTGAGGATGTACTCCGCCCCATCTCTTCGATCCAGATCACGATTCGGGAACACGGTCGTCAGCCAGCTGAATCCTGCATTCCAGGCCCGGTACGGGTAGATATCCGCGCTGATGTCGACGCCTGATGCACGGGCTTGGTCCAGCGTGTCTGTCAGTCGGCTGGCCTGCCCCCACCAACGGCTCATGGCGAGTTTGATGTGGCTCACCTGAACCGGTATTCGCGCTTCACGGCCGATGAGGATAGCTTCATCGATGGCTGCCCAGAAATACTGGTCCTCGCTGCGGATATGGCTGATATAGCGGCCCCCATGGCGAGCCGCCACCTGGGCGAGTTCCACCAATTCTTTGGTGGCGGAAAAAGACCCGGGATCGTATTCCAGCCCGCTCGACAGGCCCAATGAACCTGCTTCCATTTCGGCGCCTAGCAGGCTTGCCATCTGCGCCAATTCTTCACCGGTCGCCTGGCGCTGATAGTCCTCGCCCATGACCATGCCGCGCAATGTCCCGTGACCGGCATAGGAGGCGATGTTGATGGCCACGGGTGATGTCTCGAGTTCGGCGAAGAACTCCGCCAAAGGATAGTTCTGAGTTCCATCCTGCCCGGCCACAATGGTGGTGATTCCCTGGCTGACCGCCGCCAGCGCACCCGGTGACTCGAACAGGCCATCGTCGTGGTGGCTATGGACGTCGATAAATCCAGGCGCCAACACCAGGCCAGCAGCATCGACAACAGCGTCCGCTGCAGACGGCTCAAAATTTCCAACCTCAGCGATGCGCTCTGCCGCGATGCGTACGTTCACATTCCGGGACGGGCCACCGCTGCCATCGACTACCCGTGCATTGACGATAACCAAACCAGCGGGCTCCTGACGCCGCTCAAACACAATGCCTCGCTCTGGGCCCATGCTCAGGCCAAACCCGCTGTTCGCGCCGCTGGGGTTGCGGTCGAACGCCAGGCTTACCGGCTGTGGTTCCGACCACCCATGCGGCTGGAAACTGAACTCGAACTCATCTTCGGCTACTGATCTGACTTCGAGCGCCGGCTCCTGCTCGATACGCACGTTCAGGCCGCCGCCAACGACTTCGAAACGATACGTGGCGTCGAGCTCAGCGGAGAAATATTCACCGGTAAATTCGGCAAGCTGGGCAGATGAAAGCGATGGCGGTTCGGACTGCGGGTCATCTTCCTGCTGACCGGTGCCGGGTTCCTCGGCGCTGCTTGCAGGCCCAAGCTGGTCAGCCAGGTAGTAATCTGCAACGCGCTGCGCCAGTTCTCCGGGCTTGGCAAAATCAGCATTGCAGGCGGTGACGATCGACAACCCGGGCTCCACGAACCGCACGAGTTCGGTGCGGAACCCCCAGGAACTGCCACTGTGCCCTACGCTACGCAGACCGCGATACTCTTCCAGCTGAATGCCCTGGGCGTAGCCGACCGGATCGCCGTTGTTGAGGTGTCCTTCGTACAGCATCAACGGCTCAATCGGCGGCTTTTCGGCGCCATGCAGGTAGTTGTCCCAGCGCAGCAGATCTTCCACCGTGGTGTAAAGTTGCCCGTCGCCGGCGACATCGAAATTATAGTTGTGCACGATCCGCAGGCCACCCGCACCGTCACGATCGTAGCCGGTTGCGCGCTTCGGGATAATCTCCTCAAGGTTTTCATACATTCTGCTGCTGGTCATCCCCAGCGGCCCGAAGATACGCTGCTGCGCCATTTCGCCCAGCGCTTGGCCACTGGCGCGCTGCACAACCTGCGCCAACAGCATGTAAGCCGTATTGCTGTAGAGATAGCGATCGCCGGGGCGGAAAATCAGCGCTTGCTGTAGCGACATCATCGCCAGTATTTGTGCGGGGGAAATCGGGTAATAGTCGTCCCGCCCTGCCAGCGGGAACAGGTCGAGATAGTCACGCAGACCGCTGGTATGGTAGATCATCTGCTGCAGAGTAATCGGCCACTGGTATTCTGGCAGCTCCGGAAGCCACCGGCGGACGTTGTCTTCCAGCGCCAGTTTTCCGTCCAGGGCCAACAGGGTGAGGTTGGCAGCGACGAATTGCTTGGTCACCGAGCCGACATCGAACACGGTCTGCGGTGTAATGGGAATATCGTAGTCGAGGTTGGCGTAGCCATAGCCGCGCGAGTAAACCAGGGCACCGTCCTGCGCTACAGCGAGCGCGCACCCCGGCGAACCGGGTATATCCCAGGCTGCGAACAGGGCATCGATGATGGGGTTGTCGTCGCCGGTTTCCATGGCGGCAAACAGGTCTTCGTGTCTGCTGCAAGTAAACGTGAGCGCCAGAACGATGACGAATGCTGTGAAGCGAGGGCAACGGATCATGGGTTATTCCGAAAGCCTGGGCGGCCATGATACGGCCTTGGAGCGATCAAGCGCACGGGCAAGGCGACGCGTTATGCCAATACATTCTTCTGTCCCTGCAACTTTTCGACGGTTGCGGTCGCTCCGCCACAGACAACCACCAGAACGGACTCGAACTCTTCAAGTTCCTTTCCGCCGTCATAGACCGCTGCGAGAGATGCCCCGCAAGCCGGCTCCACCACCACCCGCTGATCGGCAAGGAATCGCAGGCATGCAGCTACAGCGGACCGGTCCGAGACCACCATGCTGCGAATGGGATGCTTCTTTGACCAACTGAACGCCTGCTCACAAACCTGGGTGGCGCCCAGTGAAGTAGCAATGCTGGTGATGGCGGCCAGCTTTATCCGATAGCCTGCTCGAAGCGACTGCGCGAAGGAGTCGGCTCCAAGGGTTTCAACTGCAATCACCGGGACATCGGTCCAACCGTTTCGCTGCAGCCCTGCCACAACGCCACTCAGTAACCCGCCGCCTCCAACCGAGAGAACGATCGCGCCAGGTTTTACCCCCGATTGCACTATTTCATCAACCAGGCTGGCATGCCCTTGCCAGATAAGCGGGTCATCGAATGGATGCAAAAATGCATCGGATGTGTTGACCATTGACTGCGCCAGTGCATTCGCTTCGCTCCAGGAAGGGCCATGGATCACCACTTCGGCGCCTTCTTGCCGGATCAGCGCCTTGGCTGCTTCTGTGGTGGTCTCGGGAACCACCACCACCACCGGCACGGATAAATGGCGTCCGGCGTAGGCCACTGCAATGCCCGCATTTCCGCCGGATGATGAAATAAATCGCTTGGCGCCGCGGCGAACGTACTCCTGGCACGCATGGCCGATGCCACGAATCTTGAATGAGCCGGGCGGCTGCGCTGTTTCGAGTTTTAACCATACCGTTCTGCCAGCGCTGATGGTCATAGCGCGGGACTCGAACAGCGGCGTTTCAATATGCAATGGCTTCATCTGATTAGAAATAAGACCCGACTGAGTAGCGGTTGGAAAGTGTATCGCATTGACGCCAGAAAAAGATTACGGGAGGAAGGCATTTTGCAGACACGACTTTTTGCAGCACGCTGCGTCGATGAGCTACAGTTGCCGTATAGGGTAACGATCATCACCAGAAAATCACCCGATTCGTTGTCTGGTTATTGCGACTGTGTGGGCGTCCAGGATGCGCGTCCAGCAAAATTCAGCCAGTAGAGTCCCGCGGAGCTACCCGGTCCGGAGCATCAAGTTGATAGAGTTCTTCCAGCAGCCGTCGGAAGGCCGATAAGCGCTCGGGCGCGGTTGTATGGAGCACATCCTGTTGCTGCAACACTTCGATCAGTTTGGTTGGTGCGATGCTCTTGTCACCGACGATCTCCACATGGCCGGCTCGCACGGTAACTTGCTCGGTGCGTGGATCGCTTTCAACCAGTACATTCCGCTGTTCCGCCAGCGAGAAAATATCGTCATTTTCCACACAGCGACCTTCTTCTTCACGCCGGCAGCTTTCGCTCTCATCGGTATCGATCTTCAGGTATTGGCTGACTTGAGAAGCCAATTGCCCGGGCTCGCGAATGAAGCTTGAGGAATAAGTGATGTCCATCCATTTGGCACCGGTAAACAGATAACAGCTTAACGGTAAAATGCCAAGGCTAAGCGGATAGAGCCATTTGCGGCCGCATGTTTTTGCCGCCGCAATACCGGAGAAGGGGCCTGAAATCGTTACCAGTGACAAGTCAGTTGGTGGCAGGGGTTGTGGCAAGTCGGTCAGTGATTTGTGCGCAACCAGGGCGCCTTGACTGTGTCCGATCAGGGTAATTTTTGACGAATGTGTTTGTTCTTCCAATTGATGCAAGGCCGTTCGTAACTCGCCTGCGACCTGCGTCAGATCCGCGCGGTCGTCGTAGGTGAAACAGGCCGATTGCTGGCCATGAAACGCCAGCACTTGTGCCAATCCACGAAAATTACCGGAAGATCCAAAACAACCATGAACCAGTACATGGATCGGCTGGTTGGTTTTGAGACGGAGAGTGCGGTCGGGATTGTCCGTGCAGGGGCCAAGTCCGGCAATCTGTGCCGTGGTATCGGGAGACGGCAGGATTCCGCGATCAATGGCGAAAAACGCTGGGTCGAGTGGTGCGTAGGTCGCGCATCCGGCAATGAGAAAAAGTACGCCGAGAAAAGACACGCGGACTTTCATGGCGAGCCGTATCAACGGAGGCTGCCGAGGGAAGGACTGAACGATTGTTTCTGCAATGTATGCACCGGATACAGATTATAGATCACTTTCCCCGTCTCGTTGCGCCTGCGCTTATTGCGGACAGGTCGTGGGTGTCTGTCGAGCGCGACGAGCATTGACGCCTGTCACGTGACGCGTTACGCTTTGGGGCGTGATCAAGACTTTTGCGGACAAGCGCAGTAAAGGCCTTTACGAGACGGGTAAGGCAAAGGGTTTACCGGCAGATATCGAGAAACGTGCGGCTCGAAAGCTTGAGTACATCGATCTTTCCAGCGCACTCGAGGACCTACGAACACCGCGAGGAAACCGGTTGCATGAGCTGGAGGATGATCGGAAAGGTCAGCAGTCGATCTCAATCAATGATCAGTGGAAAATGTGTTTTCGCTTCGAACAAAGTGACGCATATGAAGTTGAAGTATGTGATTACCATTAGTTGGCGGAGGGCAGGATGAGTATTGCAAACACAGGTATCAAACGCAGACCGACGCATCCGGGAGAGATGTTGCGGGAGGACTTTTTGCCGGACTACGATTTAACGGTTAGTGGCTTGGCAGAGGCAATCGGTGTATCGCGCCAGTCAGTCAACGAGCTCTTGCGGGAGCGGCGGGCAGTCAGTCCCGAGATGGCGCTGAGGCTGTCGCGCCTTTTCGGTAACAGCCCGGAGTTTTGGCTAAACGCGCAGAGGGCGGTCGATTTGTGGGCGGTTGCAGACGCGATACGCGAAGATGTGCGGCGAATACGCCCGCTCAGTGCTGCCTGACATTGGCACGATGCTGACAGGTCAATGAAGAAGTCCAGATGATT
Organism: Lysobacterales bacterium; assembly: GCA_034440115.1. Taxonomy (GTDB): domain Bacteria; phylum Pseudomonadota; class Gammaproteobacteria; order Xanthomonadales; family SZUA-36; genus JAWXBM01. The sequence goes on along the minus strand of JAWXBM010000028.1, from coordinate 999 downwards.
AGGAAAAGATACGGGTGTCCGGAGTTTTTTTCGAATCAAGACAACAAAAATGGTGCATCAACACTGAGGAGACGACAGCATGTTTCGATCAAGAAGCTTAGTTTTACTTTCAATTGTCATTCTAACTTTTGCATTACCCGAAAGTGCTACTGCGCAGAACAAGGTATTGCTCGGAGAACGGCATGTTACAGACCTGTCTGAAAGAGACACGATAAATGTAGGCAAAGATAGTGGTGCATTCAAAAGTGTGCAGGTCAAGGCAACGGGTGGCGCGGTTGAGTTTAAACGTGTGGTCATTCACTTCGAAAATGGGTCAGAGCAAGTCTTTGAGAAAAACCGCTTACTGACCAAAGGCAAGCAGTCCGGGCAGATCGACCTAGATGGTGATTCTCGTTATATAGATAAAGTCGTACTTTACTACGAGGCTCGAACCAAAGGCCGGAAAGGTGCGGATATAACACTATGGGGTGTCCGATAGCCCTTGCACGCCCATGCGATCTTCAAACTTGGTGAGGTCGTTCTAAACGAGCTGGATGTGTGATGGTTGTAATTTACACCAGCCAAATTTGAATTGAATTGGTCAGGAAAAGATATGGGTGGCTGGAGTAGATCTTCAGCCGCAGTGTATGTGCCATCTGATTCAAATCCGTACCTCAGATCTCGTGAATTGAGGACGAGTGGCGCTTGAATGAGCTGGTATCTATAAACACGGCGTGTCACTCAGAGAAACCAGGCCTTTTGGAGATGTTGGCATGAGATCAGTGTGGCATAGCTAGATTTCATTTTCAGCAGAAAATTAGCCGATTCGATGTAAGGCTATTGCGACTGTGTGGGTGCCCAGGATGTACAACTGAGTGGGTGTCCAGGATGTATTGTATTTCAGTCGCTGCAGGGAGCGCAGACGTTCCCGCGGAGGCTGTGTGAAAACCCAAAACCAGAAATCTCAAGTAGGAATTACTCTCTATATTTCTTGGTTTCAGAGCTTGATGTGGGGTTCTC
>JAWXBM010000027.1:0-24654 GCA_034440115.1 Lysobacterales bacterium | reverse complement strand
TCGATAACGGGGACCTCATCGAAATCTCCAATATCGGGAACTTCGACCTGCAATTCTTTCGTCATATTAACGCTCTCCGGCGACGGCGAGTATCAGCGTATCGCCTTCCTGAATCAAGCTGAAATGTTTCAGAAAACTCATGCCCAGCAGGGCTCGTTCACCCAGCTTGTCAGTGATAGTGGCGCGTACATTACGCAACACGAGAGGCCCGACCTGTATCCGGCCCAGTCGCGTTATCCAGCCTTTTACCGGCCCGGCTGCGGTCATCACGGTGATTTCCGGACCAAACTCCAGGCCCAGCGATCTGGCCACAGCTGAAGACAGTGCTACGTCTGATGCACCGGTATCGACCAGGAACGCAACGGCTGAACCATTAATCTCACCCTCAGCATAGTAATGGCCATCGCGCTGGCGATTGAGTACCAGTGCGACTTCACCATCCGTGGTCAAAATGCTCTGGGCCATCCTGTCATTGCGCGTCACGCCCTGGAACAAGGCAGTGAGCCCGAGCATAATCGCCACGATAGCGGCCCAATACAGGCTTTTGCCGCGCTGTTGTTCTGCTGCTGTATTGCCTTCCATTGCGGTATGCAGCAAACCCTCAGAGGGTCAGCCGCCGTAAGTCTTCCAACTGACTGGCCAGGTAGCGCGTGAAGCGCGCTGCCATGGCACCATCAATGACCCGGTGATCGTAAGAAACTGACAGGGGCAACATCAGCTTGGGCTGGAAGGCCTCGCCATCCCAAACCGGTTTGATGCTGGATCGGGACACACCCAAAATAGCTACTTCCGGTGCATTGATGATGGGCGTAAAGCCCGTGCCTCCAATGCCACCCAGGCTGGAAATCGAAAAACAACCGCCCTGAATATCCTGCGGCTTGAGTTTCTGCTCGCGGGCCTTGGCACTCAGCTCTGACAATTCACTGGCCAGTTCCATAATGCCTTTACGCTCGCACTCACGCAGCACCGGTACTATCAGGCCCTGCGGAGTATCAACGGCAATGCCGATGTTGAAATAGCTCTTCATCACCAGGTTTTCACCACTTTCATCCAGCGATGCATTGAATCGCGGATATTTCTTCATGGCTGCCACACTGGCCTTGATCAGGAAGACCAATGGTGTGAGCTTGAAGCCCTGCTCCTCTGCTTCAGCCGTATGCGCCTTGCGGAACGCTTCCATGTCCGTAATGTCCGCTGCATCGTGCTGGGTGACGTGCGGGATACTGACCCAATTACGGTGCAGGTGCCCGGCGGAAATCTTCTGAATACGCGACAGGGGCTGAGTAGTAATCTTGCCGAATTTTGCGAAATCGACTTTGGGCTGTGATGGCAGGTTGAAGCCGGCAAAACCAGCCGTTCCGCTGGCTGATTTGGCCGTCTTTGCCGCACCGCTCATAACGGATTTCACCAGTGCGGTTACATCTTCAGCCAGAATTCGACCACCCTTGCCGCTGCCTTTGACGGTACTGAGGTCGACTCCCAGTTCCCGCCCATAGCGACGCACGGATGGGCTGGCATAGGGCAATGAACCGGGTTTGCTTTCACCGGTTGCGGCCGCCGGTGCAGAGGTTTTTGGTTCTTCAGGTGCCGGTGACGGTGCCTGTTCGGAGCTTGTTTCAGACTCCTTGGATTCGCCATCTTCCGGCTCACTTTTATCCGGGGCTGCCGATTCTTCTGCGGCTTTCGGCTGTTCAGCATCAGCGTGCTGCTCATCAGACTCATCTTCAGCGGGATCTGCACTCGCTTCGCTGAGCTCAAGCACGGCAACCAGGTCGCCTTGTGAAACCTCGTCACCGACTTTTAACTTCAATTCCTTGATCACACCCGCTTGCGGCGAGGGTACTTCCATGGTGGCCTTGTCGCTTTCCAACGTAATCAAAGATTGCTCAATCTGTACGCTGTCACCCACCGCAACCAGAACTTCGATGACAGGCACAGCGTCAAAATCGCCGATGTCCGGTACTTTGATCTCGATGGTATTACTCACTGCTGATTCTCACTTCAGGCTCCATTGCTCATTTCAGTTCATCACATGATCTGGGCATCAAACAAGGGTTGGATTGATTTTATCCGGATCCAATCCCAATTTGCTGCGAGCGGCCAGCAGCTCACTCTGGCCAAACTGGCCTTTGCGGTAGAGGGCATAAATCGCCGCGTAAGCGATGTTGAAGCGATCCACTTCAAAGAACTTTCGCAGACGCTCGCGGGTATCAGAACGGCCAAAACCATCGGTACCCAGTACGATGTAATCCTGTCCAGGCAGGAAACCACGCACCTGATCGGCGAACGCCCGCACATAATCGGTAGCTGCAATCATTGGCCCGGGCTGCTCGGCAAGACATTGAGTTATCCAGGGTATGCGCGGTTCTTTCTCCGGGTTCAGGCGATTCCAGCGGGCACAATCCACGCCATCACGGCGCAGTTCGGTGAAACTGGTAGCACTCCAGATATCCGCTGAAATACCGAAATCCTGCTCCAGGATATTCGCTGCCGCAATGGACTCACGCAATATGGTTCCTGAGCCCAGCAGTTGCACTTTGCGACCGTGGTCGCCGCCCTTCCGCAGTTGGTACAGACCTCTGCGAATGCCTTCTTCGGCACCTTCTGGCATGTCAGGGTGGGTGTAGTTCTCGTTCATTACCGTAATGTAGTAATAAACGTCTTGCTGTTCTTCAAACATGCGCCGCATGCCGTCCTGGATGATGACGGCAACTTCAAAGGCAAATGCCGGATCATAGGAAATACAGTTCGGCACCATGCCGGACATCATGTGGCTGTTGCCGTCCTCGTGCTGCAGGCCTTCGCCGTTAAGCGTGGTGCGCCCGGCCGTGCCGCCGATCAGGAAACCCTTGGCGCGCATATCACCTGCAGCCCAGGCCAGGTCACCAATGCGCTGAAATCCGAACATGGAATAGAAAATAAAGAATGGGATCATGGCCACGCCGTTACTGGAATAGCTGGTCGCTGCCGCGATCCAGGACGACATGGCCCCAGCTTCGGTAATACCTTCCTGCAGGATCTGGCCTTTCTTGTCTTCCTTGTAAAACATCAACTGGTCGGAATCCACCGGCGTGTAAAGCTGGCCGATGGAAGAATAAATTCCCAACTGGCGGAACATGCCTTCCATGCCAAAGGTTCGTGCTTCATCCGCAACGATGGGCACAATGCGCGCAGCAATAGCCTGATCGCGCAGCAATATGGCCAATGTGCGAACAAAGGCCATGGTGGTGCTGATTTCCCGCTCTCCGGTGGATTTCATCACCGACTCAAAAGCGGACAACGGCGGGCTTTCGAGCTTCTCATACTCGGTACGTCGCTGTGGCAGAAAGCCACCCAGATCTTTACGCCGCTCCAGCATGTACTTCACCTCAGGGCTGTCCGGCCCCGGATGGTAATAGGGAATGCTTTCGATCTTGTCATCCGGCACCGGCACGTTGAATCGATCGCGGAATTGCCGGATTGATTCAGGATCCATCTTCTTCTGTTGATGCGTGATGTTTTGCGCTTCACCGGCACCACCCATGCCATAACCCTTGACGGTTTTAGCCAGGATCACCAGCGGACGCTCGCGCGGCTTCATCGCCAGATCATAAGCCGCATAGAGTTTATGTGGATCATGGCCGCCACGGTTCAGCCGCCAGATATCTTCGTCAGACATACTGGCGACCATTTCTTTCAATTCGGGATACTTGCCAAAGAAATGTTCGCGCGTATAGGCGCCACCCTTGGCTTTGTAGTTCTGGTACTCGCCATCAACGGCTTCTTCCATGCGCTGGCGCAGCAAGCCGTCCTTGTCTTTGGCGAACAAGGGATCCCAGTAGCTACCCCAAATGACCTTCAGCACACTCCAACGTGCACCGCGGAAAACCCCTTCCAGTTCCTGAATGATTTTACCGTTGCCTCGAACTGGACCATCAAGGCGCTGCAAATTGCAGTTGACCACAAATACCAGGTTGTTGAGTTTTTCCCGCCCGGCCAGCGAAATGGCACCCAAGGATTCGGGCTCGTCGGTTTCACCATCGCCGAGGAAGCACCAGACTTTGCGTTGCGAAGTGTCAGCAATGCCGCGATCGTGCAGATACTTGAGGAAGCGTGCCTGATAAATGGCCATAATCGGCCCCAGACCCATGGATACCGTGGGGAATTGCCAATAATCGGGCATCAGCCAGGGATGTGGGTAGGAGCTCAGCCCCTCACCACCGGTTTCCTCGCGAAAATGATCCATTGCATTTTCAGCGATGCGGCCTTCAAGGAAAGAACGGGCGTAGATGCCCGGCGATGAATGCCCCTGGAAGTAAACCAGGTCGCCACCACCGGGATGCTCAGGACCACGCCAGAAGTGATTGAAGCCAACGTCATACAAGGTCGCTGCTGAGGCAAAGCTGGCGATGTGACCTCCTAGTTCTCCACCCCGCTTGCCCGCCCGCAACACCATGGCCATCGCATTCCAGCGGATAATAGAGCGAATGCGGTGTTCCATCTCGGCATCGCCGGGGCTGCGCGTTTCCATGTGTGTTGGAATGGTGTTGATATAAGCGGTGGTCGCATCATAAGGCAAATAACCACCAGAACGACGGGTTTGATCAACCAGCTTTTCCAACAGGAAGTGAGCCCGGTTGGGGCCTTCACGTTCGATTACCGCACGCAGCGAATCCTGCCACTCCTGGGTTTCCAGTGGATCGCTGTCGCGGTGCAATTTATCTTCTTCGCTATTCATCTGCGTCCCTTACTATTCCATTTCGCTGGCAAGCCCGGCCTGCGCTTGTTCATACACCGGCTTGCGCCTGCTCGTACAATTGAGCTTCTGCCACGACCAGGGCGGTCATATTGACCACGCGCCTGGGTGATGCGGATGGCGTCAATACATGCGCGGGCTTGCCAGCTCCCAGTAGTATCGGACCAACACTGACGCCGTTGCTGATCACCCGTGCCATATTAAACGCAATATGCGCAGAATCCAGACTGGGCATGATCAGCAAATTGGCTGGACCACGCAATCTGCTATTGGGGAATATGTACTTTCGGAAGGCTTCGTCCAAAGCCATGTCTGCAGTCATTTCACCTTCCACTTCCAGTTCTGGGTCGGTTTGGCGCAGTATCTGCAATGCCTGCTTCATTTTTGCTGCGCTGCCATCCCTGTGACTGCCGAATGCAGAATGCGACAGCAAGGCCACGCGGGGGCGTAAGCCAAAGATATGCAGCTTCTCCGCTGCCATGCGTGTAATTTCGGCAATCTCTTCGGCCGTGGGATTTTCATTCACGTGGGTGTCGGCCACAAAATAAGTACCATCGTCGGTGTTTAGCGCAGCCAGCGAAGCGGCGATTTTCGCACCCGGTTTGAGTCCGATGACGTCCAACACGTTTTCGAGGTTTACGCGGTAACGCCCCACCACGCCTGTAATCAGCGCATCAGCTTCACCGCGATAAACCATCAGGCTGCCAATGACACTGTTTCTGGTTCGAACTATGACTTTAGCCGTGTCAGGAGAAACACCATTGCGCTCCATGATGGAGTGGTAAGTAGTCCAATAATCCCAAAAGCGTGGATCAGAGTGGGGATTAACCAATTCAAAGTCGACACCCGACTTCAACCTCAGACCCAATTTTTCAATACGTGCCTCCACCACTTCCGGCCGGCCGATCAAAATCGGTTGGGCCATGCCGTTATCCACCACCGATTGCACAGCACGCAGAATAACCGGCTCTTCGCCATCCGCATAAACCACGCGTTTGGGATGCGAGCGAGCGGCATCAAATACAGGCTTCATCAGCAGGCCGGTGCGATAAACAAACTGCTCCAGCTTTTCGCGGTAGGCATCCATGTCTTTAATAGGACGTTTGGCCACGCCACTATCCATGGCGGCCTGTGCCACTGCGGGTGCCAATTGCACCAGCAAGCGCGGATCAAATGGTCGGGGAATGATGTAATCCGGGCCGAACTGCTGGGTTTCGCCTGAGTGACGGCCTGCCCCAACCTGCTGGAATTCCATCTGTGCAAGTTCGGCAATGGCACGCACACAAGCCATTTTCATCTCGTCATTAATGATGCTGGCACCGACGTCCAGTGCACCGCGGAATATGTACGGAAAGCACAACACATTATTGACCTGGTTGGGATAGTCCGAGCGCCCAGTGGCGATAATGGCATCCGGCCGTGCCTCGCGTGCGTCTTCCGGCAGTATCTCCGGATTGGGATTGGCCAAAGCCAGGATGATGGGCTGATCGGCCATGCTTCTCACCATGTCCTTGCTCAGTACACCACCGGCGGATACGCCCAGGAAAATATCAGCGCCGCTGATGACCTCTCCCAAGGTGCGCATATCCGTTTCTACGGCATAAGCTTTTTTGCGCTCATCCATGTCTTCGATGCGGCCGGTAAAAATTACCCCGCATCGATCGACCACGGTTATGTGTTCTTTGGTCAAACCCAGGTTGACCAGCAAATCCAGGCAAGCCATGCCAGCGGCACCTGCACCTGAGGCGACCAGGCGTACTTCGGCTATATTTTTACGGACAACTTGTAAGGCATTCAGCACCGCAGCAGCGGTAATGATGGCGGTGCCATGCTGGTCATCGTGGAACACCGGTATGGACATTCGTTTCCGCAGGCTGGCCTCTACATGGAAACATTCCGGCGCCTTGATGTCTTCCAGATTGATTCCGCCAAAAGTTGGCTCCAGCGCAGCGATGATATCGATCAGCTTGTCTGGATCCTTTTCGGCAATCTCAATATCGAATACGTCGATGTCGGCAAATTTCTTGAACAGTACGGCTTTGCCTTCCATCACCGGCTTGGCCGCCAGCGGACCAATATCACCCAGTCCCAACACGGCCGTGCCGTTACTGATTACAGCCACCAGGTTACCGCGCGCCGTGACTTCGACTACCGCTTCGGGGTTTTCACGAATCAGCTCGCAGGCTGCCGCCACACCCGGTGAATAAGCCAGCGCCAAATCCTGCTGAGTGGTGACCGGTTTGGTTGGCGTGATCTTGATTTTGCCCGGTGTAGGATAGCGGTGATAATTCAGCGCATTTTCTTTCAGATTGGAAGTCATTTAGGGCCTGTTGGCCGAACTCTCGGCATCAAAGACAACGTACATAATGGATAACGCAGCCCGCTCAAAAAGCCGGGCTGCCAGCTACTCCAGATACAGGTGCTCAGCTCGCTCTCAAGCCGCTTCCTGGCTGGCATCATATTCACCCACCGCAGCCAGCCCGTTCATGCGTGCGCGATGTGCCAAGCGTTTTTGTGCGGCAGCCGCATTGGCAGAAATATTCTCACCCCAGACACTCAAAGCGGCTGCCTGCAAGGCGCGGCCATAAGAAAATGTCAACGGCCATGGGAAAGCACCCAGTTTGTTCATGGCATCCAGATGCGCGGTGGCTTCTTCATCTGATTGTCCACCAGACAGGAATACCACGCCAGCCGTGGCTGCAGGAACTGCGTTTAACAAGCATTGCACGGTAGCTTCGGCAACGTCCTGCACACCAGCACGGGATGATGCCTCTGAGCCGGATATCACCATACTCGCTTTGAGAATGGTGCCTTCCAGCAGCACATTCTGCTCATACAATTGGTGAAACAGCGAACGCAGGGTGGCCTCGGTAACTTCGAAAGACTCGTCCAGGCTGTGGCTGCCATCCATCAGCACTTCCGGCTCGACCACGGGCACAATACCAGCTTCCTGGCACAGTGCTGCGTAACGCGCCAGCGCATGAGCGTTGGCATCAACGCAGGAAGAAGTAGGAATGGTTTCGCCAATGGTGATGACTGCGCGCCACTTGGCAAAGCGTGCACCGAGCGCGCGGTACTCTTCGAGACGAGCACGTAGGCCATCCAGACCTTCCGTGATTTTCTCATCAGGATGGCCAGCCAGCAGGTGTGCACCCATGTCTACTTTGATGCCGGGCAGAATGCCGGCTTCTTGCATAACACTGACGAAACTTCGGCCATCAGCGGTTGATTGGCGCAGAGTTTCATCGTACAAAATGGCACCGGAGATGTGCTTGCCCAAGCCTGGCGTGGTCAACAACATTTCCCGATAAGCACGCCGGTTTGCTTCCGTGCACTCTACCTTGATCGATTTGAAGCGTTTGGCAATGGTGCCAGTGCTCTCGTCTATGGCAAGTATGCCCTTGCCTTCTGCAACCATGGCCTGCGCGACCGTTACCAGATCCGAACTGCTCATTGATGACTCCTGAGAATTGAAATTAGCCAATCCCCAGGCTGGGCTGGGTTTTAGCGCTGCAAGATAAACATTCTACTGCCTGAGGCGGAACATGGCCATTACCCCAAATCCGTCGCTAAGCTGATTTGGACCATCAAGCCTTGGATAAATCCAGTTCGGACTGGTTTTCCACGTCGCCTTGTGGCCCCAACTGTATCAGTCGCAGCGTGTTGGTTCCGCCCTGATCACCGAGTTTTTCACCCATAGTCACTATCAGCCGGTCACCGGCTTTCACGTGACCCTTGTGCCAGAGAATCTGCAGCACTTCCTGAATGGCCAGTTCGATATCGGCACCTACTGGTTCATGCGCCACCGGTATGACATCGCGAAACAAAGCCATGCGGCGGCGACTGGCTATGCTGGGTGAGAGGGCAAAAATGGGAACAGAAGATTGCACTCGGGAAAGCCATTGCGCGGTAGAACCCGACTCAGTCAAAGCCACGATGGCCTGTACCCCTACATTCTTGGCCATGTACATGGCCGCCATGGCGATGGCCTGATCGATGCGCTCAAACCGAACATTCATCTGGTTGACGACTCCGGAGCGATCAAAATGCCGCTCAGCGCCGAGACAAATGCGGTGCATGGCCTGGACGACCTTGACCGGGTGCCTGCCGACAGCCGTTTCGGCCGAAAGCATCACCGCATCCGAGCCGTCCAGGACGGCATTGGCTACATCCAGTACTTCTGCCCGGGTGGGTATGGGATTCTCGACCATGGATTGCATCATCTGCGTGGCCGTGGCGACGATACGGCTATGTTGCAGAGCTGTACTGATAATGCGTTTTTGCAATCCCGGTAATTCTGCGAAGCCAATTTCAACGCCCAGATCACCGCGTGCTACCAGTATCGCGTCAGAGGCATCACAGATTTCTTCCAGATTGTCGATAGCTTCAATACGTTCAATCTTGGCCATCAAATGAGCTGAGCTGCCGGATTGGCGCAACAGTTCACGGGCGCGGTGCATATCGGCTGCATTGCGGGCAAACGATACGGCCACGTAATCAGCATCCAGCCGGGCTGCCAGTTTAATATGCTGCAGGTCATGCTCGGCGATTCCGGCGATGGACAAGCCGCCTCCCTGCAGGTTGATGCCTTTGCGATTACCCAGCACACCGCCGTTTTCCACTTCGCAGATAATCTTCTTGTCTTTGATGGCCAGCACGCGCATGGAAATCAGACCATCATCCAGTAACAGGATGTTGTCGGGCTGCACATCCTCGGCCAGCTTGGTGTAGCCCACGCCCACCCCGTGTTGATTGCCTTGGCGATTAGGATTACCGGTATCCAGCTCGAACCGGGCACCTGTTTCCAGTACCACATGACCTTCTGCAAAAGTCTCGATGCGGATCTTCGGACCTTGCAGATCGAACAGGATCGCGACCTCGCGGCCGGTTTCGGCGGCGACTTCACGCGCCATCCGCATGCGCTGCTCATGGGTTTCGATTGGGCCATGAGACATATTCAAACGCAAGACATCAGCCCCGGCCTTGATCAGGGCATGCAAGGTTTCCCGCTTGTCGGTGGCAGGCCCAAGAGTTGCAATAATCTTGGTGCGGCGGATTTCGGTTTTGCCATTGTTGTCGTCCATTTTCATGGGGCGAATTATAGTCTGATGAAACGGTTAATCACATGAACCTTTTCTTACAAGCAACCGTGCCGAACCAGGTGCGAATCAGTTAAGCTGAATTCATGATGACTCCAGCTTGGCAAACATTGCTGCACCAAGGCATTAAAGCCGTACAACAAAGGCAGGCAAGCCAGGCATTGGAGTTGCTGCAACAAGCTCAAAAGCTGAAGCCAGACTCGCGCGAAGTAAACTATTGGCTGGGTAATGCGCAGCGCCTCTGTGGCCTGGCAGCAGAAGCGGAACAGACTTTTCGCAAGCTTTTGGCAGCCAACACTGCGGATTTTGATTCGACATTGGCACTGGCTTTTTTGCTGAGAGAACAAGCTCGGCTCAGCGATTTCAACCAGGTCCTGCTCGCCTTTGTTGCCCAGCCTTCTGCTGACTCGCCATCCTTGCTGAAGATCACTGGCCTGCTGCGGGACAGCAATCAGTTCAGCAGCGCAATCGCGGTAATGCAGCAACTTGTGGCCAGGGAACCCGGCCTGGCCAGCCATCACTTCAAACTGGCTCGCTTGTACCAGGGAGTTGGTGAACACGAAGCAGCCTTAAAAGCCTTTCGCTCAAGCTTGCTACTCGATACAACGATCGGCGGTGCCTGGCTGGGCCTGGCCACCTTGCAAAAATTTTCCGATGCGGATAACGCCGACTGGCAACTGATCTGCACAGCGCCGGAACAAGCGGCTGATTCGGAGGCGGCCCTATGCATCGCCTTTGCCCGTGGCAAAGGTTTTGACGATCTGGAAAACTATGCTCAGGCCTGGAAACACTACCTTGAAGGCAATCACCAGCGAAGTTTGAATCAGTCCTGGAATCCAGCAGCCTGGAAGGATTTTGTAACACAACAGCTATCCCAACCGATCGAGCGCTACGAAAAATGTGAAGGTCAGCGTAACGCGGTGTTTATCGTCGGCATGCTGCGCTCTGGCACCACTCTGCTGGAACAATTATTGGACCACCATTCCCGGATTACGGGCCGGGGTGAACTGAACTTCCTTGCCCATGCGTGGAAAAGTTGGGAGCCGGTGCAGCGAAGCAGGTCAGCAAACAACAAAATGACAAAAACCGAATTGGCCAATAATAAAATGGTAGCCAATGAACTGGCCACGCAAATCTGGAAACACATGCGGCTGGATGATGGCCCTGCGGATCACTATTACATCGACAAGAATCCGCTGAACTTTCGCTACCTGTCAATGTTGTCCGAAATAATGCCCGAAGCCAAAATCCTGCACCTGCGACGCGACGGTCGCGACAGTTGTCTGTCCTGTTTCATGCAGTTGTTCCAACATCCGGATGCGGCATTTTCCAACCAACTGGATGCGTTGGTGGACTATTACCGCGGCTACCTGCAATTGATGCAGCATTTCAGCCAGCGTTTGCCGGACCAGATAATGACCTTGGCTTACGAAGACCTGATTGAGGATAAAAGTGCAACGGTCGGCACAGTGCTGGATTTCCTGGGCTTGCCGGGCAGTGCATCCGACATCAGTGGCACATCTAACATGAAAGCTGCAGGATCAACCGCGGACTCACCGCGGCCTATTCGAACCGCCAGCGCCTGGCAAGCCCGGCAGAATGTGCACCGAAATTCATTGGGCCGCTGGCAGAATTACTATGAATTCGCGCCAACTTTCTTCGATCGCATTGCCGAACTGGATGCTGAGTTCAGCCTGGATTCAAAGCCGGATTAAATCCTTTCCTACTGCCCGGCAGAGTGTGTGTACCGGGCAAAAATCTTGCTGCCCGTTGCATCGATCGCTTGCTGCAATCGCTGAGAAATCCGGACTAAGTCTCAGGCTGCTCTGGCGATTAAAGCCGCAACGGCTGGCAAATTTTTGCCCTCAACGAATTCCAGAAAGGCACCGCCACCGGTAGAAATATAACTGATGTCCTGCGCCACGCCGAATTGGTCTATAGCTGCCAAAGTATCACCACCACCCGCTATGCTGAACGCTTTGGACCGGCCTATTGCCTCTGCCACTGCCCGGGTACCGGATTGGAAAGCCGGAAACTCGAAAACGCCGACTGGACCATTCCAGATTATGCTGCCAGCACCTGCAATGATTGCGGAATAGGAAATGGCCGTAAGCGGGCCGATATCAAGAATCATTTCATCCGCCTGCACTTCGTGCACCTGCCGCACGATCGCCTCGGCATTCGCGCTGAATGATTTTGCGACCAGTACATCCTTGGGTATGGGAATCGAGCCGCCGTTTTCATGCGCCTTGCGTATCAAACCTTGCGCTGCGCCCAGCAGATCCGGCTCATACAGCGATTTGCCTACTTCATGGCCACTGGCTGCAATAAAAGTATTGGCAATACCGCCACCCACGATTAACTCATCTACCTTGTCGAGCAAATGATCCAGTACAGCCAACTTGGTGGAAACCTTGGATCCGCCAACAATGGCCAGCAAAGGGCGTTCAGGCGCGAGTAAAGCCTTCTGCAAAGCCTGTAATTCCCGGTGTAACAAAGGCCCGGCACAGACCACCGGTGCTTTGCGAATCACACCTTCGGTTGAAGCCTGGGCACGATGCGCTGTTCCAAAGGCATCCATGACAAAAACATCGCACAGCGCTGCCATGCGGCTGGCCAGTTGCAGGTCATTGCTTTTCTCGCCAACGTTGAATCGGACATTTTCACACAGCACCACTTCGCCAGCTTTGATCTCCAGGCCGTCCAGCCAATCGCGCTCCAGCCTTACCGGCTGGCCCAACAATTCCTGCATGTGCTGCGCAACGGGTGCCAAGGAATCCGCTGCAGAAAAAACTCCTTCAGAGGGCCGCCCCAGATGCGACAGCACGATGACGGCTGCACCTTTTTTCAGCGCCAATTGAATACTGGGCAGCGCCGCACGAATACGTGCGTCCGATGTTACCCGGCCATCTGCCACCGGCACGTTGAGATCCTCACGTATCATCACGCGCTTGCCGGCCAGGTCCAGATTTTCCATTCGCAAGTAGTTCATCTGCTTTCTACCTTCGAAGCCTTGCAGCTGGTTCAGGCGTTCATCAAGGCAATGGTGGTATCCAGCATGCGATTGCTGAAGCCCCATTCGTTGTCATACCAGCTCAGCACTTTCACCATCGTTCCTTCCATCACCCGTGTCAGCGTGGAATCAAATATAGAAGAATGTGGGTCGTGGTTGAAATCGATGGAAACCAACGGCCGCGTGTTATATGCCAATACACCTTTCATTGATCCCTCGGCTGCCTGCTTGACGATACTATTTACTTCTTCCACCGTGGTGGCACGGCTGGCCACAAAGCTGAGGTCCACCACCGATACGTTGATGGTGGGCACGCGCATGGAAAACCCGTCCAGGCGCCCATTCAATTCAGGCAAAACCAGGCCAACTGCTGCCGCAGCACCGGTCTTGGTTGGAATCTGGCTCATGGTGGCAGAGCGTGCACGGCGCAAATCCGTGTGATACACATCGGTTAGAACCTGATCATTGGTGTAGGCATGAATGGTGGTCATCAGGCCATGTTCAATCCCCACCCCTTCATGCAGCACCTTGGCCAATGGCGCCAGGCAATTGGTGGTGCAAGAGGCATTGGAGATGACCTGGTCGGTAGATTTGAGGCTCTGATGATTGACGCCATAAACGATGGTGGCATCCACGTCCTTGCCCGGAGCTGAAATAATCACCTTCTTCGCTCCGGCAGAAAGGTGGGCACTGGCCTTGTCCTTGCTGGTAAAGAAACCGGTGGATTCAAGCACCACGTCAACAGCCAGGTCTTTCCACGGCAACTTGGCTGGATCGCGCTCTGCCAACACTTTGATACGATCTCCGTCGACTACCAGGTCACCATTGACCACTTCTACTGCAAAGGGGAATTTGCCATGGGTCGTGTCATAGCGCGTGAGATGCGCATTGGTTTCGGCATCGCCCAGATCATTGATGGCAACCACCTGGATTTCATCGGTACGGCCAGACTCATACAAGGCCCGCAGGATATTACGGCCGATGCGGCCATAACCATTAATTGCTACTTTAATCGCCATTTTCTGCTCCTGAAATTGTTACGCGTGTTGGTTTTGGCCTGTTGCTAGGCACAGCTTCCGCTTAGCTCGAATTCTCTTGGTGAAATCCCTGATTTATTCAGAGCTTCCATTATTCTTTATTTAGGGTCTCGCGTACCGCTTTGCAAACATGCGGCACGGTAAAGCCATATTGTTCGAACAATATGTCAGCCGGCGCGGAAGCACCGAATTTATCTATTCCTATAATACGCCCCGCCGGGCCCACAAAGGCATGCCAATAGAGGCTCACGCCGGCTTCCACCGCTACCCGCGCCTGCAAACTGCTGGGTAGTACCGCTTCGCGATAGGCTGCATCCTGCTGCAGGAACAAGCCAGGGTTCGGCATGGAAACTACGCGCACGGCCACGCCTTCTGCGGACAGAGCTTTGGCTGCCGCAACCGCCAGGCCTATTTCCGAGCCGCTGGCTATGATGAGTGCATCGGGCTTGCCGTCAGATTCAAGCAGCACATAGCCACCACGGGCAATGTCATCCAACTGGGTACTAGTGCGTGGCTGATGCGGCAGGGTCTGGCGAGTGAACACCAAAGCGCTGGGCTTGCCGCAGTTTTCAATAGCCGCTTTCCAGGCCACAGCAGATTCCACCGTATCGCAAGGACGCCATACCTGCAGACCCGGAATCAGCCGCAGGCTGGCAACGTGCTCAACCGGTTGGTGGGTAGGGCCATCTTCACCCAAACCGATGGAGTCATGGGTGTAAACATGAATGTTGTGCGCCGGTATCAGCGCTGACATGCGTACTGCATTGCGGGCATAGTCCGAAAATACCAGGAAGGTGGCGTTATAGGGGATAAAACCGCCGTGTAGCGCCATGCCATTGCAGATGGCGGTCATGCCGAATTCGCGTACGCCGAAATAAATGTAGTTGCCATTCTCTCCGCCGGCATTGACATCCTCGCTGCCCGACCAGATAGTCAGGTTGGAACCTGCCAGGTCGGCTGAGCCACCGGCCAGTTCCGGCAGCATAGGGCCGAATGCTTCCAACGCGAGCAAAGAGGATTTGCGTGAGGCCACATCTCCGCCCTTGCTCTGCATTTCTGCAATCAAGGCGGCGCTGCGCTCTTGCCAGTCATCCGGCAGCTCACCCTGCATGCGACGGTTGAACTCGGCTGCCAACTCCGGGTATTTCTCGCTGTAGCTTGCGAACAGCTCTTGCCAGGCTTGTTCGCGGCTGGCACCTTTTTCACGGCCATCCCATTGTTGGGCAATGTCTGCTGGAATTTCAAAGGGGGCATACGGCCAGCCCAGATGTTCCCGTGCCGCGGCAATTTCCGCCGCACCCAAAGGTGCGCCGTGTGTTGCTTCAGTGCCCTGCTTGTTGGGTGCACCAAAACCGATCACTGTACGACAGCAAATCAGGCTCGGGCGTGAAGTCTCTGCCCGCGAAGTATCAATTGCTTGCTGGATTTCTACCGGGTCATGACCATCGACATCTCGGATCACGTGCCAGCCATAAGCTTCAAAGCGAGCCGGAGTGTCATCGGTAAACCAGCCTTTAACCTCGCCGTCGATGGAAATGCCGTTGTCATCCCAGAAACAGTTCAGTTTGCCAAGGCCCAGGGTTCCTGCCAGGGAACAAACCTCATGCGAAATACCTTCCATCAAGCAGCCATCACCAAGGAATACCCAGGTGTTGTGGTCAACCAGTGGAAACCCTTCGCGGTTGAAGCGATTGGCCAGCACTTTCTCAGCCAGCGCCATTCCCACTGCATTACTGAGCCCCTGGCCCAAAGGCCCGGTGGTAGTTTCTACTCCTGGCGTTTCACCGAACTCCGGATGACCCGGGGTGCGCGAATGCCATTGACGGAAGTTCTTCAATTCTTCGATGGGCAAATCGTAGCCGGTGAGATGTAACATGGAGTACAACAACATGGAACCGTGGCCGTTGGATAGTACGAAGCGGTCGCGATCCTCCCAGCCAGGATTTGACGGGTTGTGTTTCAGGTTGTCGTTCCACAGTACCTCGGCAATATCCGCCATGCCCATGGGCATGCCCGGGTGGCCTGATTTTGCTTGTTGAACTGCGTCCATGGACAAAGCGCGAATGGCGTTGGCGAGGTCACGTCTGCTGGGCATTTAATTTCCTGGCTGTGAAAGTTTTGCGCTTCCAGTGATTGGAAGCGCTCGATCGAACGGCTGATTATAACGACAAATTCTGGCCTATTGCCTTGCGCTGGGGCAAGGCTTGCTCCTGTAATTCCGGTGAATCTTGGTAATTTTCCTCAGATGCGATTCGCTGCTTTGCCAAATTTCTGCAAAGTTCCAGCCTTGTACTCAGCCCAATATTCATTCAATTCCTTACGCACCACTGGCAACAGGAAGTAAATACCGATGATATTGGGGAAAGCCATGGCAAAAATCATCGCGTCGGAGAAATCGATTACCGAACCCAGTTGCATGGAAGAGCCTATGACGACAAAGGCCAGAAACAGGACCTTATAGGTGATATCGGTAATCAGGGATTCGCCGAACAGATAGGTCCAGGCTTTCAAGCCATAGTACGACCAGGAAATCATGGTTGAGAAAGCGAACAAAATAACGGCAACGGTCAGTACCCAAGGGAACCAGGAAATCGCTGACTCAAAGGCTGAAGAGGTCAAAGCCACACCCTGGCTGGGGTCTACGCTGGGATCCCAGGAGCCGGTGATAATGATTACCAGCGCTGTAATAGTACAAATCACGACGGTGTCAACAAATGGCTCGTATAGCGCTACGAATCCCTCGGTTATGGGTCGGTTGGTTCGAACGGCCGAGTGCGCGATGGCTGCTGAGCCCACACCCGCCTCATTGGAAAACGCGGCGCGCTTGAAACCCTGGAACAAAACACCCACGACCCCGCCGGCCATGCCCTCCGGACTGAACGCACCGTTGATAATAGCCATAACAGTAGCAGGTAATTCCGACAGATTCATGCCGATGATAATCAAGCCGGCTGTGACATAAATAATCGCCATTAAAGGCACAATTTTGGAGGTAACCCGGGCAATACCCTGGATTCCGCCGATGATGACCAGGCCCACCAGCGTGGCAATCACTACGCCGAACAACCAGCCCTTATCAACCAGCCAACTGGCATCGCCGCCGGTAACCGCTACCACCTGCTTGAAGCTCTGATTGGCCTGGAACATGTTACCGCCGCCAAACGATCCGCCAATGCAGAAAATGGCAAACATGACGGCCAGGATTTTGCCTAGCCCTTTCAGTTTATCACTGCGTTCAGCCAGACCTTTGGACAGGTAATACATGGGTCCGCCGGACACCGAGCCATCGGTATACACATTGCGGTAGCGCACGCCTAAGGTGCACTCGACAAACTTGGAGGACATGCCCAGGAAACCAGCCACGATCATCCAGAAGGTGGCGCCCGGACCACCCAGCGAAACCGCTACGGCTACACCGGCTATATTGCCCAGGCCGACTGTGCCTGATAACGCTGTTGCCAGAGCCTGGAAGTGAGTCACCTCGCCGGCAGCTGTAGGGTCGGAATAATCGCCGCGTACCAATTGAAAGCCATGCTTCAAGGCGCGCAGATTTATAAAACGAAAGTAAAAAGTAAATATCGTAGCGGCCACTATCAGCCAGACCAATACAAAGGGAATCGCCACGCCATTGATGGGAAAGGATGAAAAAATAAAACCAGCCACTGCGTCCGCATAGGGCTTCACGGCTTGGTCGATGCGACTGTCAACACCTTCCTGCGCCAGCGCAACCAGAGGAAAGAGGTAAAGGCTGAGCAAGCCGACGATGATTTTGATTCTAGACATGAGAGACTCCAGGCTTTGTTAGGCTTCTACTTATTGGAAGAAACGTGTCAGGGCACGACGGTCACGGCTACACTGGAAATCTGCACCAAAGTGCCGGGCACACTGCCGAAAAATTGCGCCTTTAACCTTGATGAACCTTTCCTGCCAATCACGATATTGCTGGCACCTTTCTCTTCGGCAACCTCGTTCAGAGTTTTTGCGGGGTGCCCATGTCGCACCATGCCTTCAACTTCAAGACCCCGGGCTTTTAGCAGCGTTACTGCAGGGTCAATCAAATCCGCATGCGCCCGGACCAATTCCTCTTCGCGGCGCTTGTGACGGACTTCGTTTTCGCTGGGGGTATTGAAAGAATATGGCGACCACTCGATCACGTGCAGCAGCATCAGCTTCGCGTTCGCCGACTTTGCCCACTCAGCGGCATATTCAATGCTGCGCTGACAGCAATCACTGCTGTCTATACCTACGAGTATCAGTTGTGACATTCAAGCCTCTCCTCTGATTAGGAAATCTCTGATTTACTCAGAGATTTCTGCGACACAGGGAAGTGTCGCCATTTTCAATGAGGACCACTCATTGAAAATGAAGGGAAGTGAAAACCATGCTTTTCACTTTCCGTGCTCTGAGAAATCCAGGATGGATTTATTCAGGGATTACTTTTCTCATCGCCAGCGCTTGCTGACAGCAGGCTCATACTAACTCACGTTTATGGTAGCTGTCAGACCCCAAATGCACTGCTTGCTGGATTTCAGTCATTGCGAACGCCACTTGATTGAACAACCCATGGAAGGCATTTGCTGCACAGGTCCTTTACCTGACTCCGCCACGGATTGCATGGCCAGTAGCAGTTCGGGCCTTGCATCTTCGGTATTTTTCGCTGCGCCGGCCGCATCGAACCGGCCTCGATACCGCAGTTCCAGTTCTGCGTTATAGCCAAAAAAATCCGGTGTGCAGACAGCGCCAAAGGCTTTGGCAACCTGCTGGCTTTCATCCAGCAGATACGGAAAAGGGTAGCCCTGCTGGCGCGCCACGGCTTGCATATGCGGCAGATCGTCTTCTGGATAAGCTTTGATATCATTGGGCATAATAGCCACACAACCTATACCCAGCCGCAGCAGTGCAGTGGTATCGCGCACCAGCTTTTGGTTGATGGCCTGCACATAGGGGCAATGATTGCAGATGAACATCACCAGCAAGCCGCGAGGGGCCAAACAGGCGGCGCGTGACCAGGTCCGACCATCGATGCCTGGCAGCTCAAAATCCGGCGCTGGCGCGTCAAAATCGCAGATTGGGGTGTGGGTCAATGCCAAGCGAACGACCTGGTATGGTGTCGGGGGAGTATAGCAGTTGAACTATTTGCATAATTAATAAGGGATTCTTTGCTCAAATTTGCTATATTTACATAAACTTTTCCGCGCTGTGTGGCTCAAAGGCCATACCAGCACGGCTGAATTGTCCGGCAACGGCCATCAAAAAGGATTGAATGATCAGTCAACAGACATTGCAGAAAGCCAAACAAAACCCGTTTGTACGGGCGGTTTTGCTATGTCTGCTCTGTTCGAATGTACAGGCGGCCGAAAAACAGGCCACCGCATTGCAAATGCTGGATCATGATAGCTATCGAATAGCACATTCAAGCTCAGAACTGGCCGGCACAACCCGTTCCCGCACTCATCCGGGAACCCCGCTGATCCTGGCACCCGTTTCTGACGCGTTTGAATTTGACCTGGCAGGCAGCGATATTCCAAAACTGCAGTTGCAACTGGCTCATCCCCTGCAGATGGATTCGGATCTCGTCGGCCGAAACCAGGGCACAACTGACCTGCTCGGTCTGGATGCTACCCTGGCCCTGCCGTTGGGCCGAGGTTATGCACTGCAAAGTCGTTCAGAACAGGCCATTTCCCCATCACAGTACCAGGCACTGGGCAGTATCCAATGCATGAACGGAACGCTGAAGCCCGACTCATACACCGCGTCCGGCTGCCGATTTGTCAACGAGCAACCAGCAACCTTTGACCGACGCACACTCAGCCTGGGTGCCAGCAAGGATTTCGGCGCAGTCTCCAGCTCAATCAACTGGTTTACCATTGAAACCAACAGTGGTCAGCGAGGTTTGAACCCGGCCAACCGCTTTAACCTGGCGCCGGTATTTGATCCTGCAAATTATTCAAGTTCGTCTTTGAATGGCATATTGCCAGGCCTGTCAACTGCATCGGTGCTGGAAAGCGAAGCCCGTGGTGTTGACCTGAATTTCCAGGTTGGTTTTACCACCGACCACGCCGGCACAGTGCAACTGGGGCTGGCACTGACACGCATATACGAAGCCCACCTGAATGGCCTGAATGGTGAAACCTTTACCCCGCTGTCCTGGAATGAAGCCGAGCCCTTCAGTGCCGCATCGCTGGGCATAGAGTGGCAACGTGGCGCTTTCAGTAGCGGAGTGCGTGGCTACTATCGCGATCAGATCAACTTCCTCGACCGGCAAAGCCTGAACAGCATGGGCACTTTTGATGTGCACTTCACCTGGCGCGCGCCCTGGAATGCCAATTTTTCAATCGGCGCCAGCAACGTGCTTGGAGCTGGCAGCAATGAACGTAGCCCAGCGGCAGACAAGCCAGTCAGTGCTGACCGTTTCGAATCCATCTACGGGCGTATTCCTTACGTTCGCTACCAACAGGATCTTTAATAAGCCAGAAAAACTGTGCTTTGACCCTCCACCTGCTGCCTCATCTGATCGTTGTGCTGCTCTATAATCACCCCTTGACCAATTCCACCATTCATATGGAAGCCAGGGTTTGACCGAGCTGAATCACTACATTCGCAGTTATGAGCAAGCGTTTTCTGCAGATTTTTGTGATCGCGTGGTCGATTTATTCGAATCAGACAGCAGCAAGCAAAAACGCAACGGCTCCAACATCCGCGCAGGCTTATCGGAAAGCAGTTGGCTGGAATTGGACCTGACCAACTGCACCGAATTCAATTTCCGCAACGTGGTGTCGAACTGCTTGCGCCACTACAAAGCGGTTTACGAAAAAGACTGTGGCATCCGACCCGCGCTGCCTGAACCAAGCGATCTGGCACCGCTGATAGTCAAACGATATGACCCGGGCGGCAGCGATCGATTCCAGCCCCACTTTGACGCCATCGGCCCGGTGGCCAACCGCTACATGGTGTTTCTCTGGTACCTCAATGATGTACCACAAGGCGGCGAAACAGAGTTTGTTGACCTGGGCATTAAATCGGCTGCAAGCAAAGGCAAGTTGTTGATGTTTCCACCCTACTGGATGTATCGACACGCTGGCCTGCCACCTGTTTCCAATGCCAAGTACATTCTGAGCACTTATCCGCTTTGGTAGCTCGCCGGAGCAGAGGCTCATGATGGATACTCAGAGCCAAGTGGCACAAGCTGCCCAGCATTTGCAGCGCGGTGAATTTCCAGCCTGCCAGCGCATTTGCAACGAACTGCTAAACCACAGCCCTGGACTGCTGGCAGCATTCAACCTGCGCGGTCTGGCGAGTGCTCAGACCGGTGACCATATCGCCGCGATAAGTGATCTTTCACAGGTCTGGCCGGCACAGCCACAGAACACCCAGGCGGCATTGTGGCTTGGCCGCCTTTATCGCATCACCGGGCAATATCAGCAGGCATTATCAGCCCTACTTGCGGCCATTGCGGAAAAAGCCCTCGAAGTTGAAGGGCGTTATGAAATGGCCCTGGTACAGACACGCTTACGACAGAGCGGCGAAGCCATTACTCAATATCAGCATATCCTTCAGCTCAGCCCAAACCATAGCAACGCCAGCGCGAATCTGGCGTTCCTGCTGGAGCGTGCCAATCAACTGCCAGAAGCGGAGCAGATGGCAGATCGTGCATTACTGCTGCAGCCGCAGAATTTTATGGCGCAACTCACCAAAGCCACACTGCAACGGCGTAATGGCCAGCCTGCCGACGCTCATTCTCGAATTAAAGACGCCTTGGAGCAAAAGCTGTCGCCTTTGAACCAGAGTATTTTGCTGAACCAACTGGCTCAATGTTTGTTGGCTCAGAACCAGTTCCAGTTGGCATTCCAGCATTATGAACAAAGCAACGCACTGCTTCGCATTCATCACCCTTTCGGCGTTCCTGTAGAAGATGGCAGTTACGGTCTGCAGACTATTGCTGGTTTGCAGGCCTGGTTGCTTTCCAACCCACCCGCTCGCTGGTCAACCGCGCCACCAGCCGACGATAAGACAACACCCATATTCCTGGTTGGTTTCCCGCGCTCTGGCACGACTTTACTGGATCAGGCCCTGTCGGCTCACCCGCAGATCGAAGTGCTGGAGGAGTTCGAGTTTTTCGACCCGATACGGCGGGACTGGGTTGATGGTGACGGCTTGCAAAAACTGGCGCAAATGCAACCGCAGGAACTGCAGACGGCTCGCAAGCACTACCTGGACGCCTTGCATGAGCGCAGGCAACACCCCGACAAGGCTTACGCAGTTGACAAGCTGCCGCTGAACCTGATCTACCTGTTCCTGATTCACCGGCTGTTTCCTGAGGCCCGCATCCTGTTTATGCTGCGGGACCCGCGTGATGCCTGCCTGTCGTGCTTCTTCCAGTCTTTTGAGCTGCAAGGTGCCATGGCCTATTTCCTGGATCTGGGGCAGACGGCCCGTTATTACCACAGCGCCATGTTACTGGCGCAAGAAAGCCTGGATCTGATCAGTAACCCGGTGTTTTTCCAGCGTTACGAAAAGCTGGTTGTCGATTTCGAACCGTCGATGCACGAGATCGTGGATTTTCTGGGACTGCCTTGGAGTGAGGAAATTCTGCACCATCGGCAAAAAGCCCTGTTGCGCACCATCGACACGCCTAGCTACCAGCAAGTAACCCGCCCGCTTTACCTTGATTCCATCGGTCGCTGGCGGCATTTTTCCGAGCAGATGGAACCACTGCAGGATATGTTGGGTCCATGGCTTGAATATTTTGACTATCCCCCAGGCTAATGGCTGGCTGACCCGCTGTGCGGGTGGATTGCAGCACCAAATTGCAGAAATTGGGCAGCCGGTCGTGCTAGACTTGCGCGGTTTCGCGCCCTAAGGTTTATTGATGAAAAAGATTCTTCTGGCCATTGTCACCGTCCTGTTTACTCAATTCGCACTCGCTGAGACTTCATTTTCTTCCCTCGAAGAACAAATGAACGGTAAGGATTTTCAGGCTACCGGCCTGGAGAAGCTGTCTGCCTCTGAGCTGGAAGCGCTGAACGCGTGGATACGCAGCCGGTCTTTGGCCACGCTGGATACCCCTAAAGCCGGAACACCAACAGGCACGGTTTACAGTGGCCAGGATGGTGATACGCGCGGTTTTGAAAGCGAGCAAATGAAAAATGCCGATCGATCCACCATCACCAGCCGTATTGTCGGCAAATTCATCGGTTGGGACGGACAAACCATATTCACACTGGAAAATGGCATGATTTGGGAACAAGCCGACAAAGACAAGTTCTACGTTAAGGAGCTGGAAAACCCGGTGGTAAACATCGAACCCGGCGCGTTTCGAACCTGGCGCCTTGCGGTGGAAGGCTATGCGACTGAATGCAAAGTAAAACGCATTCAGTAGTTGTCATTCCCAATCAATCGTCACCATCTCCCAAACCACGTATCGCGGCATTCTTGCCGAAGAAGCGCTTGGCTTTGAAATCCAGTTTTTTCAGCCGCTGTTTGTCTTCCTCAGTACTGGCCCTGACCTCCATTTCCAACGCGCTGCGCTGAAATGGCATGATGTGCACAAACGGCATACCCATCTTCAGCTGGTGATCGGTATCGCCGCGGCGAAAAAAGGTATTCACGTGGATGTGGTGGTACACATCGGCGTCAACCACACCCGTTGCCACTGAAAAGCGCTGCTCGAAGTCGTAATAGGGTTGCGACAGCAGCACCGACCATCCGGGAGGCGTGCGTACTTTCCAGGGGTTGGTGAATTTCACCGAATCCTGCAAATAATCATCCGGCAAAGGCATGGTGTTGTACTGCATCTGCTTGCTGTGCGGTGTGGCATGGGCCAATTCATTGGAGCCTACGCAATACACCGTCTGGCCACGAATCTGCACGAGGAAATCAGACCACAAAGGAATGATATAGCCTTCAGACAAATAGGAGATGACTCCCGGACAGCGGCGAATCGTTGAGTTCAAATTCGACAGGCGCAAAGCCTTGGACAACCCAAAAGGTAATTTGGACTGCCCCGGTGGCAAGTCAATGGACGGCGCCATCTGCTTAAACCAGTCAGGCAGGTTTTTACGTGCCGGCACCGGCGGAAAATCCAACAGATTTTCGTTTTCGGTAAAGAACTCTATTTTTGATCTGGCCATGGCCTACTCACTGTCTGCCTGGAGTTATGCAGTTGGAGCACCGCAAACTGATGGCTGCAAAGGTTAACAGATGCCTGTCAGCGGCGACACGACAAATGAGTCAGGGTGTCGGCTGGCGCAAGATTCTGAGCTGGCGTTTAGCCTGAAACAAAAACCCCCGCACGACCACATAAGCTGCTGCCGAAAGGGCCATAACGAAGAAAGGGCCCGATGAGCTGGGTTGTGTATAGCCAGATGTCTCCCACCAGTACCAGCCAAAGCCTGCCACGAAGAATGAAATTACCGCATAAGTCGCCATGTTGAGGCGATAAATACGGTCTCGCGCCTTGCGCTGTTTGAATATGGCCATTTGTTCGTCACTGACTTCCCCACGCTGAAAACCGCAGTGGCCACACAGCGTGACTTTGTCCGATATCTTTTTGCCACAGGCCTGGCAGAAAACGATGCTCATTTCGGGAACTCCTAAAGATCCTGACTCAATCTGGCTGACACGTTAGCGGCGGAAAAGCTGTCTGGCAAGCCTTACTGAAAATCTATTTTTGGCGGTTTCAATGACCAAGTGCAAAAAGTGAAGCGTGATGATGCCTGAAGTCAAAAGCGTCTGCAGCAAACAATTCGGCAGGGCATTTGAAGCCGAGGG
>JAWXBM010000026.1:0-4987 GCA_034440115.1 Lysobacterales bacterium | reverse complement strand
GGGGGTGGGTTGGGGTGGGGGCAAGCTCCTGCTCAATCTCCCGCAACTCCTCCAACGTCAAACACAGCGGCTTCTCGCAGAACACATGCTTGCCCGCTTGCAACGACTCAACCACGTAGCGAGCATGACTGTCGTGCCGTGTTGCCACCACAATGGCGTCGATGGCCGGGTCGGAAAGCACCGCTGCCGCGTCGGTTGAAGCCTGCATGAAGCCATGCTTGCGGCCATGATGCACGGCACTGACGCCACCGCCACTCACCAAAGTTTGCAAACTGGCGCCGGTCGCTTTAAAGGCGGGTATCAGCACTCGACCTCCGTAATTGCCTGCACCCAGGAAGCCTATCGAAGGTTTGGCTTTCACGGACACATTCGACAGCGTGATCGTACGCTGCGCCAGTGCACCCGCAGACTGCGCAGCGGGACCGGGGTATTCCAGCAAGATGCCAAGCGATGGCACATTGCTCGTCAACAGCGCATAGGCCTCCCCCGCTCGCTCCAGCGTGAAGCGATGCGAGATCAGCGGCGTCACATCCAGCGCCCGAGAAGCCATCAGATCCAGCACCGCTTCAAAGTTTCGCTGCTCGGTCCAGCGCACAAAACCAACCGGGTAGTCCTTGCCGTCCTCCTCATACGCGGAGTCGTAACGGCCCGGACCATACGAGCAACTGACCTGGAAGGAAAGCTCCTTCTCGTAGAAATCGGCGCGGGATAACTCCAGGCCGGTCACCCCGACCAGCACGATGCGCCCGCGCTGGCGGCACATCTTCGCCGCCTGACTGACCGGCTCGCTGCTTTTGGTGGAGGCAGTGATGATCACCGCATCCACGCCGCGGCCGCGCGAGAAAGTGACAGCCGCAACGATGGGGTCTTCGCCTTTCGACAAATCCACCACGTCAGCACCGAACTCGCGCGCCAACGCGAGACGCGCGGGATCTAAATCGATGCCGAGCACCCGGCAACCTTGGGCACGCAGCATTTGTACGGTGAGCAGGCCGATCAACCCCAGCCCCGTCACTACCACGCACTCGCCAAGCGTCGGGTTCATGAGCCGTATTCCCTGCAGGCCAATGGCGGCGAGCACGGTAAAGGCGGCTTGGTCACTGGGCACGGCATCGGGAATGCGAGCACAAAGGTTCTTCGGAACGCACACCACCTCGGCGTGTTTGCCGTTGGAAACAACGCGGTCTCCAACGGAAAAGCCTTTGACGCCTGCTCCGAGCTCCATCACCACGCCAACGTTACAGTAGCCGAGTGCAAGGGGCTGCTCCAGCTTGCTCTGCACCGCATCCAGCGTTGTCAGCAAGCCATCCGTCCTTACTTTCTCGAGTACCTGGCGAACCTTGTCCGGCTGTTGCCGTGCCTTGTCGAGCAGGTTGGCCTGGCCAAATTGGAGCAACATACGTTCTGTGCCAGCGGAGACCAGTGTGCGAGTGGTATGGATCAGCACCTGACCGGTGGCAGCGCGAGGGGAAGGGATGTGGGCCACTTCAGTGGCCCCTGTCTTAAGGTTCTGCAGAACCTGTTTCATGTCATGCACCCGCAAGCAATCGTTCTAACTCGGTCACGATCCTCTCGGCCGCTTTGCCATCCCACTTATCCGGAATCGCGCCCTTTTTCCACTGCCCCGCCATCAAGCGGGCAAGCGCGGGCGCCAGGTTGGCAGGGTTGGTGCCGACCAACTCATTGGTGCCCACCGTCACGGTCTCCGGTCTCTCAGTATTGTCTCGCAGAGTCAGGCAAGGCACGCCCATGACGGTGGTCTCCTCGGTGATGCCGCCGGAATCGGTAATCACGCCTTTGGCGTGCTTTACCAGGTAGTTGAATTCCAGATACCCCTGCGGATCCACGTAGT
The DNA here is from genome assembly GCA_034440115.1 of Lysobacterales bacterium. GTDB lineage: Bacteria > Pseudomonadota > Gammaproteobacteria > Xanthomonadales > SZUA-36 > JAWXBM01. The sequence continues at coordinate 3,135 of JAWXBM010000026.1, read as the reverse complement.
GCATGGTTGGAATCTGCCCATCCAGTTGCCGGAGGCTTTTTGCCGTACGTGGGTGCACTGGAAACACAACTGGCAAGCCCCCCGTGCCATCCGCAATCGCATGAAGCAATCGAACCAACTGCTGCTCCCCATCAACATTTCCTGGCCGATGCAGAGTCACCACAAAATACTGCTCCGGCTGCAAACCCAGCTCGCTCCAGAACACCGGTGGCCGCAAGTGAGGGGTCTGTTTCAGCAGAGTATCGATCATGGTATTGCCGACAAAAAAAATGCGCTCGTCCACAACTCCCGCACGACGCAGATTATCATTGGCCGTTTCACTCGTCGTAAAAAACCAGTTGGTGATCGAATCGGTTACGACTCGATTGATTTCTTCTGGCATGGCCCAGTCGCCGGAACGGATTCCTGCTTCCACATGCGCCACTGGCACCCCAAGCTTACGAGCGACGATGGAACATGCCATGGTGGAAGTCACATCCCCTACCACCACGCACAGGTCACTGCGCTTTTCGAGCAGTACTTTTTCGTAGCGAATCATGATCGCAGCGGTCTGTTCCGCCTGCGTGCCAGAGCCTACGCCTAGATTCACGTCCGGTTCCGGGATTCCGAGTTGCTCGAAAAAGCCACCTGACATTGCGCGAGCATAGTGCTGCCCGGTGTGAACCAGCCGATAGCCGAGGGAACTCCCGCTCGACTGCGCCGCCCTTAATGCGTCAATTATCGGCGCGATCTTCATAAAATTCGGGCGTGCGCCGGCCACGAGATCGATGAACTTCATCGAGTGTGTGCTTTCATGCATGGCGTGAAACCAGCATTCACCAGCGTCCGGCTGAAGCGGATCAGGATCTGTGCTCGCCTGACGGCGGGGCTCGGCATCTCAGAAATTTCGTTGGAGCGAGTCTTGAGGGATTGAAGAATCTGTTTCATGCAGGTGTGCCAGCAATGTCAGGCCATGACACGATAACGGTTTCCCCGCTATCGATGGCTTGACGGATTGCCAGGAAGAATGTCGCAGTCGCGGCAACATAATTTATGTCCTCTCCAGACCCACCATTCTCTGCCGCCCCTTCCAAGGAGTGAATGATATTAGCCTCGTGACCATGCTCGCGATGACGCAGCAGAACCTTCGTTTTCTTCTCGACAACATCGACGGTAAGGGTCTGAAAGTCCGTGAGATTCGCGAGGACGTTGGCTTTGTGGAGATTGAGCACCTCCCGCACTCCTTCAAACGTATGTCCCTTTGCGGAAAACGTAATGGAAGCGCAAGACCTGTCAGCAAAAATGACAGAAACAACAAAATCCGATTTAGCTCCTGCTGGCGTAGCCGGAACAATCGTACATGGGAACGCCCTTTTCATCGTGACCAGATGTAGTGTCAGATCCGTCCAGTGACAAAGGTTTCCGAGGACACGCCCTCCCTCCTTTTCGTCGAAATACCAATGGTCCTCTGGAATTTCGTGCCCCGCCACAAACCAGTTGACCATGAGCGGCCCGGACTCCCTCGCCAGTATTTCCTGAAGCCGCCTGAACATGGAGCTTCTCTGCCGGTTAAACCCAAGAAAGACCTTAGATGTGGGGTGCTGCCTCATCGCAGCGATGAGTCGATGAAGTTGCTCTTGCGATACCACATGCGGCTTTTCAATGTGAACATGCTTCCCGGCCTCAATGCACGCCACGGCATATTCGGCATGGGATGCGTGATTCGAGGCTATAAATACGATCTTCACCTGCGGATCGGAAAGAATCTCTTTCCAGTCCGCGACTGCATAAGCACCCCCATAAGTCTTGCAAAGCGACAACGCCCGGCTCTTGTCGCTGTCAAAGGTTGCACGCAAACATTTGCGATTGTGCCTTTTCAAATAATAGGCGATGTTGGAGAAAGCAAAGTTTCCACACCCAATTATGGCGACATTTCGATGGCAAGCATCTGAGGTCTCACATGCAGCGTTCTCCCACCGCAATCCATCGAACCCTCGGGTTGATTTCATGTGGTAGTGGCCCTTGATCTTAACCAGGGTTCGCGACAACCCATAAAGCCAAACGTAACGCGCGGCCTTTCTTGCCTTAAACAACAAACTTGCCTGAGTGTAATCCCCGCTCACACGGAACCCTTCGCAATGATAGTTTTGTTGAGCCGCCATTAGTCATCCTGCAGAACATCGCGAAATACCAAAAGCAGCGACATTCATGCGGATGCTTCGCGACGAGAGATGCCAACTACTTTAGCCAAAAATCCGAAGGTTTCTTCTGCGCATCGCGGCCACGAGTAACATCTGATCACTTCAAATGCCGCTTGCGCTTTCTCCGACCTCAACCGGGGCGACATAATCAACTTTTTTAAAGCCTGCTCGACACTTTCTACATTCTCTGGATCGAAATAGACACCTGCATCCCCCAACACTTCGGGCATTGGCCCTCGGTCCGAACATGCAATAGGCAGGCCGGACGCCATTCCCTCCAGCAGTATGTTGGGCATGTTCTCGCAACTGGACGCGAACACGCACGCATCGGCGACCCCGTACATATGATGCAACTCCTGATATGGCACGACACCGAGATAGCGAATAATGGCGTGGTCTGGATCGACACGCTGGAGCACCTTCCGCAGGCGCTCCAGCGCCGGCCCGTATGCAGGGCCAATCAGGTCCAGGGCAACCGGGAAGCCTTTGGCTCGCAGACGGGCAACCGCTTCCGCAACATTCCACTGATGCTTATAGACATCGACGATGGACACGTACAGAAAGCGAAACGGGTTGTCCGCCGAGTAGTCTTCAAGCATTCGTTGCGATCGCGGGGCACACACGAAGCGATTGTCGATCCCATGCGGGACAATAGTGGCCTGACCGCGCAACAGCCCCGTAACCCGGGTAACCGCTTCTTGCGCGTAGCGGGTGAGGAATATCACCCCATCCGCCCTTCGCAAACCAGAAGATTGAGTCAACCGCAGTAGCCAATACTTCACCGTCAGCCACGACAGTCCGTATCGGATCATCTCTCGCCATTCGTATGGCAGCATGTTCCGACTCATAGTCACCATCGGCCGAAAGTCGCCTGCAGAGGAACCGCCTGGCACATACAGAAGATCACAGGCAGCTCTCTGAGCAAGCTTGGAAAGCTTGAAACGTTGCCAGAAGG
>JAWXBM010000025.1:0-88236 GCA_034440115.1 Lysobacterales bacterium | reverse complement strand
GCTCGATCCCAGCTACGCCTCGCGAGCCAAGCAAGTGCCAGGCCACATCGTGGTGGGCGGGAGCAATTACGGACAAGGCTCGAGCCGCGAGCACGCCGCGCTGGGTCCGCAGTACCTCGGGCTGCGCGCGGTCCTGGCCAAGGGTTTTGCGCGGATCCACGCGCAAAACCTGATCAACTTCGGCGTACTGCCGCTGACCTTCATCGATCTTGCTGACTACGACGACATCCAGGCTGGTGACGTGCTGCGCCTGACCGACCTGCGGCGCGTGCTGACAGAAGGCGGCGAGCTTGCGGTCCAGAACGTCACGCGCCAGGTCACCTTCCAGGTGCGTCACCACATGTCACCGCGACAAGTGCAATTCCTGCTCAGCGGGGGATTGATCAACTGGATGAGAGAGCGTCTGTCCGGTTTACCCGAGTCCCGGGGCTCATGATGAAGGAAAGCACTTATCGGAGGCCAATTGCTGTCCCAGGAGTGGGGCCTACTTCTGAGATTGTGTGTAATTGATAAATGGTGCCGGCACCAAGATTCGAACTCGGGACCCATTGATTACAAATCAATTGCTCTACCAACTGAGCTATACCGGCACGGTAGGATTTGCGAGGGCGGTATTGTAGACCAAAGCCCGGCCAGGAAACACCCACCCCCAGGGTTTATTTCTACTGGCTGGATCAGCCCAGCCTTACGCTGACTTCAGCAGAATTGAAGCTGTGTAGCTGCTGTTTGATACTGCCGCAGTATTCTGCCACCTGCAACAACCCATGCCCGTCAATACCCAGGCAATGACCGTGAAGCTCTTTGCCCGCCACATTTACCGTAATGAGCTGATTTACAAGTACATCCAGCCTCTGCCAATCTTCGTCATAAGCCTGAAAGCCGCTTCCTGCATAAGAACTTACACACTCAAGCAACTGATCCAGCAAAATTCCAGCGACCCGATCCCTCAATCCGATATCGGGTTGGTTACTCAAAAGTTTACTGACCGTGGTCCAGGGTTGATCAATTGATTGCACCGAAAGAGATTCCGGCGACATGCTGACGTTGATACCCACACCCAACACTAAGGAAAAACCGTTCTGGCCAAATGGTTTCGATTCAACCAGAATGCCACCCAGCTTTTTGCCACCTACCACAATGTCGTTGGGCCATTTCAGCCCCAAGCCAGATACACATGCTTGTTCCAGGGCGCGTACTGTTGCCACTCCGACAGCCAATGGTAAGCAGGAAAGATCAGCCGGTGCGCGATCAAAATTCCAGCCCAGGCTGAGGTAGATATTGCTGCCCGGCGGCGATTGCCAACTGCGCCCTCGCCGGCCTCTTCCGGCCGTTTGATGATCGGCCAGCACAGCGTGTGCATGGCGTTCCAGCGTTGGCATCTGCAACAGCAGTGCATTGGTGGAAGCGGTTTGATCCAACAAGCTGAGCCTTTGCAACGCGCCTGATGAAAGCGGGCTCAATTGCGAACGAAGGGTGGTCTCATCAAAGGCTGAAAAAAAACTCACTGCAGCACGAATCCGGACCCCTATTTAAACAGGCGCTTAAGGATACGGGCTTTTTCGAAGCAGTATTCCTCACCGTTGAGCATTTTGCGGATATTGTTGCGGTGGGTGAATACCATGAACAGGGCCAGGGCTATACCCAACAGCAATAGTTCTCGCGGCGCATCCAGCCAAAGCATGGATGGCACAATACTGAGGCCGGCCAGTACGGTTCCCAGGCCCACCCAACCGGTCAAACCAATCATCACAAACCAGGTCAGGAACATCAACGGCAAGCTCCACGGTTGCAGAACGGCCAGTACGCCAACGGCGGTGGCCGCACCTTTACCACCCCGAAACCCATGCCAAACCGGGTAACAATGGCCTAAGACCGCGGCAAAACCACAGCAGGCCGCTTGCACCGGCAAGCTGATAGAACTCGCCAAACCAGGAATCGGGATAAACGGAATCACACCAGCGGCCAGAGCACCTTTGGCGACATCGATAATGGCGACGGCCAAAGCAAACTTCTTGCCCACGCTGCGGAACGCATTGGTGCCACCGGCATTACCGCTACCCATGGTGCGGATATCAATCTGACGCAAACGACCCAGCATCAGGCTGCCAGATACTGAGCCCAGAGCATAAGCCAACAAAATTTTGATGATTAGTAACGCCATTTCAACTCAGCTTAAAGGATTGCCTGATCAAAAGAACAGGGACTGACGCGCTTCACGATGCCAGCATATCGGGTTGTGGAGCAAAAGCCAGAATCAAGCCGCCTGGACCCACGTGCACACCCAAAGCAGAACCCGCCTCGGTGATGTGGCAGGAATGAATGCGCTGATGCCTGGCCAAAACTGCACGACGAACTTCCGCAGCACCTTGCGGGTCATTGGCATGAGCGATGATGACGCGGTAAATCTGCTCGGGCTGCATGTGTTTCAAAGCGCTGGCCACCAACCTGGCTGGTTGCGCTCCTCGGCCAATATTAAAACCCGCCAGCCCCAACTTGCCTTTGGGCGTTGCCGTTAATACCGGATTGAGGTGCAGGTGGTCTGCCAGCCACTTTACCCACGACTTCAAGCGACCGCCTTTAACGGCATAAGACAAATCATTTGCTACAGCAAAGATTCTGCATTCAGGCCGCAACTCCTGTAACACAGCTTCAATTTCTTCTGCTGACATGCCCCGCTCGGCTGCTTCAGCGGCGATGATGGCCAGCAAGCCCTGGCCAGCAGAAGCATTCAGGCTGTCGAATACCCGAATCTGCCCTTCGGTCTGCCTGCTGGCAGCGCTTTGGGCCGCCGAAGTAGTGCCACTCAAAGCACTGGAAATGCCCACTGAAACCACATCGTAATGGTGCGAAGTCAACAAGCTGTAAACCCGAGAAAAATCCTGTGCCGGCGGTTGGGAAGTTTTCGGTGCTTCCGGGCACTGCTGTAAAAGGCGATAGAAATCTTCAGAGCTCAACGTCACCCGGTCCAGAAACTGTCGCTCTCCAAAACTCAGGCGCACCGGCACGATGTGTATGGATAACCGGTCAATTTCTGCCGTTGGGATATCAGCCCCCGAATCAGACACTACAGCGACTTTGCCGTTGTGGTTCATCAGACCGTGCTGGCGTTGCATATCATCGGCTTTTTGTTGCACTACGGTACCGAATGCTTCAGCGGCCAGAAATACTTCCGATGGTTGATTGACGTGTATGTGCACTCGCACCTTGTTGGCATTACCCGCCACCACCAAGGAACTGGCATCCAGCTTCAGCATAGCCTGCATCACCGCATCCCGTTGCAGCTCAGACCCTTCGATCACACATTCGGTGCAGTAACGATGCTCGCCCACATCGAATTCCTGGGCAGAAAAAGCGTCTCCTTCCAGCAAATCAGCTGGCACAGGATCCACTCGGCCTGATTCAACGTAAGCCCAGATTCCTTCCAGCAAATCGACAAATCCCTGGGCGCCTGCATCCACTACTCCGGCCTGGCGCAGAACCGGCAACAGCTGAGGCGTGTTGGCCAAAGACTCGCGCGCACGGTCAAGGCCATGGCGCAGCAAGGATTGCAGATCGGTCGTGCCCGCTGCTACCCGCTCAACCAGTTCGGCAGAAAAATCTTCCAGCACCGTAGGCATGGTGCCGGCTACTGGATTGGACATGGCCTGCCAGGCAGAGCGGGCGCCGTTTGCCGCTGCCGCAGAAAAATTTCGCGCTGTGAGCAAGCGCTTACCCACGATGGCTTCGCTGAAGCCCTGAAAATACTGCGCCATGATGGCACCGGAATTGCCACGTGCACCATCCAGCGCGGCGTTGGCAATCAGGCTCATCAACTCATCGACGCGTTCCTGCGGTTTGCGCTTGAGGGCGTCGAGTATGGTTTTAAAAGTAAACGCCAGATTGGTGCCTGTGTCGCCATCGGGTACCGGGAAAACATTGATGCGATTAAGATAGTCGCGACGCTGGAACAAGTGAGCAATACCCGCAGCAACGGCCCGCGCAAGACGGGCGCCATCCAGGTAAGCGATCGGAGTTGGTGCGTGTCCCATAGCAAGTCCCAAAGCAAGTCGCAATGCAAGTCCCAAAGAAGTCTTTATTGCGAAGGTCGCGAGTTTAACATGAGCTTTTGATCACTGGCTTGGGGCTGGCGAATATCTGCAGGTTTTGGCGAAAGCAACCGACTCAGTACTTTTCCATTGCCAGGTAGCTCACGGTAACCTGCGTCAACACTATGACTTCAGGCCCATGCTATGGTGGCATGAATCCTGCATCCTTTGCCTATAAACTTTTTTAAACCCACTGGCCAATTCAACTCAGGGAGTTTGACCATGACCACCGACAGCATCATGCAGGAAATTCGCGAAGCATTGACAGGCCGTCCCGGCCAACCCATCGTTTTGGGTGTTTGCAATGCCATTGCCATGAAGATGGGCTGGGAAACCTGGTGTGTGCGGTTGGCAACCATTATTTCTGCGCTGTTTTTCTCAGGCTTCACATTGATCGCATATGTGATCGCCGGCCTGCTGCTGAAAGAAACCGAAGCACGCACACGTGGCTTCTTTACCGGCCTGACCATCATCGCGCGGGAATGGATGGAGAAGATATCCAGCTCACTGAGCCGGGCCTTTTGCTCCAACCGTTCCGACTATCGCGGTTCCTGAGTAATCGCAGTAGTCAGATCTCCAACTGCAGGAAATCCTGCAGCGTTACCGGGTCAAACGGCCAGAATAATTCACCATCAACATCAGCGCGATAAAGCACCGGAATGTGGTTGCCATATTTGCGTAGCAACTGCAGGTCCGTCTCGATGTCTACCGCCTGCCAACGCATCTGGCATTCTTCCAGCATCTGTTTGACCAACTCACAAAGGTGGCAGTCAGATCGGGTATAGAGCGTTACTGTAGTTGCTTGTGTCATGAGCAGCCGTTCCTGTTTGATAGTTCCAGCATAGCGCGAAATTCAGGGCCCTGAAGTGTTACCCTGAGCGCTACTGTTTTGGGATGTCATCTTCTCGTGACCCAAATTCATGCACTGCAGGAAAACCTCATCATGGCAATCAGTGTTTTCGACCTGTTCAAAATCGGTATAGGCCCTTCCAGTTCACACACCGTGGGCCCGATGAAAGCTGCCTGTACTTTTGTGCGTCGCTTGCAGCAAATGGACTGCCTGGCGCAAACAAGTCGTATCGAGGTGACCTTGTTCGGTTCGCTGGCACATACCGGCCGCGGCCACGGCACCGACAAAGCCATTATGCTGGGCCTGCAAGGTGAAACGCCGGACCAAGTCGATCCCGATTGTATCGAGCAAACACTGGCGGTCATTCGCCAGAAACAACAGATCGCACTACCGCAAGGCCCGGTGATTGGTTTCAATGCCGACCAGGACCTGAAATTCAACAAACGCCAGTTATTGCCACATCACTCCAATGGCATGCGCTTTGAAGCCTTTGCTGCAGACGGTGGCAACCTGATGCAACGCGAGTATTACTCGGTCGGCGGCGGCTTTGTGGTGAATCAGGACCGCGCCGCCGAAGACCGCATTGTGGCGGATGAAACCCCGCTGCCTTTTGCTTTTGCCAGCGGTGACGAACTACTGGAACTCTGCCAGTCACAGAATAAAAGCATGGCCGCGCTGATGCTGGAAAATGAACAGACCTGGCGCAGCTCCGACGCAGTGCACGCCGGTTTGTTGCGCATTTGGGCGGCAATGCGCGATTGCATGCAAAGAGGCTACCGGCAGGAAGGTGATCTGCCGGGCGGTTTGAAGGTCAAACGTCGGGCACCAGCGCTTTATCGTGAACTGCATTCACCAGCACCACAAGGCGATGCCCAAGCAAATGCGATCGATGTACTGAGCGCATTGGACTGGGTGAATCTGTTTGCCTTGTCGGTAAACGAGGAAAATGCCGCTGGCGGCCGCGTGGTCACGGCCCCAACCAATGGCGCAGCCGGTATCATTCCGGCGGTGATCCAGTACTATTTGCAGTTTATTCCGGGGGCCAACGAAGATGGCGTGGTGGATTTTCTGCTGACCGCCGGAGCCATTGGTACTCTGTACTTGCTGAACGCTTCCATATCGGGCGCCGAAGTGGGTTGCCAGGGCGAAGTCGGAGTAGCCTGTTCCATGGCTGCTGGCGGCTTGACTGCCGCCATGGGAGGCACACCGTGGCAAGTTGAAAATGCGGCGGAAATCGGCATGGAACATAACCTTGGACTGACCTGCGACCCGGTGGGCGGATTGGTACAAATCCCCTGTATTGAACGCAATGCCATGGGTGCCGTCAAAGCCATCAACGCGCAGCGTATGGCCATGCGCGGGGATGGTAAACACCGGGTGTCGCTGGATAAGGTGATCAAAACCATGCGCGATACCGGTGCCGATATGAAAAGCCATTACAAAGAAACCTCAAGGGGCGGCCTGGCCGTCAATGTGATTGAATGCTGAAAATGCCATTGGGTAGTTCCCTGTCACCCATGACCCGTGTGCTATTGGCCGGGGCTTTTATACTGTGCACAACTGCACAGGCGGACAATATCTACAAGTTTCAGGACCAGGACGGCGTCTGGCATTTTACCGATAAAAAACCGGATGAAGGCCAGGCTTTCGATATGGTTTATATGCAAAAAGAGGCTGAGTCGCGCATCAAGTTACGCCGCGAAGGCACCGAGGCCAATCCGGTGTATTTATTGTTCAATGACTTCTGGGGCCCGGTAGAGGTGGAGTTCAGCCTGTCCAATGCGGTCAACGTGATTGCCGAGCCGGAATTGCCAGCGCGCTTTGTGATTCCCCACCAAACTGAACAGGCTCTGGTGGGCCTGGGTTCGCTGGATCCGAAGCAGGGTTTCAGCTACCGAATACAACTCAACACAGTACCGGGACCGCCGATTGTCCAACGCGTGCAGAATGCCGTGTTATCACCTCCGTTTGCGCTGGGCGAATCCTATCCCATCAGCCAGGGGTTCAACGGCACACGCACACACAACAGCCCTGACAGTGAGTACGCACTGGACATCGTGATGCCGGTCGGCACTACCATCCTCGCTGTCAAAGATGGCGTGGTGATGGACATCGAAGAAGATTTCAACAAGGGTGGCACCGATCTGAAGAAGTTTGCTGACAAAGCCAATCACTTACGTATCCTGCATGCAGACGGCACCATGGCAGTGTATGCCCATCTCGATCTGGCCAGCGTAATGGTGCGGGCCGGTGGGCGGGTCAAAGCCGGTCAACGCATTGCCCGCTCTGGCAATACCGGCTTCAGCTCGGGGCCGCATCTGCACTTTGCCTTGCAGCAAAACGTCGGCATGCTGCTGGTTTCATTGCCCTTCAGCTTTCAGGCAGCAGACGGCAGCCTGGTCAAGCCACAGGAAAATCAATATCTGGAAGGAACACAAGCGGGCTCTTATTAACGAAGCTCTGTTAGAATGGCGCGATTTTTCCAGCAGGCTGCAGCGGCCTGAATGATTCTGACCCATGTCCAAAATTCAACAAGAACGCGACCGGCGGCGAACCTTCGCCATCATTTCGCATCCCGATGCCGGCAAGACCACCATCACCGAAAAACTGTTGTTGTTCGGTGGAGCCATCCAGATGGCTGGCGCGGTCAAGGCCAAGCGCGCCACCCGTCATGCCACATCGGACTGGATGAAGCTGGAGCAGGAGCGTGGTATCTCGGTTACCAGCTCAGTGATGCAGTTCGAATACCAGGGCAAAGTGGTCAATCTGCTGGACACCCCCGGACACGCGGATTTCTCCGAAGATACTTACCGCACACTGACCGCGGTGGATTCGGCACTGATGGTGATCGACTGCGCCAAGGGTGTGGAAGAGCGAACCATCAAGCTGATGGAAGTGTGCCGTTTGCGCCAGACACCTATTTTCACCTTTATCAACAAGCTGGATCGCGAAGGTCGTGACCCAGTGGAATTGCTGGACGAGGTCGAATCCGTGCTGGGCATTCAGTGCGCGCCGGTCACCTGGCCGATTGGAATGGGCCAGCGGCTCAAGGGCGTGTATCACCTGCTGGACAACGAGGTATTGCTGTACGACTCCGGTAAGAACTACGTGACTCAGCAGGCCAGAGTCATCAAGGGCCTGGATAATCCAGAACTGGATGCGGTGCTGGGGCGCGATGCGGCCGGGTTCCGCGAAGAAATCGAACTGGTTAAAGGCGCCAGTCACCCATTCGACCCTGCCGCCTATTTGGCGGGCGAGCAAAGCCCGGTATTTTTTGGCTCAGCCATCAACAATTTCGGTGTTACGCCTTTGCTGGATGCCTTCGTGAAACACGCTCCGCCACCGGGCCCGCGTGCAACTACCGGGCGAACGGTTGCCAGTGATGAAGAGGCACTGACCGGCTTTGTTTTCAAAATCCAGGCCAATATGGACCCAGCCCATCGCGATCGCATTGCCTTTATGCGCATCTGTTCGGGGCACTTCCAGCGCGGCATGAAAATCCACCACGTACGGCTGCGCAAGGACATCAAGTCCGCCAATGCCCTGACCTTTCTGGCACAGGAACGCGAGCACGTGGAGGATGCCTGGCCGGGCGATATCGTCGGCCTGCACAATCACGGCACCATCGGCATCGGCGATACCTTTTCGGAAGGCGAAGCCCTGCAGTTCACCGGCATTCCCAACTTTGCACCAGAACTCTTTCGCCGGGCAAGATTACGCGACCCACTGAAGCTGAAGCAATTGCAAAAAGGCCTGGAGCAATTATCCGAGGAAGGTGCTACGCAGTTCTTCAAGCCCTTGGCGAACAATGACCTGATACTGGGCGCCGTGGGAATGTTGCAGTTTGATGTGGTGGCTTACCGCCTGAAAAACGAATACAACGTGGATGCTTTTTTTGAGAACGTCAATATTCATACTGTGCGCTGGGTGAGCTGTGAAAATGCCCGCAAGCTGGACGATTTCCGCCGCCAACTGGAGCTTAATCTGGCTGAAGACGCGGCCGGACAACTGGTGTACCTGGCACCAACCCGCGTCAATCTGCAACTCACCATGGAACGCTGGCCTGATCTGAAATTCTCGGCCACTCGTGAGACGCTGCTATTTGCCGACGGCGCGTGATCATAGAAAAGTGCTGAATAAATCCATTCTGGATTTCTCAGCACACAGATATTGAAAAGCGTGCCAGTAGCTTTCTGGCAATATCCCTCATTTTCAATGCACTGCTTTCATTGAAAATGGCGACACTTCCCTGTGTCGCCTGAAACTCCGATTAAATCGATTTATTTGCCAGCTCCGGGCAAAGCCGTTACATTGCAGGCCAATATCTACTTTGGGTTTACTCTGGGACAAATCCGGGGACTGCCGAGCAGAATGCGGGACCCTTTCCGATAACACCAAGCGACTGGCGGGGTCCATACCATGATTGCGAATATTGCTTTTGGTCTGTTCGGTCTGTCCGTACTGATCGGAATTGCTGTTGCCCTGTCCAACCGCCGAGGCGAGATCGACTGGAAGCTGGTTATCTCAGGCATTGGCTTGCAACTGGCCTTCGCCATCATCGTCATTCTGGCTCCCGGTGGGCGTGAGTTTTTCGAATACTTCGCGCGCTTCTTCGTCAAGATTGTCGACTTTGCCCTGACCGGATCCAAGTTCATTTTTGGTGACCTTGCCAGCTTTGAGAATTTTGGCTTTGTGTTCGCTTTCCAGGTATTGCCCACCATTATCTTCTTTGCCGCCCTGATGTCAGTGCTGTATCACCTCGGCATCATGCAGAAGATCGTCCAGGGTATGGCCTGGGTGATGCAGAAAGCCTTGCGTGCCAGTGGCGCCGAAAGCTTATCGGTTGCGGCCAATGTATTTGTCGGCCAAACCGAAGCGCCGCTGGTAGTGCGGCCCTACATTGCCAAAATGACCGAGTCCGAATTATTTACCATGATGGTGGGTGGTATGGCCACCATCGCCGGAGCGGTGCTGGCTGCCTACATTGCCATGCTGGGCGGCGGTGATGAGGCACAGCAATTGTTTTATGCCCGCCACCTGTTGGCAGCCAGTGTTATGGCAGCGCCCGCAACGATTGTGATTGCCAAGTTGCTGAAGCCGGAATTTCAGCAGTCACTGACTCGTGGCACGGTGAAACTGGCGGTCGAGAAAACCGCAAGTAATGTGATCGAAGCCGCAGCCAACGGAGCTTCAGATGGCGTGCGGCTGGCTTTGAACGTCGGTGGCATGTTGCTGGCCTTTATCGCCCTGATCGCCATGATCGATTTTCCGTTGGGCTGGTTAGGCCAGATCACCGGCTTGGAATCGGTTTTAGGTCAGCCGCTGAGCTTGTCGGTAATTCTCGGTTATATCCTCTCACCCATGGCCTGGGTTATCGGTGTGCCCTGGTCGGATGCCGTTGCCGTGGGTGGATTGATCGGCAAAAAAATCGTTACCAACGAATTTGTCGCTTACGCTCACTTGAACGAGATCAAGGACACCCTGTCACCTCACGCAGTGTTGATTTCAACTTATGCGCTGTGCGGCTTTGCCAACTTCTCTTCCATCGCCATACAACTGGCTGGCATCGGTGGCTTGGCGCCCGAACGCAAGCCTGACCTCGCCCGCCTGGGCTTGCTGGCAGTGTTGGGCGGCACCCTGGCCACCATGATGACGGCTACCATTGCGGGTGTTCTGACGACCATTGCGGGCTAAGGTTAGGGAGCATTCGACTCGGTGAGCGGTCATTCCCAATTTTCCCTGTTCAAACAACGGCGCTTTATGCCGTTTTTCATGACCCAGTCACTGGGTGCTTTCAACGACAATATTTTCAAGAACGCCCTGGTCGCCCTGCTGGTCTTCAAGGGTAGTGCCGTAGCCGGCCTGAACACCGATCAGTTGGTGAACTTCAGCGCCATGCTGTTTATCCTGCCGTTCTTTCTGTTTTCCGCTTTGTTCGGACAGTTTGCCGACAAGTTTGAAAAATCCCTGCAGATTCGGCGGGTCAAGCTGTTGGAAGTGGTGATCATGTTGCTGGCCACGCTGGGCTTCTGGTTGGACAACCTGCCCTTACTACTCTGTGTACTGTTCCTGCTGGGCTTGCAGTCCACGATATTTGGTCCTATCAAGTACGGGATACTGCCGCAGGTTTTGCGGCGTAACGAACTGGTTGGCGGCAATGCGTTGGTTGAAATGGGCACCTTTGTGGCCATCCTGTTAGGCACCATAGCCGGCCCACAACTGGCCGGCATTCCAACCTCATGGGCTTACTGGGTCAGCCTGGCCTGCCTGGGCGTAGCCGCTTTGGGTTATTGGTACAGTCGGGGCATACCGCAGGCTGCAGCGGTAGCGCCGGAGCTGAAAATCAGCTGGAATATCTACCGCGAAACGATCCGGAATATTCGCTTTATCAACGAAAACCGCACGGTATTGAACAGCGTGTTGGGCATATCCTGGTTCTGGTTTTTTGGCGCCACTTTTCTGGTGCAGATACCCAGTTACAGTCAGAACGTACTGGGCGGCGACCAGAACCTGATGTCCGGGCTGCTGGCCCTGTTCATCATCGGCATCAGTGCCGGCTCGCTGTTGTGCGAACGATTATCCGGCGGGAATGTAGAAATCGGCCTGGTGCCTTTTGGCGCAATAGGCCTGACCCTGTTTGGAATAGACCTGTATTTTGCCACCCCTGCTGCCGCCACGGCACCGATTGGTGCATGGGCGTTTTTCGCTGACTCGGCCAACTGGCGCGTGCTGATCGACCTGTTACTGATTGGTGTGTTTGGCGGCTTCTATACCGTTCCGCTGTACGCTTTGGTGCAGCAGCGTTCGAACCCCGAACACCGCTCGCGGGTGATCGCCGGTCTGAATATTCTGAACGCCTTGTTTATGGTGATATCGGCGATCATGGCCATGTTGCTGTTGGGCCAGGTGGGTTTGTCCATCCCCGAACTGTTCCTGCTCACCGCGATACTGAATGCCGTAGTGGCGATTTATATTTTCAGCCTGGTGCCCGAGTTCCTGATGCGCTTCCTGGTGTGGATTTTGATACACACCATTTACCGCGTACGCATGACGGGTGAAGATCACATTCCGGAAGAAGGCGCGGTAATCATCGCTGCCAATCACGTCAGCTTTGTTGATCCGTTGATTCTGGGTGGCATGATACGACGGCCGGTGCGTTTTGTGATGCACCACAGTATCTTCAAAATTCCCCTGTTGAATTTTATTTTCCGCACTGGCAAGGCCATACCCATCGCTTCGCGCGAAGATGATCCGGCCATACTGACAGCCGCGTATCAGCAGATCCACCAGGTGTTAAGAGATGACGATGTGCTGGGCATCTTTCCTGAAGGCGCCATCACCCACGATGGAGAAATCCAGCCTTTCAAGTCGGGTGTGTGCAAAATCATCCAGCAGCAACCGGTAGCGGTGGTACCCATCGCACTGTGCAATTTATGGGGCTCGATGTTCAGCCGGCGGGATATGTTCTGGAAACGACGGCCTTACAAAATGTGGTCCAGGATTGAACTGCGTATAGGCCAGCCCATACCACCTGATGAGCTCACAGCGGAACGATTGCAGCAGGAAGTAGCAAAGCTGCGCGGCGATGATCGCTAGGTGGCGACGTTAAAGTAATCAGAATTTATTTACTCAGAATTTATTTGCTCAGGCAGGACGTAAAGACCCGCAACTCCAGCAAACACCAAACGGGCCATCCACATCCATGCCGCATTGCTGGCAATGCCAGTCCGGCGCGGACGGTTGATTCTCGAAGGGTTGCAACAATTCCTTGGCCCGCTCTTCTTCAGCGGCATTGAGTATGAACAACTGCGGGCAGACTTCGACAAACGGCACTTCACCCATCACTGAGGAAGCGAACTGGTTGCGAATAAAGGTTTCTATGCCTTCGGAATTAAGTAGTGACTCTGCCTGGCCGACCTGGCTGATATTGAAGCTTTCATAAACCTTGATCATGTTTATGAAAGCCTGTCAGCGGGCAAACAGACGACTGAGATCAGCAAAGGCTTTGATTTCCAGATTATTGCCTGCCGGATCCTGGAAAAACATGGTGGCTTGCTCACCCACCTGACCACGAAAACGCACGGTGGGCTCCATAACAAACTGGATTTCTGCTTTTTGCAGACGCTCACGCAGTGCTTCCCAAGCCGGCAAATCAAGCACGATTCCAAAATGAGGCACCGGCACACCATGACCATCGACCAGGTTACTGACTGCGGTGCGGTTTTGTGGCGGGCGTTTATCCAGATGGCAAACCAGCTGGTGACCAAAAAAATCAAAGTCTATCCATTCAGGCGAACTGCGGCCTTCAGGGCAGGCCAGCACACCGCCGTAAAAGTCCCTGGCCGCATGCAGGTCATCGACCGGAATGGCCAGGTGGAAAGGTCGCAATGCTGCTGGGCTCACAAAGGGCTCCTCGATGCAATAACTGTTAATCGGAATTTATTTCAAATCCGCGGCGTCTTTTTCCGCTGGCACAAATTGCAATGACGCCGAGTTGATGCAGTAGCGTAAGCCAGTGGGCGGCGGGCCGTCGGAGAAGATGTGTCCCAGGTGGGCATCGCAATGCGCACAGAGCAACTCAACACGGCTCATGCCGTGGCTGTGATCCGGCCGGTGGACTATGCCAGCTTCTTCCAACTCGGAACTGAAACTGGGCCAGCCACAACCGGCATTGAATTTGCTGTCCGAATCAAACAGCGTATGCCCACAGCATACGCAAACATAGCGGCCATCATCCCAATGCTCTTCGTATTCGCCACTGAAGGGGCGCTCGGTACCGGCATGGCGCGTCACCCGGTATTGCTCTGCGCTCAGTTGTTGGCGCCACTCTGCATCGCTGCGTTGAATCTTTTTACTGTCGTTCATGTCTACTCCTGATATGAATTGATTATGTCACCCTCGTCAAGCGAGGAATACACGCTTGCAGCCTCCAGGGCTGTCACGGATGATCCCAAACAATGAACGACCGGAGCAAAGCCCTTTTACTGTCAGCCTTGCTACCTGCGGTTGCGTTGCTGGCCATCGTGGTCTTGTCCACAGGTTGCAGTTCCCTGTCTTATTACCAACAAGCGGTTGCCGGTCACCTGTCGCTGATGCGCCAACGCCAGTATATTACTGAGCTGTTGACTGACCCACAAACCGATCCGGCACTGACGACACAATTGCGGCTGGCTCAGGAGATTGTCCACTTTGCCGAAACGCAACTGCTGCTGGATGCTGACGGCAGTTATTCGCAACTGGTGTTTACGGGCCAGACTGCAGTGAGTTGGAATGTGGTTGCGGCTGAAGAATTTTCTGTGGAAGCCAGGAACTGGTGCTTCCCAGTCGCTGGCTGCGTGCCCTATCGCGGCTATTTCAAACAGCAACAGGCTTTGGATTTCGCTGCTCAGCAGCGGACTGAAAGTTACGATGTCTACGTATCACCGGCTACGGCCTATTCTACCCTGGGATGGTTCGATGACCCACTGCTGGACACCATGTTCCAGTATTCGACCAGCCAATTAGCTGGCATTCTGATCCACGAATTGGCCCACCAGAAACTCTATCTATCCGGTGATACCGCTTTCAACGAGTCCTTCGCCGAATTCGTCGAATCTGTAGGGGTTAAACACTGGTTGCAGCAGACTGAACGACAGCAGGAGTTGCAGGATTGGTCCATGCGTCGTCAGGCTGAGCCGCAATTTGCCGCATTATTGGCCGACACACGCGCATCACTGCGCGTGTTGTATGGCTCCGGCGAGACTGTAAAGGTCATGCGCGAACAAAAGCAGGCCATGCTGAAGGCTTTGCAGAACGAATACACCAGCCTGGTCAGCGAGCAGTGGCAAGGCCATGACTATTTTTACGGCTGGCTGGCCGGAGATGTGAACAATGCCCAACTGGCATTGGCGGAATCCTATGCCGGTGGGGTTTGCGCCTTTGCGGCACTGTACCAACAGGCAGGTGAAAACCTGGCGAAGTTTTATGAACTTGCCCGGCAGCAAGCTGACTTGAGCGCAGCTCAACGCGAAGCATGGCTGAACATGCCTTGCAATCAGGGCTGGTAAATTTGAAGTGGTGTTTGCTGGTCCTTGTTTGCGTCTGCAGACGATCTGTGACACCTTAGCCCGCTTGAACACCCGGCCACATTGATTCCATAGTGAAGCTCCCTGATTCCAAACATTTCAGCAACCTGCTGACAGCCATCCTGGTATCAGTTGGCAGCCCTTTGCTGGCCGTGGAAAATGCCTCTGACAATCAGGCAGCCCCGGCCTTATCCTGCCCCCAACCGTCCATTGCACAGATGCTGCCGCCGACCCCGGATCGCTCGCAGGCACCCATGGTGATTTATGCTCGCAGTCTGGATGCCGGCAAGTTGGAACAAGGCGTGGCCGAAGGTGATGTGGAGTTGTTTCGTGCCGATCAGTATCTGAAAACTGAACAGGTATTTTTCGACCCGCAGAAGGAAATCGTAACGGTTCCGGGGACGGTCGAATACAAAGACCAGCAAATCTGGCTCAAAGGCGAAGATGCCCACTACAATTTTCAGCAGGAGTCCGGGCACTTCGTCAATGTCGACTATGGTTTGACCGGTTCCAGCGCCAATGGCTCGGCTGAATCCATCGAATTAAGTGGCGGCCACTCATCGCTTTTGTATGGCTTGGTGTACACCACCTGCCCGGGCGAAACTCCGGCCTGGATGATCTCGGCAGCAGAACTGGAGCTGCAGCATGATCAAGGCTGGGCTTCAGCCAAAAACGCCAAGCTGGAGTTTTACGGGGTGCCTATACTCTATGCACCGTGGTTTACCTTTCCTATAGACGACCGGCGCAAAAGCGGCTTCCTTTATCCCAGCCTGGGCAATACCAGTGACAACGGTGTGGAAATCGGCGTGCCTTGGTACTGGAACATCGCCCCCAACCAGGATGCCATCATCGAGCCGCGCTACTTCACGGGTCGAGGCCTGATGCTCACCGGTGAATACCGCTTGCTGACCAAACGGACCCGCGGCGAGCTCGAATTCGACTATCTGCATGATGACCGCGACTACCTGGATTCACGTTATCACTACAAACTGGAACAGTTTGCTCAACCCTGGCGCAAATGGTCTACCCGTTTGCTGGTAGATCGGGTCAGCGATGACTTTTATTTTCAGGACTTTGGTGCCAGTATTTACCAGACATCCCTGCAGTATTTGTACAGCACAGCCACCGTAACCGGTGCCGGGCGTTACTGGCGGCTGGAGATGCTGGCAGATACTTTCCAGGTTATTGACCAAAGCGTTTTACCGCAAAACGAGCCTTACAAACGCTTGCCTCGCGTGTTATTTCAAGCCGATAAACCGTTTGGCAGCAGTGGTTTTGGCACCAGCCTGGATTCCGAACTGGTGTATTTCGACCGTGATGTGGGTTTGACCGGTGCCCGTTTCGATCTGCTGCCCAGCGTCTATTGGGAACATCACACCAGTTGGGGCTTTATCAAACCGCGAGCAGCCTATCGCTATACCGCCTATGGCCTGGACAATATGGGCCAGCCCATCGACGACTCGCCTTCTCGCAGCGTAGGCATATTCAGTGTGGATTCTGGTCTGGTGTTCGACCGCAACAATGCGGATGGCAGTACGCAGACGCTGGAACCTCGCCTGTACTACCTTTACGTACCCTATGAGAATCAGGATGACCTGCCCTTGTTCGATTCCGGCGAAATGACCTTTGGCTTCAGCCAGTTGTTCAATACCAATCGCTTTTCCGGCGCCGATCGCCAGGGTGATGCCAACCAGGTTGCGCTGGCTATAAGCACACGGAACTACGATTCCACCAGCGGAGATATGCGCTGGGGTTTGAATGCCGGGCAGATTTTCTACTTGCAGCCATTGCGCCTGCAGTTGGAAGGCAAGCCGGAGTTCTCTGAAGACCTGTCAGCCTTTATCGCTGAGTTCACCTGGTACGCTTCGAGACGTTTCAGCGCCCGCACCGGAGCGCAGTGGGACTGGGAACAATCGCAGATCGACGTCACCAGTTTTGGTTTCAGTTACAACGGCGATCACGGCCTGCGCACCAGCTTCGACTACCGCTTCCGTCGCGACCGGGTAGACCAGTTTGACCTGCGCGCTTATTGGCCGGTAAACGAACGCTGGCGCCTGATATCCCAGGTCAACTACTCCTTTGAAGATAAGGAAATGCTGGAGCTACAGGGCGGCTTTGAATATGAAAGCTGTTGCTGGGCCTTGCGTACCGTGATGCGACGCTACCTGAAAAACCGCGATGGAGACTATCGCAACGGCATTTATCTGGAACTGAACCTGAAAGGTCTGGCCAGCGTCGGCACTCGTGCGCGCGACCTGTTTAACTGACTCAATTTAACTGACTCGATCAAAAGCCAATAGCGTGTAAAATGAGAACCCTTGTTCGCGGCTATGGTCCTAATGCCTGAATTTGGGTCAGAGTTTGGCCGATGCTGATGTTTTTTTTGGAGAATCCTTTGAAGAGTTTTAACCGTCCGCAGCCCTTTGCCCGGCTGAGCCTGGCCCTCCCTTTGTCTCTGCTGTTGGTGATGCCATGCAGCTTGCTGGCACAAGTGTCCAACATCGCCGTGCCAGCACCCTCCGTAAACGCATTGGACAGCATTGTCGCGCTGGTAGATGAAGATGTGATCATGCGCAGTGAACTGGATCTCGCACTGGAGGGCATTCTGGAACGTATCCGTGCCAGCGGCGAAGCCATGCCGCCGCAGAATCTGATTGAAAACCAGGTGCTGGAACGTCTTATCGTGCGCGAGTTACAGGTACAGAAGGCTATGCAGACGGGTATTCGGGTCAGCGATGCGGATATCGACCAGGCGCTGGTCACTCTGGCGCAACAAAATAGCATCACGGTGCAGCAAATGCGCCAGGTGATTGAAAAAGACGGCGAAGATTTTGCCGAGTTCCGCCGCAACATCGGCGAAGAGTTGATGACTGAAAGGCTGCGCCAGCGCATCGTGAACGGCATGCAGCCCATTACCGATACCGAAGTTGAAATTCTGCTGGCCTCACAGGATGCCAACGGTGGCGAATACAACATTTCCCATATCATGCTGGCCCTGCCGGAAGGCTCCACACCGCAGCAGATCAAGGCTGCAGAAGACAAAACCAAAGATGTCTATGATCAACTGGAGGGCGGGTTGGATTTTGCATCAGCGGCCATCAGCTATTCATCCAGCCAGGAAGCGCTGGAAGGCGGCGAAGTGGGTTGGCGGGACCTGAACAGTATCCCGGCGTTTTTTGCTGACGCCATTCGCGACCTGAAACCCGGCCAGTTCACCAAACCCATACGCAGTCCGGCAGGTTTTCACATCATGAAAGTCAATGACTTCCGCGAACAACGCCAGGTTGTGGTCAAGGAATACCATGCCCAACACATCATGATCGAAATCAACGAACTGATTGGTGCCCGCGCCGCCATGGACCAGATCATTGACGTCAGTAAAAAACTGAATGATGGCGATGAATTTGCCGCACTGGCAAAAGAGTATTCAGACGATACCAGTACTGCAAACCTGGGCGGTGATATGGGCTGGTTCCCGCCGCAAGCCTATGGTGAGCGCGTCGAGCAAACCTTGCTGGCTTTGAAAGATGGCCAGATCTCCGAACCCTTCCAAACTATGGCCGGCTGGCACATCATGCAGTTACTGGGAGTGCGGGAAACTGACCGCACCGAAGAAGCCATCCGTGAAGAAGCCCGCGAGAAAATCCGCCAGCAGAAAGCTGAGCTGGAGATCGAAAAGACCCTGCGACAGTTCCGCGATGAAGCTTTTGTGGAGATTCGCCTGCCCGGCGCGGAGAATTCGTCCGGCTGATCCCATCGTGATCTCAACAAGGATCATGGGGGATTTCGGGTTCGGCGTGCAATGAAAATTCCGCAATCTTTGCTGGCCATCACGCCGGGCGAACCTGCGGGTATTGGCCCGGAAATCCTGCTGAAACTGGCGCAACAGCAACCGGATTTACCTCTGCTGGCGGTGGCTGATGCGGAATTATTGCGGCGCACAGCGGCTGCTTTGAAAATAACCTTAGCCATTCATGAATGGCAGCCAGGTCAGGCCATTGCTGACAGCGGTCTGGCCTGCTTGCACACGCCTTTGGCCAAAACTGAAATCGTCGGCCAGCCTGACCCAGCCAATGCAGCCTATGTGCTGAATACATTGCGACAGGCTGTCGCTTTGCTGCAATCCGGCACCGCGGGTGCACTGGTAACCGGTCCGGTGAATAAAGCCGTGATCAACCAGGCGGGCATTCCCTTTACCGGCCATACTGAATTTTTGGCTGCGCTGGCCGGCATAGAGCAGGTCGTTATGATGCTGGCGGCTCCCGGCTTGCGCGTCACACTGGTTACCACCCACCTGCCCTTGCGCGCCGTTGCCGATGCCATCACTACTGAAAACGTCGAGCGCTGCATTCGCATCACCGCCAATGACCTGCGCAAACATTTTGGCATTGCCAAACCGCGCTTGCAGGTGCTGGGGCTGAACCCGCATGCGGGTGAAGGTGGCCACCTTGGCCATGAAGACGATGCCATCATTGCGCCAGCCATCGCGCGTTGCCGGGCCGACGGTATAGACGCCATTGGCCCCGTTCCCGCCGATACCGCTTTTAACCCGCCACGCTTGCAACAATGCGACGCGGTGGTGGCCATGTATCACGACCAGGGCTTGCCGGTACTCAAGCATGCCGGTTTCGGTCGTTCGGTGAATGTGACCCTGGGCCTGCCGTTTATCCGCACGTCAGTGGATCACGGTACGGCCCTGGATATTGCGGGACAGGGCATAGCCGATGCCAGCAGCCTTGGGTATGCCGTCTTGATGGCCAGAGAAATGATTGCCGGTAATATACGGTGAAACACCAGGCCCGCAAACGCTTTGGGCAGAATTTCCTGGTCGATCAGCAAGTCATCAGCCGCATCGTCAGCACCATTGATCCACAACCGGGACAGTTGCTGGTTGAAATCGGCCCAGGCCAGGCTGCCCTGACCAAACCACTGCTAGAAACCGGTACTGAACTGCATTTGGTGGAAATCGATCGCGACCTGGCTGAAGTGCTGCGCCAACGCCTGTTGCTTTACCCCAATGGTCATTTGCATATCGCCGATGCGTTGCGGCTGAATTTTGCCGAGTTGTCAGGTGGCCGGCCTTTTCGCCTGATCGGTAACCTGCCCTACAACATATCCACGCCTCTGCTGTTTCACGTGTTGCAGTGGCAGGCGCAAATCATCGATATGCATTTCATGCTGCAAAAAGAACTGGTTGATCGCATGTGCTCCAGCCCTGGCAGCAAGGCCTGGGGACGTTTGGCCATCATGTGCCAGTATCACTGCGAGGTGGTGCGCATGTTCGATGTGCCGCCCACAGCTTTTTCTCCGTCGCCGAAAGTGCAGTCCAGTATCGTGCGCCTGGTGCCTCATGCCACACCACCGGTGGCGCTAGCCGACATGAAACAATTCCAGCAGTTGCTGACCCAGGTTTTCAACCATCGCCGCAAAACGCTGCGTAACTGCCTGCAGGGCTGGTTGGAGGTTGAGCAGATTGAATCGCTAGGCATAGATCCGGGCTTACGTCCGGAAATGCTGGATTTGGCCACTTTCGCGGCACTTTCACGCATGATGGAACAAACAAATGCTGACTGATTTTTATGAATGAGCAAATTGCTCAGATGCTTCCTGTACTAAAATACCAATGGCAAAAATTACATTGACAAAACGCGGTGAGGGCTATGCAACAAGTCGATATTTCTCCACAACCATCATTCCTGGGTGAACAACACGGCAGTTTCGCCTTTGCTTACGAAATTACCATCACCAACCGCATGGCGGAACCGGTGCGCTTGTTGAACCGTCACTGGATCATCACGCATGGTAACGGCCAGGTAGAAGAAGTCTATGGTGAAGGGGTGGTCGGGCAAACACCCAGGCTGGAGCCGGGCCAGTCTTTCACCTATTCCAGCGGGGCGCTGATTCCCACGCGCAGCGGCTCAATGGCAGGAAGCTACGAATTTACCACCGACCAGGGCACTCGGTTCAAGGTCGAAATTCCGGAATTTGTGCTGGCAGCGCCGGAGTCCCTGCATTGAATATAAGAAGCTCTGAATAAATCCATCCTGGATTTCTCAAAGCACGGAAATTGAAAAGCGTGGTTTTCAATTTCCTTCATTTTCAATGAGTACCTTGATTGAAAATGGCGACACATCCCTGTGTCGCCCGAAACTCTTAACAGATCAGAGATGCCTTAGCTCTTGGCCTGCTGCAAGGCTTGTTGTAATTCACCCAGGTGTTTGGCATAGCGTTGCCAATGCCCGACTCCGCGCGCATGAATCGCTTCCCGCACCTGCATGGCGCTGGCAGTGTTAACCGCACGCTTGGCCGTCTGCGGGCTGAGGCAGGCGGGCTCGAAAGGCAATCCGGCAAAATCCAGCAGCCGGCGGGTTGCAACTTCTGGCTGATTCACCAGTTGCTCATACTGTACCGACATCACCCGGTCCGGGGCTCGTTCTTGCCAGAAATCCATTTGATCTTCGAAGTCCTGCCAGTAATCCGCCAGGCTGTGCGGGTCATAAATAAACTCCGAGCCACCCATCAGCAACTGCCGGTAGCAGCTCCAGCAGACATCCATGGCATCGCGACAGACACCGACTACCAGTGCCTGCGGCAACATGGCCAGAATGGCGCCAATGTAGGGCATATTGCCAGGCAACTTGTCGGTGAATACCGCTGTTTCGCGAGTCCAATGGCTGCATTTCTGCAGGTATTGCTGCCCCAGGCTTAACCATTCACTGCCCGATTGCTGATCGATCCAGTCGGCCAGACCGGCGCCTTTACGCGCCGATTCCTCAGCGATCAGTTGGGGTATCCAAGGCAACTCACTGGCAGCCGTGACTTCACTATGCGCTGCCAGCACCTGTTCCACCAGAGTTGAGCCCGATCGTGGCAAGGAAATAACGAAGATGGGCCTGGGTCCATTCCAGCGTTGCGGCCTTTCGGGCAAGGTCAGACTGAGCATTCTGTTCTGCAAGGTGCGCAACCAATGACGAAACTGCTTGCTGTCCCAGGGTTCGCGTTGGTGCGCCATGCAATTGCCGGCCTGGTAGTGCCTGAAAGCCTGATCGGTTTGTTGACGCTGGTCGAAGGCATTCGCCAGGGCGAATTCAAACATAATTTGCTGCCGCAGCGGAATTTGCTGTCGCGGCGGCAAGCTGCTGTTGTCATATTGCCGGGCCAGTTGGGCAAATTCCTCATCGCTGAAGCGACCCGCTTTGAGATTGGACAAAGACCACCAGCCGGTCCCATCCGCCGCGTTCAAGGCAATCGCCCGACGATAGCAATCGCCTGCCTCAACAGCTTGTCCCAGGGCTTTGTAGACATCGCCCAGCACGATCAGGGCAGCATAATGCTGTGGCATGATTTCCAGGGTATTGAGCAATGGGCGGACAGCCTCCTGCGCCTGGCCAGTCTGCTTGCAGGCACGGCCCAGGTTGAAGTAATAAGTTGCCCGGTCATGTACCGGAATGGATACATCCAGGTATTGTTCGTGTTGACGCAAGCTGGCCAGGGCGGAATCAAAACGATTCAGGGCCAACAAAACGCTGGCGTGATCACTGGCGGCCATGGCCGATCGCGGCTGCAACTCAGCGGCACGCGCGAGGTATGCTGCCGCCTGGTCGGGTTGACCCATCTGCGCCAGGCTGATGCCCTGCATACGCAATACCGCCACATCTTCAGGATGCTGCCGGGCCAGGGCTGACAACAGGCTCATGCCTTGTTCGTTTTGACCCGAACGCATCAACTGTGCAGCCTGTTGCAGTTGGCTTTGCACGCTTTGCCTTGGTTTTTCATTGTTCATCACGCACAGTATCCGGGCTGGCGTTACCTGTTCGCAAGCAATGTTCTGTTTTCATCTGTACGGTCCGTTTACTCGCATGTGATAAATTGTCCGTTACAGGCAAGATAAGAAAAAACACTCCATGGCCACATATTTGATCGGTGATATCCAGGGTTGCTACGACCCGCTGCAGCGGTTGCTGGAGAAACTGAATTTCGACCCCAGCGAAGACCGCCTGTGGTCCTGCGGCGACCTGGTCAATCGTGGCGGCCAATCGTTGGAAGTTCTGCGTTTGTTGGCCAGCATGGGCGATCGCGTGACGGTAACCCTGGGCAACCACGATTTATATCTGCTGGCCGATGACAGCAGGTTTCCGCACGGCAACAGCCGCAATCATGAATTCCGCGAGGTACTCAAAGCGGCAGATCGCGAAGCATTGATGAACTGGTTGCGCCACCAGCCGATGGCGTTCAAATCAGCCGAGCACAAGCTGCTGATGGTGCATGCTGGTGTGGTGCCCCAATGGGCCGAATCCGACACACTGGCCTATGCCGCCGAAGTCGAGCAAGTGCTGCGCTCAGATCAGCACCATGAATTCTTTTTACGCATGACCAAAGGCAAAGGCCGCGGCTGGAATCCGAATAAAACCGGCATCGAGCGCCAGCGCATGATTGCCGCCATTCTGACCCGCATCCGCTTTTGCGATACGCATGGCAAAGTGTTGTGGGATGCCAGCGGACCTCCCGGCTCATTGCCACTGCCCTGGCGCCCCTGGTTCAGACACCCGCATCGCGCCACCCGCGAGGTGTTCATGGTCTTCGGACACTGGGCAGCGCTGGGATTACGCATCAGGAATCGTTTTATCGCACTGGATTCGGGCTGTGTCTGGGGTGGTCGGCTCAGCGCATACCGGCTGGAAGACCAGCAATTGATCCAGGTGCCGGGTCAGTTCAAACGGGCGTCTTTGTACCAGCGGTGACTACGCCCGAAACTGCCGCTTATGGCACTGCGATACGCTGCAATTGAACGATCTCGCAGGCATAAGGATTCTGTTCATCAGCGGCTTTGTGAACGCGGGATAGTTCCTGCCATTGCGCCGCGTCCCAGGCGGGAAAAAACGTATCGGCTGCCGGTGCGCAATCCACCAAGCTCAGCACCATGCGCTGGGCAAGCGGTAATGCTTGTTTGTATAGCTCGCCGCCACCGATCACCATGATTTCTGTGCCGTTGGCAGTCTCCACGGCTTGCTGCAGCGATGCGCACAAATCAAATCCGTCCTGCGGGTAGTCGCTATTGCGGCTGATAACAATATTCTGCCTTCCCGATAACGGCCGGCCTATGGACTCCCAGGTTTTTCGACCCATAACGATGGGCTTACCCATGGTGGTGGCTTTGAAATGTTGCAGCTCCCCGGGCAGATGCCAGGGCATTTTGCCATTCAGGCCAATGGCGCGATTGCGGCCCATGGCTGCCACCAGGCAGATCTGTTTTGCTGTTTCAGGCATGACTGGCTTACAGGCGGATCAAACCGCGATGGGTGCGCGAATATGCGGATGGCATTGGTAATTCTGCAGCTCAAAATCCTCAACGCGGAAAGTGAACAGATCCTGGCAGTCCGGGTTCAGATGCATTTGCGGCAACGCATGAGGTTTACGCGACAATTGCTCATTCACCTGCTCCAGGTGGTTCAGGTAAATATGCGCATCACCCAGGGTCAGTACAAAGTCTCCCGGTTGCAAGCCCGATACCTGCGCGATCATCATGGTCAAAAGCGCGTAGGACGCAATATTGAACGGCAGGCCGAGGAACACATCGGCGCTGCGCTGGTACATCTGGCAACTCAATTTGCCATCTGCCACGTAGAACTGGAACAGCGTGTGACAGGGTGGCAGAGCCTGTAGCCCGGCTGCAGCATTTTCCCTGGGGCTGACACTTTCGTCCGGCAGCACGCCCGGATTCCACGCCGACACAATATGCCGCCGTGAATCCGGTTTGTTTTTCAGATCCTGCAACAGTCCCTTGATCTGGTCGATATGGCGCCCATCGGCAGTGATCCAATCGCGCCATTGTGCCCCGTAGACCGGCCCCAGTTCGCCATCTTCTGTGGCCCACTCATCCCAGATGGTCACGCCATTTTCTTTAAGAAAACTGATGTTGGACTCGCCGCGCAGAAACCACAAAAGCTCAATAATGATGGAACGCAGATGCAGCTTCTTGGTGGTTACGGCGGGAAAGCCCTGAGATAAATCAAAGCGTAATTGGTAACCGAACAGGCTGATGGTGCCGGTGCCGGTACGGTCTGATTTGCGATTGCCTTGCGCCAGAATGTCTTTGAGCAAGCGGTGATAATTTTCCATAGACTTCCCTGTTAAGCCGAACTTATGTCCGCACTTCGGCCATTTATTTTGTAAGCCCAAAACATGATGGCCAAACCGATCACCAACATCGGCAGAGACAATACCATACCCATGGTCAACCAGTTCCCGGCGAGGTAGCCGATGTGGCTGTCGGGTTCGCGAAAAAATTCCACCAGGAAGCGGAACAGGCCGTAACCGCACATGAACAGGCCCGCGACGGCGCCATCGGGGCGCTTTTTGCGCGAGTAAAGCAACAGCACCACCGCCAGTACCAGTCCTTCCAGAAATGCCTGGTAAAGCTGGCTGGGATGACGGGCGAAAGCGTCCAGGGCGCCGCTGGCCCATTCAACCCGCAATTCAGCGGATTGCCAACCACCGGGTTCAATGGAATTGGCAAAAATCATCGCCCAGGGTTTGTCACTGAGATGCCCCCATAATTCGCCACCGATAAAGTTGCCCAATCGGCCCAGACCCAGCCCGACTGGCCCCAGTGGCGTGACAAAGTCGGCCACCCGCCAGAAACTGCGCTGGGTGCGGCGCGCAAACCAGGCCATGGCGACGATCACGCCCACCAGGCCGCCGTGAAAAGACATACCTCCCTGGGTCAACTTGAACAGGAACAAAGGGTTTTGCAGAAAACTGTCCAGACCATAAAAGAGTACGTATCCCAGGCGACCACCTATCACCACGCCCAACATACCGTAAAACAGAAAGTCGCCTACTTCCTGTCCGGCCCATCCAGCCCAGGGACGGCTGCGCGCCAGGCGGCTGCCCACGCCCCAGAAAAACAGGAAACCAAGCAGATACATGATGCCGTACCAGTGCACCCGCAGGGGCCCCAGTTCAAACGCGACCGGATCAATGGCTACAAATAGATATTGCGATGCACTCAAGAATAGTTCCTGTGGAATTTGAAGTGTGGCAATCAATTACGACTGTTGCAAAATGCCTTGGCAGTGCACCTGCGAATGGACTTGGCTCGGTTGAAACACGTTACAATGCCCACCCATCGGAGAATATGACAGCCTCTCGCGGGTAGCAAGTCATTACGCAACAGTGGCGATTCAAATAGCCTTAACAGGCCCCAGGAAAAACAACACGATGCTGGAATTCACCCTACCTAACATGCACGCGCTGGCGGTGATGATACTCATCTTCGTGGCCTTGTTCCTGTTTGCCCGGGATAATATTCCTTTGGAAACCACCAGTCTGATCGTGCTGGTACTGCTGGCCGTGGGATTTACCCTGTTTCCTTATGAAGCCAATGGTGAAGTGCTGGCCCCCAGTGACTTTTTTCTCGGCTTTGGTCACAAGGCGTTGATCGCCGTCTGTGCCTTGATGATCGCAGGCGAAGGCCTGCTCCGCACCGGCGCACTGGAGCCGGTTGGTCGCTTTCTGGCCAAGGTATGGCGCAAAGGCCCGATGTTGTCATTGCTTTTTACCATCATCATCACCGCTTTCCTCAGTGCCTTTATCAACAACACCCCTATCGTGGTGCTGATGCTGCCCATTCTGGTAGGTATTGGCATTCGCGCCGGAGTGTCGCCTACCGGCACGCTGATCCCCATGGGCTTTGCCAGCATTTTGGGCGGCATGACCACCACCATCGGCACCTCCACCAACCTGCTGGTGGTCAATGTGGCGGCCGATATGGGCATGGACGAGTTCGGTATGTTCGACTTTGTCGGTCCCGCGTCTATCGGTGCCGGTTTCGCCATCTTTTATTTGTGGCTGATTGCACCGCGCATGATGCCAGCGCGAACCGCTCCTATGCAGGACAATCAGTCTCGGGTCTACAACGCCCAAATCCGGTTGGATGCCGAAAGCCCAATCGTCGGCAGCACGCTGGCGGAAGCCATCGCGCGTACCGAGGACAATATGAGCGTGGACTCCATCCAACGCGGCAAAGGCGCGTTTATCAACCCCTTGCCGGACGTGGTACTGGCGGTTGGTGATCGCATCACCACCAGCGACTCACAATCCAATCTGCGCGAGTTCGCCCGTGCCCTGGGCGGTAAACTGTTCTCGGGCGATCACGTGGTTGACTCTACCCACCCGCTGAGCCTGGGCGAAGAGCAATTGGCGGAGCTGGTGATCACACCCGGTTCGCGGCTGGAAAATGTGCGCGTTGGTGCTGCGCAGTTTCTGACTCAGTATGGCGTTCGATTATTGGCCCTGCATCGCAACGAACAATCACAGGAACGAAAATCACCTGGCCTGGATGACATCCAGCTCAAATCCGGTGATGTGTTACTGGTCCAGTCTTCGCTGCAGCATTTTGAAGAATTGAAGGAAAACACCGACTTCCTGATACTGGATGGCACGGTGCGCCTGCCGAAAACCCGCAAGGCGCCGATTGCGTTACTCACCATAGTCGGCGTGGTTGGATTGGCTGCTGCCAATATCATGCCAATTGAAATTGCCGCGGTGCTGGGTTGCCTGGTCCTGCTGCTGAGCGGCTGCCTGCGCTGGCAAGATGCGCTCAATGCGCTCAGCGGCCAGGTCATACTGATCATTGTTTCGTCCCTGGCCATGGGTGCGGCCTTGCTCAAAACCGGCGGGGCCGATTACCTGGCGCAGTTGTTTGTCTACATCACTTTTGGCGCACCTCCCTCGGTAGTGCTGGGCGGGCTGATGCTGATGATGGGCATTTTGACCAACGTAGTTTCCAACAATGCCGCGGCCGTCATTGGCACTCCGATCGCCATAGGAATCGCGCAGCAGATCGGCATGCCGCTGGAGCCGTTTGTGCTGGCCGTCCTGTTTGGTGCCAACCTCTGCTTTGTAACACCTATGGCCTACCAGACTAACCTGTTGATCATGAATGCCGGCGGCTACAAATTTGGTGATTTTGTGCGGGTTGGACTGCCATTGGCGTTGGGTTTGTGGCTGGTTCTGACCACGGTATTGGTGGTGGCTTACGATCTTTAAGCCAGCTTAGCCTGCCAGTTTAGCCTGCTGGGCTGCTTCGCCAAGAATATCTCTCGACCATTGCGCCCGCTGCGCTGGGTTTTCAACCACATCACCCAATTCAATACAGTGGGCATCCACCGCATCCAGGCGGTGGCGTAAACCACGACGATTGGCAATTTGAATGTTCAGGCCAGGCCGCGCGTTCAGCTCCAGTATCAACGGCCCCAGATCACGATCCAGCACGATATCCACACCCAGATAGCCCAGGTGTACGGCTTCGTAGCAGCGAGAGGACATATCCAATATGCGGTTCCAACCCGGCACGTGAAAACCAGCAATTTCCGCACCAGTATCCGGATGGTGCGACACCGTACTGTTACCAGACACCCCACCCATGGTGATGCCGCTGCCCAAGTCGATACCGACGCCAATGGCACCCTGGTGCAAATTGGCTTTGCCATGTGATCGCCGCGTGGGCAAGCGCGACATGGCCATCACCGGGTAACCTTTGAAAACGATTACTCGAACATCCGGCACGCCGTGATAAGTCAGGCGACTGAAGGCTGGATCAAAATGCACCAGCGATTCAATCATGGCTGCATCGGGCTGACCGCCTAAAGAATAAATGCCGCCAATAATATTGGTGATGTGGTGTTCAAGCGTCTCGAAATCCACCATGCGACCATCGGCATCGAGGAAGTATTCGCCCTGGCTACCAAGGATTACCAGGATACCGTCGCCGCCACTGCCATTGGCCGGTTTAACCACGAATTCCTTGCACTCACCCAGCATGTCGGCCACATCGCCTACTTCGTGCATCTCGCGCAGCACGCCGATCAATTCCGGCACCGGCAGATTTTCCCGCACCATGCGCTCTTTGCAGAGTATCTTGTCATCCACCAGCGGATAATATTTGCGCTGGTTGTAGTGAAAAATGTAATCGCCGTTGCGGGCATTCAAACCCAACACGCCAGCCCTGCGCAAATTGAGAATGCGGCCGATCATTCGGGCGCCTTCTCTTTCACCAGCAGCGGCTTGAAGCGACGCAATTCAGTCAGGCGGAAGCCGGTATAACGACCCAGTGCAATGATGATACCCAGAATCATCAGATTGACTTCCGGAAACACCGTCACCCAATAAGCGAACATGTCCACCGACATGACCAGGTAAGCCAAGGCCGCCATAAACAGGCTGCCAATACCTTCCTTGATAGAAGTAAATGCGCCGCGCTCTTCCCAGACCACGGACATACGCTCAATTACCATGGAAACGATGATCATCGGGAAAAGCGAAACCGATAATCCCGTTTCATACCCGAACTCATTACTGATGATGCTGATGGCCGTCATCAGTATCACCACGATGGTCACAACGGCGGCCAGCCGCGGAACCAGTAGCAAGCGTAATCGCTCCAGGTAAAAGCGGAAGAACAAACCCATGGAAACAATCAGCACAAACAGGCCTATGCCCTTAAGCAATTCCGTTTCGCGGAAAGCCAGCGCGATCAACACCGGAGCGAAGGTTCCGAAGGAGCTCAAACCTACGAAATTTCTCAACAAAACGATAACCAGAATACCAATCGGTATCAGCAGCAGAATTTCATAAACGGCCTGGGTCTGAATGGGTAATTGCAAAGTCGAAATCAGGCTGATGCGGGACTTCTGCAATTCGGCTCTTTGCTGTGCCAGCTCCAAAGAGCTTTTAACCCGTTGCCGGGTGGAGATCTGCAGATCCTTGATGTGCGCGCCTTTGACTTCTGCCAGTTCACCCTGACCAGTCCACCAAATAAAGAAGTCTCCCGGCAATCCTTCTGCGGCTGAAACCGGATCAAATACCAGCCACTCGTCACCGTTATAAACCGCCAAAAGTGTTTCCAGTTTGGCCCGTTGTGCGTCTGCGTCCAGCCGTATGCCATGCAATTGCAAAGTAGGAATGCGTGCACCGGCCAGCAGAGTCTGGGCCAGGTTTACCCGGTCACGAAAGTTTTCAACTTCCGCCAGGAACAGGTCCATGTTCTCATCAGGTTCAGAACCAGTCAGCCGGTTCAGCATGGCTGCAGCAAAGGATTCAGTATCGGCCGATTCGGCACGGACTTTGTTGACCAGGTCTCTGGCCGCGGTAGCAAAAGGCTCTTCCAGATCAGGCGGGGCAGGATAATCAGGCCGCGATGCGAAGCTGCGTTGCTGCGTATCCCGAATAACCAGCAGACGGTAGTACAAGGATTTGGAATCGCGTAAGCGCCGTATGGCCCAATCAGCTTTGCGGTTGAAGTTACCTTCTTTGACGGTTAACCCAAAGCCACGTGAAACAAAATTTTCCTGCGCCAGATTGTAGCCGCTGGGACGGGACGGCAAAGTCAGGCTGGCCCGCACTGCGCCTTTTTCTGGGGTGAGTTCCAATTTGGCTTGCACTGTCCAGGCCGCGCTTTCCATATCGGGATAGGGCGGATAACCCAGGCGAATCACTTTGTAAGCGAAGATCATCCCCCCCAATGCGATCAGGAGCAGTGACAATGAAACCCATTGGCTATTTCGTTTCACTGACTAATACCCCACTCTTGAAAAAACCTGCGCACAAAACCCAGGTAAAAAAAATCTGGGCACAAAGCCTTGGCGGCATGAACCGCACCAGATCGTACCATTGTGATTGTATTCCCTCTGCGGTGACGATGACTCGCCGCGGATTATAGCCTGATTGTCCAGCGCCGAATAATGCACGACTTCTTTCCGAAAAGATCGATTCCGCACGCCGTTTGTGAAATTTTCGTTAGGCGCAGCACAATAATCGTAAATGATTTTAAATTGCGTGAATATTTAATGAATATTTAATTGACTGTGATTAATCGAAGGTTATAAAGTGCTCGACTCGTAGGTCTTTCGTAGTTTTCCGTTTAAACATCCAGGATGAGATCCAGTATGCAAACCATTTTCAAGAAATCAGCGTTTCTGATTTCCGCCTTGGCGGTTTTCTGCACGCTCCCGTTTGCCACAACTCTGTTGGCTCAAACCACTGTTACCCAAGTCACTCAGGCAGGTGAAAAACGGTCCGATGACGGCGCCGCCGAACAGACGCGAGTTGATCAGGTTGCAGACCAAACCGATAACTTGTTGGCTTCTTATAAAACGGAACTGAAAGTTGTCGACGGCCTGAAGGTTTATAACGGGCTGTTGCAAAGGCAAATTGATAATCAGGAGGCGGAGAAGTCCGCACTGACTGAGTCCATGGACAGCGTGGCTTTGATTGAGCGGCAAATCGTTCCGATGATGACCGGCATGATTGACTCGCTGGAAGCGTTCATCGAACTGGACACACCATTCCTGCTCAAGGAACGCAATGACCGCATTGCCAGGATGCGAGACATGATGGTGCGCTCCGATGTGACTGCTGCGGAAAAATTCCGCCAGGTGGTCGAGGCCTACCAGATCGAGAATGATTACGGCCGCACCATCGAAGCCTATAAGGGCACGGTTGAACTTAATGGCAACCAACAGGAAGTGGACTTCCTGCGCATCGGCAGAGTGTCGCTTTCATATCAATCCATTGGCGGCCAACATACGGGCGCCTGGGACAGGGAAACCAATTCCTTCGTCACCATTGCCCCAGAAACCTACAAAGCTAGTGTCGCACAGGGTATACGTGTAGCGAGGAAGCAAGTTGCACCTGATTTGCTCACCATCCCGGTTCCGGCTGCTACGGGAGATACGCTGTAATGAAAAACCTGACCAAGATTCTTATTGCCAGTTGCCTCGCATTCGGCCTGGCCACACCTGCTTTCGCAGCAGAAGCTGTTTCATTGGATGATTTGCTGAACCTGGTTAAACAGGGCCGGGTGAAAGATGCAGCCGCAAACAAGGCTCGCATCGCAGAGTTCGAGAAGAACCGCGGTCAACAGCAACAATCGCTGGCCAATATCAAGGCTGAGCGTGGCCGCGAAGAAGGCCGTTCAGTTAACCTGGAGCAACTATTCGCTGTTAACGATGAAGAAATCATCGTACTGGAACGGGCCCTGCAGGAACGTCTGGGCGATCTGAAAGAACTGTTCGGTGTGCTGCAGCAGGCTGCCGGTGATGCTCGCGGCAACTTCGATGCTTCAGTTACCCAGGCTCAGTTTCCCGATCGCTCGGAGTGGCTAACCACTTTTGCGCAGAAGATGGGATCTACTAACCGCATGCCTACTCTGGCTGAAATCGAACGCCTGTGGTTTGAACTGCAGCGTGAAATGACCGAATCCGCCAAAGTTTCCAAATTCACCGCTTCGGTGGTGAACGCTAAAGGTGAAGAAGAGCAACGCGAAGTGGTTCGTGTTGGCCTGTTCAACGTGATTTCCGGCGATAAATACCTGGAATACGTTCCTGAGTCAGGCCGCTTGGTTGAACTGCAACGCCAGCCAGCCAGCCGCTATACCGGTCGTGCTGAAGAACTGGCTGAAGCCGAATCGGGCATACACGCATTCTCGATTGATCCTACCCGCGGGCAACTGCTCGGCCTGTTGGTTCAGGCACCCAAGTTTATGGAGCGAATCGCTCAGGGTCAGAGCGTGGGTTACACCATTATGGTACTCGGTACGATCGGCTTGATTATCGCGATTTGGCGTTTGCTGAGCCTGACCGCAATCAGCGCTGCGGTTCGAAACCAGACCAAAAACCTGAGCAACCCCGGTAACAATCCACTCGGTCGAGTACTGCGCATTGCCACTGATAACCCTAACGTGGACGTGGAGGGGCTGGAACTGAAGCTGGGTGAGGCTATTCTCAAGGAAACGCCCAAGTTCAACGCCATGCTGCCGTTCCTGAAGATCATCGCAGTTGTAGCTCCGCTGCTGGGTCTGCTGGGTACCGTTACCGGTATGATCATCACCTTCCAGGCCATTACCCTGTACGGTGCGGGTGATCCCAAGTTGATGGCTGGTGGCATTTCAACGGCCCTGGTTACTACGGTGCAAGGTCTGGTTGTGGCCATTCCCATGGTATTCCTGCACACTCTGGTCCAAAGTCGTGCCAAGCGATTGACCCAGATCCTGCAGGAAGAAGCGGCAGGCATGCTTTCAGAGCGCGCAGAACAGCAGATGACCGGAGCGTAAGCGCGCATGGATACTCTGTATTATTACCTGCCGTTCCTGGAGACCATCCGCGACTTTTTCGAGTTGGGCGGGCCAGTACTCAACGTGATCGGCGTCCTCACTCTGTTCATGTGGATGCTGATCATTGAACGGTTGGTGTTCATGCGTACTGGTTACAGGCGTTTGGTCAAGAATGCTTTGGTTCTCTGGGAAGCACGCAGCGACAAATCTTCCTGGAAAGCGCACCAGATTCGTGGCCGCATCATTTCCCAGGTGGCCTCGTCGGCTGAAAAGAACCTGGGTTTAATCCAGACCTGCGTGGCCCTGTGTCCCTTGCTGGGGTTGCTGGGAACGGTAACCGGCATGATCGAAGTATTTGAGGTCATGGCCATTGCCGGTTCCGGCAATCCACGCTCTATGGCTTCCGGCGTGTCCAAAGCAACCGTCCCGACCATGTCGGGCATGGTTGCAGCACTGTCAGGTGTAGCCATGAGTGCTTATCTGAGCAACAAGGTCCGCCGTGAACGTGAAGCATTAACCGACCATCTTGAAATTCATCATCAGTAACCGGGTTTTTGGCCCGGTCAATGATTGGACACACTAGGAGATTTAAATATGCGGCACCAATTTGCCCAGATTGAAGAAGAAGAAACCCAGATCGATATCACGCCGATGTTGGACGTGGTATTCATCATGTTGATCTTCTTCATCGTTACCGCGACCTTTATCAAGGAAGCCGGTATTGAGGTAAACCGTCCGGATGCGGCCACTGCAGTGAAGCAGGAAAAAGCCAACATTCTGGTGGCCATCGGCCCAAACAATGACATCTGGATTGATCGTCGCCAGATCGACATCCGTTCAGTACGGCCAAACATTGAGCGCCTGCATGCCGAGAACCCGCAGGGTTCAGTGGTAATCCAGGCCGACAAGGAATCCAAGACAGACACCCTGATCCAGGTGATGGACGCGGCCAGGTCGGCCGGTGTTTTTAACGTGTCTATTGCTGCCAACGAACCCTGAGGGCATACCGATGGCTGCTACCATTCTTGAGTCACTAACGCTCAGCAAATCCGGCAATTATTCCCGCATGCTATTCGGGGCTATCCTGGCCGTCTTTGTCACAGCCGGATTGTTCTGGACCATGTCTTATTTGATTGAATCAGCTGATGGTAAGCTGGATGAATCAGGCATATCGAATATCGTGGACTTTGTGCGCCTTAAGCGTGATGAAGACATTGAACGCAGACAGCTCAAACCGAAAAAGCCACCACCACCCGAATCGCCACCACCCCAGCCGCCAACGCCACAGTTGGATAGTCTGAACCCGAATGCCGAAAAGATAGCGATCTCTGCAGTGCCGGTTGAAACCGACATCGAAATGTCCGGAGGCTTCAATTTGGGCGTAGGCGAAGGCGATTACCTGCCGATCGTAAAAGTGGCACCGATTTACCCTCAGCGGGCCTTGTCGCGGGGTATTGAAGGTTATTGCGTCGTGCAGTACATAGTAACCAAGCAGGGCACCACCGCCAATCCTTTTGTGGTGGAGGACCAGTGCACCAGCTCCTTGTTCCACAGCGCATCCCTACAAGCAGCTCTGAAGTTCAAGTACAAGCCAAGGGTGGTTGATGGCCAGTCCATTGAAGTCCCGGGCGTACAGAACAAATTCACTTATGAAATTGAAGAGTAGGGTTGCAACAGATCGTATGGAAATAAACCGAATGAAGCGTATAGCCACAAAGCTCACTTGCTTGGGGTTCACCTGCTTGTGTTTGCTGGCAGCCACTGCCTCTTTGTCAGCCCAGGAAAAAGAACGCGAAACTAAACAAACCGTGGCCATGAGTCAGCAGGTTTATGAAAAGCTTACGGAAATTCAGGAACTGGTCGAAGCCAAGAATTATGCTGGCGCGAGTGGTTTGTTGCGGGAAATGCGAGCCAACGAAAAGCTCAGCCCGTACGAACGGGCGCAAGTGTGGAACCTCAGTGGTTACGCCGCCTACCTGCAGGAAAATTACCAGGAAGCCATCAATGCCTATGAACAGGTATTGATACAACCTGAATTACCAGAAGCTTTAACGCTCACTACGCTAAAAACCATGGCGCAGCTTCAGTTCACCATCGAGGACTATCCAAAGGCCCTGGAAACCGTGCGGCGCTTAATGAAGGTCGTTCCTGAGCCCAGCGCCGATGTCTACATGCTCGAAGGTCAGGCGCTGTTCCAAATGAACCGTTACCAGGAAGCCCTCAAGCCCATCAAGACCGCAGTGGATATGTACCGCTCGCAAGGCGAAGCGCCGAAGGAAAACTGGTTGCTACTGCTGCGAGTGATTTATTTCGAGCTGAAAGACTACAAAAACATGCTGGAAGTGGTGAAAGAACTGGTCCAGTACTATCCGAAAGACACTTACATCCTTACTCTGGCTGGCGTTTACAGCGAACTGGGTGACACCAAGAAACAACTGGCTCTGACTGAAGTGCTGTACGAAAAAGGCCTGCTGAACACCAATGGCCACATCACCAACCTGGCCAACCTTTATCTGCTGCACGGTCTGCCCTACAAAGCAGCCGAGGTGTTGGACAAAGGCATGAAAGCCAAAATCGTTGAGGAAAATGATCGAAACCTGCGGCTGATGTCCCAGGCCTGGTACCAGGCAAGGGAAGACGAATTGGCCATTCCGCCCATGGCGCGAGCCGCGCGGATGACCAAAGACGGCGATCTCTACATTCGCCTGGCCCAGGCATACATCAACCTGGAGCAGTGGAGTGAAGCCGTTACAGCCCTTAATGACGCCTTGAGTGCCGGCGGTTTGAAGCGTACCGACCAAGCCTACATCATGATGGGTATGTCCTATTTCAACCAGAAGCGCCTGGAGCAGGCACGCGATGCCTTCCAGAAAGCCAGTCGCGATCAGCGCTCAGCCAAAGCAGCGCAACAGTGGATCGCTTACGTGGACAGCGAAGTACGTCGCAAAGAGTTGATGGACCAGGAAGTTGAATACAAAGAGCGCGACCGAGACGCCATGCTGGATGCGCTGCCGCAAAATTGATTGCCAGCCGATAAGTATGAGAAACCCGGCCAGAGCGCCGGGTTTTTTATTTGGGAGGGTCAGAGGAATAATTGGGGTGAATAATTGGGGTCAGAGTAAAAACTCTTCAATTACTGATCTTATTAGAAACCCAATGACGCTCAGAGTTTTTGCTCTGACCCCAATTATCCCAATTATCGGCCCCAATTATCTTCTGACCCCAATTATAATGCTTTATGCGCAGCCCCAATCGCGACACATCCGTATTCAGCACTTCTGCCATCGACCTGTTCGCTTCGGCATTGGGTGCTTTTATCTTGCTGGTGATGATTCTGTTTCCTTACTACCGTAACGCCGGCAGCGCTGACTCCTGGTCCGAAGTCGAAGACCTGATGCTCAAGCGCCGCCTGGCACAGGGCGAAATTGAAAATCTGCTGGCCGACAATGATCAGTCGCAATCCGATCTGGAACGCTTGCAGCGCATCAATGCGGGCATCCAGCAATCGCTGTCGCGATTGCGCAATGATTTGCGTGATGCCAAAACCCAGGTAGCGGAGGTTGCAGTTCCTGAACCGGCGATTGAGGAAATACCAGAAGCCAAGCCCACGGCGGTGGTCAACGGTGTCGAGTTCTCTATTCTGGGGCTTGCAACCGAAGCCAAGAGCTTTGTCATCGTGGTGGATATGTCCGGCAGCATGATGGCTTATTCGGAACTGATGTTTTCTTCCGTGGTGGACTTACTTGCCCCACTGACTGATGAAAACAGCTTTGCCATCATTGGCTACCAGGGCGCGCCGGCACCTTATATCCATACTTTTCCCCGCACCAACCGGTTGATTAAAGCCACGCCTGAAAATTTGCAACAAGCTCGAGAATACGCCAGCTCTTTATCGCAGCGCTTTGCTGGTTCTACCCCCACCCACCAGGCCTTGCTGGCTGCTTTGCAGTTTCCGGCTGAGGCTATCATTCTGCTCAGCGACGGTGAACCGGACAGCTCACCTGCCGGAATTATCAAAGACATCACCAGCCTGAACCGCTATGACCGCAAGGAAATCCATACCGTTGCGCTGGGCGATTACACCGAAAACCGCGCACTGGTGTTGTTCCTGCAGACTCTGGCGCGGCAGAACAATGGCGATTTTGTGGGTGTATCGCGATGAGACGGCGGCGCGTTGCCTTCGAAGTGTTTTCCCTGTCAGCCATCGACCTGTTCGCCTCGGCCATGGGCGCTTTTGTGATCATGGCCATCATCCTGATGCCGGACTACCAAAAAGAAGTACGCTCCGAAGGTGATTTAAAGTTTCTGGAGGAGCTGGCTGGCAGAACGGACGCCATCCTGCAGGATTCAGAACTGGGCCGCAACGACATACTGATAGCCCTGCAGGCAGCCCAGACACAGCATGAGCAATTGCAGGCCGAGCAGGAGCGGATTTCGGCCGAGATACAAACCATCAATGCCGAAAAGCAGGCCCATGCGGATCAACCCCCTCCTCCACCGCCGGTGGAAGAAGAGCCCATACTCGAACCCACCGGTCGTAACCAGGTCACTTTTCGATTCCTGGGCCTGAAAACTGACCAGCGGCAAATACTGTTCCTGGTGGATATGAATGCTTTTCTGGGTCGTCATGCCGAGCTGGTGAAAGATACCGTGGTGCGGGCCATGGACTCATTGGGCGA
This sequence comes from Lysobacterales bacterium, assembly GCA_034440115.1. GTDB lineage: Bacteria > Pseudomonadota > Gammaproteobacteria > Xanthomonadales > SZUA-36 > JAWXBM01. The sequence goes on along the minus strand of JAWXBM010000025.1, from coordinate 50,446 downwards.
TGGCTATGAATTCGGCATCCTGGGCTTTCAGCAACTGGATTCCGGGCCGAATTTTATTCGTTGGCCCGACAAGGGCTTGAGCACCATGTCGAACACCACACGTAACCAGGCCAATCGATTTCTGGAAGGTATGAAAGACGATTTCAAAGGTTCTTCACCGTTGCTGGCAGGTATCTCCGAAGCACTGGAAAGCCCAGCACAGGCCATCGTGCTGTTCAGCGATGGCCTGCCAAACCCCAGCTTTAATGAGGGCTTGAATGCCAATCGCCTGGTCCGGCGCGTAATTCAGATCAATTATGCCCACAAGGAAATCCACGCCGTCACCATCGGCGATTATTACAAGTACCGGGGCACGGTTGAATTCATGGAGCGGCTTGCCAAGAACAACGGGGGCAGCTTTTTGGCGGTCTCGGATTAGCTTTGGGGTCACTCTAACCCCATCTTATCCATGTATCATAGTTAGCTGCTGAAAAATGACGCTACAGCCAGCGCGAATATGCGCTGGAACAGGCGCCGGATAAATCCATGGTCACCATTGGTCGCGACAGTAAAAATGACATCGTATTGAAAGATGCTTCGGTTGCTGATGAGCACGCCAGCATCGAAGCCATCAACGGAAACCGCCTGATCATTCGTGATTTGGGCACACGTTCCGGGACTTTCCTGTGGCGTGAAGAGTGCTGGACACAGGCACTGCTGATCCAACTCGGCCCGCAGGAGCGCATTCGTTTCGGCAATCATGAAATGAGTTGGCAGGATCTGGCACAAACATCTGCTGGCTTTGGGCTGAGCCCGGGCGACAGCAAAACCCTGCGCAATGCGGGATTACTGCTTGCTGGCAAGGGCAGTGACAAGCCGGTGTTCGAAAACCCCATGCGTAATCCCATCACCGGTTCTGTTGAAGAGCGTGACCAGAAATCATGAGCCGTATTCGACTGATCACCTTTTTGATCTGCGCCATAACCGCTGTGCTGTTTATTGCTTTACTGGCGCGGATATTACCGTTGGATTGGGCCAAAATCGTTCTCGATGTGGAACGCTCCACCTGGCCCATCACCGTTCAGACCATCATGTGGGTGGTATTCTTTATCGGCCTGGGTGAGTTGGCCATACGCTGGTATTACGGCTGGCTGGAACATGCACAAATGGAACGCAACTACCTGCCGGAAGATGAGGAAACCGTGTTGCGTCCGGGTGAGGATATGACGCCGATTTACCAGAAAGTGCGCGCCAGCAAATATCGCGAAATCTGCTTTGTGCCGCGCTTGATCGAGCGTTGCGTTCTGGGTTACAACCTGAGTCATTCTGCTGACCAGACTAACTCCTTGCTCAACTCCAGCCTGGAATTGTTCATCCACGAAATCGACCTGCGCTACAACATCATTCGCTACATCACCTGGCTGATTCCTTCCCTGGGCTTTATCGGCACCGTGATCGGCATCATGCTGGCGCTGAATTACGCTGGCAACCGGGCCAATGTGGAAAGCCCGGATATGCTGTTCCAGGTAACCGAACGGCTGGGAGTGGCTTTCAGTACCACGCTGGTGGCATTGGTGATGGCTGCAGTGCTGGTTTTTATTCAGAGCATCGTGCAGGCGCGCGAGGAGCGGGCCTTGAACCAGGCCGGGCAATATTGCCTGGATAACCTGATCAACCGCCTTTATTCACACTAAATGTATTGACACTGATATGTTGGCATCATTAATCCCATGTGAGCGGAGTCTTCAACCTCGCTTACTGCGTAAAAGCCTGATAGCTGGCTGGCTGATACTGTTGCTGATGATCGTCAGCATCCCTGCCTGGTCGCAATCTGCAGCAGCAACCGACAGCATGCCACCCTGGACGGTGCTGGCCCTGAAACTGGTATCAGCCACTCATGTTCAACCGACCACCGGTATTGTCATTGCCGCACCTGACATGGTGCTGGTGGCAATCGATTTTGCCCGCGAAGGCGATGAGATCATGGTGCTGGATGGCGGCACCGATATTGTGCGCCACGGGCGCCCGGCAACCATAGTTCACACCTTGCCGGCGGATAAACTGGCCATACTCAAAGTGCAAGGCCTGAACCGGCCGGCAGCCAGCCTGTCTGCTCTGAGTGAGTCCGAGCTCAAATCCCTCAACCTGGTGGCCTTTCCACCCGCTGAAATGATCGCCCAGGGCTCCGCCCCGGTTCGGGCGGCAGTGCAAACCCTGCCAGCCATAACGACGTCCCACCCTACTCTGGAGTCTTTTGCCAATGTCAGTGGAGCGTTGACCGATGCTTGTGGAAATCTCGTTGCATTCAATATGTCTGTCGGTGTTCAGAGCATGCAGCCTACCGGCTCACCCCGCCTGGCCTGGCCGGATGCGTTGCAACGTGCGGCAAAATTGACTGGAACGCCTCTGCGAACCGCGGAATGCTCAGCCACAGATACCAAAATTACTGAGGAACCGCCGGCTGAACAGCCTGAACCTGCAGCTGAACCAACTCCAGAGCCAATTGATGAGCCCGCGAGCCCAGTAGAAAAGAGTCCTCTGGACCAGCCAGATGAACCAGATCTGGCGATTACCGAACAGGTTGATCCGCAGCTCGAAGCAGAAGCCGAAGCCGAACAGGAACAGGCGGAAGCGGATGGCGAGCTGGAAATCGAACAGCTTATCGTTGCTCCCGAGGTGGAAAATCCTGCGCTCGAACCCGCTATCGATGATGCCGCAAAAGTTGCGTCGCCACGCCAGGCATCCCGCACCACGCTGATTTTCGCGGGCCTGATCGCACTGTTGTTGCTGGCCTGGTTTATTCGCCGTTGGCGTAAAAATTCACGGACCACTGGGTCTGCAGCATTAAGCGCTACAAGCCAGACGGAGCCTGGAACCGTACGTTTTGCAGCGGACGAGCAACCAGCCCCTGTGGTTATGCTGCTCGTGTCTGGCCAACAAGCCGATGGCGCAGCTTTTACGCGCCGATTGCCCGTTAACGGCCCCGATTGGTATGCCGTACTGGGCCGTGAGGGGACGGATGTAAACCTGGCCAGCAGCACGGTCAGCCGCCGCCATGCGCGGGTACAATTCCATCAGGGAAGAATTACCGTCAGCGACCTGGAATCTACCAACGGCTCCCGATTAAACGGCGTGCCTTGCCTGCCGGGCGAAGTGTTTTTCGTTCAGTCCGGTGACCTGCTACAACTGGGCGATGTCACGGTCAACCTGCAATTGACGGCCGGCAACGACTGAAGCTTTTTATGAGTGGTGAATCCTCCAAGCCGACTTGTCTTGAAAGTGGCAGCCTGATCGACAATTTGCGCATTGTGCGTATGCTCGGCCAGGGTTCATTCAGCATCAGCTACCTGGCAAAAGACCAAATCCAGGGCGGTGAGTTTGTACTCAAGGAGTATTTCCCACAGCAAAGTGCCTTGCGACTGGATGATGGTCGCTTGCAAGCTATAAGCTCTGAAACCGCAGCAGACTTCAAGCAAGGCTTGCAGCAGTTTCTGTCCGAAGGTCGTGGACTGGCTGGTTTGCAGCACCCCAATATTATCGAGGTCATGCGTTGCTTTGAAGCCAATGGCACGGCCTGGTTGCAAATGCCCTTTTACCCCGGTGAAACCCTGGCTGAGCTGCTGCAACGAAAAAAAACACTCGATGCAGAGCAAATCAAGTCGCTACTGCTGCCCCTGCTGGACGCACTCAAGTATTCGCATCAACACTCAGTGATCCACCAGGACATCAAACCTGCCAATATTTATATCACTGCCGAAGGCGTCCCACTGCTGCTGGACTTTGGTGCAACCCTGCTTCCAGCACCGGGGCCGAAGTCAGGCAATCTGGGCAGCCCTGGTTATGCAGCCCCTGAACAGGAACTGGGCTCCGGACCCATTGGCCCATGGACCGACATTTATGGATTCTCAGCCAGCCTCTATCGCGTCGCTACCGGCCGAATACCAACCGCCGCTTCACAACGACTGGAAGCGGTAGAAAAAGGCTTGCCTGATCCGCTGCTGCCGCTGGTTCAACAGGCTGCAGCCGACCTGCTCTCAGCCGCGCCCTCTGCCCGGCCCGCAGTTTGGCCCTCAGACTGGCTCGATGCGATTAATGCAGGACTAAAACTGAAAACCGACCAACGCCCGCACAGCGTAGCGGATTGGTCCCGGTCGTTCAGCCTACTTGAGTCCAAACCCCGACAAAGTGTGCTGCGCGGCAGGCCCAAATTGCCCCAGGAAAACGCTGAATATGACACCGAGGGCCGTGCCTGGCTGCCCATCATTCTGCTGGGATTGTTTGCCCTGGGCCTGATTGTTCTGGTGTTTTACCTGATGACAGGTGGACCAGACAGTCCATCTGACCCTGATCAAACCGCAACGTTGCAACAAGTTGATGCGGGCTCGGACACTGCCCTGGGTAATCGCGATCCAGAGCAGAACAGACGCTGGCTGGAAGCACTGGAAGCGGACACCATCTATGGCTACCAGCGCTACCGTCAGGACTACCCAAACTCCATCCACGAGGCTGACGCGCTGCAACACCTGGCCCGGCTGGATGATGCACTGTGGCAAGCCAGCGACGCCGAAGGCAGCCGTTCTGCTTACCAGACTTATCTGGAGCAATTGCCACTGGGGCGCCACGAGGCAGAAGCCATGATACGGCTGGACGCATTGGACCGCGCCGCTACCGAATCCGAACGACAGCAGACATTGCGCCAGGAGCAAGACAACCTAGCCTGGCAACAGGCACGCACGCAACGCAGCATTGCGGCAATCGACCAATACATCGCTGAGTTTCCGGACGGCGAACATCTGTCTGCAGCTCAGTCTCTGCGCCGCGAACTCAACGATTCAGTCAATGACGGCAGTGCTTTTGCAACCGCGCGAAAACTGCATACCCGCAAGGCCTATCAGGCCTACATTGATGGCTTTCCGCGCGGTCAGCATGTCACCGCTGCCCTCGCTGCCATTGACGGGCTCACGCTCAGGCCCGGCAAACGGTTTCGCGACTGTGATCTCTGCCCGGATTTGGTGGTTCTGGCCGGGGGATCGTTCTGGCAGGGTGCGGATAAAGATTCCACCACTTCATTAGCCAATGAAAAACCGCAACGTAAAGTGGTCATTGATAAGGCTTTTGCCATCGGTATCCACGAAGTCACCCTGGCACAATGGGATGCCTGCGTGGCGGACGGAGGCTGCAGCCAAACCACTGATAATGGCTGGGGTCGCGGCGCCCGGCCAGTCATGATGGTTTCCTGGAATGATGCTCAGGCCTTTGTGGAATGGTTAAGCAAGAAAACCAGCGAGCGCTACCGTTTACCCAGTGAAAGCGAGTGGGAATATGCCGCTCGGGCTGGAGAATCCGAGGAATGGCCAGACGCCAATCCGGCTGGAGTTTGTGAGGTGGCCAATATCGCCGGTAGTGAAACGGGCTTTCGCTGGGCCCATCAAGTTTGTGCCGATCCATTTGCTTTGGAAACAGCGCCGGTTGGATCATTTCCCGCCAATACCTCAGGACTACACGACACCTTGGGCAACGTGGCTGAGTGGACGCTGGACTGCATGAGTTTGTCCTATCATGACGCTCCCGCCGACGGCAGCGCCAATAATCGTGGTTTGTGCAATTCCCGCGTCACCCGCGGCGGCTCCTGGTTCAGTGGCGCGCGTGAGTCGCGCCTGTCGGCACGCTTCAATCTCAAGGCGGGCGACCGCAACGATTTCACCGGATTTCGCGTGGTTCGGGAATTACCACCCTCTTCCTGAGTCCAACACTGGGCAGAGCTCTTCTGGAGAGCAGTAATGAGATCAATCCGTAAACCTGTGAAGTCAATCGCGGCACGGCTGCGCTCGCTACGTGAACAGCGTTTTACTGCGCGACCATTGCTGTTGCTTGCAGCTATCCTGGTTCCCCTTTCAGGCTGGTCGCAATCCGCCGATATTGCTGGCACGGGCAAGCAGGACGTGGCGACAGATACCAGTGAGGATTCCAGCCAGCAGGTGGAAGAGAGCGAAGAAGCTTACCGCCGTCGAATGGAAACGGATGAATCCGGAGATCAGTCTACCGTCATTCTGGATCGTTCCACGCCACCTCTTAAACCACTCGAAGGCATGGCGGCGCTGCCATACGAATCACAGAAACATCTGCGCGATGAAATGCGCGATGTCATTATCGAACAAGGCGAATGGAAGCCGGAAGACGTTAACGCCAACTATCCTTACACTCCCAGCGCTGCGGCGGAAAAAGATCTGGAATTGCGCCAGAAAGAAGAAGCCGCCTGGGGCGATCTGGTACAGGAATACCATAAACGTGAAGCAGCGGCGCTGGCAGGTGGAGGCGGTCGCAGTAGTGGTTCCGGACCGGAACAGGACAGTGGACAGAATGGGGGCCAGAGTGGCGGACAGAGCGGCAGCAGCGGACAGTCGGGCATGGCCGGCAGCGAGAGCTCAAACTCCGGCAGCAAAGGCTCATCCAGTCCGGGAGCCCGGCGCGCAACTGACGCTGCCAGCAGTAGCGCGGCAGGCGCAGGTGTGTCGCAAAGTGCTTTGGAATTTCTCAGAGGCCAGTCAACCGGTCAATTGGCTGGCGCTCAATCAGCAGGTGATCAACCTGCTACAGACCCGATGGGCAATGGCCCGGCTGGAAGCGGCCAGCCTCAGTCTCAGGCTCAAGCTGCTGAAGATGCTGGATCCAACAGCCAACAAGCGGCAAACCAAGCCAGTTCGGGGGCGACAATGCCAGCCAAAAGCGCCAAGAAACCGTTGACTAAAGAGCAGCAAATCGCAGAAGCCGCCAAGAAATCAGCCGAAGAATCCCAGACATCCGCTACAGCAAGCGACGAGCCACCTCCCCCTCCCGGCAGCATTGCCATTGCGCAACTGGAGGAGCTGGAGAAAGGCCAGAAAGCCGAGAGTGAAAAGCAACCAGCAGAAAACCAGCAAGCCCAACAGGCCAGCAAAAAGCTGGCAGCAGCCGACAGCACAACAGCAAGCAGTTCGCAAGCCACTTCCAGCCAACAGCAGGATCAGCCTTCGCCCCCTCCCGGCACTATCGCCATTCCGGAACTGGAGAAATTACAGGGTATGAATGAAGCTGCAACCTTACCGATAAAGAAAACTCCGAACTGACAAAATCCAGACTCCCAACCCGCATGTTGCACCAAAGATCCGGAATTTCAAACACGTCCGCCTTGGTGCAATATGCGGGCTAATCAGTAACCACCGTCACCATGGCCGGAATCAACATTAAATACAGGGTACTGGCGCGGATATAGGCCTGCTCACGAAAACGTTGCCGGGTTTCCTCGTTCATGTTTGCCGCAGCATCGATGCGTTCATCCATGAGGTCCGGATTCAGTTCATCGTCGGCCATGCGCTGGAAAGCATCCAGTTTGTAACTGAGTTCATCCAGGGCGCCATCGGTAATGCTATCCAGCTCGTTCTGGAACAGTAAATACTCCATATTGTTACGTTGGTGTATGGTTTCACCCTGGTAAGCCAGCAGGCTGCTTTCTGGTAACACATCAGGATTTACAGCTTGATCACCCTGTTGGTATTGCATGCCATCAGCGACCGCACTGCGAATGATGATGGCGTCCTCACGCACGACATTCATGTCGATCATGCTGACCAGTATCGGCCAGCTCTGTTTTATGCGTGCCAGCTCCTGCTCAATTTCGACTCGATGCTGATGGGCAAATCGCATCATCTGCCCTGCCCCCAACAACATGGAGTCGGGGTCGGCAATTCGTGCCAATGGCGTTGGGTATTGCTGCAACGCACGGGACTGATTCGGAATCGGCTCCTGTTCGGGCACAGACCCATCAGCCAGGAAGTCCAGCAGTTCAGCATCAGCTCCGTTGGCCAGCAACATCAACAAACTGAGTTGCCGATATTGCTCGCCCGGTGGCAATTCGGAGATGCTGCCAAGCGTATGGTCAGTTGGCTCATTGATGGCCTGTACTGGAACAGACCAGCAGAGGAATAACCCGCACAGCAGCAAGCTCGCATAAACGCGATGCCGGAAAATCTGATCAACTGTTCCGGTAGTCATGACTAATTAATGAAAGCTCATCTCAATTAAAGCCAAGGGGCGACAATTGTTGCTCATCGGCGACTCCGGCATCTTTACCGTGAATGAACTCGCGGGTTTCGGTTTTCCGGCCTGGTTGTTCCAGCCGCACGATTCCGTGAGGCTGACCTCGCTCGAACTGGCCTTCGTAGTAAATGGCGCCTATGCTGGCCGGCGAGCGCATGATCATGGCACCCAAACCCTCGGCAAGTCCCTGACTGGCATTTCCCAAATACTCAATCTCTGTTCCATTATCGCCGCGCACCAGGCCATAACCCAGGCCTTCCGCGAAACCAGAATTGCAGGCGCCATACCAACTGCCTGACTGTCCGGCAGATGGGTGACGGAACTGGCATTGGGACGAGCCATCGACCGTCATGGAACGAGCATACTTTTGATACAGGGCTATAGTCTGGCTTTTGAATTCATCAAAATTCCGCGCAGTAATTTCTTCATTGGATTCCAGCAGTTCGACCTGTACCGAGCTCTGTTGGTTCAGGGCAGGTGCCATTTGCATCAGGAAATTTTCACCCACGGTTTTTGATTCGGCATTCTTGTTCATGGCGACATTGACGGCCCAAACCGATGACAAGGCCAGCGCACTGGTGAGAAATTGCCAGTTATTGTACTCACCCCAACTGCCGGAATCGCCTGCCTGGCTGCCAGCGTATACCGCTCCTGCCATGGCTACAATCGCCAATGCGGTGCCGATGTTCTGCTTTCTCGCCAGATCGCGCCGCTCTTCCAGCATGCGGTATTCAGCGGCAATCATTCGGCGCATTTCATCACCATAGGCTCCTGCGTAAGTGCCGTCATAGATGGCCTGCGACTGCCTGGCGAGGAACTTGCGCTCAGCCACCAATAAAGATTCTGCCAATTGCACCCGCGCCTGCACGCTTTCATCCGCTGAACGCATCAGAAAAGCATTGGCCAAATCCGGATCGAAGGATGCTAAGGCGCTCTGGCGGGCAAAAAATGTTGCCCGGTCGTGATTGATGTCGTTTAACGCAGTAACCACCCGGGCGGCTGCTCCTTTGACGAAATCCTCGGCAAAAGGATCAATGCTTGAGTCTTTGTCCAGACTGGCTACCAGCTCGCTTTGCATGCGGATTTTTTCCAGCGGGTAGCGTTCGACTGCGGTCACCGATTGACGGACCGACCCGGCTGCCTTGAGCGGCAAATCCAGGCTGGCCGGGCTGCCTTTGGCCAGGTAACTGATGAAATCCAGCGGCCGCTGATAATCCACTGGCTGCATGGACAAACGGCTTGCAAACTGTGCTTCTGCCTGTCGCGCAGATTGTTCCCAAGCGGTACCCAGCAGTGGTTCGCTGGACAGCAACAAGCCATGCGTGGGCGGGCTGAGCCAGTGATTGCTGTGCAGCACGAACAAAGGCGTCACCAGGTCGCCAAAAGTCAAAGGTGGTGCATCCATCATTTTGCTGGTATCGGGAAAAGAGTAAGTGGCAAAGTCTATGGTCAGAACGCTGGGAATTTTCTCTGCTGCGAGTAAAGGTTTGCTGGACAACTGGCCTTGCTCATCAATGAAAACGTAATGTGGGGAAAGCAGTACAGAGTTATCTGGCAGGGCAGCCTGCAATTCGCGATACAGCGACATCACGTAATAGTTGGACTTGGCAACCATGGCTTCGGCTACGCGGTCGCTGTTGCTATCGGTTTCCTTGATGCTGCCGCCTATGGGATGGGCTGCAAAAGCGTCAAAAAACACAGTCTCTGCATTACGATCAACAATGGCAGGATAGCGTATGACTACATTGGCATCGGCCTGTGAGCGGCCACCATCGTTCAGTTGCAGGTTCTGCTGCGGCTGGTAAACCGATTGTTTCTTTCCAGTGGCTGTGCTGGCACAACCGCTGCCAAGCACCACCGCGATACACAGCACTATGCTCAGTAGAAATTTGCATGCAGGTCTCACCGCGCCTCCTATTTGCCCCTTGAGCAACAATGCCGGGCAACAATGCCGGGCAACATGACTGACAAACATGATTCTAACAGGCCATAGATTAACTTGAGCTGTATGCGCAAAAATCAAGGATAAGCGATAGACCGCCATTGATTGCTTCCGGCCCGACCCGATTCCACTCCCTGGCTGAATGTCCTTATTCTTGGAGCCTTGCCGGCTTCGCTGACGCGTATCATGCCATTCGCTACACCTTTGCTGAACTCGCCTTCGTAAAGCACAGGTGCCATGCCACTGGCGGCGGGAAGGATTAACGCGCCTTGTCCCTGCGGCAAACCGGCCTTGGCCCGGCCGAAGTACTCAACAAACCGACCTTGCTGGATTTGGGTTACGCCATAACCCCAGCCATGCGCTTTGCCACGACGACATTCGCCCCGCCAGACACCATTAGCATTGCCCGCAGGATACTCAAACGCACATTGACCTTGTTTGCTTTCAGACAGATTACGCGCCGTTTCTCCGTATAGAGTCACTACCTGGCTCTCAAACTCGCCGTAGCTGCGGGCAAATATGTCTTTCTCCGACAGCACCACTTCACTTTGAACAGTGATATAGCGCTGCAGATCGGGCGCCATTTGCGACATGAAACTCTCGCCTATGGCATAGGATTGAATGCGGGCTTCGCGATTATTGTTCAGCGCCAGTATGGAAGAAAAACCGAGCGTGGCAGCAGCACCGGCCCAGGGGATAGCAGTGGCTACACCGGAGGTGAAACTGCTGGCAGCGTAGCCAGTTCCCGCCAGCGTGACGACTGTCAACGCCGTGGTCAGGTTTTGCAACCTGGCCAACTGGCGACGTTTTTCCAATACCCCGTATTCCGCTGCAATCAAGGAGCGGATGGACTTGCCAAAATCGCCATAATAAGTACCGCGGTACATGCGTTCCGATTGGGCGGTGAGAAACTTCAGCTCAGCATCGATTACGGCCTCGGCCAGTTGCAGACGGGTTTGAAATTCTTCACCTTTTGTCTTGGCCAGAAAAGCTGTAGCCAGCTCCGCATCGAATCGCTCAAAAGAACGATAGCGGGCGATGAATGTGGCACGGCGCAAATCCAGCGTGTGTAGTTCAGCCAATACGCGCTGCGCCGCATTTTGCACAAAACTCACCGCGAATGGATCGGCGAGGCCGCTATCATCCAATCCCGCTATCAACTCGGCATCCATGCGAATTTTTTCCAGCGGATATTTCTCTATTGCTGCTGCAGCATTATCGGTGCCACCGGGGCCCTTCAATGGAATGTTTGACAACGGAGTCTGCCGGGACTCGAGAAAGTAGACAAAATCCAGCGGCCTGATGAAACGGTCAGCGTAGCCGGATAACAGCGATTGAGCTTCACGGCTGGACTGCAGGGCAGACAGGTCCCAGGAACTGCCCAGCAAATCCTCGCTCGCCAGTAGCATGCCAAAGGTAGGCGGTCGCAACCAACTGTCACCGTGGATTACAAACATAGGGGTTACAACATCACCCACGGTAATTGGTGGTGAGTCCATCAACTGGGATGCATCAGGGAAAGTATAAATATTGAAATCGATGACTACGGCGCCTGGCACTTCTTCAGAAGCCAGCAAGGGCCGACTGGATGCACCGGACTCACCACGGTAAATCATATGCGGCGACAACAATACCTTGTTGGCCGGTAACAATTCGCGCAACTCGGCATACAGCGACATGGCGTAATAGCTTGATTTGGCAATCACCGAACGCGCCAAATGCCGAGTGTCCTTGCGCAGTTGATGGGTAATGGAAACATCACCACCGATGGACTGATCCACGTAAGCGCGATAGTAAGACTCCTCAGCTTCTTCCAGCACCACCGCTGGGTAGCGGATGACCACCAGTGCCCCTGGCAATTCAGCTAAGGCCGCCGTGTTGGTGACCAGCCTGGTATCCAGGCTGGATTTGCGCACACCTTTGGCGGTGCCGGCGCAGGCGCTGAGCCCCAGGCTGATTATCAGCATGAGGAGCAACGAGAGTCTGGCATCCAATTTGTGCGATCTAAACTGCTGCAGCAAGACTTCCAATGACGTCACAATTCCTGATGTTCGGGTAGAAGCTTCTGATTCACGATACGCGGGCGCGCAGAGTCAATGAGACGCTCAAGTAGTATGGAAACCTGAGGGTTTGGTGACAAAAATCAACCGCAAAAGCAGGTACAATCGCGCTTTCGTTTTGCTTACCCAAGACCGTACTCAAGATTCAATTCATATAGGAACGTCATACTATCATGCTGGACCATCTCAAAGCCCTGCCACCCGATCCCATACTGGGAATACTCACTGCCTACAAGCTGGATGACAATCCCAAAAAAATTGACCTGGGCATTGGTGTCTACAAAGACGAACACGGCGAAACACCCATGTTGCCATCGGTGATTCAAGCCGAAAAAGAGCTGATTGCGCGGCAAACCAGCAAATCCTATTTGGGGCCACCTGGCGTCACGGGTTTCAACAGCGCTATCACACAGATTATTTTTGGTGAAGAAGTAGCAAAAGGTTCTGCCGAACGCATATGCACCGTCCAGACACCTGGCGGCACCGGCGCACTGCGGGTAGCCGCCGATCTGCTGCAAGCAGCCAATCCCGGTTCCACCGTTTGGATGAGCGACCCTACCTGGGCCAACCACCAGGCCATTTTTCCTGCTGCTGGCCTGAAGAATGGCAGTTATCCCTATTTTGACAAAAAGGATAGCAGCCTGCGTTTTATCGACATGATGGAAGCATTATCGCAGCGTGGACCGGGAGACACCGTCCTGTTTCATGCCTGCTGCCATAATCCCTGTGGCGTAAGCCCCACTCCGGAGCAATGGGAGCAAATAACAGATCTGGCGGCTGAGCGCGGATTTTTACCGCTGGTGGACATGGCCTATCAAGGCTTTGAAAGCAGCCTGGAGGAGGACAATCTCGCGGTTCGACTGTTCACCCAGAAGTGCCCTGAAGTGATCGTTGCCAGCTCCTGTTCAAAGAATTTTGCGGTTTACCGCGACCGAGTTGGCGCGATTTCCGTGGTGAGCAAAGGTGCTGAGCAAACCAAAGCGGTCGAGACTGTGATTCATTCTTTAACCAGAAAAAATTACTCCATGCCTCCGGCTCACGGCCCAGCCGTGATCGACATCGTCCTGCATAGCGCAGAACTCACAGCCATGTGGCGTGAAGAAGTCAAAGGCATGCGTGAGCGCATCAACCGCTTGCGTGGAGAAATGGTGCAGAGGATGTCTGAAGCTGGAATAGAAAGAGATTTTTCATTCCTGCAGCGCCAGTCGGGAATGTTTTCTTTTATGGGATTGGAAGTCAGTCAGGTCAGGGCATTAAGAGAGCGTTTTTCGATTTATACCGTGGATTCATCGCGGGTGAATATCGCGTCACTGAACCAGGGAAACCTGGATTATTTTGTCGATTCACTGGCCACTGTACTGGGCGAATCCTGACGGTTTGCCGCGCTTTGGCAGTCAGTCTTTTTTCAGTCGTTCCACCTTATTCCAGACAAAACTGAATTCCTCAGGATCAGAAAGAATGACCAAGAGGTCTCCAGTTTTCGCTTTGTTGATGGCCGCTTCCATGGCACGAAGTCGATCAGGATCGACTTTTATGTTGTCGGGCGACATGCCAGATTCAACCAGGTATTTGGCAAGAAGTTGAGGCATTTCCTCAAACTCACGACCTCGGAGAGCTACAGAATTGGTGCAATAAAAAATATCGAAATGCATCGCTATTGATTTGATGGCTTGCTGAACCGCTATGTTCTTTCGATTTCCGTAAAAACACGGCAGCAGAATCCGTTCACCCACGATCTCCAGTTGATCGGTAAATTCATATAAAACGCGAAAGCCATCCAGGTTATGGGCGTAATCCAGTAAAAACTGGAATGGCAATCCCGGCATCATGTTCAAGCGGCCTTCAGAACAAGTCATGTCGGGCAGAAACCCTGCTAGACCGGAACGAATATGATCCCGCTCAATTCCCAGAAAATGAGCGGCCAGTGCAGCCTGCATGGCATTGGCCGTATTGTGGGCGGCCTTACCCTCATAAGTTGCAGCAATCTCGTTTTCCCTGACAACTGGCCAATGTTGATCGTCCTGGTGGAAAACCAGCCAGTACTCTCCATCATGGATTTCCCGTGTGCAAACCATGCCAGGCCGATCCAGCAATCCTAGCAAGGTGTCTGCCGATTGATGCAAGGAAACCAGGCCGATATTTTCTGCACTTGTAGCAGCCATCATATTGATGCTGGGGCCGTTGTCTGCATTAAGGACTGCTGCTTTACTCGCACGCTTTATGACCATGGCCTTGGCAGCGATCAGTGCGTCCAGATCATGTATTCCCACGCTACCAAGGTGATCGTTCGTTATGTTGGTGCAAACCGCAACATCACTTTGTTGATACAGGAACCCGGTCCCCAGGATGGTACCCAGAAATTCGTCAAGCACCACTACATCAACCTCAGGTTTATAAAACATTCGAAGCTGCCGACCATGCCAGGCACTCCGGCCTACCTCTTCCAAGCGCCCATTCACATAATTGGTCCCGGTGCAAACCATCCCCGTACCCAAGCCAGATTTCCGCAAGATGGCTTCAGTCATTCGACAGGTAGTTGTTTTTCCATTGGTGCCGGTAACCGTGACGATGGGAACCCTGGCCTGACTACCGGATGGAAATAAATGCCCAACAAATGCTTCCGCTACTCCGGCCAAAAGTGTGGGGTACTCACCTAGCCAATCATTGAGCCGGGGGCCAGGTCAAAATCAAGCGCGGCGCCGTTGGCACTTCCCAAGGGCATACCGATGTCACCTGTACACAGATCTATCCTTAAAATACTGCTGTTGAGGTGGGCAGCAAGACTTTTGAGTTGTTGCAGAGTTTCCGGGTGCAGTGATGCTGCGGGATGTACTTGTCCCTGGCTCAATAAAACCAGAAGCTGCTCTCCAACCATCAGAACATGCCAGTTCTCCCCTGCAACCGAAGCTTCCAGATCTATCTGCATTCGGTGTTTTCTGGCCTGGTCCAAGCGGTTGCGCAATTCGACGGGATCTGTTATGTCAGGCCATGAAACTGCTGTCCGTTAGCAGCCATGACGGTCAGTGTCACCGGGTACCCAATCTGGCCGGCTGCTCGCAAGGCGTGCTTACTGAGTGCACAATTGCCTGCCTGAGGATCGATGGTGGGCACGGGTAGGCCCTGGTTTGACAGCAACGCACGGCGGGCCTTGCGGTCAGCCAACAAAGGCATTAAGGACGCATCGCGGCTCACACAAATGCTGCCATCAACAATCTGCTGATACGGCCCATGGCCGAGCTTCAGCAGGCCGTTCGGACGAATCCTGAATCGGCCTTCAACTTGTTTGTAAGGCATACGTTCCAACTTCACACATGGAATATTACTTGCCTGTGCTGCATCAATAATGGCTTGTGCTTCCAAGGGCAGAACCGGGGGCCTGGCAACTGCCAGAAAGTCCTCCCAGGAAATATTCTGTAACTCCAGCGCATCTTCCTGGAAAGCAGCAAGTTGGAGCCTGGGTTCGAGGCTGCCAAGCAAACATGAAGCCAATGAAACGGCGGCGGCGGCTACGGCATCGTGCTCATACTCAATCCAAATCCAGTAGCCACGATCTGCATGATCCGCCACAACACCCGACTCGTACACACGATGGCCAGCTGCGTTTTGCAGCACCAGAACCAGTTTCGTAAACAGCTGGCAAAAAGCGAGTTGATGATCAACTGCATCGTATTGATAATCGAGCAGTCCACGGCTGTCGTCTACTCCGATGTCACTCAGCAGACTGCTCAGGGTGTGTGGAAGGCTTCCGCCCGCTTGTTCCAGCGCAGTTTGCTCAAGCGGGTTAAATAACAGTTGGAGTTCAACAATGGGCTTGTCGCAGCGCCTGTTGGTCCCGATCAGCCAGAGTTTTTCAGTTATTTCCATAGCACATACATTTTAAATTCAGGTCGTAGTGAATGGGAATTCAGACGCTGAAAGCTGCTGCTCTTTCAACTCGGTCATCTTCGCCCAAGTGTTTTTGAAATCAGATCCACCTGCAAGAAAGACCACAAGGTCTCCCGGACTAGCCGCCTTTATCGTCAGTTCAAGTGCTAATTTCCTTTCCGGGTAGATTCGAATCCTGTCCGGAGGAACACCGGCCTCTTGCAGATACTGGGTTATCAACTCGCCGATTTCACTCGGTTCGCGACCGCGCAACCCGGCATAGCTACCACAGAAAAACAGATCGAAATGAGGTGCCAGGAAACCTATGGCCTGCTTGATTTCACTATTTTGCCTGTCACCGGAAAATGGCAGACAAATAATGCGCCGACCAGAAACTTCCAACTGATTGGTAAAATGACACAGTACGCGGAAGCTATCGAGGTTATGCGCATAGTCCATCAGGAACTGGTAGGGCAGGCCGGTCATCATGTTGAGACGGCCTTTCGAGGCATAAAAATCAGGCTGAAAGCCAGCAAGAGCCTGGCGTATTGCCTGCAAATCGAAGTCGAGAAAGTGACCCGCCAAAGCAGCTTGCATGGCATTAACCGTATTGTGTGCTGCCTTACCCTGATAGGTCGACGGAATTTCATTCACAGGCATGAGTGGAATACGCTCACCTTCCTGGTAAATGCACAACCAATCCTCGCCAGCCACATCTTCCAGCACACATATCCTGCCGGGGCGATCCAGCAGATTCTGGATATCCCCGGCTGCCTTGAGGACGGATACCAAGCCAATGTTTTCAGCGTGGGTGGTAGCCATCATGGCCAGGCTGTACTCATTGTCCGCATTCAATATTGCAGCCTTGCTGGCCTTCTTAACAACCAACGCTTTGGTTGCGGCGATGCCGCCCAAGGTGTACACGCCAAGATTACCCAGGTGATCTTCGGAGACGTTGGTACATATCGCCACTTCGCAACTGCCGTAAAGAAAGCCGTTGTGCAGGATAGAGCCGAAGTACTCTTCCAGCACAGCAAAATTCACTTCCTCGCGTTCAAATAGCTTGTATTGCCTGCCAAGTCCGCCTGAGCCCAGCGCTTCGTAGTCCTGTCCTTGGTAATAAAGCCCGCCGGTTGTCGCCATTCCCGTGTTCAGTCCCGCCTGCCTTCCAATGGCCTCCACCATGCGGCAGGTTGTTGTCTTACCATTGGTTCCGGTTACAGCCACAATAGGAATCCGGGATTTCATGCCTAGAGGGAAAAGGTGACTGACAAATGCGCCAGCGAGTTGAGACAGGATGTCGGGATGATTTACCAGCCAATCGTCCAGCCGGGGCGCCAGGTCAAAATCAAGCACAGCTCCTTGACATTTTTCGAGGGAGGAGGTGATATCGGTCGTGCAAAGATGTATTCGTAGTACCCCACTGTCAAGCTGTCCGGAAAGGCCTTCAAGCTGCTGTCGGGTTTCCGCATTGAGACGGCCAATCGCATGCGGCTGGCCATCACGCAGCAGTGCATGAATCTCGCTTCCGACCAATAGCACCTGCCAGTTTTCACCCGAAACCGAAGCTTGCACATCAATCTGTGACCCATGGCGACGCGCCTGGTCCATCGTTCTTCGCAACTCATCGGGCGATTTAACGTCCGGCCAAGAGTATCGCTGACCATTTGTAGCGGTGGCCGTCAGCAGAACGGGATATCCGATGCGTTCAGCCGCACGCAGTGCATGCTTGCTGAGCGCGCAGTTGCCTGCTTGCTCATCGATGGCTGGTACGGGAATTTGCAGCTGTACGAGTCGCGCGCGACGGGCATTTCGATCCTGCAGCAGGGGTAGCAAGTGAGCGCTTCGAGTCACGCATAAACTACCATCAACAATCAATTGGTATGGCCCATGGCCCAATTTGAGCAAGCTGTTTTTACGAATTCTGAAACTACCTTCGACTCCTTGGTAAGGAATGCGCTCCAATCTGACACAGGGAACTCTTCTGTGCCGTGCTGCCTCAATTATAGCTTCGGTTTCCACCGGTAGGATACGGGGTTTGGCGACAGCCAGAAAACCCTTCCAGGAAACTTCCTGCAGTTCGACAGCCTCACCCTCAAAATCAGGCAGCTTGATGGCTGGCTCCAGCTTTACCAGCATATTCATCGCCAGAACAACGGCTGCTGCGGCTACTGCATCATGTTCGTATTCAAACCATAACCAGCAACCCTCACCCCGTTCATCGGCCGCGACCCCAAAATCATATACACGGTGGCCGGCAGCCAATTGAAGGACGATGGTCAGTCTCGTAAACAGTTGGCAGAAAAAAAGCGCATGGTCCGTGCCGCTCCACTGATCATCCAACAATCCCAGTGAATCTTTGATCCCTGTCTCTTGCAACAGGCTCCGAAGTCGCTTACCGAGACTGACCGCCGAGGTCTGCAGCGCTGCCAGTTCTTCTTCCTTGAGAAAAAATCGCTGCTCGAGCACAGTTTTATCTGATCTTCGGCCGGCACCCAGCAACCAGAGTTTATCTTTTATTTCCATAGGGAGCGTATTTTACGTGTAGCCGAGGCTTGTAGGCTATTGCCTGTCAAAGCAGGTCATCAGGTGACCGCTTGCACTGGCTCGGGTGGCGGGCAATCACACGCCACCCCAGAATCAACTCAACAGCAAAGTTGATTACTTGATGTATCCCAGCTTTTCCAGCGTGATGAGGATGCGATGAGCAGCCAGGTCGGGAGTGAGCTCAGTGGTGTTGAGCACAATCTCGGCGTTCTCAGGCTCCTCATAAGGGTCATCAATACCGGTAAATCCTTTTAACAAACCAGCGCGGGCCTTGGCATAAAGGCCCTTACGGTCGCGCTGCTCGCAAATCTCTATCGGGGTTGATACAAATGTCTCCATAAAGCCACCGTGCGGGCTGATCATTTGCCGCACTTCACGTCGTGTAGCCGCATATGGCGCAATGGGCGCACAAATGGCGATGCCGCCGTTCTTGGTAATTTCGCTGGCAACATAGCCAATACGACGTATGTTCAGATCGCGGTGTTCTTTGGAGAAGCTCAGCTCACTGGACAGATGTTTGCGCACCACATCGCCATCCAACAGAGTGACCGGACGTGAGCCGTTTTCCAGTAACTTGACCAACAGCGCGTTGGCGATGGTGGACTTGCCTGAACCCGAGAGGCCGGTAAAAAACACGGTGAAGCCTTGTTCATGTCGCGGCGGATGGGCTTTACGCAATTCCGCTACCACCTTGGGGTAAGAGAACCATTCCGGAATATCCAATCCTTCCTGCAAGCGCCGACGGAACTCGGTGCCGGACAGGTTCAGCACGGTATCGCCCGGGCTGACTTCGTCATCTGCCATGTATTCGGCACGGTTTTCCACATAGACCATGTTCTTGAAGTCCACCATGGTGATGTCCAGTTCAGCTTCATACTGTTTGAACAGCTCCTGAGCATCGTAAGGCCCGTAGAACGGTTGACCCTGACTGTCGTTACCGGGCCCGGCGTGATCACGCCCGACGATGAAATGCGTGCAACCGTAGTTCTTGCGAATAATGGCATGCCATACCGCTTCGCGCGGTCCGGCCATACGCATGGCCAGGTTCAGCAGGCTGAGCTGCGTGGTCTGTTCCGGGTATTGTTCCAGCACATGCTCATAGCAACGTACGCGGGTGAAATGATCGATGTCACCCGGTTTGGTCATGCCGACCACCGGGTGAATCAGCAGGTTGGCTTCAGCTTCGCGAGCCGCGCGGAAAGTCAGTTCCTGGTGCGCGCGATGCAAGGGGTTGCGGGTCTGGAAAGCCACGATGCGGCGCCAGCCCATTTTGCGGAAACGGCCTCGCAGCTCGGATGGGGTATCGCGCAGCAATTTGAAATCATAATAGATTGGCGGCTCAACACCTTCGATACGTCCACCCAGGTAAACCGGATTGGCGTTGTTCATCAGGTAGCTGACCCCAGGATGCAACTTATCGGTGGTACCGTAAACCAGTTGGGCTTCAGCCTGCTTGTCCGGCGTCCATAGGTCGCTGACTTCCATAACCGCCAGCAGCACTCCTTCTGGATCACGCAAGGCAATGCGGCTGCCCGCTGCCAGGCCTGCAGCAAAAGCTTCGGTCACATCCAGGTTGATGGGCATGGGCCACAACACACCGCTGGTCAGACGCATGTCTTTGCAGACCGAATCGTAATCGGCCTGGCCGAGGAATCCTTCCAATGGTGAGAAGGCACCGTTCATCAACAGGTCCAGGTCACATACCTGGCGCTGGGTCAGATCCCAGGATGGATATTCCTTCGCTGCTTCTTTGGTCGCATCGGCCCGGCTTTCCGTCAGGAACAATTCCTTCAGTTGGCCGCCGTGCGGCTCTTTGTATGCACCCATGTTTATGACTCTTGCTTGATACCCGAACGAGTGGCAATGTCTGCCGTGCTGGCGCCATGAAAACACTTCTCAGCAAACACCACTGCCGCCGCCGTGGTGGCTTGCAGACGGATTCACTAATCCTGCAGGTTGATATCAACCATCAGTTCGTTGGCCAACTGTTCCAGTTCTGCGCGCAACAATTCCCGGCTCACTCCTTCCGGAACTCTCAGACGTGCTCTCGCTTTGAAGAGCATTTCGCCCGACATGGAAGCGCTTTCGCAGCCGCTGTCCAATTCCAGCACATTCACCCCGTGCCGGCTCAGGATGGCGGTAATGTCGCGCACAATTCCCGGCCTGTCCTGGCCCAACAGTTCCAGAACAAAATCCCTGGTTTCGCCAGCAGCCCCATGATCATTGCTACGGTGAGCAGTAATCTGCATACCTTCGCTATCCAGTTGCAGCAGGGCCTTGGTCAGGCTGTCACTCTGGTCAGTTGGCACCCTGACCAGCAGGATACCGGCAAATTTACCCGCCAGCGATGACATGCTGCTTTCAGTCCAGTTGCCGCCATGCTGCTCTATCAGGTGAGACAGGCGGGCAACAATACCGGTTCGGTCATCACAAATAACCGTCAACACAATGGCTTCAAACAAAGGGCTAAGGCTCATACGAAAACTCCCCGCAATAGCAGGTAGAACAAGGCTGCTAAAGTTTCGCCAACAAGCAGCGGCGCCAGCAAGGCCGAAAATGACGACTTAACAAACAGATCACCAAAGGGGTTAGATTCAGGCATGCAGGGCCTGCTAACCACCTAAAATTACTGCAAGGTCAAACCCGCTCGATAACGATACGCAACTTGAGGGTAAACACCGACACCTGATTCAGAAAACCGGGAGACTCACGCACACCTACCGACAATTCAGTCTGGTGCGCTGAAATGCGGTCCTCGACAGTCGGGCAAGGGCAAGTCAGGTCACTCTCAATAGTACCGGAATCATTCTGAAAAAGATCCACTTCGGTGGCTACCAGAATCATTCGAATGAGAATGCTGTGCTCACCTTCACCTGCAGGCAAAACCAGAGGCTCTGGTGGTCCGGGAGGATCTTGCACAAAACCTGCCGGCAGATTGTGCTTCTTGACCTTGATATGACCTTCGCCTTTCAAGCCTTCATTGAAAACCTTGACGGCCAGATCAAATTTCCAGTCGTCCCCGATATCTCCTTCCTGACTCTCTGATAGGACCGAGACCGTTACTTTGAACGCCATTGACTGCTCCTCTGAATGCGAATTTTTGCTGCGGTTACCAAGCCTTTGAGTTTATCAGCTAATTCCTGTTTCTGCGCGACTAAGGAATTTCTGATTAATAGTGGACGCTCCGCTGGCATAAGGCAGGTTGAAATCCAGACCGGCGGTTTTGCCAAACAGGGCAAAGCTGCGAATGTAGCTCGCACCCAGGAAATACCAATAACGGCAGGCCAAATCGCTCTTACAGCGAAGACATCTTTAGTCCCCTGGCAGCAGAATTTTCGTTTGCAATCGGTTCGGTTCTGCAATCATGTCATTATGTAACAGGCGCCTCCCATTCATCAAAGATCACGATAAAATAGCTCCTGCTTTCCAGCCCTAAGCCGTAAAAAAAGCAGATAACCCAAAGTGGCCTTTTATAACAAGCAATGATGCAAGAACCTGAAAAGCTCAGAATCCTCTATCTCACCGACAAAAGCGACCGGGGTGAGTCAGCCATGATCATGGGGGTACACGCCTATGGTCACGAGGTACATGTTTTCGGTAAATTGAGTTCGGTAAACGTCCAGCGGATCCGCTATTCGGGTATTACTGTTACCGATGTGCGTTGGAAAAAGAAACTGGATCGGGATGTATTACAGGCAATTCGTAAAACTGTACTGGAACACGGCATCGACATCATCCACACCGGTAACAGCCGCACTACGCTGCATATGGTTATGGCCACCCGCAAACTGCAACGCATGGGTAAATCTCCCAAACTGATCGCCTACCTTGGGGTAACCGGCAATGTGGCCTGGTGGTCACCCTTGTCGTGGGTGCGTTTTCTGAACCCGCGTATCGATCGAATTATCTGCGTGGCCGAAGGAGTGCGGCAGTATCTGCTGCAGGACGTTCGACTGTGGGGATTGAAGCTGGACCCGCAGAAGGTGGTCACCATCTACAAAGGACATAAACTGGAGTGGTACCAGGAGCAAGCGGCAGACCTTGGGCAGTTCAACATTCCAGCGGATGCCATGGTGGTGACCGTGGCTTCACGCCTGCGGCCCCGCAAAGGCATACCCGAGCTGATCCGGGCATTGGGCCTGATATCATCTGAGCGCAATATCCATGTGCTGTTCCTGGGCCACACGGGCAATGACGAAATCCTGGCCGAGGTGGCAAAACTGCCGCATCCGGAGCGGGTACATTTCGGCGGTTATCGCGACGATGCGCCAGCCATCCTGGCCGCCAGCGATGTCTGCTGTTTACCGGTGCTCAGCGGGGAGGGCTTGTCACGTGCTGTGATCGAAGGCATGGCCTATGGCATCTGCCCACTGGTGACGCCGGTAGGCGGGAATACCGAACTGGTCATTGATGGCGAATGCGGCAAGGTTGTGCCCATTGCAGATGAGTCAGCACTGGCCGAAGCTTTAGAATGGCTTTACGACCATCCGGAAGAACGGCGGCGTATGGGCGCAGCGGCGCGCGCGCGTATTGCCCAGCACTTCCACAGCGCTGAAACCGTGCGTCAAACCCTGGCCTTGTACCGCGAAATCATGGCCGAATAATGCGCGGTTTTGGAATGCAGCCAACAGGAAACCACCTCTTGATTCTGCTAATGTGACCGCCACAAAGCAGCGCTGAAACCCATCACAGGATTGCACTCATGAGCACACCCGGATCGCGCCTACTACCGGACAATATCGCACCCGTTGACCCCAGGGAATCCCTGCAGCAACGCGGCGATCGGCTGTATCAGGTTACCAGCCAGATAGGCTGCGGCATCCAGCGCTTCGAAAAAACCGGACGTGCCCAATTGGAGGCTTTGATCCACCATGGTCTCAATCCCTGGCATAAGTTGTTGGATATAGGCTGCGGCGCAATGTGTGGCGGGTGGTGGATGATGCATTTCCTGGACGCGGGTAACTACCGCGGCGTGGAACCCAATACTTTCATGTTCCAGGCAGGGGTAAAACACCTGGTAGAGCCAGGCCTGTTTGAAACCAAGCAACCGAAGTTTCTACACAATGATCAGTATGACTTCTCCGGATTCAATGAAAAATTTGACTTTTTCCACGCTCATTCCATTTGGACGCATGCGCCGAAAAAGGACATAGAGAAAATGCTGGATGGCTTTGCCCGCTTCGGCAATCCCGGCGCCCGGTTTCTGACCTCCTTCAAGGCACCGGATTTGTTTCACCGTGATTACCAGGGAGATATTTGGGTCGGCCGTTCGCATGAATCCGATGATGCGGGTATCTGCCGCCACAGTTTTGGTTGGATCAAACTGGCTTGCGAGAAGCGCCAATTACGCATCGAATTGTTGAAGCAAGAAAAAATCCACAAGCAAACCTGGATCCTGGTACAGCGGGATTGAAATCCAAGCCATGATTTGCCGCGAACTCTCCTGCCTGTTTGTGCACATACCCAAGACGGCCGGGCAAAGCATTGAACAATACTTTATAGATCGGCTGGGGCTAAGCTGGGAATCCGATCGTGACCATCTGTTGTTGGGCAACAATAATGACCCCACCAAAGGAACGGAAAAACTTTCCCACCTCAGCGCAGAAGAATACGTTCGTTGTGGCTATATTGACGCCGCCGAATTTGACCAAATGTACAAGTTCAGCTTTGTGCGTAACCCCTGGGAACGCATCGTTTCGGAGTATCGCTACCGCAATTATTTTCGCCATCGCAGTTTTCGTGATTTCCTGCTGCATCGCCTGCCCGCCCCGGATTGGGATGACAAATACCGCCATATCATATCGCAATACGGAATGTTGCATGATCAAAAGGGGCGACTGCTGGTCGATTTCGTAGGGCGATTTGAATCCCTGCAAACCGATTTTGATCAGGTTTGCCGGCAACTTGAGTTGCAGGATTCCCAACTTCCGCACCGTAACCCATCTGACAAAAAATCGCGCAATCTCAAACGGCGATTGCGCAACTGGCTCTATTTGAACGGCGAAAACAGCAAGGATAACTATTTACAATTCTATGACGAAGAAACCATTTCGATCGTGGGTAATCTGTACCAGAAAGACATAGAAGCCTTTGGCTACCCCAAGCAGCCCGGTTGTAGGAGCGCGCTTGCGCGCGATCAGGTAGCCATATTGTAGGAGCGCGCTTGCGCGCGATTTTGTGCAAGGATACATTTTGTAGGAGCGCGCTCTGCGCGCGATTGGACAGGTATCGCGCGCAGAGCGCGCTCCAACAAAAAACCCGCCACCCGAAGGCGGCGGGTTTCAGATTCATCAATCAATAGTTGTAGGAAATTTCCAGACCTACAACCTTACCTCTCATCAATGGTGAGAAGGTACCACCCACTGGAACAGGGCCAAGCACGTTGGGCAACTGGGTATCACCACCGTGGTTTACGCTGTCCAGCAGGTTCTTTCCATAAAGCGAAAACACCCAATGATCGCCGGTACGCAAGTCCAAGCCCGCTTCAAGTATTTCCTGATCCAGCAGAAAACCCAGATTGTTGTCGGTGTAGAAAGCATCATCCCGATAGGCGTAACTGATGCGAGAACTCAAAACGCCCCAGTCGCCTAAAGTAAGGTCATTGGTCAAGCCAATCATCCAGGTGAGTTCAGGCGCACGCGGCAGCTCAAGGGCCTTGTCCTTTTCGTCGATTACGCCATCGCCGCTCAGGTCAAAAAATATCGTTGAGTAGCTTGCATCGATCCAGCCGACTGATCCCAACAGCACCGTGTCAGCACCCAGGGCAAAAACACCATCCAGTTCAAAGCCCCAAATTTCGGCATCGGCGGTATTCTTGATCACCTGTACCACGCCAGCGATTGGATCAGCCAGGTTTATTTCCCTTTGCATGTCATCAATGGTTTGATAGAACAAGGCACCGTTCAAGCGACCACGACCGCTGATTTCAGATTTGAAACCGATTTCGTAATTGGTAACGGCTTCCTGATCAAATGGCCCGGGGCCAAGATTAACCGTATCAATGGCAGTATTGCGCAGGTTATAACCACCCGAACGGTGGCTGCGGGAAATATGGCCGTAAGCACGCAAATCATTGTCGATATGCCAGGTAGCACCGATCTTGCCATCCACCGAGTTCCAGGAATCGCTGTCGATAAAGTCAAAGGGACAGAATTTGGGATCGCCTGTGACCACGTTACATCTTCTATTGGTCCCGGCTGCGAGTGAACTCACATTTCGCACCAGGGACGCAATATCTACACTCTTGTCTTCGGTGCTGAAACGCAGGCCACCGGTCAGAGTCCATGATTCGTTGATGTTGTAATCCACGCTACCAAACCAGGCCAGTGAATCAACGTTGTAATTACCGCCGCCATCCTGGACCAGAGCCGGTGCCACATTGCCGGTTGCAATACCCAGCAGGTTACGCCGTTCGTGATAGTTGATTTCATTGGTAAACCAGTAGATGCCCGTAGTTACATTGGCCTCACCAAAGGTGCCCACATAGCGCAATTCATTGCTGAACTGTTCCTGGTTGTTCCAGAACGGGGCATGGAACAGCCAGACCGGCTGTGCATCGATGTCACTCAACCCGGTTGCTGAAAAGTCTTTCCAGCCGAAAATATTGGTAATGGTACCGTCACCAAACGCCACATCCCAATCGAGTTGCAACGAAACCAGATCGTTTTCCATATCGTAAAAACCGGGTTCATCGATGGAAAAATCAAAACTGTCGCGTTTAAAGTTGGCAAAGAAACCTGGGCGCCCTAAGCCATTTGTATGGGTTTGAGAAGCCGGACCATCACCATCAGACTCCATATGCTCCCAGCGCAGGGTAATATTGACATTGTCACTGGGTTCGAAAGTCATAACCGGACGGAATATTTTGGTCTCTGAAGCGCCGTGGTTGGAGCCATCGCGTAAATTGGTAAACCAACCGTCGTCATTATGATAGTAAGCGCTGAATCTCAGCCCGATGTTGTCGGTTACCGGGCCACCGATTGCACCCATGCCATAGTAGGCGGAGCCACCGTCACCATTAGGATTAGCTTCGTAAGCGCCGCGGACTGAAAACTCCAGTTCATCACCCGGCTTCTTGGTATTGATCAACACGGCACCGCCGGTTACATTGCGGCCGAACAGAGTACCCTGCGGGCCACGCAGGACTTCAATACTCTGGATATCAAAAAAGTCTATAACCACGCCCTGATTCAGACCCATGTAAACACCGTCTACAAACACACCGACGGTGGGATCAATAGAAGGAATGGAGCTGTTGATACCCAAGCCACGGATGGAAAAGTTGGCTACGCTCTTGATGGTTCCCACGTCATCGAGGGACACATTGGGCATACCAACGGTCAGATCATCGATCTTCCGGACTTTTAAAGCATCCAATTGGTCTGCATTAAATGCGGAAATGGATATCGGCACTTGCTGGGCCATTTCTTCCCGTTTCCGGGCTGTGACCACAACCTCTTCCAACAATGCTGAAGTGGTGCCTGAATACTCTTCGTCCTGCTCTTGAGCGAACAAGTGCGAAGGGCAGCAGGCCAATGTTGCGGCAATCAAAACGGTCAATGGAATTTGTTTAAGAAAAGAATGTTGAGAGTGACTTTTGGTTCTAACACTTACTTTTGACATTTTTTGTACCCCAGGGGAAGTTGTGCGCGTGTCAATTCTATCCTTATTTGTGGCGCAATTTACAATTTTTTAATGTTTGGGATGTTGCAGTCCGTCCGACTATGCAAGTCAGCTACCGCGAGGAGATCCCTGGCGAAGGCAAGCTGGTTAACAGTTTCGGGCAACCGTTGCTGAACCGCCTCGTCCAGCTCCAGCCCAAAGCTGTTAATCATGCCGCCCAGGGTTACATACATTCCTTGAATGGCGATCAGGTCAAACACCTGTTGCAGGCTGCAGTACTGCTGCAGCAGCCCCAGAGTTGCCGGTGAAATTGCATGGTTATCAAGCAGTTCATCTACTGCCTGCAAAATCGTCTGTTCCTGCTCAGTCCAGCCTTCTGCCGCTACCCCCTGCTTGACCCGTTCAATTTTCTCGAGGGTCAAACCACAGGCCAGCGATCTATCTACATGCGAAGCCCACTCATACCAGGCCTTCATGTGTACCGCCACGCGCAATAGGACCAACTCCCCTAAACGCGAACCCAGGGCTCCACCGCTGACGGAGTGATTGCGGAAATTCCACCAGGCTTTGAGCAAATCGGGGTGATGCGCCATCAATTTGTGCACATTAATGGGTTGGCCACGCCTATCATCCACGATATCCCGCAAGGCGGGGTCCCATTGATCTGTTGGCAATGGTTCTACTTTCATTGAGGAGTCCTCAGCTGAGCTGTATCGGGCGAATCCACATTCTCATGCTGGCAGCCGGGGCACACAAGTCCGGCAGCGCTTTTGGCTGGACATGAGTGATACTATTCGGCGCAGCCAAAACAATAATTTCAGCAATAATTCCGAAAATAATTCCGATGCCAATTTTGGCCATGAACAAACAACCCAACACCGACTCCTGTTTTATCTGCGGACGCAACAACCCGGTCGGGTTGTACATGAGCTTCTATGACAATGGGCAGGATGAAGTTGTAAGTGAATATACGGTGCCCGAACGTTACCAGGGCTATCCCGGTATTGTGCATGGCGGCATTCAGGCTGCCATGCTGAACGAGGTGGTTGGCCGCGTAGCCATGATTGGCGATCACCACCACTTTATGATGTCAGTGAGCCTGACTGTGAAGTACCGCCACACCGTCCCAATCGAAACACCCTTGCGCATCGTGGGACGTATCATTCGCTTACGTGGCAGGCTGGGAAAGGCCGTGGGGGTGATATACCTGCCCGACGGCAGTATTGCCTGTGAGGCCGAAATGACTCTGGCCGACGTTCCAGCAGATTTGCTGGAACGCACCGATTCGGCTTTGCTTAACTGGAAGGTAGACTGAGCTGCAGCAATAACTGACCCGTAATCTGCTCCCGTTCAGAACGCTGCGCCCAGGCCAACGGCAAAGGTCAGATCGTCTTTGGAAACGCCGGCTGCCGGTTCCGGTTCATAGTCGTAGCGCAGCGAAGTCGTCATATAAATGTCCTTGAAAACGTCGTAGCGCAAACCCGTGTTGGATTTGAATATCAGGTCATTCTCGCCATAAAACTGGTAAGTGGTGTTGTGGTCGTGATAAAGCGCGATCTTGCCGTCCACCAGGTCCTGATTTTAGAACAGCTTCCACAAGCCCACTGCACCAGAATCGGAAATTCCGGCTTGCTCCTGATCGGAGTAACCCGCACCAAAGCTGATAGACAGAAAACGCCCGGCATCGTTAAAAACATCCCGACCGAGCAGCAGACCTGCGGTATAGCGATGTTCCAGTTCCTTGATCGGGTCGCGCTCATAGGTAAAAGATCCGCCCATGAACCAGGGCTGATTGAACAACCAGTTGTAATTGAGCCAACTCAACTTCGAACAACAACTCTGCGTCCAGCTTTTCAACCTCAGTACTGGCGACACCGAACTCATCTGCATAAGCAGGCTGAATCCAGACTTTACCGTCGGCGATACGGTTGACCTTGCCGGTAATGATGTCACCATTTTTCATGATGACCTGATCAGCCTGGGCACTTACAGGGAAACCGACCAGGCAAACACACAGCAGCAGCAATCCCGCCAAAAAACGCTTCGAACTCATTGATCTCTCTCCGTAATTAAAAACGAACAAGCCCACCGTCTGGTCTTCGTGTACCAATTGCGGACTGCGGATTTTTTACCAGATGCAGAATGCAGATTGCGTGAAACACGCCCGGAAAAGTCCGGAGCTACATCACAAGATATTAAATTGGCGCGAATTGTCCGTGAATCAGCGAGAAAGCTCAAGCCAGACAGGCCCCAAGCCCGGCATCAATTCGGATTAATGCGCCGGTTGGCGTCATCCATGGCACGGATAAAACTGTCCTCATCACCACTGCGGACAGATTCGGCCAGGGCATCCAGCACGCGGCGGAAATGGCCGATGACCTCGGCGGTTTTGCTATTGCCCTGTTGAATTTCAAAATACAGGTGCGGATTTTCTGACACCACCTGGGCTGCTACGCGCAGTTGCGCGTTGAATGTACTGGAGGAAATCTGCCTCAATAAGGGTACAGCTTCGCCGCTGCCCGCCAGGGTCGAAGCGAAAGCGATGTTCACCAGATGCGACAGGCCCAACACCCAGGCCATGACTTCGTCGTGTTCTTCCAGGCTCAGATCCACGCGTTCCGCGGCTGTATGCGCAAACAAGGCGCGCGCTTCATTCACCGCTTCTTTATGCCCTACATCAACGAAAAGTATGTGACGGCCGGACAAGCCAATCTCATTGGGGCCGAACATGGGGTGCACCGAGCAAACCCGGCTCCCCGCCAGACGCAGGGCTTCGAGGCCACTGCGCATGGGGCTTTTCAAAGAACCAATATCAAACACCAGTCCGCGAGGCTGCAATTCAGCCAGACGGTGCAGGACCTGGTTGGAAGGCCTCAGCGGTACTGCCACCACCAGCAGATCAAAATCATTGACCCGGCTTTCCCAGTCATCATTGCGCCGAAAAGAGCTGGTGCGGTCTGATGGATCGGCTATGTCGACGTCATAACCCACCATGTCCAGGTAACGGGCCATCCAATCGCCCATGCGGCCGGCACCACCGATCACCAGGGCATATTGGCCCTGTCCATGGTCTGAGCGGGTCAACTGATGCGTCTCCTGGTTGCCCAGCGAATAATGAATCAGGATTTCCAGCACCTCACGTGCGAGTCGGCCGGAAAGCCCACGTGACTCGGCACGAGCCATACCTCGCTCAATCACTTCCAGCTCACGGGCGTAGTGACGTAGCGGGGCACCGGTTTGTAGTTTGTGTTCGCCTATGGTGGTCACAACGGCCTGTCGTTCCGCCATCAGGTCAATAATGCCATCGTCAATCGCATCCAGACGCTGGCGCAGCTCAAGTAATTCGCTGGGCGTTAAAGAACCTTGGGAACTCATGCGCGGCACACCTGTGTTATTTCAGACCAAGGGCAGGATTTTAGGGCTTTGCCCTGGCATCCTCCAGTAAAACTTCCGAGTCTGGCAGGGATTATGCCCAAGTGATTTGATCAGCACGGTTCAGCCCCGCCAGCGTGGTACCGGTGAATAGGTATTCTTCCTCCGAGACCAGCAGGCAAGTTCACCCCGATAGTGATACTTTAGACACAGGCAGAATCAGCAGGGAACCTCACCGACATGAACGACAGCGCATTAAAAGATCTTTTAAGCAGACTAAATGAAGAACTGGACAAGACCGACAAGGTTGACGCCGAAACACTAAGCTTGCTGCAGGAACTGGAAGATGATCTGCAAAGACTGGGCGGCAGCGATGCGCCTGATCAGGATTCCCTGATGGATCGGGCGCAAACGCTGGAAGCTCATTTCGAAGCAGAACACCCCAAAGCGGCTAGCTTTTTCCGGGAAATCATGGATATGCTGGCCAAAGTGGGCATTTAAGCCAGCGGACAAACCCTCTGATTAAACTCCTGCTTAACCCCCCAGGGCCGCCGGGTTGCTGATATCGCCTTTGTTGAAATCCACATACTCTTCACTCAGGTCACAGGCATAAACCGTGGCTTTACCCTGGCCCAGATTCAGGCGTATATGCAGGTCGAATTCGGCCGGGGCGACACAGGCACACAAGCTGGCGAAATCCACTTTGGTGGGCAGACCGCGGCGTAATGACCAGGTAATGTCTTTGCCTCCCGACGCGCTGTAACCAAGGTCGACCTTTTCTTCGACGATCCTGGCTGGTGAATAACCCAGCGCATCGATGATGCGCCCCCAGTTCGGGTCGCCACCAAACCAGCTGGTTTTCACCAACACACTATTACCTACCCAGCGCGCGGCCCGGTCCGCATCCAGGTGGGTTTTGGCACCACTGACCTTGATGGTTACAACCCGGGTTACGCCCTCACCATCGGAAACAATTTTTTGCGCCAGGGTCAGGCACACCAGGCTAAGCGCCTGCTGAAACAATTTGCCATCAACGCTCTGCAGGCTCTTGATGGTGTTATTACCTGCCCGGCCATTGCTCAGCGCAACGACTGTGTCGTTGGTACTCATGTCACCATCGATGGTAATGCGATTAAACGACAGCGCCACCGCTTGCCGCAGCGCTGATTTAAGCACTTTGGAATTGATCGCTGCATCTGAAGTGATAAAGCCCAGCATGGTTGCATGCAAGGGGCTGGAAGCCGGCCGCTTGCCGCTGGGACTCATGCCCGGCTCGATCATGCCGGCGCCTTTGGAGATGCCACCAATCGTTACTAGCTTGCCGTTGAGAACGAACTCAACTGCCACTTCCTTGGAAACCGAATCACTGGTCATGATGGCTTCTGCAGCATGGGCCGCAGCGTCACGGCTTTCAGACAGCTTACCAGCAGCATCCTTGATACCGGACAGAACCCGGTCCATGGGCATGGGCATCCCTATGCGACCGGTAGAGCAAACCAGCATATCTTCAACCGACATGCCCAAAACTTTGGCCGCAGTTGCCACCATCTTCTGTGCATCCTTCATGCCTTGTTTGCCAGTACATGCATTGGCATTGCCACTGTTGGAAACCACTGCTTGTGCTTTGGCCTTGCTGGCGGCAGCGATGCTGACCTTGACCGGCGCCGCACAGACCTGGTTGGTTGTGAACATGCCAGCAACGGTAGCGGGGCAGTCTGAAGCGATCAGCATCAGGTCGCGCTTTTGACCTTTATTCGAACCCTTACCCGTACCCATGCGCTTGATATCGCAAAACACGCCGGCCGCACGAAAGCCTTGCGGTGTAGTGACGGAACCTTCAATCAGTTTGAGTTTTTTATTCATATGCACATCATAGCTGCATGCAACTCGTGTGGCATCCTGCCTGCCAAGGAAAATATCCTGAAGTCGGTAATAGCCACCCGGTTTGTGAGCCAGGCTCAATATTGCGTGGATAATTGGCCAGCCAGTGGTGTTAGAGTATTTAAGAATTTACAAAGGTTGCCGGAGTGCTGGAATGCGCAAGATGTCCCTGATCGATTCATTCTTCCTGATCAATGAATCGCGCCGCACACCAATGCATGTTGCATCAGTCAGTTTGTTCTCACTGCCACGCGGGATTGATGACACTGAATTTCTCAGCAACCTACGCGAGGTATTGCGCACCGATGAGCCCTTGCGCCACCCCTTTGGCAACAAGCTCAAAACCGGCCCGCTGGGAACACTGGGCCCGATTTATTGGCAGCCAGATGAGGAACTTGATTTCGACTATCACATTCGGCATTCCGCCTTGCCCAAACCCGGCCGCTATCGGGAACTGTTTGCACTGGCTTCACGCTTGCACGGTACTTTGATGGACCGTTCGCGGCCGCTGTGGGAACTGCATTTGATTGAAGGACTGCAGAGTCGCCAGTTTGCCACCTATTTCAAAATGCACCACAGCGCCATCGACGGGGTGGGCTCCATGCACCTGGTGCAAAGCATGTTTTCTGCCAGTTCACGGACGCGGATCCAGCAATCGCCGTTTTCCCAGGCGGCCTTTGAAAAATACCGCCAGCAACTGAATATTTCTTCGCAGCAGCCGGTAGAACCCAGAGAAAATGAAATACTGGCAGTAGCCGAATTCCTGCGCGAGCAGATGGGCGGCGCGGTCAATGTGGCCAACGCCTTGCGGCGCTATGCTGGCGTGTGGATGGGTATGAGCGACAAGCTAACCGTGCCCTGGCGGCAAGTGCCCAAAACCCGGCTGAACACACAAATTACCGGCGCGCGACGTTTTGTTGCCCAGTCCTGGCCAATTGCCCGTTTCAAAGCCATCGGCAAGGCCTTCGATGGCACTTTGAATGATGCAGTGCTGGCTGTTTGTGCCGGAGCCTTAAGGCTGCAACTGCAGGAACAACAGGCTCTGCCCGATCATTCACTGAAAGCCATGGCACCCATTTCGTTGCGTACCAAGGATGACCTGGACTCTGGCAACGCAGTGGCATTTATCACCGCCGATCTCGGTACCAATGAAATCGATCCAGCCAAACGCATGCGGGTGATCAAGGATTCCATGCGGGCTGGAAAAAAGCAGTTGCAAGGCATGAGTGCTCGCGAAGCGCTGGTCTACACCGCCATTACCAATGCACCCATGTTGATACTCACGCTGGCCGGTCTGGCCAGCAAGTTTCCGGCTTTCAGCACGGTGATCTCCAATGTACCCGGCCCGCGACAGCCCATGTACTGGAACGGAGCACGACTCGATGGCATGTACCCCGTGTCCATTCCCTTCGATGGTTTTGCCGTCAACATCACCCTGCTCAGTAACAACGACATGCTTGATTTCGGCATCGTAGCCTGCCGCCATTCTGTACCTCAGATACAGCATCTGATTGACCACATCGAAACAGCCTTGCAGGAATTGGAATTGGCGGGCGGTATTTCCACGCAGCAAGAACCCAGTTCAACGATCAGTAAGAAAGGGCGAAAAGTGCCGCTAAAGAAAAAGGTCACGAAGAAAAAGGTCGCTAAAAAATCTACCGCCAAAAAAGCAACCAGGTCCTGAACAGAACAAGCTGATCAGCCCAGACGATCTTTGAACTCATCGAGCAGAATGCGGGTGCCGACCCTGGCCTGCAGCAAAAATTGCTGGAATGGCTGGAAATCGTGCCGATATTGAGCTGCATCCAGGCAACTTGCCAGGGTTTTGCGCATTGTGGGCAGAAACAACATGGCTTGCGAACCTGCCCGCTCCAACTCCCCATTGAATACAAATCGGGCCAATCGACCGTTGCCATCAACAAAGGCATGAGTCCTGCTGATCGCCGCTAGCATGAACGAGCCGCGGGCTTCGCCCGCCGGGACGCAGGGAGCTGATTCATTCATCATCATGCGCACCGCCGCAATCAGATGCTGGGGCGCGGTAGTCTGATGCAGACCGATGCTGTTGCGGGTAAATTTGAATAAGCCAGGAAGGCTGGCCGCAGACCCAGCCATGATTCGAAAATGCCAGTAACGCAGGCAGGCTTCGCCTTTGCTGCGGTCGTCCACAACCGTTGGCAAATGGCGGCGGTCAAGAACACTGCGCCAAACGCGCAATACTCTGCGCTGCATGTCATCCAGAGCTGCGACATTCGATTGTCCCAGTCGTATGGCATGCCAGATATTGGCCATGTCTGACCCTGTGTCTGCGGCACGACACAGCAGACAGGCCTCGGCCATCGCCAGCAGTTCTGGCTCCAGCCGTTGGTCGTTCGGCGAATCCCTTGTGCCACTTTCATCACTGCGCCATTTTTGGCAAGCCTGGGCCATTGCCTGGAACTGGGCGGAGGACTGGGGATCGGATTGCAGCAACGCTTCAGGCGCTTGAGCCAGGGTCTTCTGCATGTCCGTCAGGTCGCCAGATTCCACTGCGCCTGACACAACACTTTTTAGGCGCCGATTCTCTTGCAGAACAGATTGCGCAATGACAGTGGCGTCCTTCAACGTGGCTGACAGTCCCGGTTGTCGCAACACAGTCTGCAAAACTTTCAGTGCTTCATTACTCTTGTCCTGGCTGGCCAGCACCAGCGCGATGTTAAGCCTGACTTCGGCCAGATCGGGTTTAATTTGCACTGCTTTTTTGAGCAGATGCAAAGCCTCATCATATTCTCCCCGGCCTGCCATACAGGCGCCTGATCCAAGCAGAATAAATGGATTGTTGGGCATGGATTTGTTGGCCTGGCGGTAATCTGCCAGGGCCAAATCCCATTGGGCAGCTTGCCGGTAAGCTTCAGCGCGACTCAAGCGAGCTTCATCGGCGGTTATATCGAGTTCCAACGCTTTCGATGCCGCGATTACAACCGCATCATAGCGACGCTCTGCCAGGCGAAGCATCGCCAGTGCCGCCCAGTTTTCTGCCACATCCGGTTTGATAGCCAGCGCTTTTTCCAACTGGTCAGCAGCTTCACGCAGCTTGCCCTGATTCTGCAAGTGCTCCGCAAACAACAAATGGGCTCGGGCATCATTTGGAAAATCCTTGATAACCGAATTGAAACTCTGAGTGGCTTTCTCGGCCTGGTTGGCCATCAACAATTGGGCCGCTGCCAGGCGCGGAGCGACCAGTGTTGGCTGTTGTTGCGCTATTTGCTGCAACCATTGCTGGGCTGCTGCAGGCTCCTGACGCTGCTGCAAATCGAGACCGGCTAACAGCCAGGCCTGGTGCTCATCCGGCTGCAACTCAATACTTTTATTGATGGCTTGTCGCAGCTCCGGCCCTGGCTCGAAGCGAGCCAAAACCATGGCTATGGCCAACCAGGATTCACCGTCTTTGGGGTTACTCTGAACCTTGGCTTTCAGGCTGTTGAGTGATGCACCCTGAGCCTTGTTTGTTAGGGTTGAAGACATTCTGACATGATATCAACAAATCCCCGCAACCCTGATACCCTGCAAGTCATGTCTGAGGAATCTCTGATTTATGCAGAGCTTCCCTAACTCAGCGGCACCCATGTTCTTGCGTAAAGCCATGTTGTTGCAGCCCCAGACCCTTGGCGTGGACATTCACCACCTGATGTGGCAGCAACACGGGCTGAAACCCATGGAGCCCTGAAAACCACCCAAGCCTGGGCTCAGGTGGGTACGCGTACCCAACCCTCCATCAGTATCCGCGCACTGCGACTCATGCTGGCTTTCTTGACGATCCAGTTGCCTTCCTGCAAAACCGCTTCAGCACCTACGCGTAGTGTTCCGGAAGGATGACCAAAAACTACCGAGTCGCTGGCGCCACCGCCCGCGGCCAGGTTAACCAGCGTTCCAGGCACCGCAGCAGCAGCCCCAATCGCAACCGCAGTGGTGCCCATCATGGCATGGTGCAATTTGCCCATGGATAAAGCACGAACCAGCAAATCAATATCGCTGGCCAAAACCGATTTACCGCTGGATGCCTTGTAAGCAGCCGGCGTGGCTATGAAGGCGACCTTGGGCGTATGTTGCCGGCTGGCGGCTTCATCAACATGTTGAATCAGACCCATCCGTATTGCGCCATGAGCACGAATGGTTTCAAACATGGCAAGAGCTTTCACATCGTTGTTGATGTCGTCCTGCAACTCGGTGCCGGTGTAGCCGATATCTTTCGCATTGAGAAATATGGTCGGGATACCCGCATTGATCAGGGTGGCCTTGAAAGTTCCTACACCGGGCACTTCCAGGTCATCAATAAGATGACCGGTGGGAAACATGGAGCCTTCTCCGCTGTCTGCCGGATCCATAAAATCGATTCGGACTTCTGCTGCGGGAAAGGTCACGCCATCCAATTCAAAATCGCCAGTTTCCTGTACCTGTCCATTGGTGATGGGAACGTGGGCCACGATGGTCTTGCCGATATTTTGTTGCCAGATTCGAACGACCGCGATGCCGTTCTCTGGAACCCGGCTGGCATCGACCAGGCCGCTGCTGATGGCGAATGGCCCAACTGCTGCAGACAAATTGCCACAGTTTCCGCTCCAATCTACAAATGCTTGGTCGATGGCAACCTGGCCAAACATATAATTCACATCGTGATCCGGTTTGTCGCTGGCACAGAGAATCACGGTTTTGCTGGTGCTGGAAGTTGCGCCGCCCATGCCATCGGTTTGCTTGCCGTAGGGGTCGGGGCTGCCGCTCACGCGCAATAACAAGGCATCACGCTCCGGCCCCGGCTTTTGCGCGGCCGCAGGCAAATCCTGACAACGAAAAAACACACCCTTGCTGGTTCCACCGCGCATGTAGGTAGCCGGTATTCGGATTTGCGGTGCAAAACTCATAAGAAATATTTACTCTTAATAAGAGCTTAAATCAGGGCCCAAATAAGGACGTTGGCAGCAAGCAGTGCTCAGGCAGCAGTCGATTCAAGAAAATCCTGCGCAAAGCGCTGCAACATACCGCCCGCTGCATATATTGAGGCTTCTTCGGCGGTATCCAAACGACAGCTCACCGGCACCCTCACTTTGTCACCATTTCGGCGGTTGATCACCAGGGTCAAATCTGCACCCGGCGCTGGTTCGCCCAGTACATCAAAAGTTTCCGTGCCGTCAATGGCATAGGTGTGGCGGGTATTCCCGGCTTTGAACTCCAGCGGCAACACGCCCATACCAAGCAGGTTGGTACGGTGGATGCGCTCAAATCCTTCAGCCACGATGGCCTCAACGCCTGCCAGACGAACGCCCTTGGCGGCCCAATCACGTGAAGAACCCTGGCCGTAATCGGCACCGGCAATAATGATCAAAGGCTGTTTGCGTTCCATATAGATTTCGATGGCTTCCCACATTCGGCTCACTTTGCCTTCGGGTTCAATTCGGGCCAGTGAACCTTCCTTCACCTTGCCATTTTCGATAACCATTTCATTGCGCAGGCGCGGATTGGCGAAAGTTGCGCGCTGAGCGGTCAGGTGATCACCCCGGTGGGTAGCATAGGAATTAAAGTCTTCCTCGGGCAAGCCCATTTTGGTCAGGTATTCGCCAGCAGCACTGCTGGCCAGAATGGCATTGGAAGGCGACAAATGATCGGTAGTGATGTTGTCTCCGAGTACCGCCAGAGGGCGCATGCCTTTCAAGCTGGGCTGGCCTGCCAACGCACCTTCCCAATACGGTGGACGGCGGATATAAGTACTTTCGGGCCGCCAGTGATACAGCGGATTAGCCAGCCGGGCCTCGTCCTTCAACTTGCGGAACATGGGCTCATAGACATCGCGGAACTGTTGAGGTTTTACACTTTGCTTGACGATCTGGTCGATCTCATCATCATCGGGCCAGATGTCTTGCAGTCTTACTTCCTTCCCGTCTGCATCAATCCCCAGCACGCCGCGCTCAATATCAAAGCGTATTGAACCGGCAATGGCATAGGCCACCACCAAAGGTGGAGAAGCCAGGAACGCCTGTTTGGCATAGGGATGAATACGGCCATCGAAATTGCGGTTGCCGGAAAGCACTGCAGTGGAATACAGATCGCGCTCGATGATTTCTTTCTGTATAGCCGGATCCAGCGCACCGCTCATGCCATTACAGGTGGTGCAGGCAAAACCAACAATGCCAAAGCCCAGTTTTTCCAGCTCCGACAACAATCCGGCATCCTGCAGATACAACTCCACCGCTTTGGAGCCAGGTGCCAATGAGCTTTTCACCCACGGCTTGCGCGTCAGGCCACGGGCATTGGCATTCCGCGCCAACAGGCCTGCGGCGATTACGTTGCGCGGGTTACTGGTATTGGTGCAACTGGTGATGGCGGCAATGATGACAGCACCGTCCGGCATCAAGC
This sequence comes from Lysobacterales bacterium, assembly GCA_034440115.1. Lineage (GTDB taxonomy): Bacteria > Pseudomonadota > Gammaproteobacteria > Xanthomonadales > SZUA-36 > JAWXBM01. The sequence goes on along the minus strand of JAWXBM010000025.1, from coordinate 11,716 downwards.
CATCCTCCTGCAGATAGTCTTTGCTAATGCCAGTACTGACCAAATCAGCAGTTGAAACCCGCTTGTGCGGACTGGAAGGGCCGGCAATATTGCGACCTACGGCAGAAAGATCAAAGCTCAATACACGCTCGTATTCGGCACCTTTCAGACAGTCAGCCCAGAGCCCGGCTTCTTTGGCATAAGTTTCGACCAGTTGAATCTGCTCATCCTCGCGACCGGTAAGCTTGAGATAATCAATGGTCTGCTGGTCAATATAGAACATGGCGGCGGTAGCGCCATATTCAGGGGTCATATTGGTAATGGTGGCACGATCACCAATGGTGAGTTTGTCTATCCCCTCACCAAAGAACTCCAGGTAACAGCCCACGACTTTTTCCTTACGCAGGAATTCAGTAACCGCCAATACAATGTCAGTCGCGGTTATGCCGGGCTGGCGCTGGCCCTTTAGCTCAACGCCGACAATATCCGGCAAGCGCATATAAGAGGCCCGGCCCAGCATCACGCTTTCGGCTTCCAGGCCACCCACGCCAATGGCGATGACCCCCAGAGCGTCCACATGTGGCGTGTGACTGTCGGTACCTACCAGGGTATCCGGAAAGGCCACCCCATCCTGCGAATGGATCACCGGCGACATCTTCTCCAGGTTAATCTGGTGCATGATGCCGTTACCCGGGGGAATCACATCAACATTCTCAAAGGCGGTTTTAGTCCAGTTGATGAAATGGAATCGATCGTCATTGCGCCGGTCTTCGATCAGCCGGTTCTTGCCGAAGGCATCTTTTTCAAAGCCGGCATGCTCGACCGCCAGCGAATGATCGACGATCAATTGAGTAGGGACAACCGGATTTACCTGTGATGGATCACCGCCCTTCTCGGCGATAGCATCACGCAGTCCAGCCAGATCGACCAGCGCGGTTTGTCCGAGGATGTCGTGGCAAACCACCCGCGCCGGAAACCAGGGAAAGTCCAAATCGCGTTTACGCTCAATAATCTGCTTCAGGGCAGCATCCAACATGGCCGGATCACAACGCCGCAGCAGATTTTCGGCAAATACTCTCGAACAATAAGGCAACCCGTCCCAGGCGCCCGGCTGCAGTGTCTCAACTGCCTCGCGGGTATCAAAATAGTCCAGCTCGGTGCCGGGTAGAGGTTTGCGGTAGGTTTTATTCATTGAAATACAGGGTCCAGACAGCGGAAGAAACGTAGCTATTATCTCCATATGCGTGCGGCACGTCAGTAAGCCATTTGCATTTTGGTTTATTGTTGCATTGCATCGGTTGATTTGGGCTTTATGGAAATGACTGAAATCCCGAATCGAAGAGTTGAATTGTGGCAGCACGGGTGGCCGATTGTATTTCCGCAGCGACTCGCCTTCGCAGCCAATTGTTAAAAATTACCCTGTTTTGCTCCTGCTTTGCCGATAAAATCCGCCGACTTAACATCTTATTTACATTAGAAAAACATCGGCTTTACAAACGCCAAACGGCTTTGATGGTTCACTCTGCCGCAAAATTGCTTCATACTGCCGTAATCTGAGCCATGACTTTTGGCATATCGCCACAAAAAATAGATGGTCGTGCTGGGGTTAATGGTTTCAGGTTCGGGCGTGTATGAGTTTCCAGAAGTGGTCCGCATGTGGGTCGGAGGCTCGTAAATTTGTTAAATTTTAATTCGAAAAGACGGGAGACGACATGTCAGCCGAATCAAAAACCCTCGGTCTAACCAAATACCTACTGGCTTTATGCCTGAGCACACAGGTGCTCGTCGCATGGGCGCAGGATACCGACAGCGACGCGGATAGTGACGCTGATACAACCACTGAAGAAGAAGAAGATGACGTAGCAGCACTTGACCGCGTAGTGGTCACTGGCTCTTTGATTAGACGAGAGGAATTTACGTCAACATCACCCATGCAAATCATTACGGCCGAGTCTCAATTCCAGGCTGGCCAGTTGAGCGTAGCGGAAATGTTGCAGAGCAGCACGGTAGCTGCTGGCACTACCCAACTGAATAACCAGTTTAATGGTTTCGTTATTCAGGGCGGCACTGGCGTACGAACTCTCGACCTGCGTGGCTTGGGCGCTGCCCGCTCGCTGGTATTGTTGAATGGTCGTCGTCCCGGTGGAAGTGGTACCCGTGGTGAAGTGAACTCGGTTGACCTGAACAACATTCCGGAAATTGCCGTGCAACGCTTTGAATTGGTACTGGACGGTAGTTCCTCCATTTACGGTTCTGATGCTGTTGCGGGTGTAGCCAACATCATCACCCGCCGGACCGTCGATGACACTGAACTCACTGCTCTGGCTGAAGTTCCGCTGGATGGCGGTGGCGAACTGTATCGCGTTGGTGCTATCACCGGTTTCAATACCGACAAAGGTGCCTTCACGGTTTCGGCTCAGTGGGACCTGCGTGAAGCCTTGCAGGTGGGTGATCGCGATTTCCTGAATTGCTTCGAGGATCGTGTATGGAATGAAGAAGGTCAGCGTATTGACCGCGAAGACCGTTCTATCACTGCCGGTACCCCGTTGAGTGGTTGTAACAACCTTTACACCAACACAATTCTCAATGACCTAACCGGACAACGGTTTATTCCTTCACCGAATGGCGTCACCATTGGGCCCATTCCCGGTTATCGCCCGCGCGTCAACCCGAACTATGGTCCAGGTGGAACTGGCCAGGCTGCATACGAAGACGTGCTGAACAGCGATTTCCTGGAAAGCGAATCTGCCATCAACCGTCTTGAGCGGATTAACGTTTACGCAACCGCGGATTACTCTTTTGATTTCTGGGGCGGCGTGGATTTTGATGCGGATTTTCTTTACAACAATCGTAAAACCGAAGCCAGGAACTGGCGTCAGTTCTTCCCGACGGTAACCAGCGCGGAGTTCTTTCCTTATGCCAATGATCCAGACTTCACCGCGCCATTTGCACGTTCGAGGCCGATTATGCCGTACCCATCAAATACCGATGTTGAAGTTGATTTCTATTACTTCACCATGGGCTTGCAAGGCGAATTGCCCACCAAGAGTTACTGGAGCTGGCAGACTTATGCTTCCTACTCCTATTCGGATGGTGACTACACCAGCAACGGCATTTTGGCCTCACGCTCAGGTGACATCTTCTTTGATGACGATGCCCCACAGGTTGACTATTTCTCCCCAGGAATTTTGAATGGCACTGACATGCAGTCTCTGATCGACGCGATCGGCATCACAGAAACCGGCAATACCATTTATGATCAGGTCCAGTGGGTAGGTATCATCACGGGTGACCTGATGGAACTGCCAGCCGGTACCGTAGGCACCGCGTTCGGCCTTGAATACCGCAATTTCAGCATCGATGACCAGCCGCCACCGGCATCGCAGAATGGTGATTTGTGGGGCCAGTCTTCAGCCATCACAACCAAAGGTAGCAATGATGTGGTCGAGGCCTTTCTGGAAGCGGACATTCCGCTGATGTCTGGTCGCGCTGGTGCGGAAAACATCACCCTGAACCTGTCAATACGCGGCTTTGATTACAAAGACGGCGGCAGCGACCTCGTTTGGAAATCGGGTCTGAGCTGGCAGATTAACCCCATCTTGCGCCTGCGCAGCACTGTCGGTACTTCCTTCCGTGCTCCTGCGCTGTTCGAACAATACCTGGGCAACCAGACGGGCTTCCTTGGCCAGCTCGCTATCGACCCATGCATCACTTGGGGCGAGAGCACCAATGAGAATATCCGCCGCAACTGTGATGCCGCGGGTATCCCTATCGACTACGCCGGCGTGGGCTCTTCGGCACTGGTTATTTCAGGCGGTGGTGTGGACAACCTCGAGCCGGAAACATCCAAAGCGTTCACCGCTGGTTTCGTTTTCACTCCTGAGTTTGCTGACATCACCGTCGCAGCGGACTATTTTGACTTCACGGTAAGTGATCAGATTTCCCAGTTGGGCGCTACCAGCATCATTGGCGGTTGCTACTCAGGTGAAAACTTCCCCAACGCCTTCTGCGATCTGTTCACTCGTGCTCCTGGCAGCGACCCTGCAGAGCCCTACAACATCCTGGAAGTTCTGGATTCATTCGTTAACGTGAACAAGCAACGTGTTCGTGGTGTAGACCTGACCGTGGTGTGGAATCATGACTTTAACTTTGGCACCCTGGGTGTTGAAGCGCAGAGCACCTGGACCATCGAAAACCGCCAACAGTTGTTTGACCTGGGTCAAACTTCAGGTTTTGATGAAACTGATTTCGCTGGCCAAATCGGCAGCCCGGAAAACGTCGCCAATATCCGCAGCTACTGGAACAAGAACGATTGGCGGGTAACCTGGTTCATGCAATATGTTTCAGAAACCGACAGCAAGGACGTCGCCAACGAGATATTTACCTATTTTGGCTATCCCAATGCCCGTCGCGATATCACCATGGACGCAGTGCTCTATCACAACCTGTCTGTGTTCTATCAGCAAGACAAGTGGGACGTATTGCTGGGCGTGAACAACGTGCTGGACGAGGCACCTGACCTGGTTTCTACCGGTTCTGGATACAGCACCCCACGTGGTAACGTGCCGGTGTCTGCCAGCCAGTACGACCTGTTGGGTCGCCGCATCTTTGCACGAGTCAACTTCCGCTTTTGATAGTTCGCTCTGCCGCGTAAGACCACAAGCGGCGCTTCAGCGCCGCTTGTTTTTTTGCAGAGTAAAAATTCTCACAAGATATTCACGAGCCTTAAGGTAGTATTATTACCGCTGGTGTTTAATTCCGCAGCTAAGAGAATCTTTCCATGCTTTTAAAAATCACCACACGCATGTTGGCTTTGACTCTGGCGCTTGCCCCGGCTTTGGCCACAACAGCCGCCTCCGCCAGCCCCATACCTATAGACTCGTTATCGCGATTACCGGCCATCGCTTCTGTATCGATGAGCGCAGATGGCAAACAGCTTGCCGCACTGGTAGCCGCGCCTGGCAGCAACAATACAGACACTGCCCTGGCCACCTGGGACCTCGAAAACATGGACAAAGGTCCTGTTGTCACCCCCAGTGGTGACAAGATGAAGTTTATCGGTACCAATGCCCTGAAGGCTGACCGCTTTCTGGTTGCTGCCCGTCAGGAATGGACCGGGTCTTTAGCCGGCTGCGGTGAAGGCAAGACGATTGGTTCTACTGCCACCTTTATCAACAAGGTCTATTTAACCGATGGTAAACAAACGGACTTCAAGGAAGCCTTTACCGATGGCAGTTCAAGAAAATTTGGTGTCAGCGAACAAACGGAACAATGCCTGGAAATAGCCGGCAGCGCCTCTTTGGTGAACACCCTGCCGTTGGAGCCAAAGAAGGTAATCATTCAACGTCTTGATGGCCTTAATTTCCAGGCCGACTACTTTCTCTACAATCTGGAAAATGGTGATACAGAATTGCTGATGCGGGGCGGCCGATCGGAGCAACCTGCTTTGTTCCATCCGCGCGACGGCAAATTGCTAATCCGCACCGAATTAGTATCCGTTGGCAATAACGACTATGAGCAGCGGGTGCTTATTCTCAATGAGCAGACCGGTGATTTCGAAGTGCATGATGCGCTCACCACGCTACTGCACGAACGTTATTCCATGGTGGTTGCGGGTGTCGATGACGCTACCGGCAAGTACTACATTCTCACCGACAAGTTTTCGGACTTGGTACAGGCGTGGTTGTATGACCCCAAAACCCGCAAGTTTGACGCTGAACAGTTGGTTGCACACCCACAGTACTCCATAGGCAGCCTGATTTTTGGTAACCAGGAAAGCAACTTCAATGTATTGCTGGGTTTCACTGTCGATGGCCCTTCCAGAGAAGCGACCTATGTCGATTCCGACATGCGTTCCATTCATGAAGGACTGAAACAAGCCTTTCCCGGCAAGATGGTAAACATTACTGACTACAACAACGGGCTTTCCAAAGTGCTGTTCACCACTTCCAGCGCACAAAGCCCCACTGCCTACCACCTGTTGACTGATCGCAAATCCGTGACGAATCTGGGCAGCCAGATGCCCTGGATCGACAGTGCCGATCTCGGTGAACAGAAGTGGATATCATACACCGCCAGAGATGGCTTGAAGATTCAGGGAATCCTGGATTTGCCTGCAGGCTGGAGTAAAGAAGACGGCCCACTGCCCACCGTCATCCATCCACATGGTGGACCTTGGGCGCGAGACTATATGGGTTGGGATGGTGCCGGTTTTGTGCAGTTCCTTACTTCACGCGGCTTTGCCGTTTTACGCCCGCAGTATCGTGGCAGTGCTGGCCTCGGAAGGGAGTTGTGGCTGGCTGGCGACAAAGAATGGGGCCAGAAAATGCAGAACGACAAAGATGACGGCGCCAAGTGGCTGATAGAACAAGGTATCGCCGACGCTGATAAGCTGGTCATATTCGGTTATTCGTACGGGGGATTTGCCGCTGTGGCTGCCGTGGTGCGGCCCAACAGCCCCTACCAATGTGCCATTGCCGGTGCGCCCGTTGCTGACCTGACGAAATTGGGTAACAACTGGAGTGAAAACCGACTGCAGCGTCTGTTACAAGGCCGCACGGTTACTGGCATGGACCCGATGAAAAATGTCGACCAGGCCAACATCCCGGTGCTGTTGTTCGTGGGCGATCGCGATGTGCGCACACCTTCCTGGCATGCCGAGAACTTCTACAAGGCGGTTAAGGATAAAGTACCAGCGCAGTTTGAGCTGATCCCGGATATGCCACACAGCTTGCCCTGGTACTACCGCCAACACAAAGTCATGTTCGAATACATGGAAGCATTTCTGAAAAACCAATGCGGTATGAGTAACGCTTAGTCCGGCATGACGATTGCTACTTTCTTACGTCATCCCGGGTGCTTTTGGTACGTCACCCCGGGTGCTTTTGGTACGTCACCCCGGGCGCTTTTGGTACGTCACCCCGGGCGCTTTTCTTACGTCACCCCGGCCTCCGAGCCGGGGCCCATCGCACGATGATTATGGATTCCGGATCAAGCCCGGAATGACGACGTGAAATGGATGCCGGATCAAGTCCGGCATGACGGTGATAACGGTCAAGCCCGGAATGACGACGTGAAATGGATGCCGGATCAAAGCTTCCGTTCCTGCTTACGCCCCTTACCCACGTACCTGTAGGCAAGTATGGCATGATGGTGGCTACTTACTTACCTCATCCCGACCGTTTTTCTTACGCCGTCATGGCGTCTTTACTGGCTTGGCTTTCAAGGCAATAACCACCACAGCCGCAAGCAACAACGGAATCGCAAACATAATGAAGCCGTCAGCTTGTGCCCAGCCATGGTCAAACAGATAGCCGGCCAGCAAGGGTGAGGTAACCCCACCGATTCGCCCAATGCCAATGGCAATGCTGAGCCCTGCTGATCGGCTTTGCACCGGATATAAATGAGGTGCCAGGGCATACAGGCCGACCATCGAGCCAAAAATAAAGAAACCGAGCGCCAACGCAAGCATCTGCAGGGTGATATCAAAGCTTGAAACGTTTGCGAACACTGCCATTAAAGCCGCGGAGAGCACCATATAAACCGCAATTAATTTACTGATATCCAAACGTGATGAAACATAGCCCAGCAACAGCGAGCCCACAATTCCACCCATGTTCAGCAACACACCCCCCGATATGCCCTGGCTGGTGGACATGCCAGCATCAACCAGTATTTTCGGGGTCCAGCTCAGAACAAAGTAAAAACTGAACATGACAATGAAGAAAGCCAGGCTGAGCAACAGGCTGGTTTTCCATAAGCCTGGAGTAGCCAGCATGTCGGCGTAGCCGGACTTTTTCTTGCCATCCCTGTTGGCCAATTCGGGCAGCGCACTTATGGACTCGCGCCCCAGCTTCCTGAGCAAATCGTTGATTTTATCCAGGGCGTTTAGTGGCTGACGCGAAGCAAGGTAATCCAGTGATTCGGGCAATGCTCGCCACACCACCAAAACCATCAGCGCCGAAGCCAACCCAGCGAGAGCATAAACGGACCTCCAGCCATATTGCGAAATGACAATTGCCGCGATCAAGCCTCCCAAGGTTGCGCCTACCGGGTATCCGGCCTGCAGAATGCTTACGGAAAAACTGCGCCAGCGCAGCGAGGAGTACTCAGCAACTATGGTATTGAGGCTGGGGAGCATTCCACCGATGCCCAAGCCGGTCAGCAAACGGGTTGCCGTGAGCTGTTCAACGTTTTCGGTAAAGGCGGAAAGCAGCATACCCACCGTCATAACCACCAGACAGACCAATACCAAAGGACGACGACCAAATCGATCAGCCAACGGCCCCAAAACCAATGAACCTACCGTCATGCCAACCAGTCCGGCGCTCAATAACGAGCCGATCGCTGTTGCTGACAGATCCCAATCCGCAGCAATCGACGCTGCAGTGAAGGCAACAACCAGAACGTCAAAGCCATCGAGCATATTGATCAGCATACAAACGGCAATGGCCCGCATTTGATAGCGGGTCATGGGATTGTGGTCAATCTGGTTTGCCAGGTTCATTGTTGTTTTTTACCCGTTTACAGAGTTACGTTCCAGAGTAACAAGTCTAACCTGAATGTTGCCATATCATTCGATTCAACACTCCTCAAACCCAGATCAGTTGGCCAGGGAGACTGCCTGAATTCCCAGAATGATGAGCCAAACGTAGCTGCAGCAGGGCCTGCTTCTATAGAAACTGAAGCGGTAATTACGAGTGCGGAAGCGACATCGGCGCTACGGGCACTGGCAGATAAAGTTTGGGATTCAACGGTAGCGGACAGTACCTATTTTCGCTTGCAGTAAGGCTTGCCTATAGACAAGTTCGAAGACCTCACTCTCGGGCAGTATCACGCTGGTCTGGCCAAACAGGCTCGTTTTAGAAACGAACTGCTGCAGATCGACTCGCAACAACTTAGCGACGATGATCTGATCACTTACGAAATTCTGGCCCTGCAACTGGAAGAAAACGGTGCCAACGACGATGATTTCTGGCTGAGCTTCGATATCACCGCCTACCTTGCTCCTTACAATTTCCAATTCGCCAAACGGGCACTGGCCGCCCAGCAGATCACCAACCCAGCCGCTGCCGAGCACTACATCATGTTGGTGAACGAGATGGCCGACATGATTGATCAATTGATCCTGAAGGTCGATGGCCAGGTTGAACGGGGCATCTATCTACCGAAGCCAGCTTTGCCGTCCACCCGGGCTACCTGGCAGGGCTTGAGCAGCGCATTGCCAGCTGCATTGGTTCCAGCTGACTCCCGCCTGTCGGCATTGTCTGCGGAACAACAAGAAGAATTCAAGACGGCAAACCACGCTCAATCTGACTCCAGAAGAAATTCATGATCGCGGCCTCGATGCCGTGGCTGACATATCCGCCCGCATGGCAGCTATTCGGAATGAACTCGGATTTGAAGGCACTTCAGAGGAATTCATTCTCAAAATCCAGGCCGACCCCGCCTTCATCGCCCAATCACCGGAAGAAGTAGAGGATCGATTCATGGATTACATCCATCGCATCGAACCGAAACTGAACGAATATTTCAAGAGTCAACCCAAGGCAGCCTGCGGTGTACGCCGCCTGCCGCGGGCCTCGGAAGCGGGCATGACTTACGGCTATTACAATCCGCCCAGCCCGGATGACCCGACCGGCTATTACAACTACAACGCTTCAGATCTTCCCACCCGCAGCATGGTCTGGGCCGGTTCGCTGATCGATCACGAGCTGTTGCCCGGTCATCACTTTCATATAGCAACCCAAGATGAAAACGAAGCGCTGCAGGATTTCCGCAAGAAATATTCGGTGGCTGCCTTTACCGAAGGCTGGGCCGAGTATGCCGCCAGCCTGGCAATCGAGATGGGCATGTATGAAAGTCCAATGGAACTGTACGGCCGCTATATCGGCGAAATGTTCCTGGCCTCGCGCCTGGTGGTCGATACCGGCATGAATGCTTTGGGCTGGACTTTGCAGGATGCACGCGATTACATGCGCCAATACGTGATCCAGTCGGATTCAGAAATCGATTCTGAAACCTTGCGCTACTCCACCAGCATCCCGGCCCAGGCTCTGGCCTATCGGCTGGGTTATGAAAAGCAGTGGGAGTTACGTCACAAAGCGGAAGCTGCCCTGGGCGACCGGTTCGACATTCGCGAATACCACAATGTGGTTTTATCGGATGGTGCCAAGCCATTGCCGGTGTTGGAAACCAAGGTGGATCGCTACATTACTGAACTCGGCGCTAGGCCGCTGCAGTGACCTTATCAGTTCAAAGAGTATTCGATGTAGCTATAAGGCTTTGGCTGCCTTATGGCTAATCGGATGTATATTCGCCTTCTTGTTTTTATTTTCTGCCACCAATTACAAAAATACTGGGCTTTTCCTCAGTGGGTTGATCGCAATTATTCAAAGATTGGAGATAAATATTCCAGCAATGGAAATCGGTACCACCCAGCGCAACAGCCAGAACCAAATCTTGAAGAACAGTGGATTCTGTATATTCACATGCTCGGCCACCGCCTGTGGCGAAACCCGCCAGCCGACGAACAAGGCCAGTAACATTCCCCCGAGCGGCATCATGATATTGGCCGTGAGGTAGTCGAGCAGGTCAAAGAAGCCGGTTTCTGAGAAGCGTTCTATGAAGCCCAGCGGGTGCCAATCTGCCCACAGGTTGAAGGAAAACACAGTACCCATACCCAGCACAAATGCAGAGCCGCAGGTAATGATGGCTGCACCCGCGCGATTGATACCGCGGTGCTCTTCTACCCATGCTACAACCGGCTCGAGGGCACCAATGGCTGAAGTCAATGCTGCAAAAAACAGCAGAATGAAAAACAGCGTGCCAAAAATGAGCCCGCCGGTCATGTTACCGAAGGCGATAGGCAAGGTAACAAAAATCAGACCAGGACCTTGGGCCGGATCAAGCCCGTTGGCAAATACGATGGGGAAAATTGCAATACCTGCCAGCAAGGCAACCAGCGTATCCATGGCGGAGATAATCAGTGCGGACTTGGCAATGGAAATATCCTTGCCGAGATAAGCGCCGAAACCCATCATCAGGCCCATGGCCACACCAATGGAGAAAAAAGCATGGCCAATAGCCATCAACACAACCCGGCCGTTAATGGCCGATAAGTCGAAATCAAACATGAAGTGTAAACCTGCCTTCATGTCACCCTCCACTGCAGCGTAACCCACCATGGCCAGCAACAGCAAAAACAGCGCAGGCATCAGCAGTTTCATCGCGCTCTCAACACCGCCGCGCAAACCACGCACCAGAATCACCAGCGTGATCGCCATGAAAATGGCATGCCATATCGTGAGTTGAACAGGATCGGCCAACAGCGCATCGAATTCAGCGCCTACACGTTCGGCATCCTGACCAGAGAAATTCCCAGCTCCTGCTTTGAACATGTACGACATGGCCCAGCCGGCGATGACGCTGTAATAGGTCATGATCAAATAAGCCGACAGCACACCCAGCCAACCGATGATCGACCAGCCCTTGAAACGTCCCTCTTCGCGAGCAACGATGGCAACGGCATGGGGTGGACTTTGTTGTCCTCGCCTGCCCAGCATGATTTCAGCAATCAGAATCGGGATTGCTACAAACGTGATGCACAACAGGTAAACCAACACGAAGGCGCTGCCGCCGTTTTCGCCAGTGATGTAAGGAAACTTCCAGATGTTACCCAGGCCAATGGCTGCACCGATGGCGGCCAGCAGAAAGGTAATACGCGACGACCACTGTT
>JAWXBM010000024.1:0-14697 GCA_034440115.1 Lysobacterales bacterium | reverse complement strand
TTCGGAGAAATACCTGGTACATATCCACACCGATATGGAAACACTCAAACAGGATGGAACGGGTGCTGAAGCTGAGATCGAATCAGGTGGCAAAATATGCGCTGAAACCACACGGCGTATCAGTTGCGATTCTGCAGTGGTGCAATGGCTCGATAAACACGACGGCCAGCCTTTGAGCACCGGTCGTAAATCCCGCGCGATCGCACCCTCCATTCGGCGCGCACTGCAAAGACGCGATGGCGGTTGCCGTTTTCCTGGGTGCACTGCCAGCCACTTTGTCGATGCACACCACATTCACCACTGGGTCGATGGTGGTGAAACCTGCATGGAAAACCTGATTCTGTTGTGCAGCCGTCATCATCACCTGGTGCATGAAGGCGGTTTTGGCTTGCTGAAATTAGCCAGCGGCGAAGTGCAGTTCAGCAACCAAAACGGCAATCTGATTCCCAATTCTTCATGTGGACGTTCCCGCGGGAACGCCGACGAGCTGTTCAAACTGAACCAGAATCGGGGTATTCGAATCACCCCGAAATCGTCGCAAAGCCGCTGGATGGGAGAAAAGATGGATGATCAGTTGGCGGTTGAGGGCTTATTGTTCAGAGAGTAGCGGCAGCCAAGTCATAAATCTGCATCGCCGTTGCAGTTTTCGTCCTGGTGACCATCGTCAGAAAGCGGTTAAAGATCTTCGCTTCGCTTTACAAAATGCTACAGATATTGAGTCTCACGATGTTCGAAAGAATGCCGTTAGATCGTTTGCTCACATCCGTCGTGAACGACGAAATCGACGACCATTCAATAAACCATTTGGTTTTGCTCGATTAACGTTAGGACACTACTGTCCTAGGATAGATGATCAAGGCGCACGCATCGCATCGCGCCCCCTGCGGGCGCAAGGAGAAAGGCCTCTAATCCCAAAGTTTAACCAGCGTACGCCCCACTGAGCCGCCTGCCAGCATGCCGTCCAACACACCAGCGATTCCGTCCAGGCCGACTTCTTTGGTGGCAATCGCATCGAGATGACGCGGTTTCCAGTCACCCGCCAGTTTGTTCCAGATGATTTCGCGAATCGCATATGGGCAAGTTGGGGAGTCAATGCCGATCAGGCTGACGCCGCGAATGATGAAAGGCATCACCGTGGTATTCAGCTTGATGCCACCTGCCAAACCGCAGGCGGCGATATTGCCCCAGGGTTTCACCTGGGTGCAGATGCTGGCCAGCATGTCGCCGCCGACGCTGTCGATGCAACCGGCCCAGCGGGCGCTGTCCAGCGGTTTGCCGGAACCCATCACCTCTTCACGGGAAATGCACTCGCTGGCACCCAGTCCCTTCAGGTAATCATACTGCTCGGGTTTGCCCGACACCGCGTGTACTTCGTAGCCTGCACTGGCAAGGATGTCGATGGCAATGCTGCCCACGCCGCCGGTAGCACCGGTCACCAGCACCGGGCCTTGATCAGGTGATTGTCCTGCCAGTTCCATGCGGTGCAAAGAAAGCGCAGCGGTAAAACCAGCGGTGCCGATGGTCATAGCCTCGCGAGCTGACAATCCAGTGGGCAGGGGAATGATCCAGTTGCTGTCCAGCCGCAGATATTCGGCAAAACCACCATCGCGGGTTTCGGAAAGACCGGAGCCCGTAACCAATATCGGATCACCGGGTTTGAAGCGGTCTGATGATGATTCGACCACCGTTCCCGCCACATCAATTCCACCCGACATCGGAAACGTGCGCAGAATTTTGCCTTTGCCCGTTGCGGCCAGTGCATCCTTGAAGTTAATCCCCGACCAGGCCGCCTTGATCACCACATCGCCTGCATTCTGGTCAGCCACGGAAATCGTTTCGACCATGGCGCGATAGCCTTGCTCGTCGTCATGAATGCGAAAGGCTTTGAATTGGTTTGGTACGGCTTGGGCCATTGCTTCATTCTCCTCAGGCGCTGCGCAAATACCAGTCGTAGTCGCTGTTGGTGACTTCCGAATGGAATCGATCTTCCTCTTCCCTGCGGCAGGCCACGAAAACTTCACAAAAGCGCTGGCCCAGGTAATCCGGCAATATGGCGCCGGAGGCAAATTTGTCCAGCGCTCGCGGCCAGCGTATGGGCAAGCTGACTTTCTCTTCTACCACTTCCCGGGGCTTGATCATTTGGCCGGGCTCACACTTGTTCGTGATGCCATAATGCAGGCCAGCCATCAGCGCCGCAGTCACCAGATAGGGGTTGGCATCGGCACCGGAAACCCGATGTTCAACGCGCGTGTTGATGGGCCCCGACAAGGGAATGCGCAGCGACACGGCGCGATGATTGAAGCCCCAGTTGGCATCCACAGGGGCGAATACGCCCAACTGAAAACGTTTGTATGAATTTGCGTTGGGTGCAAACAAGGCCATGCTTTGCGGCATCAGTTGCGCCAGGCCGCCGATGGCATGACGCAAAGTATCCGAGAAAGCACCATCTTTTGATTCGCCCGCGAACACGTTCTTGCCGTCCTGGTCCAACAAGCTGACATGAATATGTAAGCCTGATCCCGGAATACCCTGGAACGGTTTGGCCATAAAGGTCGCATCCATGCCGTGCTGGCGCGCGGCCGCTTTGACGATGCGTTTCAGTAACAGGGCATGTTCACAGGCACGCAACGGGTCGTCGACATGCTGCAGGTTAATTTCAAACTGACCGGGCGAAAACTCCGATAAGGCGGCTCCCGCGGGCACATTCTGGATTTTGCAGAAATTATGGATGGTGGCGAGGAAATCGTCCACGTCGCTGAGATCATCCAGCAAAGCGTATTGCGGGCCTCTCTGCGGCAGGTTGGATCCCGGCATCCTTGGAAATCGGGGAGTGAATTTCTCGCCATCGTGCTCCACCAGATAGAACTCCAGCTCGGTGGCCATCACCGGTTTCAAGCCGAGATCCTTGAGCGGCTGCAGCGCGCGCTTCAGCACTTCACGGGCGTCGAGGTAATAGGAAGTTCCATCCAGTTCGCTGAGCTCCAGCATGGCTTGTCCGGTGGGCAGGGCAGCCCAGGGAACTTGTGCCAGACTACCTGGGACAATGCGCGCACGCACATCCGGATCGCCATCCATACCGCCAAAAGGTACGTTTTCAAAGGTGGCGCCCAGTGGGTCCAGTGAAACGGTCGCGGCGCAGAAATTCACACCGTTCTTGAAGGCTTTGGTCAAATCCTGCAAAGGTGCCCGCTTACCACGCAATATGCCGTTCATGTCGGCCACCATCAGTTCCATGTACTGGGTATCCGGATATTGCTTCAGGTATTCCTGCAGTTCTTTGTCGTTGCCTGCTACCGCCATGTTAACTCCCTGGTTTTACTTGTTTGTGTGTCGATGATGGATTGCCTGGAATTCGGCCCGATTCAAACCGTCGGGTTTCAGCCAAATTGGGACTTGCGCCATGCAATTGCAGCGCGAACACCGTCCCGCTCCATCATTTCGTTGAAAATCTTTGACTCTGGAGTTTCCGTGCTTTCGATTTCCACGTCCAGTTCCAGCGCGTCCAGCAAGGCCTTGCGCATGCCAGCCGTGTCAAAGCCGCAATTGATGGCCTGCTTGGTCAGGCGCACCGCCAGTTGGTCGTTCTGCGCGATGGAAAGGGCCAGCTCGCGGGCAGCATTGTGTAATTCTGCAGCATCAACCACACGATTCACCAGCCCCCAGGCTTCGGCTTGAGTGGCTGTCACTTTATCAGTTCCTGTGAGTAGCAATTCCTTGGCGCGCTTGGGGCCGCAGAACCACGGCAGCAGCAGGGCGACAATACCACTGCCAAACTGTACCTCCGGCGCGCCAAAGCGGCAATCATCTGAGGCTAAGGTCAAATCGCAGGCCAGGGCGATTTCCATGGCGCTGCCCAGGCAATAACCGTGCACTGCGGCAATCGTGATCTTGGGGCAGTCCCAAAAGCGCATGATGATGTCGAAATCATTGCGCAACTCGCGCCGCAAGATGGTGCGCAACTGCTCTGGCGTGGCATGCTCCAGCTCATCCCCAACGCCCATATCCAGATCGAAACCGGCCGAAAATGCCCGTCCGGCGCCTTCGACCAGGATCACCCGCACTTGCTCATTTGCTTCGGCTTTATCAAGGGCTGCGTTAAGGTCAGCGATCATCTCCCGGCCAACCGCATTCAGCTTGTCCGGCCGATTCAGTTTCAACCAGGCCAGCGGGCCTTCGGTAACGTAAAGAACTTGTGCCTTGGCCGGCATGTTTATTCTTCTGCTAACCGGAACCAGGCTGATTTGGATTGCATATAACTCTTGACGCTGTCCATGCACTTGTCGCGCGCCTGGCCGGATTGCTTGTAGCCGCCAAAGGGCTGGGTCATGTCGCCGTCTTCATAGCTGTTGATCCACACCACACCGGCTTCGATATTTTTCACCAGACGGAAAGCCTGGTTGATATCGCGGGTCCAGATACCGGCTGCCAGGCCATAAATCGTGTCGTTGGCAATGCTGATGGCCTCTGCCGCGCCATCGAAGGGAATTACGCTGGCCACTGGACCGAAAATTTCATTGCGGGCAATGCTCATGTTATTGCTGACATCGCCAAACAGGGTGGGGTTGACGTAAGCGCCCTCAGATAGATGCTCGGCCATGCCTTCCGGCGCGTTGCCGCCGAAATGCAGGGTGGCGCCTTCTTTCTTTCCGTTTTCAATCATGCCCAGCACGCGTTGTTGTGACTCTCTATCCACCAGCGGGCCCATATTGGTTTCCGGGTCCAAAGGATCGCCCGGAGCATAAGCATGCTGCCCTTCGGCAATAAAGCGTTCGATGAATTCGTTATAAACCGGACGTTCAACCAGCAGGCGGGAACCGGCGCTACAGACCTCGCCCATATTGGCAAAAATGCCGTTATAGGCGGCTGAAACCGCATTTCCGAGGTCGGGCAAGTCGGCCATGAAAATCTGTGGCGACTTACCGCCACACTCCAGCCCTACGCGTTTCATGTTGGATTGGCCGGCGTATTGCAGGATCAGCTTGCCCACCTCAGTTGAACCGGTGAAACTGATTTTGGCCACATCGTTGTGCAGTGCCAAAGCCTTGCCAGCAACTTCGCCCAAACCATTCACCACGTTGAATACTCCGGATGGGCCCCCGGCTTCCATAAACAAACGCGCCAGATGCAAGGCGCTCATGGGCGACTGCTCGGCGGGTTTCAATACCACGGTGTTACCTGCGGCCAAAGCGGGAGCGATTTTCCAGGTGGCCATAAGCAGCGGGTAATTCCACGGTGAAATGCAACCGACTACGCCCAGTGGCTCGCGCAATACCAGGTGGACCGCATCCTTATCGGTACTGGTTACCGAGCCGTCGATCTTGTCGATGCATTCCGCCATAAACTGTAGGGTGGAAATCACTGCGGGCAGGTCTTGAGTGATTACGTCACCGATGGGTTTGCCCATATCCAGGGTTTCCAGCACCGCCAGTTGCTCGGCGTTCTGGTCGATCAGTTGTGCAAAGCGATACAGTACTTCCATGCGGTCGCGTGGCGCCATCTGCGACCATACACCGGACTTGAAAGCCTTGCGCGCGGCAGCCACAGCGCGGTCGATATCCTTCTCCGTACCGGCAGACATTTCTGCCAGCACTTCGCCGTTAGCGGGGTTGCTGGTGGTAAAGCGTCCGCCTGCAGCGGCATCGATAAATTCGCCGTCGATAAACAGGCGGGTTTCGATGCATTGACGTTCCTTGCCTGCGGTTTTCTGCCAGCAGGACAGGTCGTATTGTTCGAGTGCTGCGAGATCCATAATGGTTCCTTTGTTTGGGTATTAAGCCGCTGCATACTTCAGCTTAGCTGATAGTGCTCAATTTCATGCCTGGTCTGGTTCATGCTATGCCTGGCAATGACCAGATACCAGCGCATCCACTGCCACGCAACCTTGCGGGCCGAGTATCAGTGGGTTGATATCAATTTCACTGATCACATCGCCCAGGCTGGCAGCCAAGCGCGACAACTTTGCAGCGGCTTGGCAGTAGGCGTCAATATTAACCGCTGGCCTGCCACGTGCTTCATCCAATAAGGGGCGCAGTTGCAGTGTATCCACCAGCTTACGGGCAGTGGCAGCGCTGAAGGGCGGTAAAGCAAAAGCCACGTCTTTCAGGGTTTCTACGTAGATGCCACCAAAACCCAGCAGCACCAGCGGGCCGAACTGCTCATCGCGCACCACGCCCAATACCATTTCCACGCCCGGCGCAGCCATGGGCGAAAGCAGTGCCTTGGGCCCCAGACGTTGCTCCAACTCGCGATAGGCTGTACGCACAGCGTCGGCATCGGCAATATTCAGCAACACGCCACCCTGGTCGCTCTTGTGCAACAGGCCGGCCTGAGCAGACTTCAGCGCCAGCGGATAGCCCAGTTGCTCAGCGGCAGCCAGGACTTCCACTTCATTATTGGCCATGCGGGATGGGCTTACCGGCAGTCCGAAATCCTCCAGCAAGCGCAGGCTGTCAAATTCGTCCAGAGTTTCGCCTTGGCTGAGCCTTGCTGTCCAGCGCTGGGCTGCGAGTTTTTCCTCTGCGGAAAGCTCGACGTTTTTGGTGGGCAATCCATGCTGGGCAATCTGCGCCTGAAAATCGCGAAAGGCCAGCAGGCAACGTGTTCCCACCAGGAATGATCGCAGCCCATCGAGGATGGGAAAACCCTCGCGGGTGATTTGCTGCACCTGCGGATCGGAGCCGGTACCCTGGCGATTGGCCACTAAAAAAACCGGCTTGCCGGAAGCCGTATGACCGGCGCGCATATAGTCGATGTAATCTTCGTACACGGCACCGTGCGGAGCACGATCATGCACCACGGCTCCCAGCGCGGCCTGCGGATCGGCCATCAATGCGGCAAAACATTTGCCCATAACCAGGTGGTAGTCCGGGCCGCCGGTGCTCCAGGCATCCAGTGGATTGACTGCGGGCAGTCCGGGGTCGAGCAGATCTTCCAGTTGTTGCGTGGTCTTGGCAGAAATTTCGGTCAGGTCAACTCCAGTGCGATCCGCCAGGTCGATCAGCAATTGCCGCTCACCGCCGGAATCGTGCAGGCCGACCAATCCGCCTGCCGCTACCGGATGAGGCTGGGCAAACATGATCAAAGCGGTGGCCAGTTCGTCCATATCCTCTACGCGTTGCACGCCATAGCGATCGAACAGCGCCTGGTAAGCCGCATCGATGCCGGCCAAAGCGCCAGAATGGGAAACCGTCAGGCGCGCGGCCAATTCGGTACGGCCTACTTTCAGAGCAACCACCGGGATACCGCGCACAGCGGCTTTTTCCAGCACGGCCTTCAAACCTTCCGGGTTACGCGCGGTTTCCATGAACAGCCCAATCGCGCGCGTGTTCATGCGCTCGATGGCGTAGTCCATGTAATCATCCATGCGCACACTGAGTTCCTGGCCGGTGGAAACCGCCAGATTGAAATCGATACGTTCTTCGCAATCCATGATGCCGGACATGCCGGAACCGGAATGGCTGATCAGGGTGACGTTGCCGCCGCGCGGATGATTGTGCCGGGTATCAAACCCGCAAGCCCATACACCGTCATGGAGATTGTAAAAGCCCATGCCGTTGGCACCGGCCAGCAGCAGTCCGGATTCTCGCACCCGTTGTGCAATTCGTTCGCGCAGGAAGGGGATCGTGTCATCTTCCAGCACGAGAGTGGAAAACATCACGGCCGATTTGGCGCCGTGTGCGATGACATTCTCCAGCGCCGCTTCAACACGGGTATCAGCCAGGGCAAAAATTACCTGTTCGACCGTTTCAGGCAAATCAGCCAGGCTTTTAAAGCAGGGCAGTCCGTGGACCGAATCCCGAGTGGGATTAACGGCGTAGATTGGGCCTGCAAACCCGCCGATCTGCAGATTCAGAATGACTTGGCTGCCCACCGTGCCTGCGCGCTCACTGGCACCCAGCACCGCGATGGAGCGGGGGCGTAGTAATGGCTCTAGGCGATGTGAAGACATAATTTTGGGGTCAGAATAATTCTGACCCCACCACTACCAAGCTTAAAAATCGGCCGCGGGTGTTTGCCGCTTACGCGGTGGATCCCAGAATACGTTCTCGACCACGCGGCAGGGTGCCATCACGCGGCTCCACTTCAGCTCACGCTTGTAGTAAATCTCCACCAGCAGTTCTTCACCGGGCTTGCCATGCGGCATGTCCAGCGAGGCCAGGGCAATACTGGCCTTGGCGGAAGGCGACCACATTGATGAAGTGATGGTGCCGGCGTATTTCTTGTCCTTGGTATAAACATAGGAATCGTGGGCAACCTTATTGCCTTCGATATCCAGTTTTACCAAGCGATAACGCGAACCCTGTTGTTTTTCTTTGAGTAAAGCGCTGCGGCCATTGAACACCGGCTTGTTGAAGTCCACCAGCCATTCCAGCCCCAATTCAAAAGGCGAACGGGTGTGGCTAGGGCGAACCGCTTCCTGCGCCGGAAGAAAGTCCACGCCAGCGAGGATAAAGCCCGCTTCTACACGCAACATTTCCAGGGCTTCGCTGCCCATGGCCCAGATGCCGCGAAGCTTACCGGCTTCGAACAAGGCGTCCCACAGGGCTTCTGCATGCGAGGGAGCGATCCACAATTCATAACCCAAATCGCCGGTGTAGCCGGTACGCGAGACTTCCAGCGTGGTGCCCTGGAAGTCGAAATTCCGCAGGCCAAAGGGGGTGAGATCTTCGATACCGGTCAAACCCATCTCTTTCAGCACGGCGCAGCTGGTGGGGCCTTGCAATGCCAGACCCGCAACTTCATGGGTTTCGTCCACGACTTCCACCTCAAAGCCATCGGCGCAGGTCAGGAACCAGTCCAGCTGGCGTTCTTGTGAGCAGACGCGATAAGTGCCGCCTTCGGGCAGGTGGAAAATGGTGCCGTCGTCAATCACCTGTCCACCTTCGTTGCACCATACTGCGTAACCCACGCGGCCTGGCTTCAACTTGGTGACATCGCGCGTGACCAGGCGATTGAGGTAGGGCAGAGCATCCGGGCCACTGACGCGGTGTTTGATCATGGGAGTCAGATCAAACACAGCACAGCTGTTGCGGCCAGCAAAGTATTCCAGTGAAGCATCGTAATAGGCTGGCACCGACAAATAATCGGCCCAGCGTGACCATTCCTTCAGCTTGTTAGCTTCTTTCTGCCGCGAATAAAACGGGCTGGGATAGACGTGGTGCTTGAAGTGATCCCGTGCCTGCATATCAGGGGCTTGCATATTCGGGGCTTGCATATCGGATTCGGTCATGTTTTTTATCCCTTGCCTATTTGCCGATGATAGCGCGAGCGGCGTTGCGGCCTGCGCTGCCCATCACACCGCCACCTGGATGGCTACCCGCGCCGCACAGATACAGGCCGTTAACCGGCGTGTGGTACTGCGCAGCGTATGGCACCGGACGCAGCATAAAGAACTGGTCCATGGCCATCTCAGCATGATGCCAGTGCCCACCATGGATGCGGAACTGCTGTTCGATATCTTCCGGTGTCAGTAACTCAGCGACCACGGCCTTGGAGCGAATATTTGGCGCGTACTGCTCCAGCGTATTCAGCACCACTTCGGTAAAGGCCGCCTTACCGCTGTTCCAGCCTTCCTTCAGGTCACGCGGGGCATATTGCACCACGGCTGAAAGCACGTGCTGCCCAGGCGGTGCCAGGCTGCTGTCGTGAATGCTGGGGATGGTGATCTCAAACACAGGTTCGGCAGAAAACTCACCGTACTTGCAGTGGTTGAAGGCGTGATCTACATACTCCTGACTGGGTGCAATCAGTAATCGCTGCCCCAGTTTGGAGGCATCCAGGCCCTTGAAGTGGGGCAGATCGCTTAAAGCCAAATGCAACTTGGCGGTGTTGCCCTTGCTGCGCAGATGCTTGATGCGATGGGCAAGACCAGCCTCGATGTTACGGGCGCCGAGCAAATCGAGGAAAGTGGTTTTCGGATCTGCATTGGAAACCACGATATCGGCCAGTATTTGCTCGCCGTTTTCCAGTTCCACGCCACTGACCTTGTCGAAGTCCATCAGAATGCGCTTGACCGGGCTGTTGGTACGAATATCCGCGCCCGCTTTTTTGGCTGCTGCGGCCAGGGCATCAGCAATAGCACCCATACCGCCTCTGGGAATGGAAAGTACACCAGCGCCATGGCCATTGTTGCCACTCATCCGGTGCAGGGCGGTGAACACGCTGTTGTTGGAACGTGGTGCTGACTTGGTGCCGAGTACCGCATCCAGTGCCAGCGCACCTTTCAGCAACTCGTTATCAAAGTTTTCCTGCAGCACATCGTAAATATTGATGGCGGCAATGCGCAGGAACTCCCGCATATCATCGGTGCCCATCAAGCGAATTTCGAGAGCCAGCTTGCCTAAGTCAATCAGATCGCCGCGATCCTTGGTACCCACGCGCGGTGGAATGCGATTGTGCAGTTTGCCGATAATGCCGGCGAATTTGGCCATGAAGCGGCGGTATTCTTTCATGCCTTGAAGGTCGCGTTCGTTCAGGCCTTCGCCGCTGACATTCTCGCCTTCAAAGTAGAGGTGCTGGCCATTCGGGCTCAGTGCAACACTACCGATCTTTTCGGCTGCCATGCTCAGACCGTGGCTATCCAGGCCCAATTCCTTGCGGATATCGGCATCCAGCAGATAAGACAAATGTGCGCCAGCAGAAACCCGGAAATCCGGGGCGAACTCACGCGTGACGCAAGCGCCGCCAACTTGCTTTGCAGCTTCCAGCACGGTGACCTTCTTACCGGCCTTGGCCAGGTAAGTCGCACACACCAGGCCGTTATGGCCGCCGCCAACTACAACAACGCTATTAATTTGATTAGTCATCGAGCCAGCCCTCCGGTACGGTATTGGTTCGTCGCAAGTCGGACAGAATTTCCCGTGCCGCGTTGGCGCCTGGTGCTGCCATTACGCCGCCGCCAGGATGGTTTGAGGAGCCGCACATATACAAGCCTTTCACCGGGCCGCGATATTGTGCAAAGCCGGGGATAGGGCGGTTGAACATCAATTGATCCATGGTCAGTTCGCCCTGGAAAATATTGCCTTCGGTCAGGCCCACTTCGTTTTCCAGCTCGCGCGGGGTTCTCACCTCGGCGTGCAGGATCAGCTTCTTGAAGCCGGGGGAATAGTCTTCGATCTGGTTTATCACGGTCTGTCCGAACTGGTCACGTTGCTCGTCGGTCCAGTCCTTGCCCTTCACTTTTGGTGGGACATACTGCACGAATACCGACATGAAATGTTTGCCCGGCGGTGCCATAGTCGGATCAGTGAGTGAAGGAATCAGCATGTCGATGTAGGGGTCCCGGGACCAGATGCCGTTCTTCCAATCATCGTAAGCGCGTTCCAGACGTTCCATGGAATCAATCAAATGCATATCGCCCTTGATCAGTTCCGGGTTGTTTTTCAGAGCGGGGAAATTTGGCAGGCCATCCAGCGCGATATTCAACTTGCCGGAGGAGCCGCGAATCTTGAAGTGTTTTACTTTCTTAAGGAATGAAGGTGACAGGTCTTTCTCGTCCATGCATTCCAGGAAAGTACGTGGGAAAGTCATATTGGAGACCACTACATCGCTGTAGTGCTCATCACCGTTTTCCAACGCAACACCAGTAACCTTGCCGTTTTTGACGATGATCTGCTCCACGCCTGAGCCGCAAATGGTTTCGCCACCGTGATCCGCAAAGCAGCCAGCCATCGCCTTGGCCACCGCACCCATGCCACCACGCGCGAATCCCCACGCACCCATATTGCCATCCACTTCGCCCATGGCATGATGCAGCAATACATAAGCGGTACCGGGCGACATCGGGCCGAGCGCACTGCCGATAATGGCGCTGCCAGCATAGGCCCCCTTGATCAGCGGGCTTTCGAAATACTCGTCGAGGAAATCCGAGATGCTCATGGTGTAGAAACGCATCATGTCGTAGATCACGTCTTCACCCAGCTTGTTGAATTCCTTGCTGAGGTAGAACATTTCCTTAAGGTCACGCAGCTTGAATGAGGTTGGATCCGGCGCCATGCGCAACAGGAACTTACGGATAAAGCGGCACTGACGCATGATGTCGCGGTTATAGCGCACTGAAGCATCGGCATCGCGTTGGCTGTGACGCGCCATTTCGCGGCGGTCGACGTCGCCATCAACATAACTGCCGAGGATGTCGCCGTTCTGTGCCATGGTGCAACTGCCACCGTAAGGCACAATCTGCAGGCCATATTTCTGCAGGTTCAGGCTGCGAAATACTTCCGGTCGTAACAGGCTGCAAACATAAGAGCAGTTGGAATAAATCCAGCCCTTGTGCAACTCGCGACTGACTGAAGCGCCGCCTATCCAGTCGTTCTTCTCAACCATAAGGACATTCATGCCGGCCTTGGCCAGGTAAGCTGCGTTGGTCAGACCGTTATGGCCGGCACCGACCACGATGGCATCATATTTCTTCAATGCGGGAATCTCCTTCAGGCTGCCATCAGGCTGTAGCTTTGGCTCTATCTGTATCTTTCAATTCTTCCAGTGTTTCATCCACGGCGCTTTCAAAAGCTGCAACCGTTTGGGTGAGACAGGACTGCTCGTGTGCCTCACAAACAAACCAGGGTTCGCGTGAGTCCGGCTCACACAATATACCGAGGTCGTGCAATTTGGGAGCCATGGTGTCATAAAAAGTGTAATCGGAATTCAGCCAATCCCGGTAATTGGTCGGCGCTTCTGCATTGAAGAACAAACCGCTCATGGAGCCGTGGCCGGTAAAGCAATGTCGTATTCCGCGATCTCTCAGAACTTTGCTCATGCCGTCACGCAAGTCGTTGCCATATTTGGCAATGTTCTCCAGTGCCGGTGTTTCATCGAGAATCTGCAGGCAGCGATTGGCTGCAGCGAGGGAAACTGAGTGACAGGTATAGGTGCCGCCATGCGACACGCCGTTGGCAACCTGCATCATGATGTCTTTGCGTCCGGCAACGGCCGAAATGGGATAACCATTTCCCATCGCCTTGGCAAAGGTGCACAGGTCGGCTTTTATGCCAAGTAATTCCTGCACGCCGCCGCGGGCCACGCGGAAGCCGGTTTTTACTTCGTCAACGATCATGATGACATGGTATTTTTCACACAGCATGCGCGCGGCTTGCATGTACTCGCGAGTGGCTTGAATGGAACAGCAATTGCCCATGATGGGTTCAACCAGAAAGGCACCGATTTCATGGTGGTGCCTTTTCAGCAGATCTTCCAGGTAATCAGCATCATTCAGCGGTGTGAAATGCGTGAGCTTTTTCAATATTTGCGGTACGCCGTGACTTTCAACCTCGACATTCGGCTGGCCACCCTTGGATTCATCCCACTCTTCGATATCGGCATACCACAACACCGAATCAAAGATGCCGTGATAACCGCCTTCAACAATAATGTGTGAGTCTTTGCGGGTGAAGGCCTTTGCCAGTCGCAATGCAGCCATCACCGCTTCAGTGCCGGAATTTGAAAACCGCACCATTTCTGCGGCCGGAACCATGCGCGAAATCCGGCTGGCAACGTCGTATTCCAGTTCGGTGGACAGCGCGAAAACACCACCTACTTTCATGCCTTCGATAGCGGCCTCATCAACACGGGGGTCGGCGTAACCCAGAATGGCGGGGCCGTAACCCAGCCGGTAGTCGATGTATTCATTGCCATCAATGTCCCACAAGCGCGCGCCTTTGCCATGGTCTGCATAGAGCGTTTTGTCGTCGCCCCAGTAACGGAAGTTGGAAGATACACCCATCGGCATGGCTGCAGAAGCCTGGCGAAAGTGTTCGTTTGAACGCTGCAGTGAGCGACGCATATAAACCTCTTGGTGAATTTGAGCCGGTATAGGTTGACACAAGCGACCCTTGCCTGTCCAGATAAATGAATGATTGTTCATTCATTGCAATGGAATGGCTAAGCGCTTATAGTGTTGCCCAGTAAGGCTATCCGCATTCTATTCAAACTGGCGTACCCTGCCAAGAATAAAAAAACCGTTTGTGGATGGCACACGGCGGCTGTCAGACGAGGTAAAGGTTAATGTTACTAATTTCAGTATCCAGTGAAAGCGGGCCCGAGTCTTGAGCGCTGTCATTGCATCGTCTGCAACCAGCAAGCGCACAGCTTCCAAGGAAGCGCGCCGGCAACAGTTGATTCAGGCCACAATTCAGTCGATTGCCAAGTTTGGCTTGTCCGATACCACAGTGGCCACGGTGGCGAGTGAAGCCAATCTGAGCCAGGGCATTGTCAACCTGCATTTCCAATCAAAGCAGGGCTTGTTGATTGAAACCCTCAGGTCGGTAGCCGATGAATACAAGGATGCCTGGGAAAAAGCGCTTGCCACTGCAGGCCCAAGCCATGCGGAGCAGTTGGAAGCACTGGTTAACGTAGACTTTTGTCCGGCAGTTTGTGACCGTACCAAGATAGCTGTGTGGTTTGCTTACTGGAGTGAAACCAAATCGCGTCCGACCTACCGCAAGTTGTGCGCCGAACGCGACCGGGGCTATGACCGCAAGCTCAGCGAGCTGGTGAAGGCCTTGATTGAGGAAGGCAAGTATCAGTCTTTGGACGCAGATTCCATCACCAGTGGCTTGTCGGCCATGAGTGCTGGACTCTGGCTGGATCTGCTGGTTGATCCGCGGGGTATGAGTCGTGAACGTGCCCGGCAAACGTGCCGCATGTTTCTCTGCCAGTTGTTTCCCCAACATTTCACACCGCATGCGAATTGAATCAAAG
>JAWXBM010000023.1:0-4119 GCA_034440115.1 Lysobacterales bacterium | reverse complement strand
GCAGCTCAAATTACGCGGTTGCGTGAACGCACAACTGGACAATGCTGGTTTGAAAAAGTATTGTGCGTTGAAGTCGTCCGACATGGAACTATTCAAACAAGCCAGCGATCAACACGCGCTGTCCCCCAGAGCCTGTCATCGCATTCTCAAAGTGGCTCGCACGCTGGCGGATATGGATGGCGCAGATTCAATCGCCACCGAGCATTTGGCGGAGGCAATTTCATATCACAGTAGTAACCGCGCGCCAAACTTGAAACCTGTATTCTGATTCGGAATCTTGCTCAGATCACTCTTTGGGTGAGCAATAAGCAACACTTTCAAAGAGCCGTTTCCAACAATATCAAAACAACTCACCAGACGGTCGCAGCATCACATAAATCGCGAAAAGAAATCCAAATTCACCGCAGAGTTTTTACTCTGACCCCAACTATTAATGGCGGTGACGTTGCCGTGGCCATCAAAGGCGTATTGCAGATCCAGTCGTCGATTGGCTGCGGCACAGGTGCCGCTGAGGGTGCAATCGGTGCTTCTGACCGGCAGGCCGCGAGTGTTCTGCGTCAGCGTGTGAACAATGCCGTTGCCATAGGTGAACTGCTTGATGGCGCCGTTCGGAAAATAGCTCACGCTGGTTGCGTATGAACCTGCCTGGGTGGGCTGGCCGAGGGCGTTAGGTGTATAGCTTACTGCCAGGCCTGATGGGTAAGTCAGCGTGGCCAGGCTGGCGTTGCCGTTGTAGCTGTAGCCGATGTCCCAGGCGGCGGCTGAGGCAGCCAGCAATGCAAGGAAGATCAGAATTCTATGAAATGATGCCATTTACCGATCGCAGGGCACATGGGTGTCTGGACTTTTTTTCTTTGGTGTCTGGACTTTTTTTCTTTTGATGAGATCGATGGGTGTCCGGACTTTTGTTGGCGTTACGCCGTTGCGCTCCTGGTGCAACTGCCTAGACCACTTGTCCATGGTGGAATGTCCGACCCCAACCGCCAGCAGCCTCCCGGATACTGTAGTTCTGATCCACCACCAGTTGTGCTGATTCGAGTCGAAACTCAGGGCTAAAAGTACGACGTATTTTGCTTCTCATAGCTTTGCTCACTTAATCGATGAGGTGAGAATATCACCTACAATTAGGTGGCCAAAATAACTATGCCACTACAAAGACATGGACATCTGTGCTTTTGGGTTAAATTGGACCTGGCCCCTTTGCCTGGGAAAATCCATGGGTGTCCGGAGTTTTCCCATGAATCGAAATGGTTAGGAAAAGCGATGGGTGTCCGGACTCTTCTGCGCCTGGCTCGCACCCGCGGTTCAGTTCAGATTCACA
This sequence comes from Lysobacterales bacterium, assembly GCA_034440115.1. Lineage (GTDB taxonomy): Bacteria > Pseudomonadota > Gammaproteobacteria > Xanthomonadales > SZUA-36 > JAWXBM01. Next base: position 2,798 of record JAWXBM010000023.1, on the reverse strand, counting down.
CGGCGCTCGCTAAAGTCACTGCCATGACATACGCAACCGTCGCTGGAGACCGAATGATGGCCATTGATGTTCCCACCCGTGCGATCGGGCCCACCGGCGTGCTGACGGCATTGCTTTGGCTGCTGAGCCTGCCGGCGCAAGCACAGTATGAGAACTATCTGTCAAACTACACCACCCCGATTCCGCCGGCCTGCGTGACCAACCTGCCGGTAATCGAAGCATTCAATTTCGGAGGACAGGAGGTCATCAGAGAGGAGATCGTGACCTGGATCACCACCGAGTTCGAGCTACACGATCTGCACATTTCCGTGTGGCAGATGGGCTGCCCCGAACCCGGCCGGAGGATACTGCTGGTCACACTCAAACTGCTCGATGATCGGGACGGCATCGCCGAGATGGCGCTGCTGCCCTGGGCCTGGGGCAGGGTGGCCGGCGATCCAACCCGTTACCGCTTCCGGCTGAACGTGGAGCCGAACACCAACGAGGCGATGGACGATGTCACCGGCATTCTCTACGAAGGCCTCGAGGCAACGTTCATCATGGATACGCATGCGCCCCTGGCCGACGATTTCGACGTGAACCGGATCATGCTGGCCAGCCAGTACAACGGCGCGTTCGAGCTGGAACTGGAAGATCCGGAAGGCTACCTTTCCGTCGTGCAGGTGCCGCGTTACAAAGGGACCCTCGCCGCACCGGACATGACCCTGACCGGCCGCCTGTCGGGCAACTGGGTCACACCTGGTGCTCCGGACCAGGGGTTCGTCCTGGCGTTTGAAGAACTGGCGGACGAATCCAAAGGTCTGTTCTTCCTGTCCTGGTACACCTACGACAGCGGCGGCAAGCTGCTGTGGCTCACCGGCTCCAGCACGTACGACCTGCAGGCCGCCGAAGTCGATTTCGACATCGTACTCGTCACCAACGGCCAGTTCCTGGGGGGCAAGGCGGCGAACCGGAAGGTGGTGGGCAGCGGCACGCTCCGGGCGTTCGACTGCTACGACCTGGAACTGTATTTCGACCTGTCCGCGCTGGGCCTCGGCGCGGGCACCGTCCCGCTACGCCGGCTGTTCGCCCTCGAGATCCAGGGCTATGCCTGCGGCGATTCGGCCAGCCGGCTGGAGCACATCAATGACGGCGGGTAGCTGAAACAGGCACGGCTGTCGCAGGCAGTCGACGAATAATGATTGGGGTCAGAGTAAAAACTCATAGAGAAATGGGCGAATTTTTACTCTGACCCCAAATGTTCCTTCGAAACGTTCCCGCGGAAACTCGGAATGTTCTTCGTACTTATTATAGGAAGTATTGAATTAGTTAGGAAAAGACTTGGGTGTCCGGGCTTTTGGATTAGATTAGATTGACAGCCATAAGCAGCGTATCGATGCAGGCCCGAAAAAGGCGGGTGCCTGTTTCAGCCAGTCCCCAGGTAAATGGTTAATACCTGGCCTACTTTGAGAAACCTGCCGGTGTTATTGACCTGTTGCAGTTTTACCACGCTGGTACCGTAACTGTTGGCAATGGTCCAGAGTGTGTCGCCTCGATTTACCCGGTGGGTGATTATGTTGTTGTCAGCCATCTGGGTAGAGACCTTCGCTTCATCGGGTATGCGCAAGGTCTGGCCTGCAATGATCCGGTTGCCCTGCAGATTGTTGGCGGTGCGCAGTCCGGCAACGCTGGCGCCTGTATTGGCGGCAATTTTCCACAATGAATCACCCTTGCGCACAACATAATCCTGATGGCTGGCCTGATGGCTTGCAGGGCCGGATGACGCCGCAACTTTCTGGGTTGGTTGAGCCTGAGCGAGGGTAGTTGGCTGGCGGGCTTTGGCCTCCAGTGCGGCTACCCGCGCTGCGTACGGTTGGGCGTAAACGGCAACGTGGTAGTGCGGTGGAAAGCGTTCCCGGGTAACGTCCAGAACCTGCTCCTTTTCGAGGGAAAGCAAGGTTTCTTCAAGCCAGGATCGACACTTCGATTTCTGAGGAATTCTCAGGTCAACGGCCATGCCCGTGGGATGCACGGAGAGGGCAACAGAATTGGCTGGCTGCTTGTTAGCGGGACGCAACAAGCTGGTAACCGGAAGTTTCTCTCCACAAGCCGCATGGTATTGCTTACTGAGCCGTTCAAGGAACAGGCTGGTTTCTGCAACCGCATAGGGAAAAGACACACTGTGCAATTCGATATATCGGCCTGCGCTCACCTTGTGCAGCTCACCAGCTTCAACCTTCGGCGCTACTTCTTTCGCTGTATTGATGAAGCTGAAGCGATAAGATTGGGCCAGCTGGTATTGCGTTGCAACAGAAGTGGGGGAGCCCTTAAGGGTTTGCGCCTGGGCCTGGTTTGCAGTGAGCAACAAGACTGCGAATACAGAGATGTGTATCAGGTTTTTCAGACCGGGTCCTCCGTCATGACTGTTTCGGTTATCAATCATTGGCTGGCGGCGGCTGGCAGTCGCAATTTGCCAGCGCAATACCTGTAGGGAATATTCTCGCGAATTGTTGGCTTTGTCCAGCAGTATGTTGAATTAAATGGGAAAAATTTCGGGACCTTTGGGGTCAGAGCAAAGCTTGGAAGCAAAGCTTGGACACCCATGCCTCCCGAGCGATGGGTGTCTTTACTTTTTCAAAGCGAATGATTTTCATGGGCTCAATGATATGCAGCAAGCGGTCGCAGTCGCAGTGGACATACGGCCATGGATTTGTAGAATATTTGCTAGGTGATGGGTGTCTTTACTTTTCGGCAATTTCTGCCAGACGAATTTGAATCGAATTAGTTAGAAAAAGAGATGGGTGTCCGGTACTTTTTCT
>JAWXBM010000022.1:0-17383 GCA_034440115.1 Lysobacterales bacterium | reverse complement strand
GTGTGTCTTCTTCCACCATAAAACCTATGGACATCACCTGCAGGCCATGCGCCCGTTGTGGAATGATGCGTTTGCCATCAGTTTCCGGCCGGCCGGAAATGCCCAGCATGCGTGGCACACTGGGACCGTAAATATCGGCATCCAGCACACCCACCCGCGCTCCATCAGCCTGAAAGGCGAGAGCCAGGTTGATGGAAGTGGCGGATTTGCCCACCCCGCCTTTACCTGAAGCCACGGCAATGATGTTGCGTATTTCTGGCATGGGCTTTAAATCACCTTGCGGCTTGTGCACCAGCACTCGCCAGTCCAGGTTTATGGTGGCAGCGCCGATCGATTCGTGCGCTTCAAGGGCTGCCCGAACAAGCTCTTGCAGTTCGCCACGCCGGCCCTCAATTGGGTAGGGCGCGCGCAGGTCCACCGCCACGCGGTCATCCACTATGGCAATGCCGCGCAGCCAGCCCAGGCTGATAATGTCCCTCTGTGCCAGTGGATCCTGCACAGCAGACAAAATGGATTTGACCAGATCTTCATTCAACATCGGCATCGGTTGTTCAAGGCTTCGCAGTGACAGGAAGCGCATTGTAGCTGCTAACGACTTTCGCAGCAGCGGATGTGCAGAGCCGGAAGTGCAGAGTAGCAACAGGGCGTGACATAATTCACTATCAAGCACAGACACAAAAACCCATGACTGCACAAAAACGCCAAATTCTGCTGACCAGCGCCCTGCCCTACGCCAATGGAGCGATCCACCTGGGGCATATGCTGGAATACGTACAAACCGATATCTGGGCACGCTTTCAGCGCGCTCAGGGGCATGAATGCTATTTCGCCTGGGCCGATGATGCGCATGGCACACCGGTGATGCTGTGGGCGCGCGCTGAAGGCAAGACCCCGGAAGAGCTGATCGACAAAATGAATGCGGAGCACAAGCAGGATTTCCGCGATTTTGGCATCAGCTTTGACAATTACTCTTCCACCCACAGTGATTACAACCGCGAACTGGTGGAGATGATCTATTTACGGCTGGAAGCAGCGGGCCATATTGCGAAGCGCAGCATCAAGCAGCTGTATGACGAACAGGAAGGCATGTTCCTGCCAGACCGCTTCATCCGCGGCACCTGCCCCAAGTGCAAAACGGAAGATCAATACGGCGATTCCTGCGAATCCTGCGGCAGCACTTATTCACCTACCGACCTGATCAATCCTCGTTCAGCCGTTTCCGGCACCACACCGGTGATGAAAGACTCGGAGCATTATTTCTTCAGGCTGGCCGAATTCGAAGATGCCCTGCAGAAGTGGATGCACTCTGGTGCTTTGCAAAGCGAGATTGCAAACAAGCTGCAGGAATGGTTTGGCGAGGGCCTGCGTGACTGGGATATATCCCGCGATGCCCCCTACTTTGGTTTCCAGATTCCCGGTACCACCGACAAGTATTTTTATGTGTGGGTCGATGCGCCGATAGGTTATCTGGCCAGCTTCAAGGAACTATGCGAACGCGAAGGGTTGGACTTTGATCATTGGTGGAAAAAAGATTCAACCACCGAGGTCCATCACTTCATTGGCAAGGACATTGTGTATTTCCATACCCTGTTCTGGCCAGCCATGCTGATGGGCGCGGGGCTGCGCACACCAACGGCAGTCCATGCGCACGGCTTTCTAACGGTAGATGGTGCCAAGATGTCCAAATCGCGCGGCACGTTTATCCGCGCCCGCACCTATCTGGACCAATTGGAGCCGGATTATTTGCGTTATTACTTTGCCGCCAAGCTGGGTTCAGGTACCGGCGATATCGACCTCAACCTGGATGATTTCGTGCAGCGAGTGAACGCTGACGTTGTAGGTAAGGTGGTTAATATCGCCAGTCGCTGCGCTGGTTTTATTCAGCGCAAATCCGAGAACCAGCTGGCTGCAGAATTACCCGTACCCGATCTTTACCAGCAATTTGTGGACGAGAAGTCAAACATTGCTGCCGACTTTGAAGGGCGCAATTATCAGTCTGCGGTGCGACGTATCATGGCGCTGGCCGACCTGGCCAATCGTTACATTGATGACAACAAACCCTGGGTCTTATCCAAGGAGGCAGGCCGAGAAGCCGAAGTGCAAGCCATCTGCACCCAGGGAATCAACTTTTTTCGTGTGCTGATGACTTATCTGGCGCCGATACTACCATTCACCGCTGAGCGTGCCAGCGCCTTCCTGAACTGCCCGTTGAATAATTGGCAGGACATGGATAAGCCCCTGCTGGGTATTCCCGTAAACACCTTCCAGCCGTTGCTGCAGCGCATTGACCCGGTGAAGATTGCAGCCATTGTCGAGGCTTCGAAGGCCAGCCTGCAAGCCGAAAAGCCCAAGGCTGAGGAATCGAAATCAGCAGAACCGGCATTTGAGCCGATAGCAGACATGATTGATATCAAAGCGTTTCAGCAAATCGACCTGCGAATCGCGCGCATCATCAAGGCCGAAGCTGTACCGGAAAGCAACAAACTACTGCGGTTGGAATTGGACGTTGGCAGCGGACAACGGACCATTTTCTCCGGCATCAAGTCCGCCTACAAGCCGGAAGATATCGAGGGAAGACTGACCGTAATCGTAGCCAATCTGCAACCCAGAAAAATGCGATTTGGTGTATCCGATGGCATGGTCTTGTGCGCCGGATCGGATGATGATGGGCTGTTTCTGTTGTCGCCTGATGACGGAGCCCAACCCGGCATGCGGATTTCCTGAGGCTACCATTTCCGTGATTATTCACAGCGAACTATGAAGGAGTATTTACTGATCCTGGTCAGCACTGTGCTGGCCAACAATTTTGTCCTGGTTCGATTCCTGGGTCTTTGTCCGTTCATGGGCGTTTCCAACAAGCTCGAAGGCGCCATCGGCATGTCGGTGGCCACCCTGTTCGTGCTTACCCTGTCATCCGTATCCAGCTATCTGCTTAACCGCTATTTGCTGCAACCGCTGCAATTGGAATATTTGCAAACGCTGAGTTTCATACTGGTTATCGCAGTAACCGTGCAGCTGACCGAAATGGTAATGCGTAAATCCAGCCCTTTGCTGTATCGCATACTCGGCATATTCCTACCCTTGATTACCACCAACTGCGCGGTATTGGGTGTTGCCCTGCTCAATGTGCAGGAACAACACAACCTGCTGCAGTCTGCCTTGTACGGTTTTGGTGCGGCAGCTGGATTCGGCCTGGTACTGGTGAGCTTTTCGGCCATGCGCGAACGCCTGGCACACGCCAACATTCCACTGCATTTTCGCGGCGCACCCATAGGCCTGATTACCGCCGGCTTGATGGCGCTGGCCTTTATGGGCTTTACCGGGCTGGCTAAGCTGTGAACCAAAATTGCGCAATGGTACGGCTGGAATGAGCTGGGACGTATTGAGCATCAGCCTTTTGGCCACCGCTCTCGGCCTCGGACTGGGTTGGGTTGCGCGGCGTTTTCGCGTCGATGCCGACCCGGTAGTGGAGCAGATCAACCAGATCCTGCCGCAGACTCAATGCGGACAATGCGGCTTCCCGGGATGTCGCCCGTATGCTGAGGCCATTGCCGCCGGAACCGCAGAAATCAACCAATGTCCACCGGGTGGCACTGCCGGTATTCAGGCATTGGCTGATCTGCTGGGCAAGGAAGTATTGGAGTTAAATCCTGAAAACGGTCAGGAACAACCCAAGGCCGTGGCGGTAATCGATGAAGCAATCTGCATAGGCTGCACCCTGTGCATCCAGGCCTGCCCGGTTGATGCCATCCTTGGCGCAGCCAAGCAAATGCACACCGTCATCGAATCGGAATGCACCGGCTGCGATCTGTGCCTGCCACCTTGCCCGGTAGACTGCATAGAAATGGTGGTGCGTCCTCCAGCCATGTCAGACTGGATGCCGACCATGCCGAACAGACGGCCGACATCAGTGTTGACCAACTCACTACCAACTGCATCAGCAGGAGCTCCATGATGCGCCTGCCAGCCAGGGAACAAGCAGAGTTGGCTGGCCAGCGTTTGCACCATTTTCATGGTGGTTTGAAATTGCGGCACCACAAGAAAATCTCCTGCCAGAAACCCATTCAGCGCAGCAAATTGCCGCCCCGGCTTTATGTTCCTTTGTTGCAACATCTGGGAGCTCAGGCCGAGGCACTGGTAGTTCAAGGACAAACTATTCTGAAAGGCCAGGCTATTGCGCGCTATAAGTTGCCGTACCCTGGTTTCGTTCATGCCCCGACTTCAGGCACGGTAACAGCCGTTGCCCGCCATGCTATTTCACACCCCTCTGGTCAGGAAGGTATGGCGGTGATCATTAAGCCAGACGGGCGTGATGAATGGTGCGAGCTACATCCAATTCAGAACTGGCAGGAAGCCGCACCCGCTTTGCTACGCCAGCGTATTTCCGAGTGTGGAATAGTTGGGTTGGGTGGTGCGGTTTTTCCCACCGCGGCCAAAGTCGAAGATGCACTCAGCCAGGACATACACACACTGATCCTGAACGGCGCCGAGTGCGAGCCTTACATCAGCTGTGATGAAATGTTGATGCGCGAGCAGGCTCCGCGCGTAGTGGAAGGAGCCCTGGTACTGCAACGCGCCACCGGCGCCCGGCAGGTCATCATCGCCATCGAAGACCAGATGGGCGAAGTTTGGGACAAGCTGCATGCGGCGATATCAAGTTCTGGTCAGGATGATATTCGCCTGGTCAAAGTCACGACCATTTACCCGGAAGGTGGCGAAAAACAACTGATACAGGTACTCACCGGACTGGAAGTTCCGGAAGGAAAGCGGCCTTCGCATCTGGGCCTGTTGTGCCAGAACGTCGCTACTGCCGCAGCATCAGCCGCTGCAGTCATTGAAGGCAAACCGCTGATCGAACGCATTGTTACCGTTACGGGCAATGGCGTGAACCAACCCGCTAATCTTTTGGCGCTGCTGGGCACTCCCATCAGTAACCTGATCGAACAATGCGGCGGGTACAGCAACAATGCCGCCCGCTTGCTGCTGGGTGGGCCAATGATGGGCTATGCATTGGAGTCTGATGCCAATCCGGTGATCAAGGCAGCCAATTGTATACTGGTACTCAGCCATTCGGATATTGCAACCGAACATGAGGAGCTCCCCTGCATACGTTGCGGGGAATGCGCCCGGGTTTGCCCCTCGCTGCTACTACCGCAACAACTGCAATGGGATATTCGCAACGGCCTGATCGACGATGCTGCCGGGCATGGATTAGCGGCCTGTATCGAATGCGGTTGTTGCGATTTTGTCTGTCCCAGCCATATCCCTTTGACCCAGTGGTTCCGCTTTGGCAAAGCAGAATGGCGAACGCTGATCGAAGAGAAGAAAATCTCCGAAATCGCAAAACAGCGCTTTGAAGCGCGTGAACTGAGATTGGCGAACATCAAGCAGGATCGCGTTCAAAGGCTGGAAGCAAAAAAACAGTCGCTGCAGGACAATCAGAACAAACAACAGAAAATCGCTGCAGCCATGCAACGTGTAAAGAAAAAATCGGATCAGCAAGCGAATACTGAAAATGCCGATGACCAAGGCGAGTCATCATGACGCGCAAGTTCGCCACCAGCAGCGCACCCCATCTGCCTGCTACCACCTCTGTAGCCAAAGTGATGCAGCAGGTGTTGTATGCCCTGGTTCCGGGCATAGCCGCCCACTGCTGGTATTTTGGTCCCGGCATTCTGTTGCAGATCCTGCTGGCGATATTTTTTGCGGTTGGCTTCGAGGCATTAATGCTGAAAATTCGTCAGCAGCCAGTGCGAATTCATTTGCTGGATTTCAGTGCGGTGGTTACCGCGGTTTTATTCGCGCTGTGCCTGCCACCGCTGGTGCCGTGGTGGATTGCCTTGCTGGGCATGTTTTTCGCCATTGTCATCGCCAAGCATTTGTATGGCGGACTGGGTCACAATGTGTTCAACCCAGCCATGGTGGGTTATGCGGTTGTACTGGTCTGCTTTCCGCAAACGATGACGCAATGGTTGCCACCCAGTGCGCCAGCGAGCTGGATTTTTGGTTTTTGGGACAGCGCCAGCACCATTCTGACCGGTCACCTGCCCACACCCATGTTGTGGGATGCGGTCAGCCAGGCAACTCCATTGGATACTATCCGCACCGGCATCAATTCCGGGCTTACTGTAGATGAAATACGCACTGCTGCCATTTTCGGAGACTTCGGCGGACAGGGCTGGGAATGGATTGCCAATTGGTATGCCATTGGCGGCTTGTGGCTGCTATGGCGACGTATCATTTCCTGGCACGTACCGGTGACCATGATAGGCAGCGTGCTGTTGCTGGGTCTTGTGGCTTACTTTGCGGATTCCGGTAGTAACCCGGTACCACTGCAACATGTCTTTTCAGGTGCCCTGATACTGGGTGCTTTCTTCATTGCTACCGATCCGGTAAGTGGTTGCACCAGCAACCGTGGCCGACTGATCTTCGGTGCTGGCGTCGGCATCATTACATTGGTCATACGTCGCTGGGGTGGCTACCCGGATGGCGTGGCTTTTGCGGTTTTGTTGATGAACATGGCCGCGCCGCTAATAGATCGATATACCGTGCCCAGATACTATGGAAAATAAGCCACTCCAGCTGAACACCTCGAAGCCATGGCGCAGTGCTCTGGCCCTGGGCCTGGTAGTGATTATCGGCACAGCACTGCTGGCAGTCGTGAACAACCTGACCCGGGAACGAATTGCTGATCAGGAGCAACGTGTTGTACTGGAACAACTGCAGCAAATCCTCGCTGCCAGCCAATACGACAACGCCTTGCACCGCGACATTTTCCAATTCAGCAATGAAAACGCCTTCCCTCAAGGGCAGACAGTAACCGCCTACCGGGCACGTAAACAGGGCCAGCCCGTGGCCGTGATTTTGCGTTTTGCGGCTCCGGACGGATACAACGGCCGGATCAATCTGCTGGTCGGCATCAATACTCAGGGCCAACTGACCGGAGTAAGGGTGACTTCACATAAAGAAACACCCGGGCTGGGCGACGGCATTGAAGTGGAACGCAGCGACTGGATTCTGGCCTTCGATGGAAAATCCCTGCAGCAACCACCAGTGGAAAAATGGGCAGTGCGGCGCGACGGCGGAGCATTTGATCAAATGACCGGCGCGACCATAACGCCACGGGCTGTGGTCAATGCAGTGAAACGGGCTCTGCAGTATTTTGCCGCACATCAGCAGGAGCTGTTTGAAATGCCCTCGGACGATTTGGCTGCGGACTCACCATGAACAAGGCCGCACAAAGTACAAATTACCGGCAAATATTTGCTGATGGCTGGTGGCACCAGAATACCGGTTTGGTGACGCTACTGGGCTTATGCCCCTTGCTGGCGGTGAGCAATACCGTCATCAACGCGCTCGGGCTGGGTCTCGCCACGATGCTTACCCTGGTGGCTTCCAACCTGTGTGTGTCGCTGGCCAGGCCTTTGTTGCGGCCGGAAATTCGCATCCCGGCCTACGTAGTGATTATCGCCGCAGTGGTCACGGTGATTCAGCTGTTGATGCAGGCTTGGTTTCACGACCTGTATCGCATCCTGGGTATCTTTATTCCGTTGATTGTTACCAATTGCGCCATCATCGGCCGGGCTGAAGCGTTTGCAGCCAGAAACCGCCCTTTCCCCGCAATGGCTGATGGCCTGGCTACCGGCCTGGGGTTCTGCCTGGCTTTGATTGCGTTGGGCACCATGCGGGAGTTGCTGGGCTTTGGTACTTTGCTGCGCCAGGCCGAATTGATGTTTGGCTCTTGGGCCAAATCATTGGAATGGGTGCTGGTTACGGACTATTCCGGCTTCTTATTGGCACTGTTACCTGCCGGTGCGTTCATCGGTCTGGGTTTGCTGGTGGCCGCGAAGAACTGGCTGAACAGCCATCTGCAAGCGCAGCGTGCAGCAAAAGAATCAGCTGTTCCAACCTTACTGCAGCAGGAGGGTAAGGCGTGAAGCCGCCGGACCGGCAGGAATTCTTCCGGCGCTTGCAAAGCATTGACCCGAAGCCCGTTACCGAACTGGCTTATGACAGTCCTTTTTCACTCCTGATTGCCGTGCTGTTATCCGCACAGGCCACTGATATCAGCGTCAACAAAGCAACCCGTGGCTTGTTCAAGGCCGCAAATACGCCGCAACAAATGTTGCAACTGGGCGAAGCGGGCGTAAAGAATTTCATCCGCACCATCGGCCTGTTCAATACCAAGGCGGCCAACATCATCAAAACCTGTCGGATTTTGCAGGATGATTACGAGGGTCAGGTCCCAGCCAATCGGGCAGCACTGGAACAGCTACCGGGCGTGGGCCGAAAAACCGCCAATGTAGTTTTGAATACCGCTTTTGGCCAACCCACCATCGCGGTTGATACGCATATTTTCCGGGTGTCCAATCGCACCAGCCTGGCGCCCGGCAAAACGCCGTTGCAGGTTGAACTGAAACTCTTGAAAGTAGTGCCGCAGGAGTTTCGCCAGCATGCACATCATTGGCTGATTCTGCATGGCCGCTATACCTGCAAGGCGCGCAAGCCTGCCTGCCCGGAATGCATCGTTCGCGATCTTTGCGCATTCAAAGCCAAGACAGAGTAATGCACGTGCCGCCTTTGGTTCGGATCAGCGCAGCATGCCTTTCTTTGAACGTAGCAAATCGGTGAATCAGCACTTGCGTGAAATAATCCAGACGGGTCACCGGTCTTATGCCCCGAAACCTGGCTTTCATTGGAATTTAACAGCGCGACTGCTAGGCTTTAAATGCAAGTATCGCGACGTGCCCGACTATCGTCAGGGAATTGACCTTTAACCAAGTGTTTTTTTAGTTTTTTTTAATTTTTCCGGGCAGTACTGCCCTTCTACAAACCACTCTTGGAGGTTTCACATGTCAGACAAGAAAATGTTTCTCAAACCCATCGCAGCCGCTATCGGTGTTGCATTCATTTCATCCGTAGCTTTCTCCAGCACCGCTATGGCCAGTGACAATCCTTTTGCCATGGCTGACCTCGACAGCGGCTACATGCTGGCAGGCGACGACACCAAGGGCGAAGAAGGCAAGTGCGGTGAAGGCAAGTGTGGTGAAGACAAAGGTGAAGAAGGCTCTTGTGGTGAAGACAAGGGCGAAGACGGCAAATGCGGTGAAGGCAAATGTGGTGAAGACAAGGGCGAAGAAGGCTCTTGTGGTGAAGACAAAGGCGAAGAAGGCAAATGCGGTGAAGGCAAATGTGGTGAAGACAAGGGCGAAGAAGGCTCTTGTGGTGAAGACAAAGGCGAAGAAGGCTCTTGTGGTGAAGACAAAGGTGAAGAAGGCTCTTGTGGTGAAGATCACTAAGCGTTGATCAGCAGCCCTGCCCCTCATCAAGCAAGACGTGAATAAGGTATCCCGCATTGCGCTTGAAGGCGCTGGCCTGGGACTCAGGCGGGCCCTGTTGGGCCCGCTTCAATCTGCCAACCTGGACTGCGTGGACTTTATGGAAGTCGCGCCGGAAAACTGGATCGGTGTGGGCGGCAAATACGGCCGCCAGTTGCGCAGCTATACCGAACGCCTGCCTTTCACCTGTCATGGTCTGTCCTTGTCATTGGGCGGGCCTTCACCACTGGATGAAACTTTCCTGCGGCGTTTGAAAACCTTTCTCGACCAAAACCAGATTGTTTGCTATAGCGAACACCTTAGTTACTGTACCGATGAGGGTCACCTGTACGACCTGATGCCTATACCTTTCACGCCGGAAGCAGTGCATCACGTGGCGCAACGCATCCGCCATGTACAGGAAGTGCTGGAACGCCGTATAGCCATCGAGAATGTCAGCTATTACGCCGCTCCTGGCGCTGAACTCAGTGAGCTGGATTTTATTAACGCGGTGCTGCAGGAGGCCGATTGTGGGCTGTTACTGGACTTGAACAATATTTATGTCAACAGTGTGAATCACAGCTACGATGCAGCAGAATTTTTGCGTGGTTTACCGGGCGGGCGTGTTGCTTATGGCCACATTGCCGGACACTACAACGAAGCCGAAGACCTGATTGTGGACACCCACGCGGCCGATGTGATTCGGCCAGTATGGGATTTGCTGGATCAGGCGTATCAGCAGTTCGGAGTGTTCCCCACTCTGCTGGAGCGGGATTTCAATTTCCCGGCGCCCGAAGTATTACTGCAGGAAGTGCAGCAGATTCACACAGTGCAGAAAAAGTATCGTCAACAGGAAACTGCAGATGCCAAGCGTAAACAGGGCTGAAAAACTGCAGCAGATGCAAATGTCTTTTGCAGCCCATATCCGTAATCCAGACGCTGCGCCAGCACCAAGCGACGTTGAAGACCGCCGCATGCAAATTTACCGCGAGCTGTTTTTCAATAACATCAGCAAGTATCTGGCCAGTAATTTCCCGGTACTGAAAAAAATCTACAGCGATGCGGACTGGCAGAAACTGGCACGGGATTTTTACACCGAACACCGCGCGCACACACCCTTGTTTCCCGAACTGCCCAAGGAATTCCTGCGCTATGTGCAGGAGCAGCGCGTTGACCGAGCGGGCGACCCGCCTTTCCTGTTGGAATTGGCGCACTACGAATGGGTAGAGCTGGCGCTGACTTTGGACAGTCGCGAAATCGATGAGCTGGAAGCAGATCCGCAAGGCGATTTGTTGCAGGGCGTACCCTTGTTATCACCCTTGGCCTGGCCTCTGGCCTATACCTTCCCGGTGCATCGCATTGGCCCGGAATTTCAACCAGAAAAGGCTCCAGCAGAACCCACCCGACTGCTGGTTTATCGCAATCGTAAAGACCAGGTGAAATTCATGCAAATCAACCCGGTTACCTGGTTGCTGCTGGAGAAACTCCAGGCTGGCGAACACAGCGGTCAGGACATATTGCTGGCGATAGCTGCAGACATTGGCCATGCAGACAGCCACGCAGTGTTGGAGCATGGCAAACAATTGTTACAGGACTTGTGGCAACGCGAAGTGATCCTCGGCACGCGGCCCTGAAGCCAACACGTCAAAAGAAAAGAATACGTAAAAGCACTTAAAGAAGCTATGCATAAACCCATCCTGGGTTTATCAATGCACGGAAAGTGAAAACCAACTACGCACCAGGGAGAATAACAACATGTTGGATTTCTACGATACGCTGGGAGCACGCCTGCGTGCTGCAGGTGATTATGTCTGGCCCCTTGCCTTGCGCCTGATACTGGCCTGGGAATTCTGGGAATCCGGCATCACCAAATTGCACGGTACCAACTGGTTTGCCGACATACCCTGGGCCGATTGGCAAAAGGGTTTTCCCTGGCCCTTCTCTACCCTGCCTTTGGAACTGAACTGGCTGGCTGCCACCTGGGGCGAACTGGTATTGGCCTTGTTGTTACTGTTCGGATTGTTTACCCGTTTTGCTGCCATCTCGTTGATCGTTATCACCGCAGTGGCAGCTGCTGCGGTGCACTGGCCTGCTCAATGGTCCAGCCTGGCTGATTTGTGGCAGGGTTATGTCATCACCTCGAAAGGGGGTAGCGGCAATTTCAAACTGGCATTGCTGTTCATCATCATGTTGTTACCGCTGGTGTTTTACGGTGCTGGCAAACTGAGTCTGGATCACCTGCTACTGAGAATCACCGGCCGTGAAGCAGGTGCCGATGATCGCCTGGGTGATGCCAATGCAATTGCCCTGGCCTCGCTGGTACTGGGCGTGAGCACCGTATTTCTGGAGCTGACCTGGGGATTGGGCTTGATCGCCCTGGCCTTTATTGCGGCCGTTGTGCCGCGCTTGTTGCGCTGATCAATTAAAAAGCTCTGAATAAATCCATCCTGGATTTCTCAGAGCACGGATAGTGAAAAGCGTGGTTTTCACTGTCCTTCATTTTCAATGAGTTGCTCTCATTGAAAATGGCGACACATCCATGTGCCATCAGGAAGCTCTGAATAAATCAGAGATACCCTGACTCAGCATCAAGCGATCACGGAGCAGCTTGCTGGGACTGATTGAAAGGTAGTGGCAGGGCGGTTAATTCATAACCACCCTGACGCAGCAGATTGATCAGCCCTTCGGGGCCTGCCAGATGCAGCGCGCCTACCGCGATAAATACTTTCTTCTCGGCCAATTGTTGCAGGGCGTTGGCAGCCATTTGCTGATTTCGAGCCACGATGCCCAAATCCACAAAATAATCGGTAATTTCCTGGTCCAGCACTTCGAACTGCTCTTCGGACAACTCATCCAGCGCAACCAGACTGTTTTGCAAATACACGTCCACCATTTCTTCGTGTATCTTGTTCACCCGCTGATAATCATCCAGCGCGTGATCCAGCAATGTGATCTGGTAGTCCAGTGGCATTTGCTCCAGAAACTGCAACTGCTGCTCCAGGGTTTCCAGGCCAACCACCTTCAAACCGCTGCCCGCGGCCCGCAGGGACAGTGACAGATCCATGAAAAAGCCGGTCTCGGGCGCAGGTACACTCAAAGTCATCATCACCGCCCAGACTTTCATGCGTGCTTTCCAGTCAGCCGGAACCTGGTAAGAGCTCAGAGCCTGCATGGTTCGATCGTAACGTTGCTGGCCCAGAATGGAGTACAGCCGCTCGTTGTCCTGATAGTGCATGTAGTCCGTGAGCTTTTTCAGCGTGGGCAAATCCGGCACCATTTCCATGGCAAACACATCACAGCTTTTCAGCTCAGCTAGCAGGTGATCCGAAAAATCCACCACGCGCGGATCTTCGCTATGGATGGTGCCCAGCAAGTACCCGGCATCAGCGCCAGCCTTGCTGATATGCCAATACATGCCTGCTTGATGATCTTCGCCCTGTTCCGCTTGTGCCGGGAAAATCAGCCCGAGACCCAATAAAGCCACCAGCGAAAAATACCTGAGCCCAAGGCGGGTATAATGCCTGACAGACTGAAGGGTTTGCAGTATCGGTTGCTTGGCAGGTTTCATGGCAATTCCTTTTTCATTCACGTATTCTCGTCGCCCGAGTTTTCCCAGAGGTTCCACCCGAGTTACTTATTATGCCGCGCATTGCAGATCGATTCAGAGGCTTTTTACCCGTGGTGGTGGATGTGGAAACGGGCGGCTTTAATTGCAAGACCGATGCGCTGCTGGAAATCGCCGCCAGCATCATCCGCATGGATGATTTTGGTCGACTGTTTATTGCTGAGACTATTTGTGAACACGTAGAGCCTTTTGCTGGATCCAATATCGAGGCCAAATCACTGGAAATAACCGGCATCAAGCTGGATAGCCCCTTACGTGGCGCATTACCGGAAAAGGAAGCCTTGCAACGGATTTTCCAACCGATACGCAAGGAAATGAAGAGCACGGGATGCCAGCGCGCTATCTTGGTAGGCCACAATTCCTTTTTCGACTTGTCGTTTATGAATGCCGCCATTGAACGCACCGATTTCAAACGCAGCCCGTTCCACCCCTTCAGTTCGTTTGATACGGTTACCATGGCCGGTCTGGCTTTTGGCCAAACGGTACTATCGCGAGCAGTACAATCTGCAGGACTGGAATGGAACGAATCGGAAGCTCATTCGGCCTATTACGATACCGAGCGCACTGCGGCATTATTTTGTAGCATCGTTAATCGCTGGAAAATTCTGACCGGATTCTGAACAATACCCGGCTGTAACCTTGGTCAATAACCAATATGGAAAAGTAACCGTTTATGTCCGATTTCCTGATGAACACCTATGCCCGCCTGGCCGTTGCCTTCACCCATGGTGAGGGATGCTGGCTGTTTGATGAACAGGGTAAACGTTACCTCGATGCCATCAGTGGTTTGGGCGTTACCGGCCTGGGCCACGCGCAATCAGAAGTAGCCAAGGCCCTATGCGAACAGGCCGGCCTGTTGATCCACACCAGCAACCTGGCGCGCATTCCCTGGCAGGAAAAGCTGGCCGAAAAGCTGGCGAAAATATCCGGCATGGACAAATCATTTATTTGCAACTCCGGAACAGAAGCTATCGAGTGTGCCTTAAAGATCGTCCGCTTGGCGGGCCATGAGCGAGGCATCGACAAACCCGGCGTGATCGTGATGGAAAACAGCTTTCACGGCCGCACCATGGCGGCGCTTTCAGCTACCGGTAGCCGCAAAGCCCAGGCTGGTTTTGAGCCCTTGGTCAGTGGTTTTGTGCGCGTGCCTTTCAATGATCTGGCTGCGGTGGAAAAAGTCGCAGCACTGGACAAGAACATCGCCGCCATATTGGTTGAACCCATCCAGGGTGAAGCTGGAATACAGGTACCTGATGAAGGCTACCTCAAGGGCCTGAGGGATATCTGTGATCGCAATGGCTGGTTGCTGGTTCTGGATGAAATTCAAAGTGGTGTTTGCCGCACCGGCAAATGGTATGCCTATCAGCATGAAAATATATTGCCTGACATTCTGACCAGCGCCAAAGCGCTGGCCAACGGCGTGCCCATTGGCGCTTGCATGGCCCGCGGCAAAACCGCAGAACTCTTGACTCCCGGTCGCCATGGCACCACCTTTGGCGGCAACCCACTCGCCTGCCGAGCTGCTTGCACCGTGCTCGATATCATGGAAAGCCAGAACTTGTGTCAACGAGCTGGCCAACTGGGTGAGCGGATGCTGGACGGCTTCAAGAAAAAGCTGGCTGGCAAAAAATCCGTCGTCAGCATACGTGGCAAAGGCCTGATGCTGGGTATCGAGTTGAACCAGAACGCCGGCCCCATCAAGGAAGCAGCGCTTGAAGCTGGTATCATCATCAATGTCACGCGCGACAACATCATTCGCCTGCTACCGCCGCTGATAACCGATGACAGCCAAGCCGATACCATCGTCAACACGTTGTCGGATTTGATCCTGGCCAAGACCTGATTCAAAACCCGGCCAGACCGCAGGTGATCCTGCGGTCTGATTGGCTGACATTTTTTAAGGTTTAACAGGCGCTCCCTGCCGATCCAATTCAATCGGCGGCTTGCCGACAAAGCCAGTCACGACCTTGCGTTGCGTGGCACGATCTCCCACCACGACCCAGACCATGTTCGGTTCGGCCATGTATTTGCGGATTATGGTCTGGAAGTCGGCGGTGTCCATGTTCAGCAGGATTTGCTGGTCGCGTGCAATCACATCGTGCGGCAAGTCGAGTTTGGCATTGCGCTCCAACAGTCCCAGCTTGGCCTCCAGCGTCTCCATCGCGCGGGCATGGCGCTTGATCACCTGGTTACGGGTGGTTTCTGCGTCTACATCGGTAAAGGTGTCGGCATAATTCGTCAGCAAATCGCGAATCAAGACCAGCGAATCGCCGGTGGCATTGGAGCGTACACTGGTGATGGCAACGAATGGCGACACGGCCTGGGTGTATTGCCCCAGCCCGGAATACGCGCCGTAGGTGTAGCCTTTTTCAATACGTAACAACTGCGTCAGGCGGGCACTGGAACCAGCGCCCAGCCGTTCGTTGGCAAAATTGGTTCTGACCCAATCCAGATCAACCGCATCGACCGCGCGTGATCCCAAACGTATAACCGATTGCTTGGAGTCCGGTATATCGATGAAGTAGGTACTGCCACCTTTCGGTGCTGGGCTCAGTGGATATGCGGCAAATTCCGGCGCCTCGCCTTGCCAGCTTTGCGCCAAAGGCTGCAAAGCATTTTTCAATTGCAATGCATCAATGGCTCCTACGAATTGCAGATGCGCGCCAGCGGGCTTCAGATTCTTCTCATACCAGGCTTTCAGATTATCCAGACTCAAGGCTTCGACACTTTCTTTCGTGCCCATCGCCTGGCGTCCATAGGGATTGTCATCGCCATAAAGCACTCGACTGAAAGCCGCAGCGGCCACGGCATTGGGATCGGCCTCGGCAGCGGTGAGCATAACGATCGCCTCACGTTTCAGCCGCGCAAATTCGGCTTCGTCCCAGCGCGGTTGCAGCAGGATTTCCTGCACCAGGGCCAGCGTTTGATCCAGGTTACGCGTTAGAGAAGTGCCTGCAAGGTAGAGTTGTTCGCGATCCGCAGTGACAGTGATACTGGAACCCAACAGGCCGATGGCCTCTTCCAGTTCTGCTGCGGTTCTCTGCGCCGTTCCCTGCAGCAACATATTGGCCACACCCGCGGCTGCACCGAGATGGTCGGGATCATCCATCCAGGCGCCACCCGGAATGATCAGACTGAAGTTCACCAATGGCACTTCCTGGTCCGCAATGGCCAAAACATCAATGCCATTGCTCAACTCAAAGGTAGCGATCGCGGGCGTCTGCAATACCGGTGGCGGACCCAGCGGTGGCTCTGATCGGTTGTTTTGGGTAGGCGTGCGCTCGTATTCAGCCACTTCGCCGGCGCTGACTTCCTCGGCCGCAACGTCTTCAATGATCACTTCCTCAACCACCTCAACCTGGCGGGAATCGCTTACGGCCAACTGTGGTTGGTCCTGCGGCACCCAACTGGTTTCGATATGGGGTTGCCCTGCACGTATTTGCCATATACCCGCATCACATCATCGCGAGTCACAGCTTGCAGGCGTTGAATGTCTTCGCTGACAAACCCTGGGTCACCGGCATATTCGTTGTACGTGGCCAACTGAAAGGCTTTGTTCAGCACGCCGCTGATGCCTTGATAAAAACCTGTTTCAAGCTCGGCCTTGATGCGCTGCAGCTCAGAGTCAGGAAATCCATTGGCTTCAAAACGCGCCAGACCTTGATTGATGGCAGCGGCCACTTCATCCAGATCAGTACCTTCTACCGCCTGTACGCGAATCCTGAATTCCCCTGCCAGTTCCATCGCGTTGCTGGAGGCGCTGACCGCCGGTGCCAGCTTCTTCTCTTCCACTAACACCTGATACAGCGGCGCTCGTTTGGTACCGGACAATACCTGGCCCAGCACATTCAACGCATAGCTGTCAGGATGATATTGCTCCACCGTGGGCCAGATCATCCGCAACTCGGGTAACTTGGCAAATTTGTCCGGGTACCAGAGCTTTTCTGTTTCACTGAGTGATACCGGCATAGGCGACAAAGCTGCAACTTCGGGGCCGCGACGAATTTCACCAAACCACTGGTTCAATAAGGGCTTCACCACCTTCGGATCAAAGTCACCCACAACCACCAGCGTGGCGTTGTTGGCACCTTAGTATTGCTGGTAAAAAGCTTTAACGTCATCCAGTGTGGCGTTCTGCAAATCATCCAGTGAGCCGATGACTGTCCAGGAATACGGATGCCCCCCGGGGTACAACTCGCGCCGAATCACCTCTTCGGTGTAGCCATAAGGCTGATTGTCCACGCGCTGGCGCTTTTCGTTCTTGACCACCTACTTCTCACGTTCCAGCGCTTCCGGCGTAACGGTGTTGATCATGAAGCCCATGCAATCGGAGTCGATCCAGAAAATCTTCTCCAGTGCATCGGTGGGCACCACTTCGTAATACACTGTGCCATCGTTCCACGTGCCACCGTTGCGGCTGCCGCCCAGCTCTTCGATGTAT
>JAWXBM010000021.1:0-8679 GCA_034440115.1 Lysobacterales bacterium | reverse complement strand
GGACAATGCCACCCGCGCCCAGCGCGGCCAGGAAGGCCGTGACACTCTGCTGGTAAATCAGGCCCACGATGGCCGTTATCGTAAGCAGGTAAACCAGCACCGAGCTTAGAGCCTTGAGCACCCCGGGCACCGGTCCACCGATCGCCCGGGTCAGTATTTTGTCAAACAGGATCCAGCGAATCATCTGGTTGAAAACGGCGGCAGCGGATAGCCATGCAGCGGTGAGAAACAGATATTGCCACCAGCGGTGAACCGGGTGGCCACTCGGAACGGTCAGCAGTTCAAGCAAAAACACATCGGAAGCCGCCAGCGTGGCCGACAGCAGGAATATGATGGCAGGAATGATGCGCAGCAGGCTTCGATGCTTCAATTGGGTGTCGGGTCCTTGCCTGTTTTGACCTGTAGCCAAGCAGGCTGGGGCTCAAGCCGAGAGATTGTCTGTGCCTGGTGTTACAGCACAATGACAACTTTGCAGGCAAATTCAAAATGCGGGTATTGGAACCTCAGGAACCTCTTTTTGAAGCCAGAGTATTCAACTGATCCTCGGCCACCATTGCGTGGCTGCGGCTGGAAAGGATGTGGTGTCGGCTTTCCGGGTTTTGCCTTGCCTGCGGAATTAGGACACTATTGCCTTGCACATCGATGCCGGCTGCAGAAGCTGATGTCACCACCGTGGTCTGGTCTTCTGCAGCCCGTCAAAGTCAGGAAGACAATTCGCGCCGGTGGCATCAGCTAAGCGCTTTTGCGTAGAAGGAGTTAAAAATGCCGTTACCCCATCAAGGCTCTGAAATCGCCGGTCAAATAGCCGGCAAAGAGCCTGTACGATTGAGCCGTCGCGAAGCATTGAAACTTGCCAGCCTGAGTGCAATGGCGGCAGCCTTACCTGCTTGTGCCAGCAAGGCTGTTTCCTCTGTTTCGATGGGGCTTGAAGAACCGCTGTATTTTTCAACCGCAAGTCAGTTGAGGAACGCAATTCGTAACAAGGAAGTTTCATGTGTCGAAGTGGTGACGGCATGCCTGAACCGGATCGACTCGGTAAATGCAGCGCTCAATGCGGTAGTGCAACTGGACCGTAACGGAGCATTGCAAGCCGCCAAAGAATCCGACCAGGCCATCTTGCGCGGAGATGTAACAGCGCCGCTGCACGGATTGCCAATGACGATCAAGGATTCTCTGGATACCCGCGGCATGATCAGTACAGGCGGTACCCTGGGCAGGCAAAGTTACTTGCCAAAAGCAGATGCGACTGTTGTGAGTCGTCTGCGCAACGCAGGTGCCATTTTGATGGGCAAAACCAATACGCCGGAATTGACGCTTTCATTCGACACCAACAACCTGGTTTATGGGCAAACCCATAACCCGTTTGATTTGTCCAAGTCACCCGGCGGAAGCAGTGGCGGTGCCGCAGCCATCATTGCAGCCGGCGGTTCACCATTCGACATTGGCAGTGACTATGGAGGTAGCATTCGCTTGCCCGCTCATTTCAACGGCATCTGTGGTCTTAAGCCAACAGCGGGGCGTGTACCGAGAACCGGGCATATCTATCCCTTTGGCGGAATTCAGGATTCGTTCCAGCAATTGGGTCCGCTGGCGCGCAGCGTAGACGATCTTGCCTTGTTGTTACCCATCATCATGGGGCCAGATGGCGTGGACCCCGGTGCCCTTCCGCTTGAATGGCATGATCCACTTGAGCAGCAAGCCATTAAACTGCGGGTAGCTTGGTTCACTGACAACGGTATTTCGACACCCACTCCCGAAACGCAGAATGCCGTTCAAAACGCTGCCACAGCAGTATCAGCCATCGGTGCAAAAGTAAAAGAAGATCGACCACCTGGAATTGAAAACACGCTTGATGTTTTATTACCCATATATTTCTGGGACGGCGGTGCAACCATCAGGCGTCTGCTTCGTGAAGCGGGCACCACAGAGCATACTCTGGGCGACTTTACTGATACACCTGCGTTGCAAGCAACAGAACTGGAAGCGGCTTTGTTGAGACTTGATCAATGGCGCAGTGCTCTGCTTGGGTACATGCAAGCCTTTGATGTTCTGATCTGTCCGGTGAATTCTGCACCAACCTTCACTATAGGCAGTCAATCCAATGAGATTTTAACGGCACGCGGAAGTTATGCGATGGCGTTCAACGCATTGGGCTGGCCGGCCGTAGTCTTACCAGCAGGGCAATCAGCAACTGGTTTGCCGATCGGCGTGCAGGTGGTGGCTGGACCAGGCAGGGAAGACAGAGCACTTGCCGTAGCACAAGTGATCGAACAATCATTGGGCGGTTATCAGCGTCCAATTGGCTTTTAAGCTTTGCAAACACTGAACTTAGGTATGAGATCCAACAGTAGTTACACGATAGATTCGTTCCTTATATTGACGGAAATTGCTGTTGGCTTTCAGTTCTCCCTTACAGCTAAGTTTTGACAGGTACTAAAACGCTTGTGGACAAAGCATAAATTTAGGTGCATCTTTTCGCTCATCCCCGACCAACAGCCAAGTTGAGCCTGAATCATGAAAACTCCATTGCTACTAATAAATTTTGCATTCTTTTTACTGCTCCTTACACAATCCGTGATGGCAAACGATGCCACGAGACTTTCAGACAAAAATTTGGAGGGCGCATGGGAGCTTGTTGCTTATCAGACTTCCAGTGAAAATTTGGATGTCTCAGGACTCCAACTAATGAAAGACGGTCATTTTTCCATTGCATATCACATGCGCTCGGCCCCTGGCGAATTATCGGCTCGCAGCCATGCCGGTTCATACAGCGCTGCTGCTGACTCGATCAACTATGACGTCAATTGGTGGGTTCAGGATGTTGAAGGTCAATGCTCCATTCTGACTGAGGTCAAAGAATCCCCGAGAGCCGAATTTGACGGCAAAGATTTGAAGCTGTTTTTCGCCAGCGGCAGTGTGCAACATTGGCGCCGTTTGGAAACAGGCCATTAGGTCTCGCATTCATGAGGCCATGTATTCGCAAAGCCAGTAACAAAAGCAATGTCGAATCCTAGTGTAGTGTCCTATATTAATCGTATATTAAATACTTTCTTTTTGCTATCATTGCACTGGTCTTAAACAGTGGAATGATGATCTTATGAGAGTGGCAACAACAATTACATTATCTGACTCAGACAGGAAAATACTGGAGAAAAGCACAACCAGCAGAGCCGTCTCAATACGCTTATCCGAGCGTGCCAAAATCGTTCTGTTATCGGCACAGGGGCTGGAGAACAAGGTGATTGCGCAACGGCTCAATATCCCACCCAACAAGGTGGGAAAATGGCGGAACAGATTTGTCGAAGGCGGTATTGAGTCGATCAACAAAGACAAACCCAGGGGCGCAAATCATGGCGGGAAAGATACTTTAAAACAGGCCAGATTGCGCAACAGGATCATTAAAAAAACGACGCAGGAAAAACCAGACAATGCCACGCATTGGTCCACACGAACACTGGCAAAAGAACTGAATACGACACACAGTTTTGTGCATCGTGTCTGGCAATCGGTTGGCTTAAAACCGCATTTAGAAAAGACATTTAAGGTCAGCAATGATCCGCATTTTGAAGAGAAGTTATGTGACGTCGTGGGTTTGTATTTAAACCCACCTGAAAACGCGGTTGTCTTTTGTATTGATGAAAAGACATCCATTCAGGCCCTGGATCGCACACAGCCTGGTCTGCCCATAAAGAAAGGACGCTGTGGAACCGTCACGCATGATTATAAAAGAAACGGGACAAGTACGCTGTTTGCCGCACTCAATGTGGCCACGGGTAGCGTGACCGGGGAGTGTTTCAAAAAGCATACACATAAAGAGTTTCTCAAATTCCTCAAGAAGGTTGAAAGTCAAACGGACAGGAATAAAGATCTGCATATTATCGTTGATAATTATTCCACGCATAAGCATGAAAAAGTTCAGAACTGGTTGAAACGGAATAAACGTGTATTTCTCCATTTCACTCCGACCAGTTCATCATGGCTGAATCTGGTTGAGCGATTTTTTGGCGTGTTAACACAGAAGCAACTTAAAAGAGGTGTGTTTACTTCGGTCGATGAGTTGGAGAAAACGATCATTGCGTATATCGATAACAACAACGACAACCCGAAGCCCTTTGTCTGGACAAAGTCAGCTGAAGAAATTTTACAAAAAGTGAATCGGGCACGATCAACACTTGATAATATACAGTCTAATTAGGACACTACACTAGATACTTGTAAAAGCAGACGTAAACGCTCCTTTCAGGATGTCTGCACTGAGCAACCAGGCATATCACGGTGTTCTCGGCCAAAAACACTATATTCCCATTTGGTTATATTTATACTTCTACCTGCCGAAACTTGAGAAACCTTTTCTGCTAACTCCTAACCTGTTCTCCACACTTGGCGTCCTTCACTGCCACTCCCAGTGCGTTTCATGCAACTTATGTGTTCTTGCGTCGCAAAGCGAAAAAGCCTAGGCTAATCGATAACACAACGATAATCACATAATTCGTGTTTATAAACTAGGCGTTTATCTTTAACTTTATTCGCAGTGGAGATAACAATGACAGCCTTTCAAATTTTCAGTTCTTCCAGCAGGCTTATCGCTCTCAAGGCGTGGCAGATATTCTGCGCAGGGCCTGCCCTTCCTGTTGTGTGTTACCTGGTTCTTTTTTCTTTCACCTTTTTACCCACCGCTTTAATGGCTGAAAACGTTCTCGAAGAGGTGATCGTCACAGCGCAGAAACGCGAGCAGAATCTGCAGGAAATTTCCTTGTCTATCTCGGTCCTCTCCGCCAGTCAACTCAGAAATCTAAGGATAGAACAACCTGCCGACATTGCCAATTTTACGCCGGGGCTGCATGCAACGACATCAAACTCCGGCGACCCTTTGTTTACGATTCGCGGCATCGGTATGAACAATTCAGAAAGCAATCAGAATCCCGCGGTAACGCCTTATCTGGATGAAGTCGCACTGCCTTCAAATGCCATGTTGGGCTTTCAGTTGTTTGATCTTGAACGAGTAGAGGTACTCAAAGGTCCTCAGGGCACACTCTATGGACGAAATGTGACTGGCGGCGCGATTAACTTTATTACCCGCAAGCCGACACAGGATTTTGATGCGTACTTCAGCGCCGAATATGGTCGCTTTGATCTGACTGAGATTGAAGGGGCGGCCGGAGGTGGCATAACAGACAGTCTGGCTGTGCGAGTAGCCGCAAACTCAACCACTCGCGATGGTTGGCAGACTCTGATACTTGGGCCTGAGTCCGGTGCTGGTGTTGACACCGACAATGGTGCAATTGATCGGCAAGCTGTCAGAGCATCGGCGCTTTGGACGCCCAGCGAGAATTTTGATCTTTTGTTCCTGTTCGACAGTAGCTCCAGCGAGTCTGAAGTGCTCGGTTACGAACACGCAGGCAATGTTAAACGAGATGGCTCGGGGCTTTGTTCCTATCCATTGACCGGCGTTCGCAACGAAACAGAATGTGCTTCATTCGCATTACGAAGAACCACAATTGGTGGACCACCAGTGACTGGGATTCGGGAGGTTGTGGCAGACCCGGACACTGGGCCACGCACCGTATTTGGCAGTTTCTCATTCGGCAATATTGACGATGTCGATTCCTGGGGTTTGAACAACACCATGAATTGGAATCTGGGCTCTGTGATGTTGACTTCAGTAACGGGTTATCGCGAACTGGATCGCCAAACCGGTGGAGATAATGGATCTCCATTTCTGATCAGCGACACACTGCGCACTCAGAACATTGACCTTTTTACCCAGGAAATTCGATTGGCCTCGAACACCGATCAGGAAAAACTTCACTGGTTGCTGGGCGCTTATTACAGTGAAGACGAGATTGGCGATGTCGCCTTATTCAATTTCCGCGATCACATTGGCTTTTCCGGTTTCTTCGATTCAACTTTTTTACAAAAGACAACGGACATCGCGATATTCGGTCAGGCTGAGTGGCAACTTGATGAGCGCTGGACTTTGATTGGTGGACTGCGCTATACCGACGAAGACCGCAAATTTACTTTTGCTGGAACCAATATCGGCACTGGCCCACGACCTGTGCCGCTGTTCCAGGATAAAGTGACAGCCAACGAAGCAACTGGCAAGTTGGGAATTGACTTCAAACCTAATGAAAACGTGCTGCTCTATGCCAGTTTTAGCCGGGGATTCAAAGGCCCGGGATTTCCCGCAACGATTGCTTTTTCGATTCCCCAGCTAGCGCCTTTCGATTCGGAAGAACTGCTGGCTTATGAAGTGGGCGTTAAATCTACCCTGGCCGATAATCGCCTCGTTTTTAATGCTGCGGGTTATTACTATGACTGGAAAAATTTACAAGCTACCACCGCAGTGACTCGTGAAGGCATACGTCTGATTGTACTGGCCAATGCTGGCGATGCACAAGTTTATGGAGTGGAAGCGGAAACGTCCTGGTTCCCCACTGAAGAATTTTCAGTACGAGCAGGTGTAAACCTGATTGATGCCGAGATAACCACCGGTAACTTTAAAGGCGATACTCCCGTACAAACACCCACTTTTTCGGGTAGCTTGATTGCTTCCTATCAGGCCACCAATGTCAGCGGCTCGGTTAGGCCATTCGCAGAAATGGACTACAGCTACCGAAGCGAAGTGGAACTTGCACTGGCCAACAACATCGCGGAAACCGAAGACGGATATGGCCTGCTTGGCGCACGCGCTGGTGTCAGAACGACCGATGACAAGTGGGAGTTTTCGGCCTGGGTGCGAAACGCCACCGACAAGCTCTACAAGGCAAGTTCATTCGGCGCAGGTTCAACATTCTTGCCTGGACGCATTGTCTACGCAGAGCCTCGAACCTACGGACTGACACTACGCTACAACTATTGATGCAGCCGTCATAAGTCACATTTGAATTCGCGCAGCCAACCGATCCATTGGCGGTGCCCAGCTCATACAGGAGAGTGTAAATGAAACTTGGCAAAATCAAGCTGTTTAGCCTCGGGCTCTTACCTTCGACAATTGGCCTGATTTTTTACGCTGCCGCACTTCAAGCAGAAATCAGCAAAGACGATTTAATGCACATTCTAGGTCCGCAGGAACCCCCTTTCGTTGCGACCTATCCAATCGCCATTGTGGGCGGCACCCTGATAGATGCGACCGGAGCCCCGCCCAAACTGGGCTACACCGTCATAATTGAAGGCAATAGAATCTCCCGGCTGGGGCCACAGGAAACCACTGAAATCCCCAAAGGAGCGCAAATTGTTGACGCGGAAGGCATGACCATCATGCCTGGAATTATCAACTCAAATCAGCATATTCAACTCAACCCATTGTACCCTGCGCCAACAGCGGATCTTCCACTCGCTGAGATCAAGGCGCGCTGGGAAGAAACATTTGCACGCATGCCCCATCGAGCCTGGGTTTATCTGATGCAGGGCGTTACCAGCATGCGCCAAACCAGTGGCCCATCCAGTCGAATACTTGAAGTCAAAAAGGAAATTGACGCTGGAAACCTTGCCGGGCCGAGAATTTATCTCGGCGGCGCTTTGTTCACCAGCAAGCAGCATTTTGAACACTACGTTAAGGAAAATAACACGCCGAAAGATGCCATAGCATGGATGCGTGACGAATTTGCCTACAACGTTTTGTATGATCTTGAAAAAGGCACAGATCAATTTCTTGGCCCTGAATTCAATTATTGGAAGTTGTACATGTCGGATGAGGTGTACGACGGCAGCAATGACTTTTCGGATGAGGAGCTGCGCTACATCATTGAAAAAGCTCACAAACACGGGAAGATTATTGATGTGCATGCCGGCGGGCACAACGCTGGCCTCAGGCGCATGCTCGATTTCGACGTTGACACGCTTGAGCACCCATTTTATGGACATGTTCTGATTGAGGAGGACATCATTCAGGGCTACGTGGATAAGGGCGTCATCGTCGATAGTCTGCTGCGGGTGATGGTGACAGGGCCGGAAAATGCTGCTGATCCACACTTCTTTAATGAAACCCTTTTCATCATGTCCATGGAGCCCAAGGAGTATCGTCTGCTAATGCGCTATCGCGACAAGATGCTGTTCAACAAAAAGCATCCTGATCAGAAAGGCCTACCCGTATACCAGAGTAATCTGGCAACCCTTGGCGGGCGGGCAGAAAGTGATGATACGTTCGGTATTTCCGGTCCGTCATATGACGAAATGCAAAAGCGCCGCGCCACTTCACATGAAAACATGCGGAGATTTATCAGAGCCGGTGCAAAGTTATCCCTGGGAACTGATACCCCTTCTTTCCTGAATTTCCAACAGGAAGATCCGAACGCAACCGAATACCGGCAGATGGTGGAAGAAGGCCTGACCCCAATGGAGGCAATCATTGCCGCAACCAGAACCGGTGCAGAAGCATTGGGGCTGGATGCTGAATTAGGCACCATAGAAGTTGGCAAGCTAGCCGATGTTATCGTTGTCGCCGGCAATCCACTGGCAGATCTCAATGCCCTGCAGCGAGTTTATGTGGTGATCAAGGACGGGGTGCGCTACAAGTAGCGTGGGTAGGCTATCACTGACATACTAGTATAATGTCCTAAACAAATTAATCATATATAATAACCCCTCTAACCGGAGGGTATTTACGATGACTACAGCCGTAGAGATACAGTTAAGCGAGAAGGAGAAAGATCTGCTCAGCAGGAACGTCGGTAGCCG
>JAWXBM010000020.1:0-12960 GCA_034440115.1 Lysobacterales bacterium | reverse complement strand
ATGCCAGCTCTGGTTGCCCGTTTCGTTGGCCAGACGGGCAGGGGACGTCGCATGGGCTTATACAGTAGCTTCCAGTTCCTCGGGGCTTTTGCCGGTGGTGTGAGTGGCGGTTGGGTTTTGGGGGTCTGGGGCGCATCTGCCGCACTGCTTTCAGCCGCCGCGCTGTGCCTGCTTTGGGGTATGGTGATTGGCTTACTTTTAAAGAGGGTTTTTCGCACAAGTCAGCCAGAATGACTGTGATAAACTCCCAGCCATGAGATGAATTTTTTAACTGAGAAATACGGTAGCCGGAAGGCGCCGATGGGAGATGCCTGATGGCACGTGGTATTAATAAAGTCATCCTGGTGGGCAACCTGGGTGCAGATCCTGAAACGCGTTATACCGCCAGTGGCGCAGCCATTACCGGTATTCGTATTGCGACCAGCGAGTCCTGGAAAGACAAGCAAACCGGCGAACAACAAGAACGCACCGAGTGGCACAGCATCACCTTTTTTGGACGCTTGGCTGAAATTGCCGGCGAATACTTGCGCAAAGGCAGCCAGGTTTATGTTGAAGGCCGCCTGCAAACTGACAAGTGGCAGGATAAGGACGGTAATGATCGTTACACCACCAAAGTGATCGCCAATGAGATGCAGATGTTGGGCGGACGTGGTGGCGAAGGTGGCGGTGGAGGCCAACCCTCCAACGACGGATTCCGCAATAATCGTGGCGGTAACAGGAATCAGGACCAAAGCGGCGGCGGGTCAGGTCCCGATGAAGGTTTCGCGGACGACGACATTCCGTTCTGATAGCCCCCTATGAGGACCGTGCTGGTTACCGGTGGCGCTGGCTTCATTGGCGGCAATTTTGTGCTGCACAGCTTGCAGCAGCAGGCTGATCTGTGTGTCATCAACCTCGACCTGCTGACCTACGCAGGGAATCTGGATACGCTTTCCAGCCTGCAGCAAGATGCACGGCATGTGTTTGTGCAGGGTGATATTGCCGATCTGGAGTTGGTTGGGAAATTGTTAGCCACCTATACACCAGACGCCATTGTTAATTTCGCTGCAGAAAGCCATGTGGACCGCTCCATTGATGGTCCCGCGGCATTTGTGCAAACCAATGTTGTCGGCACGTTGAACCTGCTGCAGAGCGCTTTGCATTATTGGAACGGTTTATTCGCAGCCAATAAAGCGAATTTTCGGTTTCTGCAGGTATCAACCGATGAGGTTTACGGCAGCCTGGGCCCGGAAGGTGCCTTTACCGAGACCACGCCCTATGCGCCGAACTCGCCGTATGCCGCCAGCAAAGCCGGCTCAGATCACCTGGTGCGGGCCTTTCACCATACTTATGGCTTGCCGGTACTGACCACCAATTGCTCAAACAATTACGGCCCTTACCAGTTTCCGGAAAAGCTGATTCCCCTGATGATATTGAACGCTCTGGAACTCAAACCCTTGCCGGTCTATGGCGATGGTTTACAGGTTCGGGACTGGTTGTTTGTCGAAGATCATGTCGACGCTATCAACTGCGTATTACGCCAGGGGCTGGTGGGTGAGGTGTATAACATTGGTGGCAGTTCTGAGCGCACCAACGTGCAAGTGGTTCAGGCCATTTGCGCAGCACTGGATAGGGTACTGCCTGCTGGCGAATTTGGTGATCGCAGCCAATTGATCCAACATGTAGCAGACCGTCCAGGGCATGACCGGCGTTATGCGATTGACTGCTCCAAGCTCAGCCAGGGCCTGGGCTGGAAACCGGCATTGGGCTTTGAACAAGGTCTGCAACAGACCGTGGACTGGTATCTGGAAAACCCGCAATGGATAGCGCGCGTGCGCGATGGCAGCTACCAGGGCGAGCGCCTGGGGCTGGCTGGAAGCAAACAGGAGTGAAAGCGCCAATGGCAGGCAGTACGAACAGCAGGAAGGGCATCATACTGGCGGGCGGAAGTGGCACCCGTCTCTATCCATTAACGCGGGTCGTGAGCAAGCAGTTATTGCCGGTATACGACAAGCCGATGATTTTCTATCCGCTGGCTACCCTGATGCAGGCGGATATCCGCGATATTCTCATCATCACCACCCCGCATGAGCAAGCCATGTTTGTAAAGCTGTTGGGCGATGGCAGCGATTGGGGGATCAATCTCGAATTTGCGGTGCAGCCTGAGCCTGAAGGTCTGGCACAAGCGCTGATTATTGCGGAAGACTTCCTGCAGGGCGACCCTTCCTGTTTGATCCTGGGTGACAACATTTTTCATGGTGGTGGCTTGAGCGAAGTGCTGGAACGTGCCACCCGTAGCCAAACAGGGGCCACTGTGTTTGGTTATTGGGTGAAGGATCCAGAACGTTACGGTGTGGTTGAATTCGATAGTGAATTGCGTGTGTTGGGCATCGAAGAAAAACCCGCTGAACCGCGCTCAAACTACGCCGTAACCGGGTTGTATTTTTACGATGGCAATGCCTCTGTGTGGGCGCGTAAGCTGAAACCCTCCAAGCGGGGCGAACTGGAAATTACCGACCTGAATCGTCTTTACCTGGAGGCAGGCTTGTTGTCCCTGGAGCGGCTGGGGCGCGGGTACGCCTGGTTGGATACCGGCACTCATGAGTCCCTGCAGCAGGCGGCCAGTTTTATCGAGACCATAGAGGCGCGACAGGGCCTGAAAGTGGCGTGCCCGGAAGAAATTTCCTTTATGAAAGGTTGGATAGATGAAGAGCAGGTCAAACGCCTGGCTGAGCCTTTGCGTAAAAGCGGCTATGGCGAATACCTGTTGCAATTACTGACCCGCGGACGCGAAGCGTGAAAGTCATACAAACCGGCCTGGCGGGCCTGGTTATCATAGAGCCAAAAGTTCACGGTGATCAGCGCGGCTTCTTCAAGGAGTTCTGGAAGCAATCCAGCTTCCGGCAAGCGGGTATTGCGGAACATTTTGTGCAGTCCAATGTGTCGCGTTCAGGCGCTGGAGTGATACGAGGCCTGCATTATCAGTATCCCAGGCCACAAGGCAAGCTGATTACCGTGCTGGAAGGCAAGATATTCGATGTGGCGGTGGATATCCGCATTGATTCGCCTACTTACCGGCACTGGGCTGGAGTTGAATTGTCTGCGACAAATCATCGCCAACTTTATATACCCGAAGGTTTTGCTCATGGTTTTTGTGTGTTGGGTGAAAGCGCGCTGATGAGTTATTTGTGTACTCAGGAATTCGATGCAGAAACGGATGCTGCGATTGCCTGGAATGATCCGGACATTGCAATTGAATGGCCTGTAGAGCCCGAAAGCCTGTCGGCACGAGATAGTGCTGCGCCCCGTTTGCGTGATATCGCGCCCGAAGATCTGCCACGAATGCCCGCATGAATATTTTATTGACCGGTTCCTCAGGCCAGCTTGGAACGGAGCTTTATTCATTGTTGCTTCCGTTGGGGCTGGTCACATTGGTGGATAGAAGTGCGGGCTTGCATGACACTATTCAGCAGGATCTAACTGATCTGCACCAGTTTGAGATTCTGTTGAACCGCCTGAGACCTGACCTGATAGTCAATACTGCAGCCTATACAGCGGTCGATCAAGCCGAAAAAGATCATGAAACCGCTTTTCGGCTGAATGCTGAGCTGCCAGCCTGCATCGCTCGCTGGTGTAAAACCAACCAGCGCAAGCTGCTGCATTACTCCACGGATTATGTATTTGATGGGGTGGGCCAACATGCCTATCGGGAGACAGATCCAACTGGCCCAATCAATGTCTATGGTGACAGCAAGCTGGCAGGTGAGTTGGCCATCAAAACCAGTGGCTGCAAACACATCATTCTGCGTACTTCCTGGGTTTATTCTACCCACGGCAACAACTTTTTACTCACCATGCTGCGCCTTGCAAAACAGCGTCCTGAGCTGGGCGTTGTCAGTGATCAGACCGGCTGCCCAACCTGGGCCAGAAATCTGGCCAGGGCTTCGTTGCAGGTGTTACAGGCTGTGCAAAACGACAATGGCTTGGAAGACGGCTGGGCAACGCACAGTGGTACTTATCACTATTGCGACGCAACCATTACAACTTGGTATGATTTTGCGCGGGTGATCTTTGCCAAGGCGGTTGAACTGAGCATATTGAACAGCGCACCGGTACTCAATGCGATCGCATCCAAAGACTTCCCACAGTTGGCGATTCGTCCTATGTATTCGGTATTGGATACTCAAACAGTGCAAGACCGATTTGGCGTCTTTCCGCCTGGATTGGATCAGTCTTTGAGCGCATGCCTGCAGGATTACCACGCATGAAAATGGCGACACATCCGCGTGCCACAGGAATCTCTGATTATTTCAGCAAGGAAACAGCATGCTTTTAAACCCCATTATTCTTTCCGGTGGAGCTGGCACCCGTTTGTGGCCGGTATCGCGCAAAGCCCATCCCAAGCCGTTTATGACCCTGGTTGATGGTGAGTCACTGGCGGAGAAGACCTTTCGTCGTGCCAGGGCTGTGGCCGATGGCGGAGAAGTGATTACGGTCACCAGTCGGGATTACTATTTCTACACTCGCGATTTGTACACCGCAATTGTTGGAGATGACCGGCAGCATCCATTTCTGTTGGAACCGGTAGGCAGGAATACAGCCCCGGCGATAGCTCTTGCAGCGCTCCATTTACAAGCAACTTCCGGCCCCGAAGCCATCATGTTAGTGTTACCTGCTGATCACCTGATTAAGGATGAGCCTGCATTTCAGGCGGCAGTTCAGCAAGCTGCAAAATTGGCCGAGCAGGGTTTCCTGGTTACTTTCGGAATTCACCCAACCCAGGCTGAAACGGGCTATGGCTATATCCGTCGAGGCGCTGCCATTGAGAATTCTGCAGGCCATGCTGTTGCGGCCTTTGTTGAGAAGCCTGATATGGCCACAGCACAAGCCTATGTTGCGACGGGTGAATACGAATGGAATTCAGGCATGTTCGCCTTCACGGCCGATAGCTATTTAAAGGCTTTGGCGGAACACGCTCCAGATGTCCACAGCTCAGTTCTGCAATGCTGGGAAGCCATGGATCAGTCCATTCAACCGCTGGAAATCCCGCAGGCGCTATTTGAGCAGTGCCCAAGTATTTCCATAGATTATGCGGTGATGGAAAAAGCCCACAATACCGCGGTTGTTGGCGCAGACATTGGCTGGAGTGACATTGGCTCGTGGAAAGCGATTTCCGAGCTTTACGAGTCAGATGAATCCGGTAACCGAATTCATGGCAAGGCTATATTGGTCGAAAGTCATGATTGTTTTGTGCAAAGCAACAAGCGCCTGGTGGCCGCTGTCGGCGTGCAGGATCTGGTCATCATTGATACCGGTGACGCAGTATTGGTGGCACACCGGGATCGTGCACAGGATGTAAAAGAAGTGGTTAACCAGTTAACCAGCCTGGAAGACGAATCGGTGATTTTTCACCAGACGGTCCATAGGCCCTGGGGCAGTTATTCCATTCTTGAAGATGCCGATGACTGCAAAGTGAAACGGCTGATAGTGAAACCCGGGCAGGTATTGTCTTTACAGTTACACCACCGCCGGTCCGAACATTGGACCGTGATTCGTGGCACGGCCAAAGTCCGCCTTGGTGATCGTGAGTTCCTGCTGCGCGCCAATGAATCTACTTATATTCCGGTAGAGACCCAGCATCGGTTGGAAAACCCCGGCTCCGAAGATGTGCACTTGATCGAAGTGCAAACTGGAAGTTACTTTGGTGAAGACGATATTGTTCGATTCGAAGACATCTATGGCAGGGTAAAGTAAATTTGAAAATGCTCAGCAGCATTTTTTGCTTCAATCCGGCGTTGGTCTCGTTGCTTGATTTGAACTTCCAAACCAGAGCGTTGGGGTCGCTGAAATATCGACTTGATCTGGCGTTTACTGCGGGGTGAAGATCCATCCAGCACGAATTAAGCTGACAGCCGCTTGATTCACGGGGCTGAACTCTGATTGAAGTTCGCTTTCAGATGCAGGTACAGAGCCACCCAGGGCGAAGAATACATCGGTGCTCCCAAAGTAGTACTCAGGGGTGTGCCCAGATTTTGGGTTTCAATTAATTTTTTAGTCTGGTAGTTCATGCCTTGTTCCTTCCGGTTTTGTTTGGTTTCGTTGTTCATGTTGTTTATAAAGACCAATGAGCCAGTGGAAAGTTGGTTAAAAATAGTGGATTGATGTTACCTTCTGACGACAAACACACGCTTTTCGTTACAACCATCGGAAAAAACTATGATTTAGAGGACTGTCTCTGATTGATTATGCGCCCCCGGACACAGTGAATCAGTGGCTCACAGGATTGTTATTAACGGCTCAATTCTCGATCAATCTCGAATTCTCGCGACGTGACATAGGCTTCCATTTTCTCCAGGCGCTGATTCAATTCCCGAAAGCGATGACGAATAGCACCAAAGACATCTGATGGTGCATTGCTCACGCCACGCCAAAAATCAGCTTGCGCATCATCGTTATAAAGCGCTTCGGGCTTAACCGGCAAGATAATGGCCAGAATGATGTAGGTTAAAACAACAAACGGGAAGAACGGCGGGAACAGGCCCATCAGTACTACCGCAATACGCAAACCCTTGCGGCTGAGGTCAAAATAGTCAGCCAGGCCTGCGCACACGCCGGCGAGCATGGCATTGTGCTTATCGCGATAGAGACGATGCGGGTTTTCGGTTTTGTAAAACTGGTTCATGCCCTGCCTCTCCAGTTGGGTGCTTCAACGTCCAGAATGCGTTCCAGTGTCTTGATCCTGTCTTCCATGCGGTTGGTAGAGTCCCAGATCTCCTTGAGCATTTTTTCGTCTTCGGTTGACAAGCCCTTGGAGGTTTTCCACTTGGTGATGTAGTGAAAAATGATCCACAGCGGAAAACAAACCGTCAGCAGCAGAACAGGAATAACTTCAGACATCTTTGCTCTCCTTGGCAGCGTTACGGTCTGGGCCACTCATCTTTGACTTGAGCTTCTCAAGTTCCGCTTCAACCAGATCGTTGTCTTCCAGCCCGGCAATTTCATCAGCCAGCGTGCGATTATGTCCCATAGCGCGGGCCTCTGTTTCAGACTCGACCCGGTCAATTCGGCGTTCTGCATTCTCAAACCGATAGAGCATCTCATCAATGCGATCGTTGTGGATATGCTTGCGGGCAGCTAACTGGGAAGTGGCGGTTTTGTGCCGCAGCAGAATGCTGCGCTGCCGAACCTTGGCATCGCTCAGCTTGCTTTGTAGCTGGGTAATGTCTGCATTGAACTTTTCCAACTGGGCATCAAGGATTTCTCCTTCATGCTGCAGTTTGGTGATTTGCTCTGTCAGCGACTGCTTTTCTGACAGAGCGGCACGGGCCAGATCTTCGCGTTCTCGGCGCAGAGCCAATTCAGCCCGCCTGTCCCATTCCGCGATTTCCCGTTCAATAAATTCAATGTGCCGCCGGTTTTCCTTACTGTCGGCAATACACCGAGCTGCCGCGGAGCGAATTTCCACCAGAGTATCTTCCATTTCCTGAATCATCAGGCGAATGATTTTCTCCGGATCTTCGGCTTTTTCCAGAACAGCATTGATATTGGCGTTGACGATGTCGCTAAAGCGCGAAAAAATCCCCATGTTCATAACTCCTGCTTAAAATTAAATTGTCGAACACTGTAATGCAGGGTTTGTGCCATCACGAATATATCTTTTAAGTCGTTGAATGTAAGATTATAAAAATATCGCGCATGTTTGCAATTGCTGATGAGAAAAGTACCAATTGGTCGATCACACCAAATGGTGGTGGAAACTTTAATGTGAAAACACCTGTCAGAAGTCGGCGAAAGTGCTCGCATTCTGTTGCGCTGGCCTCTTGCCAGTGGGTGGCATGGCAAGTAAAAGCATGCTGCTGTAGAATGGGCGTCTTTGCAACGCGCCGGCAGGTGGCCGGAATCCTGTTTTTTTTACCTGGAGGAATTCTCGATGCGATTGAAATTCGCACCCCTCGTTATTGTTGCCCTGTCTGCTGTTGCTCCTGCAATGGCGCAGGACGTTACGTCAGAAAAGGGCAAGCTCAGCTACGCCGTTGGCTGGGATATTGGCGAAGACATCAAGCGCCGCGGTGCTGAATTCGATGTTGAAAGTATCATCGCCGCGATTCGCGACTCCGGTGCAGGCCGTGAGCCACAAGTTGGCAATGAAGAAATGGTTGCCGTATTGACAGCACTGCAGCAACGCGTTCGCCAGGAGCAAGCTGAAGCCTTCCAGAAACTGGCCGATGAAAATCAGAAGGCCAGCGCCGATTTCCTCGCTGCCAATGCCAAAAAGAATGGTGTTGTTGCTCTTCCCAGTGGTGTGCAATATCGCATCATTGATGAAGGTGATGGCGCACGCCCCGGAATGGAAAGCACGGTTAAGGTTCATTACCGAGGCAGTAAAGTGAATGGTCTTGAGTTCGACAGTTCATTTGCCCGTGGTGTGCCGGAAGAGTTTACTGTCAACGCCGTATTGCGCGGTTGGCAGGAAGTTCTGCCGTTGATGAAGACCGGTGCCACCTGGCAGGTATTCGTTCCACCCGAGCTCGGTTTTGGCGCTCGTGGCAACCCACCGGTTGGCCCGAACGAAGCTTTGATTTTTGACCTGAAGCTGGTTGAAATCGTCAAGCAGTAAATAGTCCTCCACGGGGCTGCCAACAGGTGGCCCCTTATTTCCAATCCAAGGGTTTTCAGGTGAGTTCAGGACAATCAACCATGGCAGCAATCAATGCAACTGGAGCGATTGATTCGCCCTGTGTTGGTGTATGCACGCTGGGCCTTGGCAATATCTGCATTGGCTGCCTGAGAACTTCTGCTGAAATTGGCAGTTGGTCAAGTTTCACTTCCCAGCAGCGCAGCCTCATCATGGCTGAATTACCAAAACGACTGCAAACTTTGTTCGCCGAATGACTCGGGTTTTGCATACTGTACCTGCTGGCTGGCGCAGCCGGCTAAGGGCAGCGGTATCGCCTCTCGATTCTGGTGTAACTCAACTTGAAGTTCGGGGTTACAAGCCGCCGGGGCAAGCGCCGTATCGCCCGCGCAGGACCGCTGCCGTGCTGGTGCCTCTGATGGATTTGGATGAACCTGAAGTCGTTCTGACCCGCCGCGCCGATCATTTACCACAACATGCAGGCCAGGTGAGTTTTCCCGGAGGAGCAGCCGAAGCACAGGATCCAACGGCTGTTCATACGGCGTTACGCGAAGCCTTTGAAGAAATAGGTTTACCCACAGATAGAACCACTCCGATTGGCTTCCTTGATCGGCTGGACACGATTTCTGACTACCGCGTTTTACCGGTAGTGGCTTTGGTTCAGGCTCCGATCCTGTGGTTACCCGACCAACGTGAAGTAGCCGAAGTTTTCACTGTGCCCTTTGCTCATCTTATGAACCTGGATCTATACGAAAA
This sequence comes from Lysobacterales bacterium, assembly GCA_034440115.1. Lineage (GTDB taxonomy): Bacteria > Pseudomonadota > Gammaproteobacteria > Xanthomonadales > SZUA-36 > JAWXBM01. The sequence continues at coordinate 3,590 of JAWXBM010000020.1, read as the reverse complement.
CCGGCCCATCGAGCGAGCTGGAGTAAAGTATTCCGTTTGGTATTTGCAATACGAACGTCACACCATCTGGGGCGCAACGGCAGCGATGCTGCTGAACCTCGCGATACGCTACCGGGATACTAAAAATGACTGAAATGCTTGTTACTGTTGATCAGTTGGATAAGCTTTTGCAACAGGGCGCCTGTGTGCTGGTCGATTGCCGATTCGATTTATCCCAGCCGCAAAAGAGCTTGCAGGAGTACCTAGCTGGACATATTCCGAGTGCAGCTTATGCACATCTTGACGAACACCTTTCTTCTGAGATCGGACCACACAGTGGCCGTCATCCATTGCCCAGCCCAGACAGGTTTGCCGTCTTTCTTGCGAGCATAGCTTGGAACAGTGAAAAGCTATTGGTGGCCTACGACGCTGGCAACAACACCTTTTCAGCTCGTCTGTGGTGGCTGATGCGCTATTTTGGATTGCGCGGCGCTTTGTTGGACGGTGGTCTGGAAGCCTGGAAACAGGCGGGTATGCCATTACAAAATGGACCAGTCGAGGCTAAACCAGGCACGGTACCTGAGCTTACCGCCACTCTGGGCCGGACGGTTTCTGCTGTTGATATTATGTCCAGTGATGAAGACCTGACGATGGTTGATGCACGTGCCGCGGACCGTTTTAGTGGTTCGGTGGAGCCACTGGATAGCAAAGCCGGGCACATCCCTGGGGCTTTAAACCGGCCCATGAGCTTGAATCTGAATGCTGATGCACGCTTCAAAAAACCGCAACAGTTGCGCGCAGAATTCGATCAGTTATTGGCTGATCGTGAGGCCGGAAGTGTGGTGCATTATTGCGGTTCAGGAGTTACTGCCTGCCACAACACCTTTGCCATGGAATTGGCGGGATTTGGTTTAACACGGATTTACCCGGGCTCATGGAGCGAATGGATCAGGGATTCTTCGCGCCCTATTGAAACGGAACTCTGAACCCACCAGGAAATAAGCACGTTTATTTGTTTTGTAAACGCGCCACCAACTCTTTGAGCGTTTTTTGTGTGGCATCCGAAAACCACAGTTGCAGAAAAGCATCTCCCTCCAGACTGTTGTCGTGATCAAACAAGGCTCGCAGATCTTCACGAACCAGTTCGCGGGTAGCAAGCATCGCGTTGCGAGGTAAAGCCAGCAGTTGCTCACACCAAGCGATGGAGCGCTTGACTGCACTTTCCGGATCGCTTTCCACTTCATCCACCAGGCCGATTTCCAGCGCCTGTTCGGGACTGAGCATACTTCCTGGTACCAGGATTTTTGCGGCCATATGTGGTCCTATCAGGCGCACCAATGCATTTTTGATAACCGGTGATACCACCAGCCCTACCTGCACTTCATTCAGACCGGTTTTGTATTTTCCTGAGCTCATGATCCGGTAGTCACCGTACAGAGACAGAACGATGCCGCCGGCAGGACAATGGCCTGTGAGTGCAAAAACCGTCGGCACGGGCATCAAGGCAATGGTGCGTAACAGACGGGAAAAAGATCGCCAGAAATCGGCCATGTCTTCGCGGCTTTCCTGCAGCAATGATGGCACATCCAGCCCGGCTGAAAACATTCCAGGTCGACCGGACACAACCACCGCATCACTGCAGTCTGCAGCCGCTTGCAATTGCTCGTTCAGTTGCGCAACCAATTCACGGTTCAAAGCATTGGCAGGTGCCCGGTTGAGTTGAATCTCGCGAATGCTCCCGTGATCAGTAATTTCCAGCATGTAAAAACTCCAGGATGGTATTCAGTATGAATTCAGAGACGGAAGTCTAGACTTTGTTTGCAAGGAGCGCAAAACGGAGGAAATATCATGAACAGAAAGTTGCTTATATTCTCAACAATTGTTGCCAGTGGCTTGTACTTGAGCCCAGTGCAGGCACATAACCCTGGCGGCTACAACGGATCTCATAGTGGCGTGTCCGGCAATGTCACAATATGGTCTGTTGCACCGTATGGCCCGGGTTTCTCAGGTACGATTAATTACGGTGGAGGCTATCCACCCCCACCGCCTTATGCGGGAGCATACTGGTACCCAACCTGCGGTCACTGGCACCCGCAAACCTATCGGGCTCCAAGGAACCATGCTTACGCCAGGGGCTATGAGCATGGTTACGCGGATAGTTATTACGATGGGTATAACGGTCATAAAGGTCATAAAGGTCATAAGAAGTCCAAGCACAAGCGTGGGCATGATCATGACCGAGGACATCATTGATCACTGATAGGATTTCCTGAATGCTTTAGCCCGGGACTGGTAGCAGCTGAAAGCGGCTGCTACCCGTACTTTTACCATTACCAGGTGTAATGCGCTGTGTACGTAATCACTGCTTCTGCTTCGCTGGCCACTTCAACATCAAAACGAATGCGGTTGCTGTTTTCCTGGTCAAAGCTCTGGCTGACATTTTCAATTTTCCAGTTAGCCGAGCGATACAGATTTTCCAGCACCGCAACCTTGACTGACTCATTCTTATGGTTGCGCAGTTTGATTTCGAAAGTCTCCCACAACTGCCGGCTCTTGCTGTCCACCCGGAAATCGGTTTGTTTACGCTCACCGACCACATCGAATGCGTTGCCCATGCGAATTAACACATTTTCATTGCGCGGGGTATGGTCGATGACGTCCTCGCCAATGAATTCCAGACTTTGATCGGCATCATCCAGTTGATTCACTCGAATTCGACCGGCAGGCAATGGCATACCCAACTGATTTTTCTCTTCATTGGCAAAGCGCAGGTAAACGTTGATATCGCCAGTGCCATAGCGGCCGAATTCCTGATCCAGTTGTTGGTAGCCATGCCAGGGGTATTGCAGGGTTGGAGCGAAAACCAGTTCCTTGTTGCACTCAACCGCATTGGCTTTGGGGAACAATTGGATTTGCTTGGTAGAGTTATCCGGCAGGTCGGTGCGCCGCCCCAGCGTATACATGTGGTACTCGAAGAATGATTTTTCGGCGAAGCCGGCTGATTCGTCAGCCATGGCCATTTTATAAACTACATCGCGCTGCTCTTGTTGTGGTTGGGCCCGGTTGACGTCACCGGCAATCAGCTTGAGGCGCGCGTTGTCGTAGCCTGCACCTGATTGATTGATGATGCTGACCCAGGCCGACAGGTCCATCTTGCATCCTTTAGCCTCATCCAGCACGATGTTGTAATCGGCCCACCAGGTCATACCCTGGGTTTCATAAGCCAGACGAGATTTTTGTGTGCTTTTGCTGGGGCTGTCCAACAACCACTCCAGAGTGGGTCGTGTGATCAGCCCGCCCGGTAATTCCGGGAAGTGAATATTGGAGTAGCTGCGCATGCCGCGCACGCTGCCATCGTCCATCAACAGAGTCAGGCCATCACCTACGCCCATCAACTTGCCTTCGATGAGATCTATGTACTCGCCTCTGGGCTGCTCTACGCTGATGCGTTGCCCCAGGTAACGTTCCAATAGCTTGGCCTGGCTGACCAGGTCGAACTGAAAGCTTTGCTCGAGCACCCGGGTATCGGGTTGATCCAGAGAAGTGAAGGTTACTGTGGTCGGGTCGATCAATGCCGCCACATCGGTAACCCGCAAGGCGCTGGTGCCTTT
>JAWXBM010000019.1:0-10571 GCA_034440115.1 Lysobacterales bacterium | reverse complement strand
TTGATCACCATGCCTCGCATAATGACCGATACCAGATGTTAGCTCAGACTCAAACCCCGTTGGATTTACGCGCCTCGCTCAGACTCAAACCCCATTGGATTTACGCGCCTCGCTAAGACTCAAACCCCATTGGACAATGCTATGAATTGCCCCGGCCGTTTTTACGATGTTAAAATGAGCGGTCTTTTGCGTTGGTTTGTACTGCATGGCCCGTTTATGGGCAAAAAAGCGGGTCGCGGCGGGTGCCAAAGGCGTGGCCTTATTGAGATAAATCAGGTGGCGAGGCAAAGGATAGAGAATGCAATCGCCGGAATCACGACCAGCAGCGGGCCAGAAGCCGGAAAAGCCGGGTTCACGCCCGGATTACGCAGAGTTGACCGTAAGGGCCTTGAGGGCAGGGCTAAGAATGCAGTCCATTGCAGCCATGCTGCTGGCAGGGATGTTGTTACTCAAAGGCCCGATAGCGAGTTACTCGGCCTTGTTTGGCAGTCTCGCGGCTTATTTGCCTGGAGCACTTTTTGTGCTGTTGGTGGCACGCAAGTTAGGCGGTGACACCAACGCCTTTTTACGTACCGCGGCACTGGCAGAGTTCGGCAAATTGTTCTTAACCGGGCTGCTATGTGCGGTGGTGTTTACTTGGGTCAAGCCGCTGGCGGCGGGCTGGTTCTTTACCGGTATGCTGACCGTGATGGTGATGGGCTGGGTAGGCCTTGGCCGGGCTATAAAATAAGGTCATAAAACAGGGCTGCCGGCGAGGGAAATAAAAAGCCCTTTAGCGCTTGAAAATTAAACGAAATAGACACACATCCTGACTGGGATGTAAACGCGGAAACTGGATTCGGAAATATGGCTGGCGGTAGTGAAAAAATAACCAGTGGTGAGTACATCCAGCACCACCTCCAGAATCTGACTTTTGGTCAGCAACCGGATGGCAGTTGGGGCTTTGCTCATTCGGCAGCAGAAGCTTCTGCCATGGGATTTTGGGCCGTGCATGTCGACACCATGTTCTGGTCCATCTTGCTGGGCTTTATTTTCTTGTTCCTGTTCCGTAGCGTAGCCAAGAAGGCCAACGCCGGTGTTCCTACTCGTTTCCAATCTGCCATTGAAATGATTGTGGAATTTGTCGATGCCAACGTGCGCGACTCATTTCATGGCAACAGCCGCCTGATTGCGCCATTGGCGCTGACCTTGTTCGTGTGGATCTTTTTCATGAATTCCATGGATCTGATTCCGGTGGATTGGCTGCCCTGGGTGGCTAGCAGTGCAGGTATTCCTTACCAGAAAGTTGTCCCCACCACCGACGTGAATGCCACGCTGGGTATGGCCACTGCCGTATTCGTGCTGATCATAGTTTACTCGATTCGCTTCAAGGGCGTAGGCGGGTTTATCAGCGAGTTGGTTATGAGCCCCCTGAACCCAAAAGAGCTGGGTATGCCCAAGGTTATCTGGCCTTTTGTGATGGTCTTCAACCTGCTGCTGGAAACGATCACCCTGTTGGCCAAGCCGGTTTCGCTGGGTTTGCGACTGTTTGGCAACATGTATGCGGGCGAACTGATTTTTATCCTGATTGCGTTAATCTTTACCGCCGGCTCCGGTTTGGTTGGCGCGGGTCTCAGCTCAATTTTTGGCGAGCATATTCCCGGTTGGTTCTGGATAGTGGCCACGGTTGCGGTGTTCGCCACCTTGTGGCTGAACATGAAAGGCAAGCTGGATAACAAGAGGACCGTATGGTTACTGATGGCAGAGATGTTGCTGATCGGCGGTCTGGCCTTCCTGGGCGGGCAGTTGATGCACTTTGGCTGGGCTGTGTTCCATATCATAATCATTACCTTGCAGGCGTTTATTTTCATGATGCTGACCATCGTGTACCTGAGCATGGCTTCGGAGCACCACTGATGGGTTCGGGGTCAGAGTAAATTTTTTTGTGGGAAGGTGTCTGGGTGAAAGCAAAGTACGAAATTTTTACTCTGACCCCAATTGTTTCGTAAACAGGAGTTATTGATGGAAACTGTAATTGCTATGACCGCGCTCTCCGTTGGCCTGTTGGTCGGCTTGGGCGCATTGGGTGTTGGTATCGGTGTAGGTCTGCTTGGCGGACGCCTGCTGGAAGGCTCTGCACGTCAGCCGGAAGTTGCGCCGATGCTGCAGGGTAAGTTCTTGCTTGCTGTTGGCTTGCTGGATGCGGTGGCGATGATCGGTGTGGGTATCGCGCTGTTCCTGACGTTCGCCAACCCGTTCGTTGGCCAGCTGCAAGCAGCCCAAGCTGCTTTGAGTGGCTAAAGACAAAGTCTGGTTAGAGGCTTTTGTCATTAGTGCTTTGAGTCCAGTCACCCTTAAGCGAGGTAAGGCATGAATCTGAATGCCACATTGGTATTGCAGTCCATAGCGATGTTGATTTTCGTGTGGTTCTGCATGAAGTTCATCTGGCCAGTACTGCTCAAGTCCATGGACGAGCGGCGGGAAAAGATCGCCGAAGGTCTGGCGGCATCCGATCGGGCTGAGAAAGCTCTGGAAGCGGCGCAAGTTGAAGCCACTGAAACGATTAACCAGGCCCGTACTAAGGCTGGCGAGATCGTTGACCAGGCTAACCAGCGTCATAGCCAGGTTCTGGATCAGGCTAAAGAAGATGCGGTTGCTGAGCGCAAGCGACAGGTTGGTGCTGGAGAGGCAGAAATCGCCCTGGCCGCCAATCAAGCGCGGGAAGCTTTGCGTGCGCAAGTCGCAAGCCTTGCCGTACTCGGTGCTTCGCGTCTGCTGGAAAAAGAAATCGACGCAGATGTTCATCGCAAACTGCTCGATGAGCTGATAGCAGAAATCTGACCATGAGCAGCAGCCTGACAACACTGGCAAGACCTTACGCCAAAGCTGCATTTGGCCTCGCACAAGAGAGCGAGGCCCTGGCAACGTGGCATTCGATGTTGCTGCTGGCCAGTCAGGTTACCAGCAATGAGCAGGTAGCCGACACGCTGGAGAGCCCGCTGCTTTCTCCCAAGCAGGCCGTTGAGCTGATCAATTCGGTGGGTGGCGATCATTTCGACACAGGCTTCAAAGCCTATCTGGGTGTGTTGGGCGATAACCGGCGGTTGGCCTTGTTACCTGAAATTGCGACCTTGTTTGGGCGCTTGAAGCAGCAGGCAGAGAAGCAGTTGCAGGTTCGTGTGGTTTCAGCCACGCCGCTGGATGCAGACCAGGCGAAGCGCATGAGCGATGCATTGGCCAAGCGTTTTAATTGTGCCATTGAGCTGGATAGAGAGATCGACCCCAGCGTGCTGGGTGGTGCCGTGATTTATGCAGGCGACCAGGTTATTGATGGTTCTCTGCGCGGCCGTCTCAACAAGCTGACCAGTGCGCTGGCGCGCTGAAGAGATAAAGAGATATGGGGTCAGAGTCAAGTGCCAGAGTCAATTACAAATTTTAGGGTGTACGCGAGTTCTATGTCAGATTGACTCTGGCACTTGACTCTGACCCCATTTAAAAGATCCAACAGGAAACAAACGATGCAAGCAACACTGAATCCATCTGAAATCAGCGAGTTGATCAAACAGCGTGTAGAGCAGCTGAACATTTCAGCCGAAACGCGCAACGAGGGCACGGTAGTGAGTGTGTCCGACGGTATTGCTCGCATTCACGGTCTCGAAGACGCCATGCAGGGCGAAATGATCGAGTTCCCTGGAAACACTTTTGGCCTGGCACTCAACCTTGAGCGTGATTCGGTCGGTACCGTAATCCTGGGTGACTACGAGCACATCACCGAAGGCGATACGGTGAAATGCACCGGGCGAATTCTGGAAGTGCCGCATGGCCGTGGCCTGTTGGGCCGGGTAGTGGACGCGCTGGGTAACCCCATCGACGGACAGGGCCCGATCGAAAACGATGGCTATGCTCCTATCGAAAAAGTGGCACCGGGTGTTATTGAGCGCAAGTCGGTGGATCAACCTTTACAGACAGGGTTGAAATCCATCGATGCCATGGTGCCAATCGGTCGTGGTCAGCGCGAATTGATTATCGGTGACCGCCAGATTGGTAAATCTGCCATCGCCATTGACACCATTATCAACCAGGCCAAGTCCGGCATTAAGTGTATTTACGTGGCCATTGGTCAGAAGCAATCCACGGTTGCTAACGTGGTTGCCAAGCTGGAAGAGCACGGCGCCATGCAGCACACCATCGTGGTTAGTGCTTCGGCATCTGAATCGGCTGCCATGCAGTACATCGCGCCATATGCCGGTTGCACCATGGGTGAGTATTTCCGTGATCGCGGCGAAGATGCGCTGATCGTTTATGACGATTTGACCAAGCAGGCCTGGGCTTATCGCCAGGTATCGTTGTTGCTGCGCCGTCCTCCGGGTCGCGAAGCTTATCCGGGTGATGTGTTCTACCTGCATTCCCGTTTGCTGGAGCGTGCCGCTCGTGTAAATGCTGAATATGTTGAGAAGTTCACCAACGGCAAAGTCAAAGGTAAGACCGGTTCACTCACGGCCCTGCCCATTATCGAAACCCAGGCGGGTGACGTATCGGCGTTCGTTCCGACTAATGTAATTTCCATTACCGACGGTCAGATATTTCTGGACTCTGATTTGTTTAATGGCGGTATTCGCCCGGCCGTTCATGCTGGTTTGTCGGTATCGCGCGTAGGTGGCGCAGCACAGACCAAGGTCATCAAGAAGTTGGGTGGTGGTGTGCGTTTGGCACTGGCCCAATACCGCGAGTTGGCGGCTTTTGCCCAGTTTGCATCGGACCTTGATGATGCTACCCGCGCCCAGTTGGAGCGGGGTCAGCGCGTCACCGAGTTGATGAAGCAGGCCCAGTACAGCCCGATGTCGGTTGGCCAGATGGCTGTTTCATTATACGCGGTGGATCGTGGATTCATGGACGATGTACCGCTGAACAAGATTGGTGCTTTTGAATCGGCCTTGATTGATTCCGTGGGCGCAACTCAAACCGAGCTGATGCAAACACTGGATGCAGGCAACTGGAGTGATGAGATTGAAGCCAGTCTCAAAGCGGCTGTTGCCGAGTTCAAAGCCAGCGGTAGCTGGTAAGAATATTTGGGGTCAGAGTAAAAATTACGTTTGAGTTTGATGGGGATGTTGGCATTCAGAGAATTTTTACTCTGACCCCAAATATAAAGCGGAGCAGTTAATGGCAGGCGGCAAGGAAATTACCAGCAAGATCAAGAGCATCGAAAACACCAAAAAGGTGACTTCGGCGCTGGAGATGGTCTCTGCCAGCAAAATTCGCAAATCGCAGGCGCTGATGAGGGCGACACGCCCCTATTCGCAAATGATGCGTCGCATGATTGGCCATTTGGGCAAAGCCAATCCGGAATATCGTCACCCCTTTACTATTCAACATGATGAAGTGAAGAAAGTGGGTTACATCATCGTATCTACTGATCGCGGCTTATGCGGCGGCTTGAACAACAACCTGTTCAAGTTGGTGCTCAAAAATATGAGCGAGTGGAAAGGTAAGGGTGCTGAAATCAGCGTGGTGACGCTGGGCAAGAAGGCCTCATCTTATTTCCGCAATATCAGGGTTGAAATTAAGGCGCACGCCAGCAACCTGGGCGAAAAGCCGCAGATCAATGACCTGATAGGCGTGATGACCACCATGCTGAACGCCTATCGCGACAAAGAAGTCGATCGGGTATACATTGTTTATAACGATTTCATCAATACCATGGCGCAAAAACCCACGGTGGAGCAGTTGCTGCCCTTACCGCCTACCGATGATGAGCATATTGGCGATGTGTGGGATTACATTTATGAGCCAGATGCAGAATCGCTGCTCGATAGCGTTTTGACTCGTTACATTGAGGCGCTGGTTTATCAAGCGGTGTTGGAGAACCTGGCATCTGAGCATGCCGCGCGCATGATCGCCATGAAGAGCGCCACCGACAACGCAACCGATTTGATTGCTGAGCTGAAGCTGGTCTTTAACAAGGCTCGCCAGGCAGCGATTACCCAGGAAATTTCAGAAATTGTCAGTGGTGCGGCTGCCGTTTAAGAAAAGGGGTCAGAGCCCTTTTCCCCGAGAGATCTGACAAGTGGATCGTAAAGATTAGTGGTAGAAAAAGGGCTCTGACCCCTTTAAAATGGAGCAAGTTAAATGAGTGCTGGATCAATTGTTCAGGTTATTGGTGCCGTTGTGGACGTGGAGTTTTCACGCGATTCATTGCCGCGCATATTCAACGCGTTGACCGTAGACGGAACCGAAATCACACTGGAAGTGCAGCAGCAGTTGGGTGACGGTGTGGTACGCACCATTGCGCTGGGTTCCACCGATGGCCTTAAGCGTGGCCTGAAGGTCTCCGATACAGGCTCCGCCATCATGGTGCCCGTGGGTGAAAAAACCCTGGGCCGCGTAATGGACGTTCTGGGTCGCCCGATTGACGAGGAAGGCCCTATCGGTGCTGAGAAGACCATGCCCATTCACCGCAAGCCGCCTACCTATGAAGAGCAGGCGGGTGGTAATGATGTACTGGAAACCGGCATCAAAGTTATTGACCTGATCATGCCTATCGCCAAGGGCGGTAAGGTGGGTCTGTTCGGTGGTGCGGGCGTTGGTAAAACCGTAACGCTGATGGAGTTGATCCGTAATATCGCTATCGAACACAGCGGTTACTCGGTATTTGCTGGTGTGGGTGAGCGTACCCGTGAGGGCAATGACTTCTACCACGAAATGAAGGACGCCGACGTTTTGAACAAAGTGGCGCTGGTTTACGGCCAGATGAACGAGCCGCCAGGTAACCGCCTGCGCGTGGCCCTGACCGGTTTGACCATGGCTGAAGAGTTTCGTGATCAAGGCCGTGACGTTTTGATGTTTATCGACAACATTTACCGTTACACACTGGCCGGAACGGAAGTATCCGCATTGCTGGGCCGTATGCCTTCCGCCGTGGGTTATCAGCCAACACTGGCCCTGGAAATGGGCTTGCTGCAAGAGCGCATCACCACCACCAAGACCGGTTCCATCACCTCATTCCAGGCGGTATACGTACCGGCCGATGATTTGACTGACCCATCCCCAGCTACCACTTTCGCGCATTTGGACGCGACCCTGGTACTGAGTAGAAATATCGCTGAGCAGGGTATTTACCCCGCAGTGGACCCGTTGGATTCCACTTCGCGCCTGCTCGATCCGAACCTGATTGGGCAGGAACACTACGACGTCGCCCGTGCCGTGCAGGGCGTTTTGCAGCGTTACAAGGAACTGAAAGACATCATCGCCATCCTGGGTATGGACGAGTTGTCTGAAGAAGATCGCCAGACCGTAGCCCGTGCCCGTAAGGTACAGCGCTTCCTGTCGCAGCCGTTCTTCGTAGCTGAAACTTTCACCGGTTCGCCTGGTAAGTACGTCAGCCTGAAAGACACCATTCGCGCCTTCAAGGGAATAGTTGAGGGTGAGTACGATCACCTGACCGAGCAGTCTTTCTACATGGTGGGTGGTATCGAAGAAGCGGTGGCCAGACATGAGGCTGCATTGAAGAAAGAAGCAGCTTAATTCTGTCAAGAAGGAAACGGGTTTAGCCCGTCATCCCGGACTTGATCCGGGATCCATAAGCGCCGGAGCCATTATGAGCAAGACCATACAATGTGACATCGTTTCCGCTCAGGAGAAGATCTGGAGCGGCCAGGCCGCCCAGGTTTTCGCCACCGGCGTGAGCGGTGAGCTTGGTATTTACCCGCGCCACACCCCGCTGATCACCCAGCTCAAACCCGGCCCGGTACGCGTGGTGGATACCCAGGGCGAAGAGCAATTCTTCTTCGTGGGTGGCGGCATCATCGAAGTGCAGCAGCACATGGTTACCGTGCTGGCCGATACCGCTGTTCGCGCCAAAGATCTGGACGCTGCTGCAGCCCAGCGCGCCAAGGAAGAAGCCGAACGTGAATTGGCCAATCGCACCGGCGTTATGGAAGTAGCCGAAGCCCAAGCTAAGTTAGCCGAGGCCGTTGCCCAGTTGCAGGCCTTGGAACAATTGCGCAGGAAGATGAAGCGCTAAGCCGCCTTCTGTAGGAGCGCCGCTTTGCGGCCGACCTTTTCGAGTGATAGTTCCCGCACGGATTGTTCTTGTGCTTCCTTTGATAGCTCTCGGGCATCCCTGCACAAAACCACTATCTCATCTTTGCTAAACAGTCAATTCATGTAGGCAACTTTTCAAAAGAGTATGCTGGTTCAAATTTCAATTTGAACCAGCGGATGCTTTGGTATTCGCGCTCGTTTCAAATGGCCTTCTGGCACTCAGGATTGCATGTCAGCCACTGAAAAACTGAATTTCAACCAGACCTGGTCCATGGCCGTGGGCGGAATGGTGGGCGGTGGCATATTCTCTACCCTCGGCGTAGTCATCATGATTGCCGGCCCCTGGGCCTGGCTGAGTTTCCTGGTGGCCGGTCTCATTGCCCTTGCCGCTGGCTATAGCTACGCAAAACTTGCGGTTTACTACAATGAAGGTGGTGGCGCGTTCACCTACCTGCGAAAAATTGGCGCCGACCAATTCGCTGCCAGCCTGGCCTGGGTTCTCATCGTGGGTTATGTGCTCACCAACGCCGTCTATGCCTATACATTTGGGGGCTATCTTGCCCATGTTCTGGATCTGGGCCCATGGTTTGCTCGCGCTTCAGCCGTCGCGATTATGGCCGTGTTTATCGGGCTAAACTTGAAGGACGTGGGGGAGGCCGGTGGCGTTGAAGCCTTCCTGGTGTGGTTCAAGCTGGCCGTGCTGGTTACGCTGGCGGCATGGGGCTTGTCAGAATGGGACTCGGCGATGCTGTCGCGTGGCGTGCCCGATAGCGGCATTGTTGCTGCGTTGTTTGCCGCGGCTTCCATTTTCATGGCCTACGAAGGTTTCCAGCTACTGACCTACGATTTCGAAGATATTGAAACGCCACGGAAGATACTACCCAGGGCCATCATCTCCGCCATCGTAGTGGTAATTTTTATCTATATCCTGGTGGCACTGGGTACTGCGATGCTGATAGGGGCCGACCAGGTGGTGGCCCACCAGGAAGTGGCGCTGGCCATTGCTGGCGAGAAAGCTTTTGGCCTTGTTGGTTTGATTGTTGTCACCATTGGCGCTGCTTTTTCCACGGGATCTGCCATCAATTCGACCTTGTTTGCAACGGCCAGGCTGTCCATACAAGTGGCCAGGGCGGGGGACTTGCCGCATGCCATTGAACACAAAAACCGAGAAGGAATACCGGACCGCGCTGTCATCGTACTCGGTGTACTGGCCGCGATTCTTGCAGCGCTGGGAAACCTGACCGAACTGGTGGAGGCGGCCAGCCTGGCATTCCTTTTCACATTCGCAGTGGTTTGCTTCCTGGCCTACAAGGCCAAAGCAGGTGCTCGCTGGATTACTGGGTTTGGCGCAATTTCTGCCAGTGCTGCGGTCGTTGCCCTGGTGATTCGCCTGGTTCAGACCGACCCTTTGGCCTTGGCTGCCCTCGGAGCACTCGCCCTGATCGCGGTGTTTGGTAGAAAATATTTACTTCGGAGTAGCCACTAAAACGTAGCCTCGACGCACGTTTGACCGGCGTTTTGCTTTCAAATCTTGGTGAGGTGGTCCCTGATCCAAGGTCGCAAATGATCAAAATCACAAGTCCCTGACTCGAACCTCTCCATCAGAAACGCATAGGCCTCCTTGGCATTGACCTGCATTTTCCAGCCGTTCAATCGCAAAAATACATCCATGCCAAAGAAGGCCACCCGCTTGTTGCCATCCACAAATGGATGATTGATCAACAGCGACTCAAACATGGCAGCCGCCATTTGTTCAAGGCCTTCGTAGTAGCCGGACTGTGGCCTGAACAATGCGCTTTCCAGCAAGCCGGGGTCACGAATTCCTGACGCGCCGCCAAACTTCTCAATCACACGTTCATGCAGTGCCAACACCTCGTCCACAGATAGAAATTGAACAACTTCAGCTGGCAAGGAGTTTGCCCAACTCTTCATGTTCACTGATGGAATCTTCCAGGTGTGACATCACCTCAGGGCGTAAGCGCCGCTTGCGCACATAGTCCGCAACCGCTTCGGAAAGCAGGCCAGAAATGTTCTGATTGGACTCGCGCGCAAGCGCCTGCAGCGCTTCCCATTCGTGTTGTTCGACTTTTGAGCTGATCTTGATTTTGGCCATAAGCTCAAAGTTATCAGGATATGTCATGACATGTCAATCTTCTATGCGTGAAGGTGCAGTTTAAACATCCAAAGGCGACCTGGCTCCCAACGCACCCCGGTTCAGCACATGGGTATAAATCATCGTAGTGTTCAGGTTGCTATGCCCTAGCAGGGCCTGGATGGTGCGAATATCTGTACCCGTTTCCAGTAAGTGGGTAGCAAATGAGTGCCGAAGGGTATGGCAGCTCACTCGTTTACTAATCTTGGCCCGCCTTGCAGCCGCTGTCACGGCTTTCTGTACCGTGCTGGGATGAACATGGTGGCGATGGCGGCTTTCAGGCCGCCTGGGATCCACCGGTAATCCCCCCGAATAATAGCTGAACTCAAAAGTAGAATTTTCTCGTAAACTAAACGAAGGAGATTCTGCATGAAAACATCAAGATTTAGCGACAGCC
>JAWXBM010000018.1:0-101171 GCA_034440115.1 Lysobacterales bacterium | reverse complement strand
CTGATGGCCATTCCCAGCGTATCTGCCGCGGGCCAGACGGACAGCAACAGCTTGGTTAAAATGAAGCAAATATTCGAATCACTACGAGCTGACGGATTGGAGCTGGATACCCTTTCCATGGGCATGTCGGCAGACCTGGAACCCGCCATAACCGCGGGCAGTACCATGGTGCGCATCGGCACCGACCTGTTTGGACCAAGATCCTGAGGCCCCAAAGTTAACCACATGAACAAGGCATTTTTATGCACATAGCATTTATCGGCGGCGGCAACATGGCCACCGCTTTGATCAGCGGCCTGATGCGCAAGCCCAGGCCAGGCCATTCCATTCGAGTGGCAGACCCCAGCGAACAGGCGCGCAACCGTCTGCGTTCTGACTTTGCAGTTGAAACTTTTGCAAATGCCTGCGAGGCGGTTGAAGGTGCCGATGTGATTGTGCTGGCGATCAAACCACAGGTCATACCGGCAGTTTTGGCAGACCTCAAAAACCAGGTTTTGCCCACGCAGTTGGTGTTGTCCATCGCTGCTGGAACGACCATAGCCAGCATTGAAGTCCTGTTACACCCACAACAAGCGGTGATTCGCTCCATGCCGAATACACCGGCACTGATCGGCGCGGGCATAGCCGGTTTGTGTGCCGGCAGCCATTGCAAGCCTCACCACAGGGAACAGGCGGAGCGCATACTTTCTGCCGCCGGCGACACGGTTTGGATTGACCATGAAGCACTGATGGATGCGGTAACCGCGGTGTCCGGCAGCGGTCCCGCCTACTTTTTCCTGTTGACCGAAGCGCTGGCAAATGCAGGCCAGCAATTGGGCTTGTCTGCGGAAGTAGCCCAGGCTTTGGCCAGACAAACCTGTGTCGGCGCAGGCGCCATGCTGGCGCAAGCAAGCGTAGGTGCCGAAGAACTGCGCCGGCGCGTGACTTCGCCCGGCGGTACCACCCAGGCGGCCATTGAGGCTTTCGAGCAGGGCGGGTTGCGCGAATTGGTCGAACAGGCGGTCCAGGCAGCTGATCGCAGAGGCAAGGAGCTGTCACAAGCGTCATGAACCCATCTCCCGGCAATGCTTTTACTTACCTGGTCGGCACCCTGATCGATCTGTACATCGCTGCCATTTTGTTGCGCTTGCTGCTGCAGTGGGTGCGGGCAGATTTCTACAATCCACTGTCACAATTCCTGGTCAAGCTGACCAATCCGGCCATTATTCCTTTGCGGCGCGTGATTCCTTCCATAGGCCGACTGGATACGGCCTCAGTGGTGCTGATGCTGGCGCTGGAAATATTTGGTGTGTGGCTGGTCAGCCAGCTCAGCTCGCAAGGGCTGAGCTGGCTGCAGATCATCCCGTTTGCCGTCACCAAGCTGTGCATGACTTTGCTGATGACCTATTTCTTCCTGATTATCGCAGCGGTGATCCTGAGCTGGGTGGGCCAGGGCCTGCGCCACCCTTTTGTACCTTTGTTGTATCAATTAACCGAACCAGTGCTCAGGCCTATACGCCGGGTCATTCCGCCGATTGCCGGAATCGACCTGTCAGCCTTGTTCGCTCTCATTGCCATACGTTTTCTGATACTTCTGCTAGGATGGTGACGAAACATTCAGAGGCTTGATCCAAAGTATCAGTCTTTGCTTGATCCAAAGTATCAGACTTTGATTGAATACTTTTTGTGGCTGCCAAATGGGTGGCCGTAACCAATTGGAGATAAACGATGAAACGTCTGTATTATTTAACTGCAGTACTCCTGATGACCTGTGCTGGCGACCTCGCCGCCCAGCAGTCACAGGACTTTGGTCATTATTCAGTTCACTACAACGCGATCAACTCAAACCTGATACCCGCCCAGGTTGCTCAGGGCTATGGCATCAAGCGTTCCGCCAGCCGGGCGCTGGTCAATATCACCGTGTTGGACAAGTCAGTCGGCGAATCTGGCCAGGCAGTGCAGGCAAAAGTGGTGGCCCAGGCCGTCAACCTGACCGGGCAACGCCGGGATATAGACATGCGGGAGATTTCTGAGCCCGATGGCGGGCTGTATTACATTGGCGAGTTGCCCATCCACAATATGGAAAACTACAACTTCAAAGTAACTGTTACGGTTGCAGACGAAGCCAAACCATTCGATCTGGAATTCAGGCAGGATTTTTACACCCAGTAATACCAGGGCGTGCTGGCAATATCAGGGATAAAGGCGCTGCTCGCGCCATTCGTTGTCGCTTTGCGTATAACGAAAACGGTCATGCAGGCGATACTCCGCGCCATACCAGAACTCGACCACGTCCGGCTTGAGGCGAAAACCGCTCCAGTAGTCGGGTCGCGGCACTTCCAGACCCGCAAATTTCTGTTCAAATTCAGCGACTCGCTGCAATAGATATTCGCGACTCTCCAGCGGGCGGGATTGCAAAGATGCCCAAGCACCGAGTTGGCTGCCCCGGTCGCGGGTGGAGAAATAAGCCTCTGCTTCTGCATCGCTGACCTGGGCGATATCACCTTGCAATTGCACCTGGCAAAAAGTCGATTTCCAGAAAAAAGTTGCCGCAGCCCGCGGGCTGGACAGTAACTGCCGGCCTTTGAAACTTTCCAGATTGGTGAAGAAGACAAAACCGTCGCCATCCAGAGCTTTGAGCAGCACCGTGCGGGTACTGATCTGCCCTGCGCCATCTGAAGTCGCCAGCACCATGGCCGTTGGTTCAACTTCACCAGCGATCCGTGCTGCATGCAGCGCCTGGTTAAAACGCTGGATGATGGGTTCGGTCAGTGGCAATCGGGACATATTGCTCTCAAATGTTGAAAACCCACGCCAATGGCTTACTGCCCGGCCCGCTCTGCCTGCTCAGCTTCTCTGCGTGCCCGGGCCGCCTTGGCTTGGGGCAAAGTACGCAACCAGATCAGCCAGACCACCAGCGCATCCAGTATAATCAACGCCTGCCAAAGGTATAAGTGAAACCATTCGAAAGCGATCTGATTCCATTGCCCCATGTAAAACAGGCTGACAATGCGGACGATGTTCAGGCCCTGGATGGCAAAAAACCCTATCGCGAGGCCAATAAATTTGTTTTTTAGCGGTGCCGGAAAAGCAAACAAGGCTGAAAACAGGATAATCATGGCTTCAACACCATTACAGCCTCGTTCAATGCGCACGCCAAAGCCGGTTTCCTTGTCGCGGATGACGTTCGAAAACGCCACTACACCGTCATCAAAGAACTTGATCAGCCATACACTGAAATCTGCCACCATTGAAGTAAATGGCAGGATGACGTGGTGTTCTACGGGCTGTAGAATTTCCAGCGTGAACAGGCCAATGAGCAGCACGGTGAAGATCAGAAAAAATCGAGTCATTGGGAACAGTGTCTGCGGCTTTGGAAAGTTGTGCCATGTTACCCAAAGTTCTGCCTGCTTGCACGTTCGCTTTCCTTCTTATGAATGGACGATGGAATGAGCAATGTGTTCCTCATCGGCCCGATGGGATCGGGCAAAACCACCATTGGACAAAAGTTGGCACTCCGTCTGGGGCTGGATTTTCACGATACGGACCAGGAAATTCAGGATCGCACCGGGGTGAATATCAGCCTGATTTTTGAAATCGAGGGCGAAGAAGGCTTCCGCGAACGTGAATCCCGGGTACTGAATGAACTGACTGCCGCTGACCAAGTGTTGATTGCCACCGGTGGTGGCGCCGTGTTGCGCGAGTGCAACCGCAAATGGCTGCGGGAACGGGGTGTGGTGATTTATCTGCAGGCCTCGATTGAGCAGCAGTTATCCCGTTTACGGCAGGACAAATCCAGGCCACTGATCCAACTGCAAGACCGGCAAGCAAAGCTGATTGAGCTGGCCAAACAACGCGAGCCGCTCTACGCTGAGCTGGCAGACTTTACTTTTCCCGCCCGCAATCGATCCGTAGACCAAAGCGTGGAACGCATCTCTGATGTTTTGCAAAAGAATCACTCCGGCGGCACAAACACCACACAGGCAAATACAAATGACTGATCGCATCACAGTTCAGGTCGAAGTGGGACAACGTGGCTACCCGGTACACATAGGCCACGGTCTGTTGGACCTGACCGAACCCTGGCAGGCCCTGAGCACCGGTAAAACCCTGATCGTCAGCAATGCAGTGGTAGCACCGCTTTATCTGGATCGACTGTTGGCCTCATTGGGCGACCGGGATTGTTCCAGCCACATTATTGCTGATGGTGAGCCACACAAAACCATTGCAACCTGGTCCAGCATCATCGATAAGCTGATCGCCATGCACGCCCGCCGGGACTGCAATCTGATTGCATTGGGGGGTGGTGTGGTCGGCGATATCAGCGGCTTTGCTGCTGCCTCCTACATGCGCGGCGTGCGTTTTTTCCAGGTTCCGACCACTTTGCTGGCGCAAGTGGATTCGTCCGTGGGCGGCAAAACCGGAGTAAACCACAGCAAAGGCAAAAACCTGCTGGGTGCGTTTCACCAGCCAGGCATGGTGCTGATCGATACGCAAACCCTGGATACGCTGCCCGTGCGGGAATTTCGCGCCGGTTTGGCAGAAGTGGTGAAGTATGGAGCCATCATGGACAGCGGGTTCCTGGCTTGGCTGGAAAGCTCGGTGGCAGCCATCAATTCACGCGACGCCTCCGCTTTGGCGTTTTTAATCCAACGCTCGGTGGAAAGCAAAGCCAAAGTGGTCGCGGCAGACGAGATGGAAGCGGGCATCCGCGCCACACTGAATTTTGGCCACAGTTTTGGCCATGCGCTGGAAGCCATCACTGCCTATGCCGAATTTCTACATGGCGAAGCAGTTGCAATAGGCATGGTGATTGCCGCCACTTTGAGCGAGCAGCGCGGTTTGTGCCCCGCGGGCACGGCCGCTAGACTGGGCCGCTTATTGCAAGCTCTGGGTCTGCCCACTGACTTACCACGAGTTGTTTCCACTGCGGCGATGCTGGACGCTTTGCAACTGGACAAGAAAGCCGTCGCGGGCGGACTTCGGCTGATACTGCTGGAGGAAGTGGGTAAGGCCATAATCGACGACAGCAGTAAACGGCAACAAATTGAAGCCGCTATAGACTGTTGCCGCGCAGCTTAGCTCTAGTCGCCCAAGCAGGCCGCCCAATCAGCCCTAACCTACCCCATACACCAACACGAGCCATTTAAACCATGAGCGCCCATCAAAAACCCGACAATGACTTGCTGCTGCGTGCCCTGCTGCGCCAACCGGTAGAACGCACGCCAACCTGGATCATGCGCCAGGCCGGCCGCTACTTACCCGAATATCGCGAGCTCCGAGCCAGTGCTGGCAGCTTTATGAACCTGTGTCAGAATCCGCAACTGGCTTGTGAAGTCACCCTGCAGCCTTTGCGTCGCTTCAAGCTTGATGCGGCCATTATTTTTTCCGACATACTCACCATACCCGACGCCATGGGGCTGGGTCTGTACTTTGTTGAAAACGAAGGCCCGAAATTTGAACGGCCCATCAGCAGCCTGGCTGAAATTGAACAATTGCCCATACCGGATATGGGCAGTTCTTTGCGTTACGTTATGGATGCGGTCGCTACTGCACGCAAAGAAATAAATGGCAGCGTACCTTTAATTGGCTTCAGCGGCAGCCCGTGGACGCTGATGACTTACATGGTCGAAGGCGGTTCCAGCAAAACATTCAGCAAGGCCAAACGCATGCTGTATGAACAACCCAAAGCCGCGCACCTGCTGCTCAGCAAACTCAGCGATAGCATCGTCGACTACCTCAATGCCCAGATCGCCAGCGGCGCGCAGGCGGTACAGATTTTTGATACCTGGGGCGGGGCACTTTCAGCCGACTGTTTCCGCGAGTTTTCACTACCCTACCTGAGCGATATCGTGGCCCGTTTAAAGCGCGAGCACGATGGCCAAAAAGTGCCGGTGATCCTGTTCTGCAAAGGCTGCAATACCCAGTTGGAAGCACTGGCAGCCACCGGTTGCGATGCCCTCGGAGCCGACTGGACCATCACATTGAAAGAAGCCAGAGCCCGAGTGGGTGACAAGGTAGCTTTGCAGGGCAACATGGACCCAGCCATTTTGCTGGCCAGCCCAGCGGTGGTGCGTCGTGAAGCGCTGGCCTGCCTGGAGAGCTTTGGCCATGGCAACGGTCACGTGTTCAACCTCGGTCATGGCATTACTCCGGATGTAAACCCGGAAAACCTCAAGGTACTGCTGGAAACGGTCAGTTCAGCCAGTCCGCAATATCACTCAAGCGCTTGCTGAGTTTTTAAGCAGGCATTTCCCATCCCCGTTCAGTTGGCCAATTCAGTTGGCCAATTCAGTGGCCAATTCAGTGGCCAATTCAGTGGTCAATTCAGTGGTCAATTCAGTGGTCAATTTTCAGTGGTCAATTCAGTGGCCAACACACTTGCTCGCCCTTGCATGACCAGAAAGCGCAACAGGGCGGTTTGCAAATCGGCTTGAAACAAGGGCTCGGGTAATTGCTGCACGTAAAGCTCGCTGCCGTTTGCAGTGACCATCGGTGCCATCAGCCAAAGCGGTGCGGATTCCGCATACTGGCCCACAATTTGAGAAGGCAACGGCATTTTCGCAGAGTTACAAAGCGCAACATGATATTGCGGCAAGCTGTGCAAATCACTCTGCCGGCTTACGTCAATCATTTCAAAGCGGATATCCAGACAGTTCAGCATCGTCATGATCACCCGATCCAGGGGTTTTTCCAACCACAGCAGGCAGCGTAGCTTTTTAAACAAGCCGAATTGAAAGGGTTTGATGCCCTTATCCCTGTTACGGAGCACGCCCGGCAAGAACATCGCAAAACCTGCGCCTCCGGTCTCGTTTGAATAGCGCTCCAATCGACCTCCATAGCCATGGCAAACCTGCTCAACCACCTGCAAGCCCTGGCCGCGGCTGAACATGGGATAGGTTCGGTCAGCAAATTCAGCACCAGACTCTGCACCAAACTCAGCAGCTTCCTGCAGATTGTTTTCCACCCTTTGCAGCCCGGCTCCCGTGTCTTCAATAATCAACAGCAGACTATCCGGCGCCTCACCCACACTCGGGATCACCTTGGCTTCAAGCGTGACATAACCCGAATAAGTAAAACGAATAGCGTTCGCCAGCAGATTATCCAGCGCCTGACGGAGGGCAACAGAGTCAGCCAGCCAGTATCCACTGGCTTCCCGCTCAAGAATCAGGTGCAACTTGACTTGCCCAGCCTGTGCGGCCGGCCAATGTGAGTGAATGACCTGCTCCAGCAAGCAGCGGCTGTCGGTTGCGGCAATCTCACTTGCGCGAGTGGTAATCTGATCTGGTCGCAAGCTGCGATCAATCAGGCTGGCCATTTGTTGGCCGCAAGCCTGCAAAGTGGCCAAACAGGAAGTCGCCGCAGCAGGTAATTCCATGGCCGACATTATTTCTGCCAGCCCTAAAATGCCTGTTAGTGGCGTGCGTAATTCATGCCGCAACAAATTTAAATCCGCGGATAAATGAATGGGCAAATCAACCGGACCGGACAGTTCTGCCGGCACAGACTTTGTCGCCGGAGTTGTTCTGGTCCTGATGGAATAAAACGATTTGCGGCGCACCCGCTTGCACGCCCTGGTTCTTACGCCTTTCATCACACCCCCTGAACACCACGCCAGAGCAACGAGTATAGGGCTCAGAGCTCTGTTTGCTTTTCCTGCCAGGCGCGCGGTACCCGAGGGAATTCCCGGATAATCTACTCGCAGCGGTTGCTGTTGGCAATGGCTGGTAGAATGAGGCAGCCCTTTAAAGCAACCATAGGAAGGAGCCCAACTCAGACCATGCCCCTCAGGCTACTTGTATCCATCATCATCCTTTTGGCCGCCATGCTGGTGGTGTTCATTTTCCTTTTGGCCACAGATACCGCCTTGTCGGTATGGAATTATTTACGCCTGGCGCCAGCCTGGCTGCAACTGGCTTATTTGTGCATGCTGGTCATCCTGCCGTTGGCCACGCTGGTGTTGTTCTGGTCCTGGTTCAAACCCTCGCGTAAGGTCAAGGCTGAGATCAGGCCTCGCCCGGTGAGCTTTGAACAACTACAGGACGATTTGCTCAACTCACAACAGGCTGGCGTCGATGTGTCACCCGCGTTGGCGGAGATTCGCGAGCAACGCCGCCGCAAGGAAAGCGGTGAAATTCATATCGCTATCTTTGGTGAAGTGAGTAGCGGCAAAAGCAGCCTGGTCAAAGCCATGCTGCCCGGGGCGGATATCGAACGGGACGCCCGTGCCGGAACGACTCAAACGATCATCCAATACCGCTGGACTGCCGCATCGGGTGACCAGGTATTGATCACCGACCTGCCTGGTTTTAATTTTGACGATGATGCTGCGGCCCGAGAAGAAACCCGACGTGCGCATCTGGTTATCTTCCTCTGCGATAGCGACCTCAGCTCCAGCCAGGCGCAGCAATTGCACCGCCTGATCCAATTGGATAAACCCGTGGTGCTGGCTCTGAACAAGTCCGACCGTTTCAGTAGCGAAGAGCAGACTGCCTTGCGCGCCCGCCTGCAAAAAAGCAGTGGCCTGCCGCCGGAGAACATCGTCAGCATCAGCGCCGGCGGTAAGCAGGAAGTGGTGCGCATGCTGGGTGAGGGCATGGAAAAGCGCGAGGAACGCGAGCGGCCCGCCCAGATTGAGAGCCTGATGCAGGCGGTGCAGCGTTTGCTGGATCAGGACAGGGCATTAATGGAATCGCTGCGCGACACCAGTATTTTGCTATTGGCCAATGAAAAACTGGACCGGGCGCGACAACAGCACCGTGAGCAGCAGGCCGATGAGCTGGTCAGCCGCTACTCCAAACGCGCGGTGATTGGTGCGCTGGCTGCCATAGCTCCCGGCTCAGACCTGATCATTCAGGGCGTGCTGGCCACACAGTTGATGCGCGAGTTGTCACAGCTCTACGAAGTGCCGGTCAAGGAAATGCAGATCGAATCTTTTTTAAAGCTGGCGGGTGGCAAGCTGAAAAACATGACCGCGCTGACGCTGGCGATTACGGGCAATGTGCTCAAGGCTTTTCCGGGTCTTGGCACGGTTTCGGGTGGACTGGTTCATGCGGTCGCTTATGGAATGATTTTTGACAGCTTGGGCAAGGCTGCGGCAGCCACGCTGGCCAGCCGCGGTGAATTGCGCCCCTACCCGGCAGCGGTGGCCTTTGAGGAATTGTTGAATGAAAATCTGGAATCAGGCGCGGTCCGTTTTGCGAAACTTGTGGCCAGGTCTGGGAAGAAATGAAGCGGCCAGCGCAGATGATCAGGAACACTATCGCCTTGCCGCCGGGCTGAACCTGCAATCATTGTTGCAGGACAGCAGCATTCCCGCCGCCATTCGGGCGGAACTGGATAGCGAGTTTCGCCACATCGAAGAAATCGCCCGCAAGCTGGAGCAGGAAGAAATCCACATCGCGGCTTTTGGCCGGGTAGGTGTGGGCAAATCATCTTTGCTCAATGCCCTGCTGGGGCATTCCAGCTTTTCCACCAGTGCGCTGCATGGCGAGACCAAAGGCGAACATCGCGCCAACTGGAACGAACTGGAATCAGGCCAGGTCATCCTGATTGACACGCCGGGTATAGACGAACTGGATGGCCAACAACGTGAAAAGCTGGCTCGCGAAGTCAGTGACCGGGCCGATATCGTGCTCATGGTATGTGACGCCGATCTCACCCAACTGGAGCTTGAAGCCCTGAAAAGCCTGGCATCCCGGGGTAGAACGCTGATGCTGGTGCTGAACAAAGCCGATCGTTATAGCCAGTCCGAGCAGGAACAACTGCTGCACCGCCTGCGGGAACGCACCCAGGGCCTGATCCCGGCGGCGAACATCATCGCCTGCAGCTCCGACCCGCGACCCGAAACCGTGCTGCAGCAGGCTGCGAATGGCACCGAAACCGAGCATTCGCGGCACAAAGCAACCGATGTCGAAGCGCTGCGTGCGCAGTTGTGGCAATTGCTGGAAAAAGACGGCAAAACCCTGGCTGTTTTGAATGCTTCTTTGTTTACCAGCGAACTGGACCAAAAAATAGCCAGCCGCATCGTCACTGTGCGTAAATCCCTGGCGGACAGTCTGATACAGAAATACTGCCTGGTGAAAGGTTTGGCGGTGGCGGTTAACCCAGTGCCGGTCGCAGACCTGCTGGCAGCAGCCGGCACCGATATCGCCATGATCATTCATCTGGGTGAAATTTACGGCTTTCGCCTGGACAAACGCGAGGCTTCCAAGCTGCTGTGGACCATTTCAGCACAGTGGATTGCCCTGATGGGCGCATACTGGGGCGTGAATCTGGTTTCCAGTGCGCTGAAAACCGTCAGTGTTGGCATGTCGACCGTGCTAACCGCGTCGGCTCAGGGTGCGCTGGCCTGGTATGCCACTTACCTCACCGGCAAAATGGCCCAGGACTGGTTCTCCCGCGGTAAATCCTGGGGTGCTGCAGGGCCGCGTGAAGTGGCGCGGGAGTTGCTGGCCAGCCTCGATCGCAATGAGATTATCGCCAACAGCATGAATGAAATTCGCCGGCGTCTGGATAGCCGCTAGAACAGA
The DNA here is from genome assembly GCA_034440115.1 of Lysobacterales bacterium. Classification (GTDB taxonomy): domain Bacteria; phylum Pseudomonadota; class Gammaproteobacteria; order Xanthomonadales; family SZUA-36; genus JAWXBM01. The sequence goes on along the minus strand of JAWXBM010000018.1, from coordinate 90,660 downwards.
AACCCAGCACTTGAACCATGCTTCAAACAGGCGTTCAGCTTGACAGTGCCCGCTAGGCTAAGGCAAGTTCAGCGCAAGCTTCAACCGTTCCATCAGAAAAGAAAAAGCCATGAGCCAAACTGCACCCCCTGCCAAACCCGAAGTGAAGTCCTGGGGCGACTTCGCCACGCCGTTTTACCTCAGCGCCTACCCCGCTGCTGAAAAACTGAACCAGCAACTCGAAGCATTGATCCTGCAGCAGGAAGCGGAAGGGCCCCAGAACACCAATCGGCACGCCAATCGACACGTCACCAGTAACCAGGTGAATATTTTTGAAAGTCACTTCGATATTTTCAAGGACCCTGCTGCGCCAGCCTGCATACTGGAACTGAAGAAGTTTTTCCTGTTTGGCATATTTCACGCCATGGCGGAAACCAGTGGCTACAGCAAAGAAGAACTGGAACAGATCCGGGTGTTCACCGATGCCTGGTACCACGTTACCCACAATGGCGGTTTTATCTCCAGTCACAATCACCCCAATGCTTCCTGGTCTGCCGTATACATGGTTAATCCAGGCAATTCGGGGGAAAATGATCCGCGCAATGGAGTGCTGAGTTTCAAGGACCCTCGGCCCACGGCCAATATGTACTGGGACCCGGGCAACGACCGCTGGCAGCGCCAGTTTCACATCGGCTCGGTCAATCAGCCCATGCAGCCAGGTGAGTTACTGGTGTTTCCTTCCTTCGTTTTGCACGAAGTCATGCCCTATTTTGGCGACAAGCCGCGAATTACGGTGGCAGCCAATTGCAGTTTCAAACGGGTGTAGAATTGCTGGATCCCGGATCCCCGCGCTCCGCGCTGTCCGGGATGACGGGGCTAGAGATCGCTTCGCGCTGTCCGGGATGACGAACTAAGTGGCCAGGATGACGACGAAAAAGAGTTCTCGAAAATCAATTACTTGCTTCAAATTTATCGAATGGTTTAATCGGCAATTGCTCCAATAAAGGCTCAGCCCAGTTCATGGCCTGCTCAATCTCGGTTGCGAACAGTGCCTTGGTAGCCGCCTGCTCCATGCGGTGTGTTTCCGGGTTGTAATCCTTACCCGTCTGTTTGGAATGTCGGCCAAACGCACCGGTTTCGACAGTTTCCTGAATAAGTTTCTGCGCCAAGCCCAGATTGAAAAACTCTGAAGTTTCTGCCAGAACCGCCTGGGGCTGAGCCAGGAATCGTTCCATGCTCAGGCTCATAAAGCTGCCCTCGGCTGCTTCAGCCAAACGCTGTTGCAGGAAACGGCGTTGGCAATGCCAGAACAACACGCTTTGCTGCAACAGGTGTAATTGGCCCGGATTCGAAATTCCGGTTACTTGCAAATAATCTGAATCCTGCAGCAGCGCATTCAGGAAAGCAGGCAAAGAAGCTTCCGCCTCGGCTCTTTTTTTCAGAATTGAAATCAACAGGGATTCCAGGCTGGAACTCATCAACACCGTCTTGCGCTGCCGTTCATGATGTTCGGCGAACATCAATCCACCCATCAGTGAATTGGCAAAATTGGAAGGTTTGATTACCAGCGCTTCGCCTGGATAGCTGCGCTCGCACATGCCAATTACACGCTGCTGCACAAACGAACTGCTAACCGTGTTCTTTCTCGCAGCGTGGGCCAATAGCGAAAGCACCTTGGGCTCACGCAATACCAGCGTGCTGCCGGGGTGATCCAGGCAACTGGCCAACAGGGTGGAACAACAAAAACCAGTGTGAAAAATCCAACTGGCGGGCGGTCCAGAAACGTGTTGCAAAACTTTGTCAAGCTGCTGACCAGTAATACTTAATGTTTCTGTCGGTAGTGGCTGTATACGGTGATCGAGAAACGAGGAAGCACGGTAGGTTTCACGGCTGACTTTGGCGAGGTGATAACGGTCTTTTTCTGCGTCAAATCCGGCCAGCAACCAATCCGGACTGGTCAGGCTTTTAATGTCTAAAGAATCTGTCATTCAGTCACTGGAGGTACAGCCGTGGCCAGGCGGCGTTTCTGGTGAAGCTGCGTCATGATGATGTACTTGGGGCCTGATAGCGGCGGCGCATCACGGTGAAAAAACGGCCAGCCCACCGGGTAAAGCAGGAATCGTCCTTCCACCGGCTTTATGCTTTGCTCGGCGAACTTGAATTCTGTGGCGCCGCCGTCTGCCACGGTATTCAAATACCAAACCGCGGTCATTACGCGGGTGTAGGAGCCACCGATATTGTCCGAATGCCAGTCGAATTGCTGGCCCACTTCATAACGCGCCATGCGAAAACCTTCATGATGCACTTCAACGGCCTTGAAGGCCTCGGCCCAACGTGGCATGTAATCCCGCAGATGTTGGCTGAGCCGCAAATTGGCGGTATTGATGACATCTTCCCAACCCTGCCGGACTTCGACGAAATCGATTTCGGTAGTGGCTTTGAAATCGGGACGGTATTTTCCGTCTCCAACCTTGCCGGTTACTTTACGCGGATCGCTCTCAAACCGCTGAATCACGTCACGACAAAAGCCCGGGCCCAGTGATTTCTCATAAATTCCAAAAAGGTCTTTCATAAGCTTCTGTTTCGATCCTGATGTCCTGCAGTGTAATTCATCATTTGCAGGATCCGTGGGTAATCGGCGCGAACAGTAAAAGCCTGCTGCAATTGTGGATCAGTATTTTGCCTCGGCAGCGGCTTGATTTCACTGGACTGAGCACGTCCTGGCAGCACATCACCGGTGATGTTGGTGTAATTTGCCCAACGATCACGGTAGCTGGCATCAAAAGGCAGTTCCAATGCCTTACAAAGCTGCTGCAGTGCAGTATCGGGATCTGCGGTGAAGTCTTCAAAATGCAAAAATCCGGTAGCCGCGGCCATCTCCGAAAAACGACGCACGGATTTAAGGTATTTTCCAACGCCCAGTCGATTCGCGAATACCGGGTTGCTGGTGAGGCTCAACCACTGATCCAGCGGATGGCGCACGCTGGCAAAGCGGATCAAATCAAAATCCGCTTGCAAGCTTTCAGTCAGCAGTGGCCGATAAGCAGGCTGCACAAACGGCAGGCCAATGAAGTCCAGGTGGTTCCAATCACGCAGTACCAATATTTTCCCTTGATCGATACAGCGTTCTGCGACCAAAGCGATCGCCGCCGAAAACGAAATTTTGTCACGACTCGCTGCTTCGAACTCAGCGGCCTGCAATAGGCCATACCATTCCATGGCCTGCTGCAGCGGATTGAACATGCGACTACCCAGCGGATGAATTTCGCTGAGCAGCACAACATCTTTCATGCTGGCCAGACAGCGACAAATGACGGTTCCCCCGGAACGCGCCAGTTGATGCAAAATGCGAATTTTTGGCCTTGTACTCGCTTGCTCAGAAGGCATAATCGAAGGCCCGAATCTCGTCAGCAAAGATATTTTGCACGATAGCCGCTTGCTCGGGTGTGTACCATTGCTGATAGGGCTTGCGGTCTGTCCTATGTGCTGATTTTGCCCAGACCTTTAATTCGCCTGCCCAGGGCACTCCAAGTTGCGCGAATACTTCTCCAAGTTCCTGGTTCAGGTGCTCATAACGCAGCACTCGATCTGCCAACAAAGTACCGTCATCGTTGGTGTACAACTCCCAACTACGGCAAAAACGGCCGCGCCTGAAGTAATCGTCAAACTGGTAACGTGAGCCGGCCCGCTGGTTGGCCATGCAGAAATCTGAAACCGTTTTATCCCAGGGATTTCTTTCCACGCAAAATTTGAAATAGCTGTTCCAGATTGTGGGGTCTACAGCCCGGCGGATTTGCCAGGCAGACATGTGATTATGAAAGCCAGCAAAGTTGCGCGCTTGATGGCCTGTCTCGGGTGGGTTGATGGGGGTGAATACGTCTTCCTGGCCACAAAGTGGCGAAAGATAGGCCTCGATACTGGTGCCCGCTGTTTTGATGGTCTTGATGAAGATAAAGCGGAATTGATGCGAAATGATCATGAAGTGATGGAGTCAGCTTACCAAAAGAAAAGGCCACCCCTTGCGGGGTGGCCTTTCCGGCCTGGCTCTAGCGTTGCTCTTATACTCAGTTTTTATACTGGGGTTTCAGAACGAGTGCTTGATGTTGAAGAACCAGCTACGTCCGAAGGCACGGAAGGTGTCTTCGTCAGTAGTAGCGTTAAAGCCCTGGTTCAGGAATGGCAGTGCTTCGTCGGTCAGGTTGATGACACCCACAGAGAACTGTGTTCCAAATGGAGCGGTATAGCGGCCCACCAGGTCGAAGTAGAAGACATCATCAATGGTGTTCTTCCAGATTGTATTTGCAGGCTGACCGAAACCAGCTGCTGAGTCTGGGCAGTACACATTTCCGAAACCAACTGCGTCACCGCATTCGGTTACCCCATCAATGTATTCAACACTGAAGCTGGCACCAAAATCACCCAGTGACCAGTCGGTATCGAATCTCCAACGCAGCTCGGGGAATGATGCCACACGACCCAAACCACGATGCTCGAAATTGCCCACAATGTCCGTTACTTCAGCAGTTTCCTCACCGTCACCGTTGAAGTCTTTTACCGTCAGCAGACTACGCTCGAGATTGTAAGTACCCATCCAGTTGAAGCCCCACAAGCCGATATCGGTGTTCCAGTCGTAGTTAACCGACCAGTCAATGCCATTGGCAGATTCCGGACCTACTTTCTGCACCAGGGTCAGCACTTCATCAATGTCACCATTGTCGAAACGTTTGACACTCTGACAGAAGCCAGGCACCGCACCCGTGGCACAGCCTGAAATTACAACCGTAGCGGACGGAACATTAATGGAATCGTCAATATCGATGTTCCAGTAGTCCAATGTCATGCTCAGGCCGGAAGCAAAGGTCGGCGACCAGGCCAAACCCAATGTGTAGGTTTCACCCTCTTCCGGGGATACATTGATGTTACCGCCAACGCGCGCACGGGCCTGCGGATCAGTCTGCTGAAAACCAGGAGGTACCTGGCCTACACAACCCGGCAGCGTGTTGCCGCTGCCCGAACATGCATCAACCGTGTTCGGGAAGCTATCGCCTATACCAGCAAACAGTTCAGAGATGTTGGGCTCACGATATACCTCGCCCCAGGTACCACGAACCAACAAGCTGCGGACGGGCTGCCAACGCAGGCTGGCCTGCATGGTGCTGGAAGCATCGTAGATGGAGAAGTCATCGTAACGGGTACCCAAACCCAATTCGAGACTTTCTGCGCCCGTCATTCCAGATAACAATGGAATGTTGATTTCGCCGAAGAAGGAATCGATGTTATAAGCACCATTGGTTCCTGTACCAGTATTACCCGTGGTGGAGTTGGTCACCTTGGCAGAATCAGGAATGAACACATAGTTCTCTTTACGGCGCTCAAAACCGGCGGCCAAACCTACCGTACCGGCAGGCAATTCAAACACATCGCCAACCACGGTGAAGTTGGCTACCTGACGTTCGTTGATGACGCGATCATTCAAGGGAATGGACAGGTAATCCAGCATATTCTGTTGGATTGGATTGGTGTCAGGGTTGGTGAAAGCATTAAAGGACACGCAATCATCAACTACAGCACCCGGCACGCCGCAAACAACATTACCGTTGGCATCCTGGAATGATGGTCCAAGCGCCGCAGCAAAACGAGAACCATTGAACTGACCAAAATCGGTAGTAGCGGATTCGCTCTTGCCGTAGTTGTAGCTCAAGTCCCAGGTCCAACTGGTGCTGATATCACCGGTTACACCGGTTACGATCTGCCACTGGTCTACGTTTTGCTGGAAGGAACGACCTCCAGTTTCCGTCAAACGGCGACGAAACTGGGTGATGTTTACGCCAAACGGGTTGTAGAAGTTGTCCTTGGAAATAACCACACCGGGTTCGATTTGTGAGTAACTTGGGTCGAAACGACTGTCAAAAGGCAGCGGAGCCAACAACTGCTCAGACCGACGATTGGCAAAGCGTGCTTCAGTGTAGGCTGTGATGTTATCAAACAACTCATAGTCACCCTGGAAGAAGAAGCTGGAACGCTCGTAGGGGGTTTGCATGTAGTTAACAGGCGCAAAGTCATAAGTACCTGGACCACAAGCCGGGCCAGCAGGACCATAATCGCTGACAGAAGCGCCGCCGGTAGCTGAGCCCTGACAGATGGTCAGGTTATTACCCACGCCGGGAATATTGAAATAGCCATATTCACGACGGCTGGAACCAAAGGTTGCCCAGCCTGGGTAACCATCGCCATCCTCATCCACCCAAGGATCACCCGAAAAACCGTACTGGGAGAATTCATCCGGGTCATAAATGGCCACCGCTGACTTCAGGTATTTTTCGTCATAAGCAGCCAGGAACACTTCATCCTGCTCGGTGTATTCAACGCCAATCACGAAATTGCCGCGATCCGTGTTGCCACCGGAGATAAAGCTGATCTGCTGGTTGCGCCCACCCGTATCAAAGCTTTCGCCGATGCTGAAATCAAATTCGGCACCTTCGAAATTCTGGCGGGTAATAACGTTTACTACGCCGGCTACAGCGTCAGCACCATAAATGGCGGAGGCGCCGTCTTTCAGAATTTCAATACGCTCAACCATGGCGACTGGAATGGTTGAGAAGTCGTTGAACAGGGCAGGCGCCCGACGGCCATTGATCAGAACGAGTGTACGGTTGGTGCCCATGCCGCGGATGTCCACAGCAACACGGCCACTACCGCCGTTGTTACGCTGACTGGATACCGGAGAACCACTCATCATGGGCAGGTCCTGAACCAACTCACCAAGGTCGGTAATACCGGTACGCTTGATGTCTTCACGATCCAGAACGGTTACGGGATTCGCGCCCTCAATGTCCATGCGGCTGATACGTGAACCGGTTACTTGAACCCGATCGAGATCAGCGGCTTCTTCTTCGCTGTCCTGTGCAAAAACAGGTGAAGAAGAGAGTGCGATACTTGCCATTGCACCAGGAACCAGTGCGTAGCGCACGGCTTGGTACAGAGGATTACGGCTATTTTTCATCTAGACTCTCCAAAATTTTATTTGGTTCGGTTGCTTATCTTCGAAGTCAACCCGGATGTTTTGTGGCTTTGATCCAAGTCATATGACATAGGTCAAACATGGGCCAAATCCGAGCTCGACAGGATGGTATCACCATTAACAGGTGAAGTGAAAGGCTTTATTAACTTGTAATTAACAGGCAATTAACGAAATAGGTAACGAAATGGCTAACGAATTGAGGGGGTGGAATTAATGCCATTAACTGCATCAATTCAAGGAATTGCCGCCGATATACGGATTCTTAAAGGCATCCGCGAGGAAAGTTACATTATGTACAGGATTAACGCTTACTCAAACGTGCATCACCGGAAAAGCTTTCAATGCGGATGCTCGCACCATTGTTACCTGCGGTGAATTCAAGGCTGCGGCCGCGGGAGCCGGACTCGGAGGAGACCACACCAAACTCCGTGCGAAGGTCGCCAGAAAAGGTTTGGGCCATAAATTCGGCCTGTTGGGAACCCGGCAGCACCAGAGTCACGTCCCCGCTCATGCTGTCCGCATTCAGCCGTCCGCCATCAGTGACCTGCAGGTTCAATTCAAGGTCCCCGGATACCGTTTCAAAGCGGCCCAGGCTGACTGCGCCGCCTTGCAACACCAGGTCTCCCGAAACTGTGGTTACGCGGACTTCATCCTCCACGCCCTGGGCGTCAATCTCGCCGCTGACTGTTTCTATTGTCACGCGTAGCGCCTTACCAAAGAAAGTTACATCACCGCTGACCGACTCCACCTCCAACTGCCCGCTATCGGCGGCTATATCAATATCACCGCTGATCGAACCGGCCAAAATACTGCTGTTATCCAGGCCTTGCACCGTGATATCCGCACTGATGCTCTCCAGTTCCAGGCTGACGCCACGCGGTACCTGCAAACGCAGATGGGTTTCATCCAGGCGCCGCTGGTTGTTCTGGTTGAGGACGCGTATTCGCAGCCCACCAGAGATTTCAGCGATTTCAAGCTCATCGACCCGGTCACCCAGTTGGCCGCGAACTTCTACTTCCGGCTTATCCCAACTGCTGACCTTGATGGATCCCGCCATGTTATCGATCTGGATGCGCCCGTCGCTGCTGATTGGCCGGTTCTCTTCAATGTCGGTAAGGGCCTGTGCAGAAACCGGCGCGGCCATAGTCAGAACGACGAGCACGAAAACGGTGAGGGTATTGGGCAACAGTTTCATATCAGGTTTCTCCGCGGCACCGGGCCAGAATTGGCAATAAGGTGTAGCAGTTGTAATTGATGGGCTTGCAATTGCATCGACCGTTGCAATCCTGCATAGCAATCGGACCCGATTCTATGGAGTAAGTTACAGGCTATAACTGTATTGACCACTTTGGACGGCCAATTTTGGGTGCTGCGGGGATTTTGCAGCGGGTGCCCTGCTCAGAGCATGAAGTACCAGCGCCTCGGGTTTGAGTCGCTGGCGGGGATTCAGGTGGCGGCGAGATGAGGCTGATCAAGCAAGCTACTCAGGCAAGCTACTCAGGCAAGCTGCTCAGGCAAGCTGCTCAGGCAGCATGCTGCTTATTCACAGCAATCGGCGTTTGTTGTCCCAGGCGCAGATCAACACTTTCGAACTCATCAACAGCGATGATTTCCTGGACCAGCTTGCGGCTGGATTGCAGCAAAGCGGCTTCGGCATTGGTCAGTCCACCGATGGCAACTACCTGTTCCAGTTGCTCATCCCAGGTGATGCCAGTGACTTGTCCTGATTTCAGCGCCTTGAGCATTTTCCGCTCCAACGGCTCGGTAGCAATGATTTGCGGCAATGCCTGCTCCATCAGGCCAACCGGGTTACCACTATGAGCTGTCGTATAAACACCGTTGGTCAAGCGGCTACGCGTCTCTGATGGGGCCAGCAATAACTGTGCAACGCGGTGCGTCAGCCGGTCGCCCGGCGCACGCTCACGCAAGCCCAATGGGAATATTACGACAGTTAACATGGCTTTAAGCCACGGATTGGGGAAGTTATCTACCACCTGGCGCAGCGCCCGCTGGATCTTGTAGATGGCATCATGAAAAGCCCAGGCCAGAATCGGCTGGTCTGCAGCGGGTCGATCAATGGCTTCATAGCGATGCAACATGGCAGAGCAGATATACAGTTGGCTCAACACATCTCCCAAGCGTCCAGAGATATGCTCTTTCTGTTTCAGCTTGCCGCCAAAAGTCAGCATGGCGATATCAGAGATAAATGCTAACGAGGCGGAATAACGCGACAACTTTTGATAGTACCTAGCGGTACGGCGATCGCGCGGAACTGCCGCAAAGCGGCCAAAGCTCAAACCCAGAACCAGGCTGCGTACCGCATTGCGAACGGAGTAACCCATATGGGCGAATAACAACCGGTCAAATTGATTGATGCGCTCAGCGGCATGAGGCAAGTTCGCCGCTTCCAGCTCCTTCAAAACATAAGGATGGCAACGGATGGCACCCTGGCCAAAGATCATCATGCTGCGTGTGAGAATATTGGCACCTTCAACGGTGATCCAGATCGGCATGCCCTGCCAGGCCCTGCCTAAATAATTTCTTGGCCCAAGAATAATGCCTTTACCGCCATGCACATCCATCGCGTCCTTGATCACTTCGCGGGCATATTCGGTCGCATGATATTTGGCTATGGCCGAAGGCACCGCCGGCCGCTCGCCCAGATCTACCGCGGAAGCCGTCATTCTGGACAATGCAGAGCTGGCATAGGTATGACCGGCAATCCGGGCCAGGGCCTCTTCAACGCCCTCAAATCGCCCGATAGGCATATTGAACTGCTTGCGGATGCGCGCGTAAGCACCGGTTGCCAATGCACCGAGCTTCATGCCACCCGTTTGCGAGGCTGGCAGTGATATGGCCCGCCCAACCGATAACTGCTCGACCAGCATGCGCCAGCCCTGGCCGATACGTTCTTCGCCACCGATCAGGGCATCCAGCGGCACAAAGACATCCTTACCACGCAAAGGCCCATTCTGGAATGGCACATTCAGGGGGAAATGGCGCATGCCAATTTCCAGCCCCTTTGTCTCTCGTGGTAGCAGCGCAATACTGATTCCACGATCATTTTCACTGCTCAGCAAGCCATCAGGATCGTACAGGCGAAACGCCAGTCCAACCAAAGTAGCTACTGGTGCCAGCGTGATATAGCGTTTGTCGAAAGTAAGGCTGATGCCTTTGACCAGCTTGCCATTGATTTCGCGCTGGCAAACGATGCCGGTATCGGGAATCGATGTTGCGTCTGACCCGGCGCTGGGCCCGGTCAATGCAAAACAGGGGATTTCATCACCCTTGGCCAACCTGGGCAGGTAGTGGGATCTTTGCTCTTCGGTACCGTAATGCAGCAGCAACTCAGCCGGGCCCAGTGAATTGGGCACAGCCACGTGCGCCCCGGCTACCGGGCAAACCGAAGACACTTTCTGCAGCACCGCGCGGTGAGCCAGGGCGGAAAAGCCCAGGCCACCGTACTTTTTGGGAATGATCATGCCGAAAAAACGGTTTTTCTTCAGAAACTCCCAGGACTCAGAATTCAGGTCGGCATCTTTATGGGTAATTTCCCACTGGTTTAACATGCCACACAATTTCTCTACCGGGCCGTCCAGGAAGGCTTGCTCTTCCACAGTGAGGTGCAGAAAGGGCTGCGACTGAAGCTTTTTCCAATTCGGGTTGCCAGCAAATAATTCACCTTCCCAGCCCACGGTGCCGGCCTCCAGCGCTACCTGTTCGGTTTCGGACAAGGCTGGCGTCATTTTCAGGTATTGCTGGAGAAAAGGCGCACTGACCAGTTGTTGACGCAAGGGTCGATAGTTCAAAGGTATCAGGATTGCAGCCACTATCACGGCGCTCAACACCAGAACTGGCCACGACACTGCCGCGCTGGCTGCAAACAACAACCAAACCGCTACCAGCGACACCGTCCAGACTTTCAATTTGACAGCGTAAAAAGCGCAAATCAGAGACACCGTCAATAATGCCAAAAACATCAGGCCAGCCATTTCATTTCTCCATAAAGCAGCTTTATCGCTACCCTTTCCAAATTCATTTCCACCAGGCGGAATTATAAAAACGCATGGTTCATTTCGTCCGCCATACGCCGGAGTATGGAAAATTAAATTAACCAAGTCAACCTCTGATTTTTGAAACAATGATATAGCTCATTAATTACGCCGATTTGACATCAGCACTGGGGCTCGTGAGAATTCATGGAATCTTTCCCCGGCCGCAACCATGACTGCTCGCAATGCGCCCTGCCCCTGCGGCAGTGACAAGAAATTCAAGTACTGTCATGGCTCTAACACCAAGCCGGACCGGGCAACCACCACCCTGAAAGGTGCATCGGCCGCAATGCAGCATAGCCAGGCTGAAACCGCACTGGCCCTGGCAGAGAATCTGCCCGACTCAGTTGAAAAATTCCGGCTTCAGGTTCGAGGCCTGATCTCGCTTCGGCAAACTGAGCCTTTGCAACGGGCACTTGAAAGTCTGGCCAAGTGGCGCCGATTGCAGCCACAAAGCAGCGAGCCTGTGCAACGGCAACTGGAAATTCATTTCAACCTGGGGCAACTGGATCTGGCAGAGCAATGCTTGCAGCAATGGCCTGGAGCAGAATCTCCGCCTGCCGAATTGAAATATTTTTCCGCGGTACTGCAGCAGTTAAGGGGAGATTTTGACGCTGCTGTGAAACTTTACGCCGCAGCGATCGAGCAGCAGCGCCATGAATCAATACTGGCAACTCTGGACGCAGCGGCTTTGAAGGTTGCAGCAGCATTGCAGTTGTGCGAGACAGGTGCTGGAAACTATCCAGGAGCACCGGCCAAAAGTGAAGCAGGTATGTTCGGTTCCAATACCGAGCTAAACCTGTTAGAAAACGCGCTACTGAATTGGGAGCGAGCTCCAGGCAGTGTAAACGCGCCACAAGAACTGAAAATCATTCATGCCAATGCCTGGTACAACCTCGGCTGCGCCGCGCTGGCCGATTTCACTGCCGACGACCGGCGCATTGGGTTGTTTCAAAAAGCTGTGGCACTGGATTCCAATCACTTGTTGGCCAGGTTCAACCAGGCTTTTGCCTTTAACTACAGCTTCAGCGCTGCTTCTGAGCAGATTTTTCAGGCCCATCGACAAGCGGGAGAATGGCTGGAGAGCCAGGCGAAACCTGCCAGTTGGGCCGTACCCAGGCAAGCCCAATCGACCCGGCGAATTCGTCTGGCCTACCTCTCATCGGATTTTCGCAAACACTCGGTAGCGCATTTCATATTGCCGGTGTTGCGACAGCATGAGCGGGCACGTTTCGAAGTTTTTGTCTATCACAACCACCCGCGTGAAGACGAATTCAGCCAGCAAGCGCAGCATCATGCTGAGCATTTCCATAATGTCTCTCAACTTTCTGATGAGGACTTGAAGAAGCGGATTCGTGCAGACCAGATTGACATTCTCATCGACCTGAATGGCCTCACAGAGCGGCATCGGCTGGCCGTTCTTGCCAAGCGCGTCGCCCCTGTGCAGATGAACTGGATTGGCTATCCCAATACCACTGGCCTGGGGCAAATGGATTATCGCATCGTCGATAATCTGACCGATCCGGTGGGTCAGTCAGAAGCATTTTATACCGAGAATTTGCTGCGCTTGCCCCAGCCATTTTTGTGTTTCGCTCCTCTGGCAGAGCTGCCGGACGTGGCCCCACCACCTTGCCGGGATCAGAGCCACATCACCTTTGGCAGCTTCAACGCACTGCCCAAACTTAACCCACCTTTGCTGCAGTGCTGGGCTGGCATATTGAGAAAGCTGCCGGGTTCGCGACTTTTGCTCAAGAATCTCGGCATGGACTTTGACCGACCGAAGCAACTGATCAGCGGGTTATTTGCCGCTTATGGCATAGCTAGTGAAAGGCTCATATTTGCAGGAAAAACGATTTCTCAAATGGAGCACCTGAAGTTCTATCAGCAAGTGGATATTTGCCTGGATAGTTTCCCTTACAATGGCACCACCACCACTTGTGACAGCTTGTTGATGGGGGTGCCTGTGGTTACCAGAGTCGGGGCCGACCATCGTTCCAGAATGGGGTTGAGCCTGTTATCTGCCGTGGGAATGGAGAATCTGGTGGCCAGCGACGAAAATAGCCTGACAAGGATAGTTTTAGATTTGGCATTAAACCCGCAGCATTTACACCGTCTGCGTTCAGAACTTCGCGGTAAACTATTGCAATCAGGCCTTGGCGATGCGGCCAGCCTGACCGAAAATCTTGAACGCGAATTGATTCTGGCCTGGAATCGTCGGCCAGATACTCAAGGAACTACATGAGCAGTAAGTCTGCCAGTACATTACTGGACAAAAGTGAAAGATCCACCCTGTGCGCGGCAGATTGGGAGCGCGCTGCGCTGGAATTGATCGCCGAAAAAGGCGTCCCGGCCCTGGCTGTCGAGCCTCTGGCACGCCGCATGGGCATCACCAAGGGCAGTTTTTACTGGCATTTTTCCGGTCGTGAATCCTTGCTGGAGCAGGCCCTGCAACGCTGGGAAGAGCATGACAGCAGGAACTTGGCCAAATCGCTGGGGGAAATTTCCAACCCGCGCGATCGCCTGATTTCCTTTTTTCGCCGCGTGGGCAAGGAAAAGCTTACGCATGAGGTTTACAGCGAACTCTGTGCCGCGGCCGGCCACGCGCAGGTTGAACCCGTGCTGGAGCGGGTTGCGAACCGACGTATGGAACACCTCAGTTCAGCTTTTGAGGAAATGGGCATGCCCAGCCTGCACGCACGTAACCAGGCACGCCTGATCTACTCGGTTTACCTGGGCTTTTTGCAGTTGCAGCGCCAGCACCAAACACCCAACCTCAGCAGCGAAGAGTACGATACTTATATCGATCACGTGATCGAGACCCTGATTCCGCACGAGATCCAGGTCTGATTTTTAAGTTTTATGTCGCTTTTTGGCGTTGAGCTGAGGGCCGTGAGCGTCTATGCTGCCAGCCCTTCAACGTTGCCCCTTGAACGCCGCCCAAGTGGCGTTGAAATTTGATTGAAGAGGATATTTTGTGACCAGTTTCAGGGAATTGCAGGCTTGGGTGGACCAGGTTGCTGCACTTACTCAGCCAGAAAAAATCCACTGGTGTGATGGCTCTGCTGAAGAAAACGAACAGTTGATTCAGCTTCAGGTGGCGAATGGCGGACTGCTTGAGCTTAACCCTGAAACGCACCCCAATTGCTATTTGCACCGCTCCGACCCCAACGACGTGGCGCGGGTTGAGCACCTGACTTTTGTGTGCACGCCGCTGAAAGAAGACGCTGGTCCAAATAACAACTGGATGGATCCTGCCGAAGCCCGCGAATTGATGGCTGACCAATTTGCAGGCTGCATGCAAGGCAGAACCCTGTATGTCATCCCCTACTGCATGGGTCCGATCGACTCACCTCTGTCACGTTGCGGGGTAGAAATTACCGACAGCCCTTACGTGGTCGCGAATATGCGCCTGATGACACGTATGGGCGATGCCGCTCTGCGACGTATTGAGCATGAAGGCACTTTTGTCAGAGGTCTGCACTCCACGGGATTGCTGGACCCGGACAACCGCTACATCATGCATTTTCCTGCTGACCTGGAAATCCAGAGCTTCGGTTCCGGCTACGGTGGCAACGCCCTGTTGGGCAAAAAATGCCACGCGCTGCGCATCGCCAGTCATCAGGCTCGCACAGAAGGCTGGCTGGCAGAGCACATGCTGATTGTCGGGGTGGAAAATCCACAAGGTGAAGTCCACTACATTGCTGCCGCTTTCCCTTCTGCCTGCGGCAAAACCAATCTGGCCATGTTGATTCCACCCGAAAGCTATCCCGGATGGAAAATCTGGACCGTGGGAGATGATATTTGCTGGATGCGGGTAGGTGAAGACGGCCGCATGTGGGCGATCAATCCTGAAGCGGGCTTTTTTGGCGTGGCGCCCGGAACCAGCGAGCACACCAACCCCAGCGCTCTGGCCATGCTGGACCGCGATACGATATTTACCAACGTGGCGATAACCGAAGACAACCAGCCCTGGTGGGAGGGCAAAGACGATCAAAAGCCTGCACTGGATTGGAAAGGCCAGCCTTTTAATGCCACCCGTGGTCCTGCCGCACATCCGAATTCACGCTTTACCGTTTCAAGCAAACGTTGTCCGTCCTGGACTGAGCAAGCTGAAGCCGTCCAGGGTGTGCCCCTGTCGGCCATCATCTTTGGTGGGCGCAGGCAACGTCTGGTGCCGTTGGTTCTGGAAAGCGAATCGTGGCAGCACGGCGTGTTGCTGGGAGCTGCCATGGCCTCGGAAACTACCGCAGCAGCAACCGGTTCAGTAGGAAAAGTGCGGCGTGACCCCATGGCCATGTTGCCATTTTGCGGCTACAACTTTGGTGATTATTGGTCGCATTGGCTGAGTTTCTCTGAGCGGTCCAGCCGATTGCCCAGAATTTTCCACGTCAACTGGTTCCGCAAAGACGCTGCCGGAAAATTCATCTGGCCAGGCTTTGGCGAAAACATGCGGGTACTGGATTGGATCATTGCCCGCTGCAGCGGCGAAGCGGGTGCCAGTCGCTCACCCATTGGTTTGTTGCCCCGGGCCGGTGACCTGAACCTTGAAGGCATAGCTGTTAGCCCCGAATCCATGCAAGCCTTGCTGGAAGTTGATGTGGCTGCCTGGCAGGTGGAAATGGCGAGCATAGGCCAATACCTCGAATCTTTCGGTTCGCGTACGCCACAGGCTTTGCAGCAGGAATGCCAACGGGTTGCCACCGCTTTGCAGCAAGACTAAAGCGGCCGTGTGGCCGGTCGGTGAGGCGGGTACGGATCGTGCACATTCATGATGCCTGGCCGCTTGCTAAGCTGCTTTGTGGCCTGCCTGTTTTTGCTCGCATGCTCTGATCAGGAACCCGACAAAGCAGAGCTTTTTGTATTTGGCACACTGGTTGATATCAGCCTTTCCGGCGCTGACCAGGCCGCGGTGAAGGCTGCATTTCTCGATCTCCAGCAAATGTTCCAACGAATGCACCGGGACTGGCATGCCTGGGAGCCGGGACAACTCACAACCATCAACCAGGCTTTTGCCACTGGTCAGGTTGCAAGCGCTGATTTGTACCTGGTTGAATTGATTCGGCAATCACAGAATTATGAAAAGACCAGTGGTGGCCGATTCAACCCCGCAATTGGCAGATTGATACGTCGCTGGGGATTTCATACCTCCGACTATCCCATTCAAGCACCCATACCCACTGCGGACGAAATAGCAGAACTGATTGCAGCGCATCCTTCATCGCAGGATGTCCAACTGCACTTTGTTGGCAATGATCAATGGGAAGTGCGAAGCTCAAATCCGGCGGTACAACTGGATTTTGGTGGCATTGCCAAGGGTTATGCGGTGGATCTGGCGATTGAGCGGCTGCAAGCCCGCTCGCTGGAAGGTGCCATCGTCAATGCCGGTGGTGATTTACGCGCATTTGGCAGCAACCAGGGGCGCGCCTGGCGAGTGGCGGTGCAGAATCCGCTGGGCGGCATCATTGGCATCATCGAAATTGCCGGCACCGAAGCAGTATTTACTTCTGGCAACTACCAACGCTACGGGATGGATGAATCCGGCTTTCGTTACGCGCATATAATTGACCCCCGTTCGGGCTGGCCGGTAAGCCAGGTTATGTCAGCCACGGTTATTGCAGATAGCGGAATTTCCGCCGATGCCGCGGCTACTGCCCTGGTGGTGGCGGGCCTGGATGAATGGTCAGAAGTCGCGATTGGTATGGATCTGGAATATGTGCTACTTACTGACGAAAAGGGCGTGATCTATATGACACAAGCCATGCTGGCTCGTGTGCGAATGTCTACAGAAACTGCAAAGAAGGTGGTGCTGCTGGATTGACGGCTGATTGATCAACCGGAGCGCAAACTCAGAACATGCCGGTTTCAAGTCTGGCTACTTCTGACATCATGCTTTGATTCCAGGGCGGATCAAAAGTCAGCTCCACATCCACCTGGCTGATGGTGGGTACCAACTCCAGCTTGGAACGTACATCATCTACCAGGATATCGCCCATGCCACAGCCGGGCGCTGTTAAGGTCATGCGTACGGAAACCACTCGATCGCCCTGCTGGGTCTGTGCTATGTCACATTGGTAAACCAAACCCAGGTCGACGATGTTGACCGGTATTTCCGGGTCATAGCAGGTTTTCAACTGGTTCCACAGCAGCTTTTCCACATCGTCTTCGGTGGCGTTTTCCGGCAATTGGGGTGGCATCACAGGCTCTTTGCCGATGGCGTCGGCATCAACACCGGCAACACGAAACAGGTTGCCATCGACAAAAACGGTAAAACTACCGCCTAAAGCCTGGGTGATATAGCCCACCGTGCCGGCCGGAATGGTCACTTCATCGCCGGCAGGGATCATCACGACTTCGCAATCGCGTTCGAATGTACAAGGTTGACTGGTATGGTTAAACATAGGTGAGAAAAAGATGCGGCTTATTGCATCTATTCTCAATACCCCGCCGGAAAAATCAACACTCTTTCATCTGCGACTGCTGATAGTTCTCCAGACCTACTTTTTCGATCAAGCCGAGTTGGGTCTCAAGCCAGTCCACATGCTCTTCCTCGGATTCCAGAATGCTGTCAAACACCTCACGGCTGACATAATCCTTGACCGATTCACAGTAAGCCATAGCTTCACGCAATATCGGCAGCGCCTGCATTTCGAGCTTCAGATCGCATTCGAGTATCTCCCGGGTATTCTCACCGATCATCAACCTGCCCAGATCCTGCAAATTCGGCAGGCCTTCAAGAAACAGTATCCGTGCGATCAGCTGGTCGGCATGCTTCATTTCATCAATGGATTCGTGGTGTTCGTAGTCGGCTAGGCCTTTGAGACCCCAATCCTTGAACATACGTGAGTGCAGGAAATACTGATTGATGGCGGTTAATTCGTTGCGCAGCACACCATTCAGGTACTCGATGACTTTTTTGTCGCCCTTCATTTAAAACTCTCCAAAAATTGCCTGACCTGAAATTTAATCAACTCTGAAAAACTCAGAGATTCCTTCGATGGGTCATTCTAACGCGGTGAAGAAATTGATGTGGAAATAAGAATCATTGCGGCCTAAGGCGGTGTATGCGTGGTAATTCAGCTGGCGTAGCTATTCAACCCAGAATCCTGTGGCGAGCTTTGACTCAGGCACTAGCGACGATTTGCAGGAATGGGGTGTTACTGACGGCACGTTCGGTAGGCAATGTTTCAACCAGTAAGGCCTCTACCTGAGAAACACAACTGCCACATTGGGTTCCGCAACCGGTCTGGAAACTGAGTTCCCGCATCGTGCACGAGCCATTCCTCACCGCCTCGCGGATAGTGGCTTCGTTAACTCCATGACAAAGGCATATGTACATCGGTAGCACCGTTGGCCAACACATCAGTAGTGCCTCAAATCATAAATGCAAATGAGAATGATTGTCAATCAGCTTTTTCTCGGCTAGAATCTAATTCTATAAATAAGAACCATTCTCATTTAGGAAATATCGAAAATGCCACTACACGCTTGTAAATTGATCACAGCATTCTTGTTTCTATTCTCTATTCCAGCGCTTTGGGCTGCTGAATGTGATGCCAACAAGCAAAACCAGCCCAGTTGTGCCCAGCTTGAACCTATTACCATTTTTGGTTCTGCAGACCAGGCCCGCGATGTAGCCGGCGGAGCCAGCGTAATTTCCGCAGAAGAACTGGAACAATTTGAAAACAGCGATGTGGTTCGAGCCTTGCGCCGGGTTCCGGGCGTTTCCATCCAATTGGAAGACGGTTGGGCCTTGCGACCCAATATCAGCATACGCGGCACAGCCACCGAGCGCAGCAGCCGCATTACGCTGATGGAAGACGGGGTGTTGATTGCCCCTGCCCCCTATGCCGCGCCATCGGCCTATTACTTTCCAACCTTTGGACGCATTAATTCGGTAGAAATACTCAAAGGACCTGCCTCGATCACGCAGGGGCCTTATACGGTCGGCGGCGCCATCAACCTGTCATCCACCCCGATACCTTCCAACAATCAGGGTTTTATCCAAGGGGAATACGGCTCGGACTCTACCTGGCGGATGCATGGCTGGCACGGCGGCAGCAGCGACCGTTTCGGCTACCTGGCGGAGACCCACCAATGGCAGTCGGACGGTTACCAGAAAATCGACCGCAGCAAGAGATCCACCGGACTGCAAAAACAGGACTATTTGGCCAAGCTGGCTACCTATTCAGATCCCGCAGCCAGCTTGTATCAGTCGCTGGAATTGAAATTGCAATATTCCGCAGAAGATTCGCAACAAAGTTACCTCGGCCTGACCGATGTTGATTTCAAAGCTGAACCATTGCGACGCTACGGCTTGTCGGCCGAAGACGAAATGCACAATGAGCATGACCAGGTCACTCTGAGTTGGCGCATCGAAAGCCAACAAGGCTCGGGCTTAACGGTCACCGCTTATAACAATGATTTTGAGCGTGCCTGGTACAAAACCGAAGCACTCGATATCAATGGCAGCGTTACTCCGCAAAGCTTCAGCGGCACGGGTTGGGCCAATATTGTTGATACCATCAATCGTGGTCTCAGCCTGGGTAACCTGGATCCCGCTGAACTTCAGGCCATACTCGATGGTGCTGATACAGCCGTGGGCTCAATCCAGCTTCGCAACAATTCCCGCAAATATTATTCCAGGGGAATTCAGGCTGTTGCCGATACAAGTTTGAATACCGGTTCGGCAAATCACAAGCTGCAAGTTGGCGTGCGCTTGCATGAGGATGAGGAAGACCGGCTACAGCGTAACGATAATTACCAGCAATTAGCTGGCCAACTGTTACTGAACAGCATCGGCCTGCAAGGCAATGCCGGTAACCAGTTACAGAACGCCAGGGCCTGGGCTGGCTATATCCAGGATCGAATTGAACTGGGCACCTGGACGTTCACCCCGGGCCTGCGGTATGAAAACATCAAACTCAAGCGTACCCGTTACTTCACCAACAGCGCTGATCCAGCCAGCCGGGATCAATCAAACTTCCGCGATTCGCGCGAAAACCGTGTGGACATCTGGTTACCCGGTATGGGCGCCATTTACGCCATCAACGACAATACCCAGTGGGTTGCCGGCATTCACCGCGGTTTTTCCACCCCGGGTAACGAACCGGGTGTTGACCCGGAAGAAAGCACCAACTACGAGCTGGGCATCCGCCAGCAAATACAGGATTTTGGCTTTGAAGCCATGCTGTTCTACAACGACTACGAAAACCTGGTGGGCGTTTGCACCAATTCCTCGGGTAGCGATTGCGAACCGGGCAGCGCGTTCAATGGTGATGGCGTGCACATTCCAGGTGTGGAATTCACTGCCAACGCCAATCTCAGCTCAGGTGGTGAATGGGAATTTCCTTTACAACTGACTTACACCTGGATGAATCCCGAGTTCCAGACCAGCTTTATTTCTGAATTTTTTGGTGAAGTACAGAAGGGTAATCCGGTGCCTTACGTTCCTGAGAATCAGCTTTGGATATCTGCTGGACTGTTGCATGGCCCATGGGCTTTCTATTTAAGTGGCAACTTCCTGGATTCCATATGTACCAAGGCCCGCTGTGATGAATTTGAACGGGCCGATTCGGCACTGTTGTTTGACCTTTCTGCCCATTACGAAATCAACACTGACTGGACCCTTTATGCCCTGGCGGAAAACCTCACCGATCAGTTGGAGATTGTGGCTCGTGAGCCCTATGGCGCACGTCCAGGTAAACCCAGAACCTTTATGCTGGGTACCACATTCAATTTTTGAGGCACTTGATGTGTCAGCACCGTACCGGGTCGCACAGAAAAACTCAGCCGTTAGTTGCTGGCTGGTCTGCAAAAGGTTCCAGTAGCGACAGCGCCTTGCGGTAGACGCGACGTTTGAAGGTGATGACGTTCTCCGCCGGATACCAGAAATCCACCCAGCGGAAATTGCTGAATTCGGGATGATCGCAGCAATCAAAACGCACGTAGGTGTCATCGCCCAGAAAGCGTAGCAGGAACCAGACCTGTTTCTGGCCTATACACAAAGGTTTGCTGTAACTGCGTTGATAGCGCTTGGGCAAGCGATAACGCAGCCAGCCCGGCGTGCTGCCCAGCAAATCCACGTGCTTGGGTAACAGGCCGGTTTCTTCGCGCAATTCGCGATACATGGCTTCCAACGGGGTTTCATCGGTGTTCATCCCACCCTGCGGAAATTGCCAGCCGTCACTGCCCGCGCGCTGCGCCCAGAAAACACGTCTTTCCTGGTTGAGCAAAATTATGCCGACATTCGGCCTGTAGCCATCAGGATCAATCATGGGTTGTGGTTCAATTCCGGATACCCCTCGGGGTTTTCTTGCGTGCCAGAAAACAGGGTGATAGTTTGCTGGCTCCTATTCCCAAATGTTAATCGTTTATAGCCAATGATGCCAACAGCGATTCAACGACTGCTGATTCCGATGCTACTCGTCACGACAGCAATCGTGATCCTGATCGCTACCCTGCTGGGCTCTGTACCTATGAGTATGCATGAGTGGTGGTTGGCCATCAGCAATCCGGCCGCAGAGCAAGGCGAAGTGATCTGGCGGCTGCGCTTACCCCGTGTTGCTGCGGCCTGGGCTGTGGGAGCCCTGCTCTCACTCTCAGGTTGCTTGATGCAGGTTTTGCTGCGCAACCCGCTGGCCGATCCATACATACTCGGTGTATCGGGTGGAGCGGCCTTTGCCACTCTGCTCGGCATGTCTTTGGGCGTAACGGCGGCTTTCATCCCCGCTTTGGCATTGTTGGGGTCGCTGTTTTCCATCCTGCTGGTATTCGGCCTGGCCAGGGGAGAAGGGCCGTGGAGCAGCACCCGCCTGTTGTTAACAGGTGTGGTTACTGCTTCAGGCTGGGCTGCATTGATCAGCCTGATACTGGCGCTGGGCTCTGACAGCAGCCTGCGCGGCATGTTGTTCTGGCTGATCGGC
This sequence comes from Lysobacterales bacterium, assembly GCA_034440115.1. Classification (GTDB taxonomy): domain Bacteria; phylum Pseudomonadota; class Gammaproteobacteria; order Xanthomonadales; family SZUA-36; genus JAWXBM01. The sequence continues at coordinate 68,686 of JAWXBM010000018.1, read as the reverse complement.
GATCTGGGCTATGCCAAGGCTCCGGTCTGGAGTTTTCTGATCCTCGCCCTGGCATTCGGTCTTTGCCTGGCCTTGGCACGCAGCCTGAATGTGTTGGCCATAGGCGAATCCACCGCCCGTTTGCTGGGTGAATCCACCGAAAAATTACTCTGGCTGCTTTACCTGCTGGCATCGGTACTGACTGCCACGGCCGTATCGATTGCCGGAAGCATTGGCTTTGTGGGCCTGATTGTTCCCCACCTGGTCCGGCTCATGGTCGGCTCCGATCATCGGCGGCTACTACCGGCCGCAACGTTGTTCGGCGGTTTGTTCCTGGTGGTTGCCGACACACTGGCCAGAACCCTGTTGGCACCTCGTCAGTTACCGGTAGGCGTGATCACGGCGTTACTGGGTGTGCCGTTGTTTCTGTTGTTGCTGAACCGGGCCAAAGTGAAATGACCATTACCCTGGCTTGCAGACAGTTGGATGTCTCGATTGCATCAGTGCAAGTGGTGCAGCAACTGGAGCTTGAGATTCATTCAGGGTCTTTCTGGGCCATGTTGGGACCCAACGGGGTGGGCAAAACCACCCTGCTCAATTGCCTGGCTGGTTTGCGTGCCGCTGATCATGGCGAGGTGAAGTTACGTGGGCGAGCCATTCAATCCATGCCTCGGCGCCAACTGGCACGTCAACTAGGCATGTTGCAGCAACACTCGGCCTATGTGTTCGATTCCAGCGTGTTGCAAACCGCGCTGACCGGGCGCCATCCACACCTGGGCCTGCTGGAACGTGAAGGCCCAGCGGACTTTGATCTGGCACGATCAGCTTTAAATAGCGTGGATCTGCAAGACTTTGAAGATCGATGCGTCACTACCCTGTCCGGTGGTGAGGCACGCCGCCTGGCCTTTGCCAGCCTGTTGGTCCAGCAGGCATCGGTGATGTTGTTGGACGAACCCAGCAATCACCTGGATTTGAAACATCAGGTGCAAATCATGCAAATGATCCGCGGCCTCAGTGTGCAACAGGACGGCATTGCCATCGCCGCACTGCATGATGTCAATCTGGCCATGAGCTACTGCAGCCATGCCTTGTTGTTGCTCGGGTCCGGTAAGTGGCAGGCTGGGCCGGTCGGTGAAATGCTGACCGAAGCCAATCTGGAGCGGACTTTCGGCTGCCCTGTAGAAGCGCTGCAGGGAAAAAACGGATTGCGTTTTTACCCGCTGACAAACCCATAGCAAGGATTGACTCTCGGCGATAATCGGCCGCAAGGCGGCCTCCTACAGCAAATGTCACTGTAGGAGCGAGGCTTGCTCACGATTCAGGCATATCGGCCGCAAGGCGGCCTCCTACAGATCCTTCATCAATTGCTTTTGATACAGGCTGCCCAAACGCCAGGCGCCCCAGGCCCACAAACCCATGATGGGCAAATAAGCAAGCGCGATCTGCCCAAGGCCCAGGCCGGTGCTGGTTAAGCCTTTGAATATCCACGAGGCCGTCACATCGCTACCGCGGTACACAGCCGTATCGATAAAGTTTTTACTTTTGTACTTGGTTTCCCGGTCAACCACGGTGAAAAGCATTTCCTTGGCCGGGCCGAGGATGCCGTAGTTCATCGAACGTTGCAGTACCTGCACGGCAGCGAACAGAACCAGTCCCATGGTACTTCCCAGCAACACAAACCCTGCCGCCAGAAACAATGGCACACCCACCAGCGTGCGTGGCATGCCCAGCGATTTGATCAAGCGGGAAGTAATAAAAAACTGCAGGCTGAAGGCAATGATCTGCACTGCAAAGTCGATATAGGCAAAAAACACCGTACGTTCATTGAAACCGACGACGGTTTGATCCACGAACACGGCAAGGCCGTTGTATAGAAAGGTTGAGGTGAGGTTGTGCAGCAACATCATCAAGCAGGCGAATAACAGATATTTCGATCTGAAAACACTGATCGCGCCTTCCCACACGCTGCCGCCAATTTTCTCGGTTTGCTCTTGACTGGTCTTTTGTTGGAAGCGACCCAGCACCACTGCCAGCAACGTAGCAATCAACAGGCAAGCCAGCGAAATAATCATCACAACCTGCTCGCCACTCTCAACTGCCAGGCCAGCAGTCAAGCTGGGGCCAATGATGGCACCCATACTGCCGCCTGCCATGATGAAGCCAAACAATCGCTGTGCCTGCCCGGGTTTGAAAATATCTGCCATGAAACTCCAGAACACCGAGACCACAAACAGATTGAATACGCTGAGCCAGATGTAAAAAGCCCGCTGAACCGGAATAGCAGTGTCGGCTCCATCAAAGTTGAAAATAAAGAACAGCAGGTTGGCGCTGAAGAACAAATAGATGCCCGGAATGAATTGGCCGCGACGGAAGCGGGCGACCAGGAAACCAAACACAGGCACCATGATTAACATGGTGATGAATGTGCCGGTATACAGCCAATGCAGCACATCACTGTTATAGGCTGCAACCGTTCCACGTATGGGCCGCAGCATGAAGTAACCACCTAACAGGAAAAAGAAATAAGCAAAGGCAATGGCCAGACGAGGCCATTCGCCTTCTTCAACCAGAACCAGCCGGTTAACGAGGCTGGTGGTTTTCAATCGCTTGGATCCCCAGGCTTAATAATTGGATGTCCTCAACTATCCATAACCTGGACACTTTGACCGGGCTGCAGACGCTCATTGCCGCGTATAACCACCTGGTCTCCTGCTTTGACATTACCGCTGACTTCGATGCGATCGCCCGAGCCCAATCCTGTAGTCACAGCAACTTGCTGGGCTTGCTGCTGGGCATCAATAACAAAAATGGTGGTGCCTTCTGGTCTTAGAACCAATGCGTCGCGGGGAACGGTAAGCACCTCACGCGCATTTGAACTTGGCACTGAGACGCGCACGGTTTGCCCTACCTGGAAGGGTTGGCTCTCCAGGTCCAGTCGCAATTCAAACTGGTGGGTATTCTCATCCCCCACCGCAACCACGGTGCGGATGGTGGCCATAAGCTCTTGTGAACCCGCACGGAGGCTCAACTGCTCACCGACCTGGCTGAATGCGTAATAATCCAAGGGTGCACGGGCAACGACTTCCAGATTCTGCTGATCCACCAGGCGCACCACTATGCCACCATCGGCTACCCGTTCACCCGGGCGCATCAGGCGCTCAACCACCACGCCGGCAAAGGGAGCCAGCAAGCGGGTGCGGGCCAGTTGGTCATTGTTTTGCGCCAGCCTGGCTTTGGCCACATCCAGGTCGCCCTGCGCCACGGCCAGTTCTGATCGCGCCTGCTCCAGTTGGTTGGCACTGGCCAGATTGGTTTTGGCCAGAGTGGCAAAACGCTGCACCTCGTTACCCAAAAATTCCATGCTGGCCTGAGCACGGCGAATTTCCGCCTGCAACTCCTGGTTGATTAAACGCAGGTTTTTATCCTCGATGATTGCCACCGGCTCGCCGGCTGTGACGACAGTACCTACCTCGGCCACCTGCAACAGACGACCAGCCACTTCAGCCGACAAACGTGCGTCGTCACGACTGACTACGGTTCCTGGCACCAAAACAATGGAGGACAGATCAAGCATACGGGCATCAGCCACTTTCACCAGTGCAGGCCCGAAGTCCTGCGCCAGGCAATTGAGCGGCAGTACCAGGAGCAGCAAGGACCGCAACACGATTCGACGATTCACAACCATAGGGCTTTTCTCTTTCATTCAGGCTGATTCCGGCGAGATAGCGCGAGACGGAGCAGCATCCTCATTCATGCGCAGCAGGCTGGGTAACAGGATCAGGGTAAACAAGGTGCTGACCAGCATACCCCCAACGATAACGGCGGCCAGACCCCGGTACAACTCAGTGCCGGAGCCCGGCATCAACATCATCGGCAGCATGCCGAAAATACTGGTCATGGTGCTCATCAGAATGGGACGCAAGCGTAAATGCACGGCACTGTTCACAGCCTCGCGTCGGCTCATGCCTTCACGCTCGGCATCGCGGGCGCGATAGACCAACAGGATGGCGTTGTTTACAACCAGCCCGAGCAGGATGATAAAGCCGATCATGGTGAGCAGATCCATTTGCTGGCCACCGGAACCCAGCAGCGCCAGATCCATCATGCGCAATGACAGTATTCCGCCAACCGTAGCCATGGGTAAGGTCAAAACCACCAGCAAGGAATCGGTAAAGGAGCGGAACAAGGCTGATATCAACAGATAAAGTATGACAACCGCCAGCAGGAAACTGCCCGACATGCTTTGCAACGCCTGGTCCAGTGCTTCTGCAGTGCCGCGATAAGTAATCGAAGCATTCTCAGGCAGGCGCGCCAGTATGGCCGGTGCTACCTGTTGTTTGATGATATCCAAAGCCTCTTCCATGGCCATGCTGGAAGGTGGTGTTACTGCCAGAGTCAGTGTTCGTTTTCGATCTATGCGACGAATCTGGCTGGGACCAGCAGTCTGAGTTACCTCGGCAAGCTCGCCTATGGTCACTACTTCACCGCTGGCAGTGGCTACCGGCAAAGACGCGAGTTCCTCCGGCGTCACCCAGTTTTCCGCTCGCATAACTACGTTGTATCGACGGCTGCCATCAAAGTATTCGCCCAGAAAAGCACCGTCGCCCATGGCGCGGATGACTGTAGCCATGCGCGATCGGTTCCAGCCCACTTCAGCAATCTTACGGTCATCCGGTATCAGTCGCAGTTCCGGCTCGGCCAATTCCAGGCCCGGTTCTGGCCGCACGTTAGCCTCTGGCATGGCCTGCATGATGGCGTCAAATCCAGCCCGCCCGGCAGCCAGCAAAGAATCAAAGGAATCAGAAGACAAATCGATTTCAATTTGTCTGCCGCCGCGGGAACCGCCGAACAGGGGATCGCGACCAGCGAAACCAAAGGTGTCCGGAAAGCCTGTAATAATCTCCCGGTTGACCACATCGATAAGTTCATCCATGCGCTCAGGATCGACGGCACTGCCACCGATAAAGGTCCCCCAGCCACGAGCCATACCCAGAAAGTAATTCTCCAGGTAGGGTTGTTTTTCTCGTTTCAGATAGGGGTCGAGGCGTTGATCGATCACTTTGACCAACTCTTCTTCCCCCACTTCAATGCCTATGCCCGGAGGCGAAATGATAAAGCCCATAAAGAAATTCTTGCGCCCTTCCGGCAGATAATCTGCCGGCGGCAGCAACAAAACGGCCAGCGCCATGGGGATCAAAATGAGGCTGGCAACCCAGGCCCAGCGCCGTCGGGGTGTATCTGTCCAGCGCATAATGTGATCAGAGATCCACTCCCACCAGTCGTGGTGAATGTCTTCAATGGCATGGCCCTTGATCCAGTTGGCGGCAGCGGTTGGCAATACCGTAACGGCCACCAGCAAAGAGGCGACTACAGCAGCCGAAATGGTAATGGCCAGATCGCCGAACAGTTGCCCGGCTTCATCTTCCAGAAACACCACCGGCATAAAAATCGCCACCGTGGTTGCGGTAGAGGCTAACAACGCACCCCAAACCTCAGAGGTGCCGCGCATGGAGGCTTCACCACCATGACGCCCCGCTTCGCGTTGGCGAAATATGTTTTCCAAAACAACGATGGCAGCATCCAGCACCATGCCGGAGGCGAATGCCAGCCCAGCCAGGGAAATAATGTTGAGGGTACGGCCGGCAAAGTCCAGCACCATGAAGCTGGCGAACATGCATAAAGGAATCGACAGCGCTACGATCAGGGTGGCGCGGAACTTGCGCAGGAACCACCACAGCACCACGATAGCAAGCAACATTCCCAGTATCAGGTTATTGCGCACCATGCTGATGGATTCGAGAATGTACTTGGTTTCGTCATAATCACTGTAGATGTGCAAGCCCTGGCGCTGCAGATTATTCTCGGCCAGATCGGCCACCGTATCGCTGAGCCCGGCCATAACCTCCAGAACATTAACCCCGGATTCCGGTATGGCAAATATCGAGATGGAAGGTTTACCGTTTTGATGCAATACCGCGGATGGATCCACCATAGTCAACTCGATGGTGGCAATATCGCGCAGCTTGATGGGTCGTCCTTCGCGCCACTCCAGCACCAGGTCACCGAGCGACTGAACATCATATTTGCCGCTGAACCTTAGAGTGTATTGTCGGCGCCCTACTTCGTTGCTGCCCGCTGATATATCCGCATTGCTGCCCAGTTCGCCTGCAATGGAAGTCAGATCAAGCCCGATGTTGGCCGCTTTATAGGGGTCAAAGGAAATCCGCACTTCGTGGCTGCGGCCACCAAAAGAGCCAACACGCGCAACGCCGGGAACACGTTCCATGCGGGTAATAACGGTATCTTCAACATAATCCTGGTAACTCTCGATCGAGTTGCTGTTGCCATCAATGGGCAATATCGCCCACCAGGCAATGACCTTGTCAAAATCATCACCACCCACGGCAATGACGGGCTCCTCAGCATCGACCGGATAGCGAGGAACCTGGTTGAGACGGTTCATTACTTCGATCAGGGCCCGACTCATATCCGTGCCGATGGCAAACTGCAGGTTCAGCGAACCACTGCCAAAATTGGCGGTAGACTGAAGCTTCAACAAGCCCGGGATACTGCGTAATACGTCCTCCTGAGGCTCAACAATTTCCGACTCGATCTCATTGGGCGCTGAAGCGCGCCAAACCGTTTCGATCGAAATCTCCGGACGCTCAATCTCAGGAGCCATTTGAACAGGCAACCGAAACAGGGAAATGCTGCCAAAAATGATCAGCAGCAAGCAGGCTACCACCACTGCAACGGGATTGGATAATGAAATTCGCGTCAGAAGCAAGCCAGCTTGAACCTCTTGAAACAGGAATCAGTCGGCCGCGATTCCCTTCCAAAAGCAATTACCAGGAATGGAAAAACAGGACGACGCAGACCGTAAAGCCTAACATTTATGCAAACCAGATGCCGCAATCAAGATTGCTTAAATAAATAGCAAAGGAGTTGATTCCCGACTTGTCGGCAGCCATTAAGCAGGTATGATGCTGGCTGTCTTCAGTACGCCATCGTATGGAATACTCCACCCTATGGAATTCGCCAAACCATGACCATTTGCCGCCCTATGACTTTTGCCAATCTATGACATTTATCAATCCATGACTTTTGACTACATCATTGCAGGAGCCGGATCGGCAGGCTGCGCGCTGGCGGGCCGGCTAAGCGAAAACCCCAATACACGGGTGTTGCTGCTTGAAGCTGGCGGTCGCGACTGGCACCCTTTTATCCACATGCCTGCCGGGCTGGCCAAGCTGGTCGGAATGGCCAGCGTCAACTGGAAATTTGACACCGAAGCAGAGGCTGAGCTGAATGGCCGCAGGCTGTTCTGGCCACGCGGTCGCGTGCTGGGAGGCTCCAGTTCCATCAATGCCATGTGTTATTGCCGTGGTCACCACAAAGACTATGACAACTGGCTTGCGGCCGGAAATCCGGGCTGGGGTTTTGCTGATGTACTGCCCTATTTCATCAAATCTGAAGACCAGGAAAATGGTGCTTCTGAATTTCATGGCGTGGGTGGTCCGTTGTCGGTGCAAAATCTGCGCCACAGCAATCCACTCAGTGAAACCTTCATCGAAGCAGCGCAGCAGGCTGGGTATAAGCGCAATGATGACTTCAATAGCGCGCAGCAACGCGGCTTTGGCCTTTACCAGGTCACGCAGCGCAATGGTCGCCGCTGCAGCAGTGCTGTCGCCTACCTTCGGCCGGCCATGGACCGGCCTAACCTGGTAGTACGCACGGGGGCGGTGGTGGAGCAAATCCAACTGCACCAGCATCGCGCTGAAGCCGTGCGCTATCGCTGGAAGGGCAAAGAAGTTCGATCTGAAAGTGGCAATATCATTCTGTCCGGTGGTGCCATAGGCTCCCCGCAGATGTTGATGCTGTCTGGCATTGGCCCAGCAGAACATTTGCACAGTGTCGGAATCCGTGTGCGCCATGATCTGCCCGGCGTGGGGCTGAATCTGCAGGATCACCTGGACATTTGCACCTTGGTCAAAAGCCTCCAGCCCATCACTTACGATCAGCTCAGTGACATAGCGGTCGGCTTGCGTTATTTGTTTGACCGAAAAGGTCCGGGCAGCTCGAACATAGCAGAGGGCGGAGGTTTTATCGTTTCCCGCCACGCCCCCGATGACCGGCCGGATATACAAATGCATTTTGTGCCGGCGCTGCTGGATGATCATGGTCGAAACAGGTTGCCCGGCCATGGCATGACCATTCATGCCTGCGCATTACAACCGGAAAGCCGCGGCGAAATTCGCCTCAAGTCCCGCGACCCAGCCGCGGCACCCGCCATCCATGCCAACTACCTGAACTCCGATTACGACCGCAAAATGATGCTGGAATGTGCCCGACTGACGCGGGAAATTTTTGCACAACCGGCATTTGCCGCCTCAGCGGGTGAAGAAATACTTCCGGGTAAAGCTGTGCAGTCAGAAGCCGAGCTGATGGAGTTTATCCGTCGCAAAGCGGAGAGCATCTATCATCCGATTGGAACCTGCAAAATGGGCCAGGATGCGCTGGCTGTGGTCGATCACAAATTGCGAGTGCACGGGCTGGAAGGCCTGGCCGTAGTCGATGCCTCCATCATGCCGACTCTGGTCAGTGGCAATACCAATGCACCTACCATCATGATTGCGGAGAAATTTGCGGCGGAAGCTGCCTCGAGCTGAGTCAGGGCTGGTTTGGTGTTGAGGGCTTAAGGCCTGACAACATGGGCAAGGGCACATGTAAGAGATCACAGGTAACACGTAACAGTTCCAGCTCCTCAACGACCGCGTTGCCATCTTTCATAACCGTGGTGACCAGTGCGGCCACCAGCTTCTGTTTCTCCCCCGGCGCCAGCCGGTCCAACACGGGCAAATCCTGATCCAGCGTAGCTGGCCAATCTTCAGGTCCAATCAAAGGCATGGGCTCTGACATCGGCATTTGGGTTTCAGCTTGGTCCAAAACTGCGGCGCCGGCCCTGAATGCAGGAATGCCATCATCATTTGAATCGCTGTCATTTATGGCCAGTATGGCCAGCAGGCGTAAAGCCTGAGGCAGGCAAGCGGACAGGGATTTGTTACCCGCCATGCGCACCGAACCGGGATTTTGCGACTCCCACACATGTTGCAGGGTGATGCGTGATAACAGATATTCAAAAATATCAATTCTGCCATCGAGATTTACCAATGCCTGCACTGCCGCAAGCACCTTGCTGATGTAATCCAGCGGATGGCGCTTCAGCGCCGGAAAGGCCAATTCCAACAGAGGCAAACGCTGATCGGAAGTGGGCTTACCGCCGGCATCAATCAGGGATCGCACCTGTGATTCAACATGGCTACCCATGGCTCCTGCTACCAACAGCAATTGTTGCTCCTTGAGCTCGCTGTTGTGATCCAGCAGGGTATAAAACAATACCGCCGCGGCCCATTCCGTTGATTGCGTCGCCCGGCGCACATTCAGCGGAAGAGAAGCGGTCAGCGACGCAGCCATCAGTATCTGTTCCCAGCCGGGTTTGCCGATCTGCTCGATCAGACTGGCTGGATCGAGAAAAATATCGGCGCCGACTTTTCCGGGCGCGCCGGATGCAGCAGCCTTGGCCCGCTCCTCTTCCTGCTCTTTGGCACGCTTCACTTCCTGATTTACCAACTGCGCTGTTAAACGGTCCAGTTCTTCTGGTCGAAATCCGGGATCAACCCGCTTGATACGCTTTTCGATGGGCGGGTGGGTGGCAAAGAACATCATTTTGCTGCCATTGCCGAACAACATATGACTGATTTCCTCGGAATCCGCGGCAATCAGGGAACCGCCGTTGTACGCTGCAATTTTTTTCAGCGCGCCGCCAATACCCTGGTTGTCGCGGGTAAATTGCACTGCCGAGGCGTCTGCCAGGTATTCACGCTGGCGTGAAACCGCCGCCTTGATCCAGCGGCCAAAAAACTGGCCCACGTAGCCCACGATCAAAAGCCCAAAGGCAATCAAAAGGACGACCATCACATTCTTGTCGCGGCTGCGGCCAAAATGCCGACTGTGCAGCAACACGCGACGGCCGATTATCGCCAGTAGCAAGATGCCAAACAGGGCGCCCATCAAGCGTATATTCAGCCGCATATCGCCGTTCAGAACATGGCTGAACTCATGCGCGATCACCCCCTGCAGTTCTTCGCGGCTGAGTTTTTCCAGACAACCACGAGTCACGGTAATAGCAGCATCTGCTGGCGAGAAACCGGCGGCAAAGGCGTTGATGCCGGATTCCTTTTCCAGCACATAGATTTCCGGCACCGCTACACCAGCCGCCAAAGCGATCTCTTCAACCACGTTGCGCAGGCGTCGGCGCAGGGGATCACCGGGTTCGAAACCGACCAGCGTGCCGCCCAGTTCGCGTGCCACCTGTCCGCCCCCGGAGCGCAAGCTGCCGATGCGATACAGACTGGCCAGGCCAATGACGCTGGCGCTGACCACCGCACCACCGGTCAATAAAGGCAGGTTTTGTTGCAGGTTTTGCAGACTGAATGGTGACACCCCTTCAGCTTGCATGGGCGACATGCCCCAGGCCAGCATCAGGATCAAATCGACGGCGATGATCACGGCCAGCACGGCCAATACGAAGATGAACAATAGCCAACGCGAGCGACTCTTGGCCTGGGCTTGTTGTTCAAAAAAGTTCATGGGTGGCTAGAGATTAACTTCTCTGGCCCCGCCGTTTCCCTCTGACCCCGCCGTTCTCAGAATGAAACCCGCGGAACTTCGCGCTTGGCTTCGTCTTCGATTTCGAGCAATTCAGCGGCTTTGAAATTGAACCAGCCCGCAAAGAAATTGTTGGGGACGGACTCACGCAGCGTGTTGTAGTCCATCACCGAGTCGTTATAGGCCTGCCGCGCAAACGCAACCTTGTTCTCGGTAGTGGTCAGTTCTTCCGACAACTGCATCATGTTTTCGTTGGCCTTGAGGTCCGGGTAGGCCTCAGAAAGCGCAAACAAACGGCCCAGGGCACCAGAAAGGCCCTGCTCTGCCTGTGACAGCTGTTGCATGGCTTCGGGATCAGTAGGATCCTTGGCTGCCTGCTTGAGACCACTGACAGCGAGGTTGCGGGCATTGATTACCGCTTCCAGCGTTTCGCGCTCATGCGCCATATAACCCTTGGCGGTTTCCACCAGGTTGGGAATCAGGTCATGTCGACGTGTGAGTTGCACATCAATTTGTGCAAAAGCGTTTTTATAACGATTCCGACCCGCGACCAGGCGGTTGTAAATCGTTATTGCAAATAAAACCAGCGCACCGATAATCGCAAGAATAATCCAGCCACCCATAATGCTACTCCCCAGTTTGAGACAGCTTGCAGTGTAGCAAATCTGTCTACCCAGTAAGGGTGCGAAAGGTCATGGCCGAAACACCATAGTTATTTCCAGGAGTCGCGCAGGGAAACGGCTCGATTCAACACCGGCTTGCCGGGCTGGGAATCCACTGCGTCATGCACGAAATAGCCGGTGCGTTCAAACTGGTAAATATCACCAGGCTTGCCCGCTGCGACAGCGGGTTCAACCACGGCGTTGGTGATGATGTCCAGTGAATGAGGGTTGATGAATTCGAGGAAGTCGCGCGACTTGTCGGACAAGGGATTGGGTACCGAGAACAGGCGATCGTACAAACGCACTTCAGCTTGCACGCCATGTACTGCAGATACCCAGTGAATCGTGCCTTTGACTTTGCGCGCTGCACCCGGCAAACCAGAACGAGACTCCGGATCGAACTCGCAGTGCAGTTCTGTGACTTCACCGCTTTCGTTTTTGATCACGGCGACACAGCGGATGATAAAGGCATTGCGCAAACGCACTTCGCCACCCGGTTTAAGGCGAAAGAACTTACCTGGGGGATCTTCCATAAAGTCTTCTTGTTCAATCCAGATTTCGCGCGTCAACGGCACTTTACGGCTGCCCATGGATTCATCCTGAGGATGAACCGCAGCTTCCAGCCATTCGGTTTCGCCCTCGGGATAGTTGGTCAATACCACTTTGAGGGGCGCCAGCACGGCCATGCTGCGCGGTGCTGAAATGTTCAGATCATTGCGCAGAGTATTTTCCAGAACGCCCATGGAGATAATGCTTTCCGACTTGGAGATACCCATCTCTTCCCAGAAAGCACGAATTGCAGAGGCACTGTAACCGCGCCGACGCAGCCCTGAAAGCGTGGGCAGGCGGGGATCATCCCAACCGCTGACATGGCCCTCTTCCACCAACTGTTTCAGCCTGCGTTTGCTCATCACGGTGTAATCAAGATTGCCGCGGGCGAATTCGATCTGCTGTGGGTGGCAGGGCGATGGGATGTTTTCGAGGAACCAGTCGTACAAAGGGCGATGGTCTTCAAACTCGAGCGTACACAGCGAATGCGTGATGCCTTCGATGGCATCCGAAATACCATGTGCCCAGTCATACATCGGATAGATATGCCAAGTATCTCCGGTACGGTGATGAGCGGCATTGCGGATGCGGTATATCACCGGGTCACGCAAGTTGATATTGGGTGAACTCATATCGACCTTGGCGCGAAGTACGTACAGGCCATCTTCAAATTCACCGGCTTTCATGCGGGCAAACAGATCCAGGTTTTCCTCCGTCGGGCGATCGCGCCAGGGGCTGTTTCGACCAGGTTCAGTCAGCGTGCCGCGATACTCACGGATTTCTTCCGCCGTCAATTCTTCGACATAGGCATTGCCGTTGCGAATCAGGTGAACCGCATACGCATACAGTTGTTCAAAATAATCTGAAGCGTGGTGCAGTTCAGTCCATGCAAAGCCCAACCATGTAACGTCTTGCTTGATAGCACGCTCAAAGTCCTCGTTCTCCGCCAGCGGATTGGTATCATCAAATCGCAGGTTGGTGCCGCCGCCAAATTCAGCAGCAATACCAAAATTCAGGCAAATCGATTTGGCATGGCCAATATGCAGGTGACCATTCGGCTCGGGAGGAAAGCGCGTCAGCACGGATTTGTGTTTACCACTTGCCAGGTCGCTGATCACAATGTTGCGAATGAAGTGGGTCGTTTTGGTACTTTCTTCGGTATTCATGAAGGTTCTCTGCTGCCCTGGCGCCGATTAATTTAGTTCAAACATTTGGTTTCGATTCGGCTAAAACGGTAAATTCTACCGCATTGAGTCAGTTCACCACTATGATCCATTGAAATATCAGCGGCCGGTGTCACCGGTGAGGTTAACCATGAGCGCTAAGCAGAACCTGATTTCAGCCTTCGTCCTGCCCGGTGCGCCTGAGGGCGTGGACAAACTAATCCGTCCGGCCAGGCCCAAGCGCGAATGGATGGACCGGACACCGGAAAACTATGCCTATCGCTGCATTCCCATGACCGCAGCCAACACCATGGGTTGGGAAATTCTCAACCCGGTGAGTTGCGAATTCCGCTGGAATGGTCTCACACCGCAAAGCCAGCTGTTTGTCTACCGGGAGCGCGAGATCCGTTTTGGTCCTAAGTCCCACTTCGGCACAGGCGTGGTCACCTGGGACTTACCCTTCCTGTTCAAAACCCCACCCGAGTATGGATTGGTGGTCACCGGGCCTGCCAACCATGACCGGCCACACATCACGCCGCTGGATGGTTTTATCCGCACCGACTGGCTGCCCTTTCCGTTCACCATGAACTGGCGCATCACGACGCCAGACGTGACGATCCGATTCGAGGAAGGCGAACCGATCGCGCGGATTTTCCCCTACCCGCTGGCTTTGCTGGAAGAAACGCAAATCGAAGTGAAGGACTTATCCGCTGATCCGGAATTTGCGCAACAATTCAAAGAATGGGGGGGTGTGCGCCAGCAAAATTACCAGCAGCGTCAGCAAAAATTAAAGGCGGGCACCCCACAAGAAAAGCCTGACCTGGATGCCTTATGGAACCGCCAATATGCCAAGGGTTCGGGCGCAGAAGGTACGGCGCAGGAACACCAGACGGTGTTTCGCTGCCAGCCAGTCAAAGATGTGCGTAAGGACTGATACTTCAACTGCAAGCTTCGGCCATGGCCATCCAGCCTTCTTGTGCCTCCAGCGTTCCCATCCAGTTCCTGATGGCAGGGTACCCTCTTAAGTCAAATCCGCCCTCATGGGCCACATGGGTGTAAGCGTACAAAGCGATATCGGCGACTGTCGGATTATCACCTGTCAGGAATTTGAATGTCCCCAGAGTGCTTTCCATAACGGCCAGGGCTTGGTGGCCACGTTCTCGCAACATAATCAACCTTTCCGCTTGTTCGGTTTCCTGTTTAAGGAACAGTGCGATAAAGCGCGCTACTGCAATGTAAGGCTCGTGGCTGTACTGCTCAAAAAATAACCACTGCCAGTTTAGCGCCTGCTGCCACTCATCTTGCGCAAACCACTCACTGTTGCGGGAAAGGTGCAGCAACATGGCATTGGACTCGGCCAGGCAGCGACCGTCGGGAAACTGCAGCAACGGTACTTTACCATTGGGATTGAGTGCCAGAAATTCCTTACGGCGAGTGGCCTGGGCCATCAGGTCAGTTTCGACCCATTCAAAAGGCTGGCCCGTCAAGCGCATGATCAGAGCTGCTTTGTAGCAATTCCCCGAACGGCTATCACCATAGAGTTTGTATTTTTTCATTGCTGATGCCTCGAAGAGTATGAGCCTATTAGATTAGCTCAAAATGGAAGCGAAAAATGTGTGAATTCACAAGCTGAGACTACTTCCAATTAGTTTTCTTGCGGACAAAAAAAGCCCCGAAATTCATCGGGGCTTAAAAGCGTGTCACTAAGGCATACAAGTGTGGGGACTGCCTGTGTAGAGGCGTGACACGCTAGGCACAGTCAACTTACGCTTCATATATTAAGCATTTGGCGTTAAGAAACTGTGAACGGGTCGTTTTGTTATCGTGATAAATGCCAAATATTTACTGCATTGCAGCAATATCAGGCAACGCGCTGGCGGAATTTCTTCAAGTGCACCAATAACAATGATATGGCTGCAGGTGTAACGCCTGGAATACGGGATGCCTGGCCCACATTGACTGGCCGCACACGCGCCAGTTTTTCCATGACTTCAGCGGACAAACCACGCACGGTAGTGAAGTCAAAATCCGCGCTGATGCCGGTTTCTTCATGCCGCGCCCGGTGAGCGATTTCTTCCGCCTGGCGATCCAGATAACCGGCATAGCGCACCTGAATTTCCACCTGTTCTGCAACCTGGGTATCCGCCACACCTGGGCCCACTGCTTCAAGGCTGACCAGCTTGGTGTAGCTCATTTCCGGCCGCTTGAGCAAATCCAGGGCACGCGACTCCTTGCTGAGCTGAATATCGAATTGCTGCTGTAATTGCTGCCCCGCTTCGTTCTGGGGTGTCAGCCAAATGTCTTTGAGCCGTGACTGCTCAGTACTGATGGCTTCCTGCTTGATACGAAAGCGCTGCCATTGATCATCACCTACCAGTCCAACTTCGCGGCCAATTGCAGTTAGCCGCAGGTCAGCATTGTCTTCGCGCAACTGCAAACGATATTCAGCACGACTGGTAAACATGCGATAAGGCTCCAGGGTGCCCAACGTCACCAGGTCATCCACCATCACACCGATATAAGCCTGGTCGCGCTTCAGCAGCAGAGGAGCTTGTTCGCGACTAAGCCGTGCGGCGTTGATTCCAGCCAAAAGGCCTTGTGCTGCTGCTTCCTCATAACCCGTCGTACCATTGATCTGACCCGCAAAAAACAGGCCTTTGACTTGTTGGGTTTCCAGATGGGGTTGCAGCTCTCGGGGATCAAAATAGTCATACTCGATGGCATAACCCGGACGAGTGACAAAGGCATTCTCAAAGCCGCGTATGGAATGCACCAACTGCAACTGCACATCGAATGGCAGGCTGGTGGAAATGCCATTGGGGTACAACTCGCGGGTGTTCAGCCCTTCCGGTTCGATAAAAATCTGGTGACTGTTGCGTTCGGCAAAGCGCACCACCTTGTCTTCGATGGAAGGGCAGTAACGCGGGCCTATTCCTTCAATCTCGCCGCTGTACATGGGTGAGCGATGCAACGCAGCACGAATGATGTCGTGAGTGCGTTCAGAGGTATGCGTGATCCAGCAGCAAACTTGTTCGGGATGGTCAGCCGTGCTGCCACCGAATGAAAACACCGGTCGCGGATCATCGCCGGGCTGTTCCTGCAAGCCTTCGAAATCGACGGTCTTGCCATCAATACGCGGAGGCGTGCCGGTCTTTAAACGCCCTACCTTGAAAGGCAATTGCCGCAAACGCGCGGCCAGCGTGGTTGCCGGTGGATCACCGGCACGGCCGCCGGCATAGGAGGTCTCACCGATATGGATTTTGCCTGCCAGGAAGGTGCCGGCGGTCAATACCACTGCCCTGGCACGAAACTCCACACCCGTTGCCGTTCGGCAACCGATTACCTGATCGCCATCGAGCAATAAGTCATCCACTGCTGCTTGAAACATCGCCAGGTTTTGCTGGTGTTCAACTGTTTTGCGAATATATGCCCGATACAGGCTGCGATCGCATTGCGCGCGGGTGGCACGAACGGCCGGACCTTTACTGGCATTCAAAGTACGGAACTGTATACCTGCAGCGTCTGCTGCTTTGGCCATGACACCACCCATGGCATCAATTTCCCGCACCAGATGGCCTTTTCCTATGCCGCCAATGGCCGGATTGCAGCTCATCTGCCCAACCGTCTCAATGCTGTGGGTCAGCAACAAAGTCTGCGCACCACTGCGCGCTGAGGCGAGTGCTGCCTCGGTGCCTGCGTGGCCGCCACCGATGACAATGACATCAAATTGCTTGGCAAACTGGTGGGCAAACTGCATGACGGCGTTACCATGTCAAAAGCGGCGAGTATTGTACAAAAATCAAGCGGATGGTGCAGCTTTCCGGTTATAACATCAGCCCAACTGCAATCAGCCAGGGCGATCGTAACAGACTCGTTTACGGCTTCCGGCGATCTTAATCGTGTTGCTGGTCACGCTCAGAGTCGCGCTCTACATCACGATGCTGGCGGCGATCAGCCTCGGGTATGACGTTGCTTGAATCTATCTGTTGCTGATAGCTTGGCTCGCTGCGTGCAGGAGATTCACTGCGTGAGGACGATGGTTGGTATGCCGGCTCGTTGCGTGGAGTTGGCTGTTGGTATGCCGGCGCTGTGCGGGAAGGTGCTTGCTCCATACGCCTGGGTGAAGAATAACCGTCGTGCCTGGGTGACCCATTGCTACTGTCAACTGGGCGAATATTTGCCGAGTCCGTCCTGGTTGTTCCATAAGCCCTGGTGCGGTCAATGCGGGTGACAGGCATGGCGGAATTTTCTGGCTGTGCTGGAGTCTGGTTTGAAAATTTCTGCCTGGAATTCTGCTCACTGACAGATCCATCACCGGGCTGTGTCACCACAGGTTCCAAACGGCTGCGCTGGACTTTGCGTTCACTGCGACTGGTGATCACCATGCCCTGATCACCATTTTGAGCCGGACTCGCACTGACCGAACGTGACATTCCCTGAGGTTCAGTGACTACGGTTGTTGAACGGCGCTCAGGTTGGCGAAGCTCGGATTGACGCTGCCTTTCAGCGATCTCATCGCTGTAATCTTCACTGGGCCCCCTGCGACCACGTTGCTCGCGCGGAATGACTACCGGATCGGGGCGACTTTGCGGTGGATATTGCTGATTACCCGGCGGCTGATAGCTGTGAGAGCCGCCGTAATAAGGTGTGTAGCCGTAGTTGCTATGGCGAGAGTACGGGTTATAGCCATAGCCATATCCGTATACTGGGCGGTAGTAAAAAGAATTTGAGTAGTCATAATACGGGTAATAGTAGTTGCTGTAATGCGCGTATGCGTAATTGGAATAGGAATAAGTGGGCCAGTAGGCCATCGTTCCATAGCCACCACCGTAATAGCCGCCAGGATATCGGCTACCAATAAACCAACCGGGCTGATAAGTGCCGTAGTACATGTAATTTGGCCGGTGATAGGGCGAATTGACCTGAGGCTGATAGACATAAGTACGTGACGGATAGCTGCGTGAAGAGCTGCTAGTACTACAGGCCGAAAGGACCAGCAGCAACAGCAGCAGCAAGCCACCAGCGCGGATCAGCAGGTAGGAACGTTGAGATTGGTGTTTCATATGGAATGCAGATTACCATGAATCCGTGAATTCAAGCTGAATGCCCAGCGCTTATTCTTGGTGTTGGCTGGATGCTGGCTCGTTGCTGGTGAGTTCCGTCAGCCATCAACAGCATGGTGATTCAGGGTGGCTCAGTTTCCAGCAACATCAGCTTTGCCCCGGCCTCACCGGCAGTAAAAACTTCCACCCTTATAAACGCACTTTGCCCGTCTTCGGCCGATGCCGGCGCATCCAATTTGAACTCAGTGTGCTTTGAGGCTCGCCACGCTCTTGCCAACTCACTTGCACCGGATTTTCACAATAATCATGCACTGTCCAAATTGACTTACGCGACATTCTAGCCTAAGGCTTTGAGCACGATTTCAGCCACATCTCCAGACAGCTCGGGTATGGCGGCGATACGCTGCAACTCCACGGTCATCAGAGCCTGCCGCCTGGCATCATAGCGCTTTAACTGATTAAACGCCCCGGCCATGCGCGAAGCGATCTGGGGGTTGAGTCGATTCAACTCGATCACACGATCCGCCAGCCAACGATAGCCGGCGCCAGAAGCGGCATGAAAGCCGGTAGGGTTGGACATGGCGAAAGCACCCACCACCGAGCGCACCCGGTTTGGATTACCCAGACCGAAAGCAGGATGATTCCGCAATCGCTCCACGCGCTGCACAGCTTCGCTGCCAGGTTGTGTTGATTGCAGGGAAAACCACTTATCCATAACCAGAGCTTCATTCACCCAGCGCTGTTCGAACTGTTGCAATACCGCTGGTGCCAATTTCGAATCTGAATAAACCATAGCTACCAATGCCGCCATGGAGTCGGTCATATTGTCACAGGTTTTGAATTGCTCATGCGCCAGTCGGTCACCGCCATCAACCTCGGAGAGGTATGACAGGCATATATTTTTCAGGCTACGATTGGCCATGGCCGAGGCCGAATTATCGTACGCGGCACTGCTGTTCAGGCGGCTGTAAACAGCCCGGAATAATTCCTCAAGCTTTATGGCCAGAGCTTTACGGGTGAATTGCCGGGCGGCGTGAATACCATCCACATCAACAACCGCCATAAGCTCACCCAGATAGTCTTCAGCGGGTAAATACATGGCTTCGGCCAGCAAGGCGGGGTCCGTCTGCTGGTCTTGCAACAAAGTACGGAATGCCGCTGCCAGATTCTGCTCCAGTAGCATTTCCTCGCCTGCTGCAAGCCGCCGAACATTCTCCAGTATGGCTTTTTCTGCCAGTTCCTGGCCGGCTTGCCAGCGAACGAATGCGTTCGGGTCATGCTGCATCAAAGTGGCCAGTTGCGCTGCCGAGTAGTCGTAATGCAGCTTCACCGGCGCTGAAAAATCGCGTAGCAAAGCGGGTATTGGTTCAGCGGAAATGTTCTGGAACACGAACTCCATATGGAATTTATCCAGTTGCAAAACCCGGCTGGTGCCTGGCGCAGAGACTTCACCCTGTAACTGCAAAGGAATCTGCTCGCCCTTCGCGCTCAACAATCCCATCGCAACCGGAATCAGCAAAGGCAGCTTTTCTGACTGGTCCTGAGTGGGCGGCGTATGCTGTGACAGTCGCAGAGTAAAGGTCTGTTGCTGCTCATCATATGTGCCACTGGCATCCAGCTCGGGAGTGCCTGATTGGCTGTACCAGCGGCCAAATAATTCCAGATCGACATCGCTGGTATTGGCATTGGCATCGGCCATGGCAGCGAGGAAGTCATCACAGGTCACCGCCTCGCCATCATGGCGTTTGAAGTACAGCTTCATACCGCGCTGGAAACACGCTTCACCCAACAGGGTGTGGTACATGCGAATGATGGCAGCACCCTTTTGATACACCGTCATGGTGTAAAAATTATTGATTTCTGAATACTGGTCGGGACGGATGGGGTGCGACATGGAGCCCGCATCTTCCGGGAACTGTCGATTGCGTAAATCGCGCGCGTCGCGAATGCGTTTGACTGCCCGCGACTGCATGTCGGCTGAAAACTCCTGATCACGGAATACCGTCAGGCCTTCTTTAAGGGTGAGCTGGAACCAATCCCGGCAAGTCACCCGGTTGCCCGTCCAATTGTGGAAATACTCGTGGCCAATGACTGATTCAATGCCCTGATAATCGATGTCGGTGGCCGTATCCGGACGGGCCAACACATACTTGGTATTGAAAATGTTCAGCGACTTGTTTTCCATCGCGCCCATATTGAAATCATCGGTGGCGACGATGTTGTAAATATCCAGATCATACTCAAGGTCAAAGCGCTCCTCGTCCCAGCGCATGGCCCGAATCAGCGACTGCATGGCGTAATCGCATTTATCGAGGTTGCGGTGCTCGGTATAAACACGCAACGTCACTTTCCTGCCGGAACGCGTTACAAACTCGTCCTCGATAAAAGCCAGATCACCTGCTACCAGGGCAAACAGATAAGACGGCTTGTGGAATGGGTCTTGCCATAACACCCAGTGCCGGCCATCCTCGCTACTGCCTGAATCAATGGCATTGCCGTTGGACAGCAACACCGGGTAACGGGCCTTATCAGCATCAATCCTGACTTCATAGCGCGTCATTACATCCGGCCGGTCGGGGAAGTAGCTGATCTTGCGAAAGCCTTCGGATTCACACTGAGTCAAGATAAAATTGCCAGAGGCATACAGACCTTCAAAGGCCGTGTTCTGTTGCGGCCGTATGCGCACCTGTATTCGAACAATGCATGCTGCCGGCGCCGCTTTTATGACCAAACGATTGGCGTCACAACCATAAGCACCGGCCTGAAGCTCCTGGTCATCCACGCTGATGCTGACCAGTTCGAGTTCTTGCCCGTCCAGAACTATTTCTGCGTGACTTTTACCCGCCTCGATCAATTTGAAATGCATTACCGAGGTCACAGAGGTGCAGTGTTCACCAATTTCGAAGTTGAGCGCCACCTGGCTGAGTTTCCACGGGTATGGTGTGTAGTCTTGACGCCTGATCAATGGGCGCGATGAACCTTCTTTCATAGTGTAAGCCTTGGCAGAAAAATTTGAGCATCCGCTGCAGGAGCCTGTCGGACTTAATATGATCTACTGCGGAAAGTCCGACAGGCTCCTAGCCAGCGAATGCGGCAGCCCCTTATTATAGGCGGATGCGCCATTATAGGCAGGAGCAGGCAATTCGCCTATTGCCCGCCTGACTGCAGGATAAAGATGTCAAAAAACTCAAATGACCCTGACTTGCCTGAATATCTGGACGTTGAACGGGCAGCAGCCCGAATCAGGCCTTTTGTCCGGCAAACCCCGGTATTGAATGATCCCGGCCTGGATGAGCAACTGGCTTGCCAGTTGTATATCAAGTGCGAAAACCTGCAAGGCAGCGGCGCCTTCAAGCTGCGGGGCGCCAGTAACGCCGTGGCGCGATTACGCGAACAAAATATTGCCGGCGATGTGGCGACACATTCTTCCGGTAATCACGGTGCCTCACTGGCCCTGGCTGCGCGACTGGATGGTCGCAAGGCTCACGTGGTGATGCCGGGCAACGCCTCGCCTTTTAAAGTCTCGGCAGTGCGGGACCAGGGTGGAGAAGTGTATTTTTGCCAGCCCAACCAGGCCAGTCGTGAAGCCGGTTTGCAAGAATTGATAGCCGCCGGGCATATCGCCGTTCCGCCTTATGATCACAGCGATATCATTGCCGGGCAAGGTACTGCCAGCCTGGAGCTGATTCAGCAAGTTGCGGATCTCGATATCATAGTCTCCCCGGTAGGCGGAGGCGGACTGATAGGGGGAACGGCACTGGTGGCCCATCATTACGGTATTAAAATTATAGGCGCCGAGCCCAGCGGCGCGGCCGATACTGCCAACAGTCTGCAACTGGGTCATCGGGTAGACAGCGTAAACGCCGATACCATTGCCGATGGTTTGCGTGCACTGGTAGGTGTGCGTAATTTTGCCTTGATCCATGAATTGGTAAGCGAGGTTATTACCGTATCCGATGATGAAACCCGTCAAGCGATGATTCTGCTCTGGCGCCATTTCCGCTTGTTAGTGGAGCCTTCTTCGGCTGTGGTACTGGCTGCCATCAGGCAAAAACCCGAACTGTTTCGTGGCAAGAAAGTCGCTGCCATTATCAGCGGCGGCAATATCACTCCTGCCGATTGGCTGGAAGTCAGTGAATGGCAGGCTGAAGCATGAGCGCTGCAGACCCGACTATCTGCTCATGGGCACAATCCAATCCTTTGCTGGAGCGTTATCACGATGAG
This sequence comes from Lysobacterales bacterium, assembly GCA_034440115.1. Taxonomy (GTDB): domain Bacteria; phylum Pseudomonadota; class Gammaproteobacteria; order Xanthomonadales; family SZUA-36; genus JAWXBM01. The sequence continues at coordinate 46,378 of JAWXBM010000018.1, read as the reverse complement.
GAATGGGGCCGGCCGGTGTTCGATGAGCCGGCATTGTTTGAGCTCATCACTCTGGAAGGCGCCCAGGCCGGCCTGAGCTGGCTGACCGTACTGCGCAAGCGCGAGGGCTATCGAAAAGCTTTTGCGTCATTCGACCCGCAACGGGTTGCGGGTTTCGACGGCAAACGTGCAGACCAACTGGTACTGAATCCGGACATCATTCGCCACCGCGGCAAAATCGAATCCACCATCAACAATGCGCGGCGGATTCTGGCCTTATGGAACAACGGCCAGACCCTGGCTGATATCTGCTGGGAACTGGTTGATGGCAAGCCATTGCAGAATAACTGGCAACGGATGGCCGCTATGCCGTCCACTTCGAATGTTTCCGCACAACTCAGTAAGCGATTGAAAAAATGGGTTTTCGCTTTGTGGGAGCGACTACCTGTTATGCTTTTCTACAGGCTGCCGGGCTGGTTAACGACCACCTCGTTTCCTGCCCGCAGCACGCGTTTTGTCAATCCCTCTCGCCGCCATCAACACCAGCATCGGCATCGGCCCGCAAAGACTGAGCGCGCTGCATAAACACTTCCATTGAATCTCCCTCACGCCATTGATAAGCCGGGGGGAGTAACAAGGGGTCCAGCCAGGGCAGGCTGCTGAACTGGGTTTTTTCGATAAAGCTGCCCACTGCCGGTGTGCCGAATAACACCAAGGCAACAATGCCGGCCAGCAAAGCCTGGCGGCGCGGACTGGCCTGGCTGAAATAGTGCGAGTGCGCAAATACCACCAGGCCAAGAATACTGATACGAGCCAGCCAACGCAGCCACCAGACCCAGTTGTCCAGGCCCAACGCAAAGCCCAATAACGTTATCAATTGCGCAACCGCAAACAAGACCGCAACCCCGGCAAAAGCAATTGCCAGGTGAGCCAGAAAATGGAAGCGGTGCGCCAGCACCCGATTCATCAGTGCCCAGAATCCAGCCCATGCCGTGATGCCTATCAAGGGATAGCTCATTTCTTCAGCTATACCCAGGGATGTGAGTTTACCCGGGTCTTCTAGCAACTCACTGGCATACAGCGCCAACAGAGCCAAAATGGCTGCGCCAATCAATACCCAGGGACTACCCAGCATGGACAACATTCCCAGTCGGGCCGTGTCGCGCAAGGTGGGTGCCACTTCAGCGCTGCAGGAGTGAAAGCGTAGTTGGCTATGGCCAAAATGAATCGTCTGACCATCGCCTAGCGGAAACAGGCTTTGACGACTCTTGCTGCTACCCAAATAGCTGCCGTTCAGGCTGTCAAGATCTTGTGCCTGTGGCTGGCCATCCTGCAGGCTGAGCTGCAAGTGATGGGGAGAGACGTAAGGGTCAACCACCACCAGCTCATTATCATGGGCACGACCGATGCAGACAAGAGAACCGTTCCAGACCTGTCGATGCAATACCTGGCCATTCCGATTCAGAATTTCTAATGAGCCCAGCGGACGTGCGCTATCCAGGGATTGATCGTTCATTGTTGCGCTGGCTGCCAGGAAACACTGTTTACAAATTGCTCGGTCAGGCGGGTCAGGTTGTCCCAACTGAAACCGGCCAATACCAGAGTCGACTGCAAGGCTTCACGATCATCCACCAGACTGGTCAGGTAGAAGTACGCATCATAAATTCCGGACAGTTTGCGGTATGCCCTGACACAAATCGTGGACTTGAAATTGAGTTCTGCGTGAGTCACGAAGCCCGAAAGGCAATGATAGCGGCTGACCGTTTCTTGGTTGCCTTCCAGCCGCAATTGCGGGTAATGGCTGCGCTCCTGCAGTTGACGATAAAAGCGCAGCGGATGCAGGCTGTCGGTAGAAATCAAATCATGTTGAAAGCGGATGATGCCAGTGGAAAACGCATCCGACAAATAGATGTCATCCTGACTCTGACATTGGTAATAAACCTGCTTCAAAGCATCCGTGTTGTTTTGCAACGAATTGCCCCAGCAACTCATCCAATCGGCTAATTCGCCCGCTACGCGGTAGTCCCTGAGCTGAGTGCTGGCCAGATCAGCCGACAACAGGCTGGCTGAGATATGCGCCTGGTTGTCCTGTAATTGTCGACTGATGGTGGCGTGCAGACTGGCAGAATCAATGGCTTCCGCACCGCTGTTTTGCAGCAGGCGGCTGGCAAACTTTGCCGGTATCAGAAAGCCCACCTGGTTGCCTGCAGTGGCCACGTTGATACCGATTACGGCACCCGCCTGGTTCAGTACCGGGCCACCCGACATGCCCGGGTTGATTGAACCGGTAAAGTGCATGCGCTCAAACAAAGATTTTTCCAGTAAGCCGTTATAAGTACCCTCGACTATGGTCAGGCCAATATCGTAAGGAAAACCCATGGAATAAAGCCGTGTTCCCTGCCGTGGCATTTCTTCGGCAATAGCCAATGGCGCGGCATGTAAATCGCTGCTTCTGAGTACTGCCAGATCATGTACCACGTCCACGTTTACCAATTCCAGGCTGCCCTGCTCACCATTGGCCGTCAGGTAGCGGGCTTCATAGTCACCAGCGTGGTTGGCCAGGTCGGCAATGACATGGTAATTGGTGATGACCAGACCATCAGCGCCTGCGAGGAAGCCTGAACCTATGCCTGATTTAGATTGTGATTGCTTTTCAATCACCTGTACCTGCAGCACCCGGTCACTCCAACTGTCGTACAGATCCGCCGTATCAGGCACGGCAGACTGAGCCACTGCCAAACTGGGACAGCAAACACTCAGTAAAAGAACCAAAGTCCAAATTCGCATGTTCAGGATATCTTCTCTTTCGGTACAAAAATTTAGTTCACCATTATAATCAAGCCATCATTCAAGGAATCTCTGACTCATTATGCTGGAGTATCACCATGCAAGCTTTATATGTACTGCGGCACGCCAAGGCAGTTACCTGGACGCCTGACGCTGACGATTTCGCTCGTGAGTTACAGCCGGTTGGCTGGCAACATGCCAAAATTATTGCTGAGCGGATTTGCCAGCACCTCGAGTTGCCGGATTGCATTCTGTGCTCGCCTTCGCAACGAACGCGCGAAACACTGTCACCCTTGCTCAGCATGCAACCGGAGTTGCAAGCCACTACGCACTTCCTGCCGCAAATCTACCATTCCAGTGTGCGCACTCTCCAGACAGCACTGGATGCGGCCTTCGCAGAATTCGATCGCGTATTGATCGTGGGGCACAACCCCGGTCTCGAAGCACTGATTGCTGATGTAATACACCGCAGACATTACTCGGAATACGACCGGCTACCTACAGGAACCCTGGCGGTCATCGACTTCGCTGATGGCTGGGCTGCAGACCAAGGCAAAGGCGAATTGCGCCAACTGATTCGCGGCAAACACCTGTTGGGAGCTTCTGGTTAGCTAAGGAGTCTCCGATTTATTCGAAGCTTCCCTAATTGAATCCAGAAATACTCGTGCGACCTCTTCCAGCATGACCTGATCGGACGCACTGAAACGATCAACAACCGGGCTGTCGATATCCAGCACACCCAGCAATTTACCCTGGTGTATCAACGGCACCACCAGTTCGGAGCGGGACGCAGCATCACAGGCAATGTGCCCACTGAACAATTCTACATCGGCCACCCGCTGGGTTTGATGTGTTTCAGCCGCTGTGCCGCAGACGCCCTGCCCCAGGGTAATCCGCACGCAGGCTGGCTTGCCCTGGAACGGGCCCAGCACCAACTCATTGCCCTTAAGCAGGTAAAAGCCCACCCAATTCACCTGCTCCAGCTCCATGAATAACAGTGCCGAGAGGTTGGCAGCATTGGCAATTACATCAGTTTCAACTGACAACAGGCCGCGTGCCTGGGCTGCCAATGTGTTTGCTGTCTTCCATCTGTCTTCCATGTTGTCCCTTGTAGTGCCATTCTGAGATTAAGCAGACGTTTCAGAATCCTTGCGAAATACCAGCATTTGATTATTTGCCGGCAGCGCAATCTGCTGTTCCAGCTTCATGTGACGGCGGCCGGCGAGTTTCTCAAGTTCAGTCACATCGCGTATGCCCATGCTGGCTTTTCTCCACTTCAGGTCCCGATCGAACTGCTGGTTACTTTCTGAAGTGAATTCGCCGTTTTGATTAAATGGCCCGTAAAGACAGAATGGTCCACCTTCGGCAAGAATATTTGCTACGCCACCGAACATGCAGATCACTTCCTGCCAGCCCATGATATGTGCCGTGTTGGCAGAAATAACAGCGGCTGCGGAAATCACTGGCCAGGCTGCCGCTACGTTTAATTCCATCGCTGGCAACACACTGCTTCCTGCTTCCATATCCAGCCGCCGCTGCAGGCCAGGCAGGTTTTCCACCTGCTCCGTGGGCTGCCACAGCAGTTGCGGCAGATGTGCAGAAAAATGCACCAGGTGCTGGCCCGTGCCAGAGCCAATTTCCAATACCAGGCCAGACTGCGGCAATACGCGCTGCAAAACTTCCAGAATGGGCTGCTTGTTGCGCTCGCAAGCCGGCGCAAAGGGTAAATCCTGCTCCATTACAACAACTCCAACATGGCTTTTCTGAATGCAGGCTGCAGTTTTTCCCTGGCGATGTGTTGACCTTTCGCCACCTGCTGACGGCCACCTACCCAGACACTACGAAGCATGCTTTGATCACCAGCCAGTATCCAGCTATCCAGCAACACATCCTCGCTGCGCCCTGCCAACAGCAGATGTTCCTTATCAAGTTCCACCAGATCGGCCCGATAGCCGGGTTCAATTCGACCTGCTTTTTGACCTAAGGCCTGCGCTCCTCCGGTCAGCGCACGCTGGTACAAACTTCGACCAACACTGTGACCGTTTTCCGTCAGCACGTTACGTTTGCCACTTTGTAGTCGCGCCTGAAACTCCAGCATGCGCAACTCTTCACTGGGGGCGAGTCGCAAATTACTGTCGCTGCCAATGCCAAAACTGCCCAATTGATTGAACCAGTTTTCTATTGGGAAGAAGCCGTCGCCCAGATCCGCTTCGGTGCTGGGGCACAGGCCGATGACAGATTGGCTATGCAATGCTGCTGATATTTCTTTGGCATCCATATGCGTGGCATGCACCAGGCACCAGCGCTCATTCACCTGCTGATTAGCCAATAACCATTGCACCGGCCTGGCTCCCAATACTGCAACACACTCATCAACCTCGCCAACCTGCTCAGCGATATGAATATGGATGGGTTGATCAACATTTTTACAGGCATCCAACACTTCATTCAGTTGCTGTGCGGCAACAGCTCGCAGGGAATGCGGTGCCAGCCCGCAACGCTGCAAAGGCTGTCCTTGCGTCATTGCCAGGCAACGGCTCCAAAGCTCCAGATACTGATCTGCACTGCAACGAAAGCGCAATTGGCGCTGATTCACATCTTCACTGGCAAAACCGCTGCGGCAATACAGCACCGGCAGCAGGGTCAGAGCAATTCCTGACATTTCCGCTGCTGCCAGGATCTGTGCCGACAATTCGGCAGGATTATCATACGGACGACCACCCGGCTGATGATGCAAATAATGAAACTCGGCACAACTGGTATAGCCGTTCTCCAGCATTTCCAACTGCAGAAACGCGGCAATGGCCAGCAACTGGTCCGGCCTGATGCGCTGCGCCAAAGAGTACATCAGCTCACGCCAGCTCCAGAAACTGTCGCCGTTATTACCGGGCAAGCCACTGAGCCCGGCCATCTGTCGCTGGAAAGCATGGCTGTGCAGGTTGGGCATACCGGGAATAATAGGTCCATAGTCGACAGCCGCGTTTTCCGGCAGTGACTCGACTGCGCTGATGAAGCCTTCTGTATCAAGCCGAAGCAAGGCAGGCCCGATCCAGCCTGCAGCGGAAAGCACACTGCTACAGCGAAGTTGCCGCTCAATCATGGCCAATCTCGTGGCCGATCAAGTGATCTTGCCCATGCCCTGGCTTCCAATTGCTCAACAATTGCACCAGTTGCTGTAAATGCCGCTGCAAGGCGGCGCCTTTCGTTGCGTCCCAACTCGGCGACTGCTCATTCATATAAATTCGCTGGGCAATCTCCAGTTGCAAGGCCTGAATATTCTGATCCGGTTGTCCATAGTGTCGGGTGATATAACCCCCCTTGAATCGGCCATTCACCGCAACAGAATATTTGCCACTGCGTAAGCATTCTGCCGCCTGCGACAGTAAGTCTGGAGTTGCACTGAGGCCGCCGTTGCAGCCCAGGTTCAGATCCGGCAATACACCCTCGAACAGCAAAGGCACTTCGGCCCGTATGGAATGCGCATCCAGCAGCACGGCATGGCCATGTTGCTGGCGCAGGTTTTGCAGGCAATCCCGCAGTTGCTGGTGATAAGGCTGCCAGTAGCGATTCAGCCTTGCAGCAGCCTCCTGTGCCGTAGGCTCCTGACCCGGCAGGTAAACCGCCGCGCCAGAAAAACACTGCATCGGCAGCACTCCGGTCATCAGCTTTGTCTGGCCGACGTCGTACAGCGGCTGATCATCGCTCGGGCGATTCTGATCAATCACCAACCTGGCGGCTTTGGCAATCAGCATGCTGGCTCCCTGCGCTCGGGCGAAATGATACAGCCGGTCAACATACCAATCTGTATCCGGCAGAAGGCTGGCCGCATGGCTCAAACGCTCAGAAAAACCTGCCGGCAGGCCGGTTCCAGCGTGCGGAACACTGATCAGCAGGGGTGAGGAACCCTGGTGAAATTCGGCTAGCAAAGAATCAGTTGTTGCAGCACACATAATGGCAACAGTTTACCTTAATGAACCGCGTTTCCTGATCCCATATATAAAAACGCCCGGCGTAAGCCAGGCGTTTCCAATATCCGTTCTTAAGTAATCAGAGTATGGGACGATCTTCAATAATGGTCGGTGTCACGAAAATCAACAATTCACGTTTCTTGGAATCGTTGGCACGACGGCGGAACAACACGCCGACACCGGGAATGTCGCCCAGCCAGGGCACTTTCTCTTCCGTGGAGGAATTCTCATCCTGGAAGATGCCACCCAGAACGACGGTATCGCCATTTTCAATCAACACCGTGGTGTTCAGCTCACGGGTATCGATAGACGGTACCGAACCACCGCGGGCAGTCTGGAAAATTTCACCCACCGTATCCTGCTTGATTTCCAGATCCAGTTGGATGCGATTATCTGGCGTGATCAGCGGAGTTGCCTTCAGTTCCAACACAGCCTCCTTGAAGGAAACGGCCGTGGCACCGGATGAAGTTGAATTCTCATAAGGAATTTCAACACCCTGTTGAATATAGGCTTCCGCCTGGTTGGCCGTGACAATTCGCGGCGTGGAGATCACTTCACCCTCACCTTCTGATTCCAGTGCCGACAATTCCAGGTCGAGAATCACATCACCGGTAAGGAACGACAAGCCCAAAGTAGCAGCATTACCCGACGGCGATGGCAGGTTTACCTGGTAGCGATTAGGGTAACCGGGGATATCCAGCAGGCCGTCATCACGAGGATCGATGGCTGGATTGAGAGTGTCAACAGCACTTCCATCAGCTCCTATCACGCCGATATTGCTGCCTGCATGCAGGTAGCTCACACCAAACCTGACACCCAGTTCGTGCGCAAAGTCGGAACTGGCAATCACGATACGCGATTCAATCTGCACCTGGCGAACAGCATAATCCAGCTCCGTCAACAGTTCGCGAATGGCAACAATGCGCTCGGCCGTATCGGTGATCAACAGAGTATTGGTACGCTCATCAACGGTCACTGAGCCGCGTTCTGAAAGCAGCCCATACTCTGAATCCACCGAACTGGACGACTCGTCGATCAGGGTCTTCATATCAATCGCTTTCGAATACGACATGGGCAGCAATACAGTCTGCAACGGCTCAAGTATCTGTCTGTCTTGATAAGCCTTCAACAGTTGCTGCTCGCGAGCCGCAATTTCTGCAGTTGGGCCTATCCACATCACGTTGCCGTTTTTACGCACGTCCAGGTTGCGGGCATCCATGACGATGTCCAGCGCCTGATCCCAGGGAACGTTGGTCAAACGCAAGGTAAGGTTGCCACCCACGCTGTCTGCTACAACGATGTTGAGATCAGATACATCGGCAATCAATTGCAGTACCGAACGCACCGGAATGTCCTGGAAGTTGAAGGTTACGCGGGTGCCTTCATATTGTTTCTCTTCAAAGAATTTGATCTCTTCTGCTTCTTCTTCCTGGATGTCTCTGACCAGTTTCTGTACTTCTATGACGATACTGTCACCAGACTCGTAAGCCAATTGCTCAAAGGGACCCGCAACGTTCAGCGTCAAACGCACACCATTACTGATTGGGCTGGCATCAATGAATTGCACCGGAGTAGCAAAATCAACCACGTCCAGCCGACGATTCAGATTATCCGGCAATGAGGCATTGAACAGATCCACAGTAATCCGGTTGCTGCCTTCATCCACAGACATATTGGTACCGGGGCGACTCATGCTGACAATAACCCGACCCTCACCCTTCTCGCCGCGACGGAAATCTACTCCGGTAACACTCTGGCCGTATCCGCTTGAAGATGATGCAGTTGTGCTCGAAGCAGCAGCGGCAGAACTATCCGCCCCCCCGATTTCCAGCACCACCTGGCCGTCGGAGGCAACGTAGTCATAACTGGCGGAGCGGCTCATATCGACCACCAGGCGGGTACGCCCACCAGCGCCAACGGCTGAATACTGTTGCACCGACCCCATTCCCACGGAAACCGAATCGCTGCTTCCGCTGAAACTGGAATCAGCCAGATCAAGCACGATTCGGGCCGGGCTTTCGGTTGCGAATACACTGACTTGTGGCGTATCCCCGCTGGTAGCCAGGGTAATTTTCACCCCGCCGTTCGCACCTGGCGAATGGCTGACACTGGTCACATCCGTTGCGCCAAATGCCATGGCCATGGGCGCCAATGCCCACACCAGTGCCATGCCTTTCAGAAATCCTTTTCGTACGTTACGCATGCTGCGCCCTCTTTCACAGAAATGTGGCTTGATTGAAAGCCTGTTCTTGTAGCTGTTCATGGCACTGCCTCTCAAGGTTTCTTGCCGAATACGTTCCATGTTCTAGCTTCCGCCCAGGGCCATCGCGGCATCCCGGACTATCCAGCCGCCTGCACCATCAGGAATGAATTCGGAAAGTTGAACTTCATCCTGATCAATCAGGCCTACCTTTCCATGGTTCTTGCCCATGTAATTACCCACCGACACACGGTGCACAACTCCATCCGGATCACGAATCAAGGCCCATTCCGATGATTCTTTGGAAAATGTGCCCACCATAATCAGCGTATCCAGCTCAAAACGTTCCAAATACTCGCGGGTACGCTGGAAATCAGGGCGCGGGCCATCGCTATTGGATTGTTGGGCAACCTCATCCGCACCTTCGCTGGTTGAGCGGCGAAACGGATCACGCCCTTCCAGACCCTCATAATCATAGGGTGTATATGTGCGCACGGTTGGAATCGGCGGAATGGGCGCAGCGGGTCTGGCCTTTACGTCAGCGAGGTATCTGTCCAGGTCATCCTGGTTACCGCTGCAGGCTGCCAGCATGATACTTAAAGACAAAGCCATGAGCATAATGGCGGCTTTATGCAAATATTTCATTGCTTAGCCTCCGCCGCTGCCTGTGCAGCACGTTCCGCGGCTTCATCTTCGTCGATGTAGCGGTAGGTCTTGACGGTGCCTTCCAGTATCAATCGACCATCATTGCGACTGACACCCACATCCCGTTCGCTGGCCCGCCGCAAGGAAATATCGTGCATGGTGAGAATCACCACCCGCGGCAGCGAGGCCACACCACCCACGAACTCGCCAAACTGGTGATAATCACCCAGCATGCGAACCGATATGGGCCGTTCGGCGTAGAAATCATGCAGGGCTTCAGCGTTGGGTTGAAACAACTGCACGTCTATGCCCGCACCCAAGGCTGCCTGTGAAATATCCACCAGCAACTTGTCCATTTCGGTCTTGCTGGGCAACTGCCGGAACATGGTTTCCAGCAATTCCTGCATTTCAGCTAACTGTGCCTCATAGGCTTCCAGGTTGGCGGCTTTTTGCTGTTTGTATTCAAAGTCCTGGCGCAAGGTGAGTTCTTGCTGCTCGACCCGCTCCAGTTGTTCAATCTTGTTTTTGACCAGCAGGAAATAACCTATGGCCAAAACCACTGCCAACAACAAACCCAGAATGACATAGCGTACCGAGGTTGGCGCATTGCCAATGTCATTGAAATCGAGATCTCTCAGTTCGTTAAGCATCAGTTCGCCCCCCCAGCCGTCTCAGTATCAAATCCCGCTTCTGCGTCAGCATCCAGCTTGGCGTTGCGCATATTGACATTGATGGCGAACTCATAAGCCTCGGTTCTTGAAGCGGGCTGTGCTGCAGTACGAACGTACTGAAGTTCCGGGTTGGTGAATAAATCCATCGTCTCAAGACTATGGAGGTAAGCCGAGACCCGCGCGTTCGACTGACTGCTGCCTAACAAAGTCACTCGTTGGCCTTGCTGCCTGACGTCGGTCAGGGTGACACCTACCGGTATGGTCTTGGCCAGCTTGTCCAGCAACTCTACGGTCAGGGAACGACTGGCCTGCAGTGATTCGATGATCTGTTTACGCGAAAGCAAACGGTTGCGGGTGCGTTCCAGTTCCGCGATGCGGTCGATACGTTGCTGCAAGCGATTGATCTCAGTTTGTATTTTTTGGTTGCGGGCTTCCTGAATGCTGATTTTCTGGTCAAAAAACAGACCCACTACCAACACCAGAACTGCACCCAGGACCAAGGTTCCCACCAGCGAATACATGAATTGACGCTGGCGTTCTCTGCGCGCTTCTTCGCGCCATGGCAGGAGGTTGATTCTTAACATCAGTCAAACCCCCTCAATGCCAGCCCCATGCAGACCATCAGGTTGGGCGCATTAGCGGTCAGCGCTGAAACGGCGACCGAGGGCGCCAGTTCCAGTCCGCTGACCGGGTCCGCAATATTGGTCTTGATCCCCAGTTCCTGCTCCACTACTTCGGTCAGGCCCTTTAGCATGGCCATATCACCGGCCAGATAAAGTGTTCTGATATTGGAGAATTCGGAACTGGAACTGTAAAACTGTAAAGCGCGGCTGATTTGATGCACGACATTGAGCATGAAGGGTTCGAGCACCGCATCTTCAAAATCCTCCGGGCCTGGCTCGCCGCGTTTGAAGAACCCGGCCTGCTCGGCAGTCATGTCATAACGCCGCATGGTTTCTTCTATCAACTGGCGAGCGCCAAAGGGATGATCACGGGTATAGAGCACGCGGCCATTGCGCAGTACCATCAGCGTGGACAGGTCATAGCCGATATCAAACAGGCCGACCGCCTCAGTGCTGCGGATACCATCACGTTCGCGGATAAGTTCAAAAGCATTGGCGATGGCAAATGACTCGACGTCAACCACCTGGGCTCGCAGCCCCAAAGATTCCAGTGCGTCTTGCCGGCTTTCGACGTTCTCGTTCTTGCTGGCCGCCAGCAGGATATCCACCATGTCCGCATTACGTGCAGACGGGCCCAGCACTTCGAAATCCAGACTGATTTCGTCCAACGGGTATGGAATGTACTGGTTGGCTTCAATCTGCACCTGGCTTTCAATATCAGCCTCGGCAAGATTAGAAGGCAGGCTGATCGTCTTGATAAATACCGCCGAGCCAGAAACGGCAACAGCACAGTATTTGGAGTTCGAACCGGACTTGCGGATCGCCGACTTGATTGCAACGGAGATCGCCTCAACATCCTGCACGGACTTTTCGACTATCAAGCCCTGCGGCAATGGCTCGATCGCAAAATGGTCAATGCGATAACTGGAACCATGCGAAGAGAGTTGCAACAAGCGGATGCTTGAAGCGCCTATGTCTAACCCGATAATGGGCGGATTTTTTGTGCCTAAGAGTTTCAAATTGTCTTCAATCCTTTGCTTGACAAGAGCTTACTGACACTTCTTATCCTAGTTTTTAACAGAAATTCGATACTATCTCAATGTCGAATTAAAAAAAATTACGATCCGCCAAAAGTTACAGGTCATTTCTGCACTGAACTTGAACAGTCAGATCAAAAAGCGCGGGAAGAAACGGTTAACAGCTTTTGCTGTCTTTCATGGAATGATTCGGCTGCTTCCCTGCTCGCCTGATACTATCTTGCTGCGGGACCCCGAAACTCCTAATCGAAACTCCGGTCAAGGTCACCGCAATCAAGGGCTGGCCCTTGGTGCAAACTAGCATAGCAGGAAAAAATAGCGTGAAGAAAGTCTTTCGGTGGTTTTTTGCATTCATCTTCATTTCAGCAGTGTTTGGCATTTCCGCCATCGGCATTGCATATTTGGTGATTGAGCCCGACCTGCCCGAAGTAGAAACACTGCGTGATGTTCAACTGCAAGTGCCGCTGCGGGTTTACAGCCAGGATGGCAAACTCATAGGCTTATTCGGCGAAATGCGCCGTATTCCGGTCACTCTGGAAGAGATGCCGGACATGCTGGAGCGGGCTTTTCTGGCCGGCGAAGACGCGCGATTCTATGAACACCCCGGGGTGGATTATCAGGGCATCAGCCGCGCAGCTTTCACGCTGCTGACCACTGGTGAAAAGTCTGTGGGTGGCAGTACCATCACCCAACAACTGGCAAGAAACTTTTTCCTGACCTCAGAAAAAACCTTTACCCGCAAGATTAAGGAAATCTTCCTGGCGCTGAAAATCGAAAAGCAACTCAGCAAACAGGAAATCCTCGAGCTATACCTCAACAAGATATTTCTCGGCTACCGGGCTTATGGCGTGGGTGCTGCGGCAGAGGTTTACTATGGCAAGCCAGTCTCCGCTCTGAGCCTGGCGCAAAGCGCAATGATTGCGGCACTTCCAAAGGCGCCATCACGCATCAACCCGATCAATCAACCGCAGCGTGCCACCGAGCGCCGTGATTATGTATTGAGCCGAATGCTAGCGCTGGGCTACATAACTCAACAGGACTATCAACAGGCAGTTGCCGAAAAAGACCTGGCTGTCTATCACGGTATGACGGCCGAGATCTCCGCCCCTTACGTGGCGGAAATGGTGCGTGTTAAAGCGCTGGAAATGCTCGGGCAGCAGGCCTATACCGGCGGCTTTGAAATTTACACCACCATAGATAGTGGTTTACAGAATGCCGCCGACCAGGCCGTTACCCGCGGTCTGGAAGCCTATGATCGGCGCCATGGTTACCGCGGGCCTGAAGCGCATATTGATTTGGCAGACAAGAACAGTCCGCAGCAGTGGAGTGAAGTGTTGGAACCTTTCCGGCCCATTTCAGGCTGGCTGCCCGGGTTGGTAACGGAACTCGAAGAAAAACTGGCACTGGTTTATCTGCTGGATGGCCAGACCGTCGCCATCGAACCGCAAGATTGGATGGGCAAATACATCAGCCGCGACCGCAAGGGTTTCAAGCCCAAATCGTTCGCTGACGTCCTGGCAGCGGGCGATGTAGTGCGAATCCGCATGGACGATGACGGCAAATGGCTCCTGGGGCAGGTGCCTGAGACTGAAGCTGCTTTGGTTTCTATCAATCCCAAAACCGGCTGGATACGCTCCCTGGTGGGAGGTTACGACTTCAGTCACAGCAAGTTCAACCGCGTTATTCAAAGCAAACGTCAACCCGGTTCGAGTTTCAAACCATTCGTTTACTCGGCAGCACTGGAACGAGGTTTTACTACTGCGAGCCTGATTAATGATGCTCCTATCGTGTTTGATGGCCCGGAGCTGGAACGTACCTGGAAACCGCAGAATTTCAGTGAAAAATTCTACGGGCCAACGCGCATGCGCGAAGCCATGGTCAACTCGCGCAACCTGGTTTCCATACGACTGCTCAGGGATGCTGGCCTGGATTTCTCCCGCGAATACATTTTGCGTTTTGGCTTTGAAGACGGCGACTTGACCAAAGATCTGACCCTGGCCCTGGGCAGCGCATCGCTGCCGCCACTGGCGATGGCCCGCGGTTACGCCGTTTTCGCCAACGGTGGCTTCCTGGTAGACCCCGTGTTCATTGACCGGATCATAGATGCTCATGGCGGCCTGGTTTATGCCAGTCCGACACCCCGCTTGTGTGATCCCTGTGACGATCCAACCAGCATTGATGGCAGCATAGATGCCAGCATTGAAAATGTGGCGGCCAGCGAGACCGCCCAGCTGGAATCGCTGAAGCCGGAATTGCGTCCACTGGACCTCACGCAACAAAAAGCCGGTGTAGATCTCGACCCTACCCTCGCTGCTGGCCAACGCGCGCCGGTTCGCATTGAAAGCCCAGAAGTAACAGCACCCAGAGTGATTACCGAACAGAATGCCTACCTGGTGCGCTCCATGATGATGGACGTGATACGCCGTGGCACGGGCGCCAAAGCCATGTCACTGGGGCGCAAAGACCTGGCGGGCAAAACCGGAACCACCAATGAACAGCGAGACGCCTGGTTCTCGGGTTACAACAGCGAAGTGGTGACCTCGGTTTGGGTAGGCTTTGATAACCATGATCCATTGGGCAGAAACGAATTGGGCGGCAGTGCAGCACTGCCGGTGTGGGTCGACTACATGGCTGTAGCCTTGCAGGACGTAGAAGACCAGCCTCCGGTGATGCCCTCTGGATTAGCTCAGGCCCGCATCGATCCGGAAACCGGATTGCTTGCAAGACTTGATAATCCGGATGCAATCATGGAAATATTTGCAGCAGACAATCTGCCCGCAATGGAAGTCGAAACCGGAGGAGAGAACCAGGATGCCTCAGCAGCGGAAAGCCCGTACGAGATCTACTGAGAATTTTGCCGTGCGTAATTTTGCTGGGCGTCAGCAGAGAAAAATACAACTTATACGCGCTCAGATTGCAGCGGAAGCGGCACGCATCATCGCCACCGAAGGGCAATACGATTACCAAGCTGCGAAGCGCAAAGCAGCAGAACGGATAGGCGTCAATGATCGGCTGGCTCTGCCCAGCAACCTGGAAGTACAGGATGCACTGGTGACGTACCAAAGCCTTTACGGCGGCAATCAACACAGCCAAAACCTGGAGAATTTACGCCGCGCCGCGCTGGATGCCATGCGTATGCTGGATGATTATTCGCCCCGCCTGACAGGCCCGGTGCTGGATGGCTCAGCCGGCCAGCATTGCCGCGTATCGCTGCAGCTATTTTGCGATACGGCAGAAGCCCTGGTGCTGGATTTACTTGAACGAGGAATGCCATTCCGCCAGGAACAGAAACGTCTGCGCAGCAGCGACCGGAACTACTTCACGGTGCCTGTATTCCTGATTGAGGTAAGCGCTTGCACTGTAGAATTGTTGTTGTTGCCGACCCTGGGTTTGCGTCAACCCCTGCTCAGCCCGATTGATGGCAAGCCCCAACAACGCGCCAGCGTGGCTGAGCTGGAGCGCTTGCTGAATGTGCATAGCGCGGCTTGAGTGGTGACTTCAGTGGGCAATGACCCGGCACATGCCAGGTCATCGCTCAATAAAAAGTTCGGATTTCTGGCTTAACGTTTGTTGACGCCGACGTAAGCCCGTTCCTTGGGACCTTCGTAAACCTGCCGCGGGCGACCTATCTTGGTCGGCTCTTCAGATTGCTCCAGCCACTGCGATACCCAACCCACGGTTCTGGCGATGGCGAACATCACGGTAAACATGCTGACCGGAAAGCCCAGCGCCTTGTAGATAATGCCGGAGTAGAAATCGACATTAGGGTAGAGTTTTTTCTCAACAAAATATTCGTCTTCCAGAGCAATCCGCTCCAGTTCCATGGCCAGGTCCATCAATGGATCCTGAGCACCCAACTCTTTCAATACATCGTGGCAGGCCACACGGATGATGGAAGCACGCGGATCGTAATTCTTGTAAACGCGATGCCCGAAGCCCATCAGGCGGAAAGGATCATCGCGATCTTTGGCTTTGTCGATGAATTTGGGCACATTGGCCACGCTACCTATTCGGTTCAGCATGGTCAGCACCGCTTCGTTAGCACCGCCGTGTGCCGGCCCCCACAGTGCGGAAATTCCGGCCGCAACGCAGGCATAAGGATTTGCGCCGGTTGAACCCACCAGTCGTACTGTGGATGTACTGGCATTCTGTTCGTGATCGGCGTGCAGGATAAACAACAGATCCAGAGCGCGCGCTGCAGTTGGGCTGACCTGGTATTCCTCGGTCGGAACCGAAAACATCATGTGCAGAAAGCGCTCGCAATAACCCAGTTTGTTCAGCGGATAAGCCGTCGGCCAACCCATATGGTGCCGGTAACAGGCTGCTGCGATGGTAGGAATCTTGGCAATCAAGCGGGTGGCCGCCAAAGCGCGATGTTCGGGATTCTGCGGATCCATGCGGTCGTGATAAAACGCCGCCAGAGAACCCACTACGCCAGCCATCATGGCCATGGGATGGGCATCGTAATGAAAACCCGAAATAAAGGTATTGAGTTGCTCATGCACCATGGTGTGGTAGGTGATGTCTTTCTCAAACTTGCTGAATTCAGCTTTGCTGGGCAACTCACCTTTGAGCAGTAAGTAAGCCACTTCCAGAAAGGTACTTTTTTCCGCCAGTTGTTCAATCGGATATCCGCGATAGCGCAATATCCCCTTGGCGCCGTCGATAAAGGTAATCTTGCTGGTACAGGCTGCAGTAGCCGTGAAGCCTGGGTCATAGGTGAAATAACCCAGTTCACCGGGCAGGCTTTTGATATCGATGGTCGGCTCGCCTTCCGTGCCGGTGATAATCGGCAGATCGATGCTTTTGCCTGCTGACTCATCCGTCAGCCTGACTGTTTTTCCTGTCACTGGATTCTCCTTGCGAATGCCCCAAAGCTCAAGACTTCGGGAAGACGGGGCGGGATCACCAGCCCATTGGTTTTAACCGTGAGGCCAGTATCTATCAGCGCGGAAGTATCGCACAGCGATGCGACCGTGTTCCAGTTTAGTGGCTATAAAAGCTTTATACGGTTGCCTACGAGGTCTTACTGAAGTCTGCATCCAATCGCACAAAAAAATACCCGCCATGGCTGTGCCAAGGCGGGTATTTCTGCAACGCCCGAAGTGTTACGTTATTGACGTATTACTTAGAGTAACGCTTCTTGAACTTGTCTACCCGTCCACCCGTGTCAAGCAACTTGTGCTTGCCGGTGTAAAAAGGGTGAGATGCGCTGGAAACTTCGACCTTCATCAATGGGTATTCCTGACCGTCTTCCCACTTGATGGTTTCCCTGGTAACGATTGTTGACCGTGTCAGGATTGCGAAATCCGAGGACAGGTCCTGGAAAACGACTTCACGGTAGTTGGGATGAATGCCAGATTTCATGTTAATTTCCGTCGGTAAGGCTTGCGAAAGACCGGCCAGTTTACTGATCGTCGCGGTTGATTGCAACCGGTTTTACTGCCTCCGCAGGGTCGCTTGAGGGCAGGAATAAGGCCTGTATTTCATTGGAAAAGCGCCAACCCAGTTCGGTGGGAAGCAGCTTGTCGCCCTGCTGCTGTAATAAGCCGCGCTCACAAGCCAGCTCTACCGCAGCAGTAAATACTTCCCCGGCGAGCCCGGTACGGGGCGTAAATTCAGCCAGATTGACTCCGTCACGCAGGCGTAACTGATTGAGAAAGAACTCAAATTTCCGTTCCTCATCAGCTATCGCCTGGTCTTCTGCTCGCCAGTTGCGCCGTTCCAAAGCGGCCATATAGGCCGTTGGGTGGCGCAACTTGCTCATACGGCGAATTTCATTGCTGGCCGGCAAGGTGAGCTTGCCATGGGCGCCTGCGCCGATTCCGAGATAGTCGCCGTAATGCCAATAGTTGAGATTGTGCTTGCAGGCTTTGCCAGGTAATGACCAGGCGGAAATCTCGTATTGCTCATAAGCTGCAACCTGCATCAGGCTGGCCGTCTGTTCCTGCATTTCCCAACACAGATCGTCATCAGGCAGTTCAGGCGGATGAGCATGAAAAGCGGTATTGGGCTCGAGCGTGAGTTGGTAATGCGACAGGTGCGCAGGCGCATGCCCCAACGCCGTCTGCACATCGCTGATGGCTGCTGCCAGACTTTGCCCGGGCAAGCCGAACATCAGGTCCAGATTGAAGTTGTCCAGGCCGGCGGCGCGAATGGAAGCAATTGCCCGTTCCACTTCTTCACGTCCATGGATACGGCCTATGGCAACCAATAGCTCATCATCGAAACTCTGCACCCCCAAAGAAACGCGGTTGATACCCGCATCCCGGTAAGCACTGAAACTGTCGTATTCCACCGTGCCCGGATTAGCTTCCAGGGTTATTTCGGCAGCCGGCGAGAGTAGCAAGCGGCTGCGAATCCCTGCCAACAACGTATCGATATCAGCAGCACTGAAGAGGCTGGGCGTACCACCACCGAAAAACACCGAATGTACCGGCCGGCCCCAAACCAGAGGCAGGTCGTTCTCCAGGTCGGCCAGCAACGCTTTGATATAACGACTGGCTGGAACGACTGCCTTCAAGGCATGGGAGTTGAAATCACAATAGGGACATTTCTGCACACACCAGGGCAGGTGTACGTACAGCGACAGCGGCGGTAGTTGCAGTGCGGCCGCTGCGTGACTCGCTTCAGCTTCAGTTGACACGTACAGTCTTCAAGCAGTCAACCATTGCTGCCAAAGCCTGGCCGCGATGGCTGATGCGGTTTTTTTCAGTAACCGACAGTTCGGCTGAAGCACATTGCTGATGCTGCAGCCAGAACAAGGGGTCGTAACCGAAGCCACCCGTTCCGCGCGGGCTGGTCAGGATGTTACCGTGCCACTGCCCCAGCGTAACCAAGGGGGCCGGGTCTGAGGCATGGCGAACAAACACCATGGCGCAATAGAAATGCGCAGCACGTTGCTCTTTCGGCAAGCCCTGCAATGCCGCCAGCAGTTTTTGGTTGTTGGCAGCGTCATCGGCATGCTCTCCGGCATTTTTTGCTGCATAACGGGCCGAACGAATCCCCGGCGCGCCAGCCAGCGCATCCACGACCAGACCGGAGTCATCACCCAATGCCGGCAAACCACACAGTGCCGCAGCATGCCGCGCCTTGATCAGAGCGTTCTCAACAAAACTCAGCCCGTTTTCCTCTGCTTGTTCGATGTTCCATTCGTCTTGCGAACGAATTTTCCAACCCAGCGACTGCAACATGGCCTGCAGTTCCCGCAGTTTGCCGGGGTTACCGCTGGCAATCACCAAGGCAGGCTGCTGCGTCATCGTGTCAGGCTTTCAGGGCCGCCAACTGGAATGCCATGAGCTGGTCAATACCGGATTGGGCCAGCGATAACATGCTCTGCAACTCATCAGCCCTGAAGGCATGGCCTTCAGCCGTGCCCTGCAATTCGATAAATCCGCCACCGTCGTTCATCACCACGTTCATATCGGTCTCAGCCACAGAATCCTCGTCGTAATCCAGATCCAGCACCGGGGTGTTGTGGAAAATACCCACGGAAACAGCCGCTACCTGGCCGTGAATCGGATTGGTCTTGATCAGCCCGCGCTGCAGCAACCAGTTACAGGCGTCACTGAGCGCCACGTATGCGCCCGTAATTGAAGCCGTACGGGTGCCACCATCAGCCTGAATGACATCGCAATCCAGCGTAATGGAGCGTTCACCAAGCGCTGTTCTGTCCACCACGGCGCGCAAAGAACGACCAATCAGACGCTGAATTTCCAGCGTGCGCCCACCTTGCTTGCCACGGGCCGCTTCGCGCCCCATGCGACTGCCGGTGGAGCGCGGCAACATACCGTACTCCGCCGTGATCCAGCCTTCACCCTTTCCGCGCAGGAAGGGTGGTATGCGTTCCTCCACCGAAGCAGTGCAAAGCACGTGGGTGCCGCCGCACTCGATCATGACCGATCCTTCGGCGTGGCGGGTATAGTTACGGATAATTTTGATCTCGCGCAGCTCATCTGGCTGCCTGCCGCTGGGTCGCATATTGTTCCTTGCTGATTGATCGGGGAGTCGCCAAACGCCCATCGCTGGCATGTTGCTGGCGCTGACGCGGTGGCAAATTGCCGGTACCATTGTGCCAAGCTAGCGACTGGCCTACCAGACCGCAGTTGAAATTAAAGCAGCCTCAGATTGATAAAGGACTCCAAATGATCCAAAGCATGACTGGTTTTGCCAGTGTGGAACGACAATTGCCTGCCGGACGCCTGTCTTGGGAAATCCGCTCAGTAAACCACCGCTATCTGGAAATTGGCTTGCGCCTGCCCGAAGATTTCCGCGCTATGGAGCCCGTCATGCGCGAATTGTTAGGCGCACAACTGGGCCGCGGCAAAGTGGATGTGGGGCTGCGTTTTTCCCGTGGCGACAGCAGCAACGAAGGCGATCTGGTACTTAATACCGCATTGGCGAAACAGATTCTGGCCTTGCACAAAGAACTGGGAGAAATCAGCGGCACACGGCAGGAAACCAGCGTTGATACGCTGCTGCGTTGGCCTGGCATGGTTACCGAGCGTCCGCAGGATAGCGAGTCACTGCAAAAAGATGCCCTGGAATCATTGTCTGAAGCGATTACCGGACTAAAAGATGCGCGCCGGCGTGAAGGCGAAAAGCTGGTAAGTGCGATTGTAGATCGCCTGGACAATGTGGCCGGGCTGGTGGCGCAGGTCAAGGAATGGTTGCCGGATATTCGAGAAGGCTTGAAAAACAAGCTGCTAGCCCGCCTGGCTGATTTACCACAGCCGCTGGATCCAGGCCGGCTGGAACAGGAGGTGGCTTTCCTGGTGCAGAAAATCGACGTCGACGAAGAGCTGGATCGGCTGGATGCACACGTCTCGGAATCGCGGCGGGTGTTGAAACTGGATGAACCGGTGGGTCGCAGGCTGGATTTCCTGATGCAGGAGTTCAACCGAGAATCCAATACGCTCAGTTCCAAGTCCATCGACAACCGCTCTACCCAGGCATCGGTTGAACTCAAGGTTCTGATCGAACAAATGCGCGAGCAAGTACAGAACATTGAGTAGCTTATTGTGACCCAGGCAAAAGCACAGCGAGTAGCACCAGCGGCAAACCTGTATGTGGTGGCCGCGCCATCCGGCGGGGGTAAAACCAGCCTGATCGCAGCGCTGCTGCGACTGGACGATCAATTACGACTGTCGGTTTCCCATACCACCCGCCCAGCGCGCAATGGCGAGGTGAATGGCCAGCATTACTTTTTTGTCAGCAACGAGGAGTTTGCCCGGTTGGTGGCCAAGAATGCCTTTCTGGAACATGCCAGAGTCTACGATCATTGCTACGGCACCGGCCGCGAGCAGGTTCAGCGCCATATGGACCGGGGTTTTGCTGTGATGCTGGACATAGACTGGCAAGGTGCCGAACAAATCCGCCAGTCATTTCCGACCTGCCGCAGCATTTTCATATTGCCGCCTTCGCTGGAAGAACTGCACCGGCGCTTGTCCTTGCGCGGCCAGGACAGCGCCGAAGTCATACAACGGCGTATGCACAAAGCCCGCTCAGAGCTGTCGCATGCCAGCGAATTCGACTACCTGATCGTCAATGACGATTTCGAGGCCGCGCTGCAGGATCTGCGCGCCATTATTCGCTCGGGCAGCCATCAGCGGCCTGATCAGGCATCACGATCTGAAACTATACTGGCACAAATGCTTGAAAATGCATAAAATGTCAGGTTCGTTCGTCAAAATTATTGACCCCCAAGGATTATCGTAATGGCAAGAATTACCGTAGAAGACTGTCTGAAAGTCATTCCCAACCGCTTTGACCTGGTTTTGACCGCTACCAAGCGTGCTCGTCAGATTGCCCATGGTGCCGACCCACTGGTTGAGGAATCTAATGACAAACCCACTGTTGTGGCGCTGCGCGAAGTGGCTACCGGCAAGATTAACCCGGAAACTGTTGATCTCATCCAGGCTGAAATTGAAGCCGCTGAAGTATTCGATAAATCTGGGGATGAAGATTTCTCCTTCTGATCCACCACGCTTAAATCAGCTAGACCATGCCGGTTGCCAATGGATTTCCTGAACCTGTCCTAAAGCTCCGGGACCTGCTCAATACCTATCTGGATCCAGAAAAAGTTGCCACGGTACTGCGTGCCTTTGAATTAGGCGCGCAGGCCCATGAAGGACAAACACGCCTCAGTGGCGAGCCTTATATCCTGCATCCCGTGGCCGTGGCTCACATCCTCGCCGGGATGCGCATGGATCATGAAAGCATCACCGCCGCGATCCTGCACGACACACTGGAAGATACGCCGCTGTCCATGGCGGAAATCGAGACACAGTTTGGCAAAGAAATCGCCCAACTGGTGGACGGTGTTACCAAGCTGGACAAGATGAAGTTTCGCACCCGCGGCGAGGCGGATGCAGAAAGTTTCCGCAAACTGATGCTGGCCATGTCGCGCGACCTGCGGGTGATTTTTATCAAGCTGGCCGATCGCGTGCACAACATGCGCACGCTGGACAATATGTCCTACGAATCGCGCCGTCGGATTGCCCGCGAAACCCTGCAAATCTATGCCCCCATCGCCGACCGGCTGGGCATGAACAACATAAAGTCTGAACTGGAAGACCTGGGCTTTTCGAATCTCTACCCCTGGCGTTACCGCACCATCAACGAGCACCTGGACCAGATGACCGGCCACCGCAAGGAGATCGTTGAAAACATCAACAATGCACTGAAAAAGCGCATGAATGATGCTGCTGTGCCCTGCCGTATTTCCGGGCGCCAGAAAACACCCTACAGCATCTACCGCAAGATGCTGGTCAAGGATCTGCCTTTTTCAGACGTAACCGACTTTTATGCTTTTCGCATCATTACCCAGACTGAACCGCATTGTTATGCGGCATTAGGCGCAGCACACAGCCTCTACCCACCCAAGCCAGGCAAGTTCAAAGACTTCATTGCCCTGCCCAAGGCCAATGGCTACCAGTCTTTACACACGGTGCTGAACAGCCCTTATGGCCTGCCGGTAGAAATCCAGATTCGCACCGAAGAAATGGACTTGGTGGCGGTGAAGGGTGCAGCAGCACACTGGCAGTACAAGAACAGCCCGGCCGGCAGTGAAGCCAGCGCACAGGTGCGCGCCCGCGAGTGGCTGATGCAACTGATTGATGTGCAGCGGCATGTGGGCGATTCCATGGAATTTCTGGAAAGCGCCAAATCCGACCTGTTCCCGGACCAGATTTTTGTGTTTACCCCCAAGGGCAAAATCATCGACCTGGGCAGAAACGCCACGGCGCTGGACTTTGCTTATGCCATCCATACCGATGTGGGCAACCACACGGAAACTGCACTGGTCGATAATGAAGAAGTGCCGCTGTCAACGCGTTTAGCCAACGGGCAAACGGTCAAAATTCTCACCAATCCAGAAGTGTTGCCCAGGCCAGAGTGGCTGGGATTTGTGTCGACTGCCCGAGCGCGCACATCCATCAGGTCCTATTTGAAAAGCCTGCAACACTCCGACACCGTAGGGCTGGGTTTGCGTTTGCTGGAAAAAGCCCTCAATGCCCGTGGCAGTTCGCTGGACGATATCAGCCAGGCGCAGTGGGACCAGTTTCTCAAGGAAAACCACCTGGCCCAGCAGGAAGACGTATTCCGTGATCTGGCTTTAGGCACCACGCTGGCCAACATAGTCGCGGCTAAACTGTCGCCGGAATCGCATTTGCTCAACAGCTCAACCGGTGAAGATGAAGCTTTGGTCATCGCCGGCTCGGAAGGCAGCGCAGTCAGCTTTGGCGCCTGCTGTTTGCCGGTGCCAGGCGACCGCATTATGGCCTATGTTTCCGCTGACAAGGGTTTGGTGGTGCATCGCTTGTCCTGCGCCAACACCAAGGAATTCCGCAAGCATCCGGATCGCTGTGTGGACATGGTCTGGGCCTCGATTACAGAGGGTACTTTCCCGGTGGCATTAAAGGCCCTGGTGCATAATGTGCCTGGCGTACTGGCCAGCATCTCCATGAGCTTTGCTGAGGCAGGTGCCAATATCGAAAGGATCACCATGACGGAAAGCAACCCGGAAACAGCCACCATGTTGTTCAACGTCAGCGTGGACAACCGCGATCACATGGCGCGCGTTTTACGCCGCCTGCGACGCAACAGCAAAGTCATTCGTGTTATTCGCATGTCAAGTCCATGAAATCCACACCATCAGGAAGCAGCCCAATATGAGCAAGCAAATCATCGCAACAAGCCACGCGCCAGCAGCCATAGGCACCTACTCTCAAGCCACCCGCCATGGCGACGTGGTTTACCTGTCCGGCCAGACTCCGCTTGATCCAGCCAGCATGAAATTGGTTGAAGGCGATATCGAAGCGCAGATCCACCGGGTGTTCAAAAACCTGCAGGCCGTATGTGAGGCTGCCGGTGGTTCGTTGGATCAAATTCTGAAACTGAACGTGTTCCTTATTGATATGGGCAATTTCCCCCATGTGAACTCGGTCATGGCACAGTATTTTGCTAAGCCCTACCCGGCGCGCGCTGCAGTTGGTGTAGCTGCCCTGCCCATGGGCGCTCAGGTTGAAATGGATGCCATTCTAGGCCTTTGAGCCCAAGCAGGGTCCTGGCTTGAGCCACAGCAAAACCAAAGCCTCGACGCCAACAACCAGCGATCTTACACAATTGCGCGGTGTTGGCCCGGGCGTCCAGGCCAGCCTGGCCAAATTCGGCATCCATCAGGTGCAGGATTTACTGTTCCACCTGCCCTTTCGCTACGAAGATCGCACTCGGATTATGCCGATTGGCAGTCTGTATCCGGGCGCCAGCACACAAGTTGAAGGTGAGGTTGAACACGTCGCCATTGTTCGTGGCCGCCGGCCCATGCTGGTGGTTTCCTTATTCGACGGCACCGGCAGGTTAACCCTGCGGTTCTTTCATTTTCGCAACTCGCAAAAAACCCAGATGAGCCTTGGCAGTCGCTTGCGCTGCTATGGCGAAGCGCGTGGTGGGGCACGTGGCCTGGAAATGGTTCATCCCAGCTACAAAAAACTCGTAGCAGGCGTCGATGAGGCGGTTGCCGATCGGTTGACGCCGGTTTATCCGTCTACTGAAGGGCTGGCACAGGCCAGTTGGTTGAAGCTCACGGAACAGGCGTTGAAATTACTGCAGCAAAAAAAACTGGAACTGGAAGAATTGTTGCCTGCTGATTTGATGCGCAACCTTAAGTTGCCCACCTTGCAAGCTGCCATCCCCTATATTCACCGACCACCTTTGGGTGCCGACGTTGCAGCGCTGGTAGAGCGGCGCCACCCGGCACAGCAGCGCCTGGCGCTGGAAGAATTGCTGGCGCATAACCTCAGCATGCAGTCCTTGCATCGCTTTGAAAAGCAACTGTCAGCTCCGCCTTTCGAAAAATCCAGTCCGTTGGAAGCCGATTTCCTGCAATCACTGCCCTTCCGCTTGACCGCGGCACAACAAAGGGTGATCACTGAGATTCACGCTGATCTGACGAAACAACATCCCATGCATCGATTACTGCAGGGCGATGTAGGGTCGGGCAAAACCGTAGTTGCGGCTATGGCAGCATTACGCGCTATCGGCGGCGGCTACCAGGTGGCCATCATGTCGCCAACCGAATTGCTGGCCGAACAACATCTGCAAAGTTTCAGCCACTGGCTGGCACCGCTAAAAATTGAACCGGTGTGGCTGAGCGGCAAGGTCAAAGGCAAGGCGCGGCAGAAAGTGCTGGACGAAATTTCCAGCGGCGCTCCACTGGTGATCGGCACTCATGCATTGATGCAAGCAGGCGTTGAGTACCAGCAACTGGGCTTGGCCATTGTCGATGAACAACACCGTTTTGGCGTGCACCAACGACTGGCCCTGTTGGACAAGGCTACGGAAGCTTCCTTGCATGCCCATCAACTGATCATGACGGCCACCCCCATACCACGGACTCTGGCCATGACGGCCTATGCCGGCCTGGACACTTCGGTGATTGATGAATTGCCACCGGGCCGTCAGCCGGTGCAGACCGTCACGGTTTCCAATGAGCGGCGCCAGGAGGTGATTCAGCGGGTTGCATCCGCCTGCCAGGATGGCCGGCAGATTTACTGGGTTTGTACGCTGATTGAAGAATCCGATGTGATCGAGGCACAGGCTGCCGAAGACGTGGCCAGCGAACTGAAACTGGCCCTGCCCGGCATCCACATCGGATTGGTCCATGGGCGTTTGAAACCGGCTGAGAAGCAGGCCGTGATGCAGGCATTCAAAGCTGGCGAGGTCCAGTTACTGGTGGCCACTACCGTCATCGAAGTAGGCGTGGATGTGCCCAATGCATCTTTGATGATCATTGAAAACGCCGAACGCCTGGGCCTGGCGCAATTGCACCAACTGCGTGGCCGTGTAGGCCGAGGCAATATGCAATCATCCTGCGTGCTGCTGTACGATCCTGGCGCCGGAATCATGGCCAGGGAACGCCTGAACATCCTGCGTGAAACCTCTGATGGTTTTCGCATCGCTGAGAAGGACCTGGAACTGCGCGGCCCTGGTGAGGTACTCGGCACCCGGCAGACCGGCATGATGCAATTCCGCGTGGCCGATCTGGCACGTGACCAGGAATTATTAGAGCGAATCCCCGCAGTAGCCAGTCGCTTACTGGAAGAAAATCCAGCTCAAGCCAGAAAACTAGTGCAGCGCTGGATAGGTGATGCAACGCGCTTTGCCGGTGTTTGAATGTCGCTACTCAAACGAAATCAATCCAGCTCCCGAATAACCTGTAACACCACCTGACGCGATTCTTCGAGCACAGTGCCTATGGCCTGCTCTGCTGCTTTTGCCTGCTCGCTGTGACTACCTTTTTTATCCAGTTCATTCAGTCGATTGAAATGCTCAACCCAACTGGCATGCAATTTCTGACCACTGGCTGGTGCCGGCGACGGCATCAACAGCATCAGATCACGCGTCAGTGCAGCGCGGCCATAACCACGTAATCGCAGGGAAGACTCCATGTTCATGTCCTGGCGAAAGGGCAGGTAGTAATAACGTTCATCAACGATTTCGCGCAATTCGCCCAGGGTTTCCAGCACTCGAAACGCTGCGCTGCGGATATTGCGTTGATCTTCAATTTTTTCATTGCGCCAGGAGTTGTAACCCAGAGCGCTGAGCGCGATAACCAGGCTGAGGAGCGCCACCGCATTGTTCCGGACTTGTTGAGGAATGCTGGGCACAGTGCGTCAGAGCATTGCCATTGATGTGCTGCGAATTTCGGCCTTGCTGCGCTCAATGTCATGCCCAATACGCGATTTGTGCTCGACAAATTTCACTTGACCCCGCAGGGGCGCAAGACGCCAATCCATGGTCAGCATCCAGTCTTCACGGAAGCCCCGATCATAGGCCTGTTGCAACTTGGCCACAGCTTCCTGGTATTGACCCTGCAAGGCCTTGAGACCTGCCTCGGAATAGAAAATATCGGCATCGTTTACGCCGTTGAGGCGCGCCTGTTGTAACTCTGCAGTTGTGCGGCGCCACCAGTGCAAACGACCGGCGTGGTAGGCATTGGCCGCAGCCAGACTGTCGGTATTACCGCCAGATGGTTTCATCAGGCCAGCAAAGGAATCCCCCAACGCCGCGGCAATATCGCTGGCGATCTCGTCCTGAATGGCAAACAGGTCGTCAATTTCCCGATCAAAGGATTTTGACCAGATATGGTAACCGTCCTCGACATTGATCAACTGTACGGTCAATCGAATGCGGTTGCCGGAAGTGCGAATACTGCCTTCCAGAACAGTTCTGACATTCAGCAACTGGCCAATCTCACGAATATTGTGTTGCTCATCACGAAAGGCGAAAGAAGACGTGCGCGCCGCGACGTGCAGGCCTTTGACCTGAGCCAACAGGTTGAGTATTTCCTCGGCGACCCCGTCGGAAAAATAGGCCTGGTCGCCGTTGGCGGACAAGTCCGTGAAAGGAAGCACCGCAATCGATTTGGCGGGTGCTGAAAACTGGCGCGCAGCGGCTGCCTGGTCAATCACCGTGGTTGGGGTTTCAACTGCGAAAAGACCGGAATAGTAAATGTAAAAGCCACAGCCCAGGCCAAAAGTAACCATCAGCATGGAGCCAAATAAGGCCACCGATTGTCGTCGGCTGAGTAATCCAGCGGGACTGGCTTTCTTGATACCGGCCGCGGTCAATTCGAATTGCCCAGCCAGCAGGAACACAACTGGGAACCCAAGAATTAAAGCGATAACAACCAGGGTGGGCAACCAGTCCGGCAGGCGCAACGGCTCGACTCCGGCATCCATCAACTGCAGCACTACAAACACGGCCACGGCATAGGCGCCCATGGTGCTTAATACCTTGCGCCGGGTCAGTTCGCCTAACGTTGCTGACAGGAATGAGTGTTTTTCAGTCATATGCCCAAAAATAAACCTGATACATGCAATAGACGCTACCAACGAGCAAAATGTTTCACGCTTAGTCGTGCAGCGCACACGCTTGATCGATTAAATTGATACTTTGGTGCAACCGGCCCTCAATTTCATTGCATCGCCAGCGACCTTTTTAGGCGACTAAAGTGCTTCGTCCCCTTCTTCTCCGGTACGAATGCGCATCGCCCGCTCTAGCGGTTGCACAAAGATTTTGCCGTCACCAATACGCCCGGAAGCGGCGGCACCGGCGATCGCCTCAACGACTGCGTCCACACGATCGTCCGGAACCGCCACTTCCAGTTTCAACTTGGGCAGGAAATCCACCACGTATTCCGCGCCACGGTACAATTCGGTATGGCCTTTCTGCCGCCCAAAACCCCGCACTTCGGTCACTGTCATGCCCTGGATTCCAGCTTCGGCAATGGCATCACGCACATCGTCCAGTTTGAAAGGTTTGATTATTGCAACGATCAGTTTCATTTTGATTTATCCCTTGAGGAAAGCTCTGAGCGACTAGATCGCTGACTTTAATGTGAGCATAATATGGCCGCACCAAAGTTTCATCTCCCAAAAGGCATGGCCATGATTGATTTACGACTTATTGACGACCTCAGCCGCAAACTCAGCGACTCATTACCACCAGGCGTTGGCCGCATGAAAGACGAGGCCGAGGAGCAGTTTCGACTGGTATTGGCGCGAACTTTTGAGAAGATGAAGCTGGTGACTCGGGAAGAATTCGATGCCCAAACCGCCGTCTTGAAACGCACCCGCGAAAAACTGGAAAATCTGCAGGAACAAGTAAGCCAAATGGAACAAAGTTGACCTGGCGAGGCTTGTACCCTGATTAATTCGCTTTGATAAAGTACACAACTTGCTGAATGCCGGGCTCGGCATCGCGCATTGATAACCCTTCAGGAAATAACCATGAAAAGAACTGCAGCACTCTTTGCGAAAACTGCGACAGCAGCATTATTGTTTTTCACAGCTTCAAGCTGGTCGGCCGAAGCTGACTTTAACGATATTGAGGCCAAGGTCATTCAGCAACATGATGAAGGCGTAACAAGGCTGCAGGAATGGATCCGCCTGCCTTCCATCGCGGCCGAGAATGTCGGTTTTCCGGCAGGCCCGGAACTGATGGCCCGCATGCTGCAAGAAGCCGGTTTCCAGCAAACCCGCATTATTGAAACTGACGGTAAGCCCGGCGTGTTTGCCACACTCGATGCTGGGGCAGAGAAAACCCTGGGCGTGTATTTCATGTATGACGTGAAGCAATCCGATCCCAGCGAGTGGTCTTCACCCCCTTTGGCAGCCGAAATCGTGGATAAACCCGGCCTGGGCAAAGCGGTAATGGGCCGCGGCGCGGTCAATCAGAAAGGCCCGCAGGCAGCGTTTCTGGCTTCCTTGCATGCCATTCAAGCGGCCGGCCATAAACTTCCAGTCAACCTGGTGCTGGTGGCTGAAGGCGAAGAGGAAATCGGCTCGCCCAATTTCAGCCAGGTGGTCTACGATGCGGAAGTTCAGGCTGCACTGGCCGCTACCATCGGTGTGGTGATGCCGTCTGCTATGCAGGACCCGGATGGCAGTGTCTCAGTGCGGTTAGGTGCCAAGGGCGTGATTGAAGTCCAACTAATCTCTAGTGGAGAGAATTGGGGGCGCGGGCCAGGCAAGGATGTGCATTCTTCGCTGAAAGCCATGATCGACAGCCCATCCTGGCGGCTGATCAAGGCGCTAAACACGCTGGTCTCCGAGGACGGTAATAACATCACCATAGATGCCTATCCCAAACCCCGACCGATGACGGCAAAGGAAAAAGCCATGATGGCGGCCGTTGCGGAATCGCAAGACGAAACGACCATGAAAAAGCAACTCAGCACCGAACACTGGATTGACGATCTGTCGTTCCAGCAGGCGCTGGAACGCCTGGTATCGCAACCCACGGTGAATATCGAAGGGCTGGTGGCCGGCTATACCGGACCGGGCGGAAAAACCGTATTGCCACATCGGGCCGAGGCCAAGCTGGACCTCAGGCTGGTGCCCGATATGAAAGCTGCTGATGCATTGACTGCGCTCAAAGCCCACCTGGAGAAACGCGGTTTCGGTGATATCGAGGTCATCATGAGCGGCGGTTACGACCCTACCAGCACGGTTGCAACCGCGCCCTTGATCAAAGCACAACTGGCCACACTGGAAGGCGAAGGGCTGGACTACGTACTTTGGCCGCGCAGCGCTGGTTCTTATCCCGGCTTTATCTTCACCGGGCCACCGCTGAATTTGCCTTCAGGGCATTTTGGCCTCGGTCATGGCAGCGGTGCGCACGCACCGGATGAATATTTCATCGTCGAATCCACCAATCCGAATGTACAAGGTTGGGATGGCGCGGTGATGTCCTATGTGAAATATTTATACGAATTGGCCAAATAAATTCAAACGTCCAGCGTGATAACAAGGACAGAGTTTTAAACTCTGGCCTCAACGCACAGAACAACCAAAAACAACAGCTCAAGAGTAATCAACATGGCAGAGAAAGAACTTCCGGAATACGCACGAGTCGTCATCATTGGTGGCGGCATCATTGGTTGCTCGGTGGCTTACCACCTGGCGGAACTGGGTTGTGATGTGGTGTTGCTGGAACGGGATCAGCTCACCTCTGGCACCACCTGGCATGCTGCTGGCCTGATGACCACTTTTGGCTCCGGCTCGGAAACCACCATCAGCATTCGCAAGCACTCCATGGAGCTGTATAAACGTCTGGAAGCAGAAACCGGCCAGCAGACCGGCTTCAATGGCTGCGGCTTTATTGAACTCGCGGCCGATGCCGATCGTATGGAAGAGTACCGCCGAATTACCAATTTCAGCCGCCTGCATGGCATGGAAATTCATGAGCTCTCGCCTTCTGAGATCAAGGCATTGTTTCCGTTCGCGGTGACCGACAATATCAGTGGCGGTTTTTATGCCGAGAACGATGGTCGCATCAATCCGGTGGATGTGACCATGGCTTTGGCCAAGGGTGCGCGCATGAAAGGTGCCCGGCTGATTCAGAACACCCCGGTTACCGCTGTGCTCACACGCAATGGCACCGTCACGGGCGTGCGTACGGACAAAGGCGAAATCCGTTCCGAGTTTGTGGTCAATTGCGCGGGCATGTGGGCTCGGCAACTGGGTGAACAGAACGGCGTGGTGATTCCTAACCAGGCCGCCGAGCACTACTACCTGATCACGGAAAATATCGACGGCATAACGGCTGATCTGCCGGTTTTGGAAGACCCATCAGTACACGCTTACTACCGCGAAGAAACCGGCGGCCTGATGGTCGGCATGTTTGAGCCAGACTGTGCGCCGTGGAAAGTTGATGGCATACCCGAAAACTTTTCCTTTGGCGAACTGCCGCCCGACTGGGATCGATTGATGCCCTTCCTGGAAAAAGCCATGGAACGTGTGCCGATTTCCATGGAAGCCGGTATTCGAAAGTTCTTCTGTGGGCCGGAAAGTTTTACGCCCGATCTTGCACCCATCGTGGGCGAAGCGCCAGAGCTGCGGAATTATTTCGTGGCAGCAGGATTGAATTCGGTCGGCATCATCACAGGTGGTGGTATTGGTCGCGTGGTGGCCAACTGGATACTCACCGGCAAGCCCGATGTGGATGTTACTGGTATCAACATCGATCGTTTCCATCCTTATCAGTGCAACCCGGAATACCGGCGTCAACGCGCACTCGAATCTTTGGGCCTGGTCTATGCCTGCCACTATCCTGACCGTTCACCGAAAACCGCCCGTGGCGCGCGCCAGTCACCGTTCCACGAAAGGCTGGCGGCACAACGTGCGCACTTCCGCGATGTCAGCGGTTGGGAATGCCCCGGCTGGTACGCACCCGAAGGCCAGGAGCCGGTGGCCGACAAGCTCACCTGGGGCCGCGCCAACTGGTTTCCGTGGTGGGAAGCTGAGCACAAGGCCTGCCGCGAGGATGTGATCGCCATGGACATGTCCTTTATGGGCAAATTCCTGGTGCAGGGCCGTGATGCCGGCAGCTTCCTTGATTACATTTCCGCCAACGCGGTGAATGAAAAATCGGGTCAGATCACCTACACCCAGTGGCTGAACGACGAGGGCAGACTGGAAGCCGATCTCACTGTCATCAAGATGAACGACGAGAAGTTCATGGTGGTCACTTCCGATGTCGCACACCGTCATACCGAAACCTGGATGAAGCGTAATCTGCTTGAAGACCAGCATGTGTTTATCACCGACGTCACATCCAGTTATGGCCAGCTCAATATCCAGGGGCCGAAGTCACGTGAACTGCTGCAATCCATTACCCATACTGATATGTCTAACGAAGCCTTTCCTTTCCGCTGCGTAAAAGAAATCGATATCGGCCTGGCTCGAGTAATGTGCGTGCGTATCACCTACTGCGGTGAATTGGGCTACGAGCTGAACATTCCATCAGAGCAGGCCATTCACGTATACGACCGCATTGTTGAAGCCGGTAAGAGCTTTGGCTTGCGCCATGCGGGTTTGAAATCACTGGCCAGCCTGCGTCTGGAAAAAGGCTATCGCGATTACGGCCACGATATTGACAATATGGATGATCCCTACTCCGTTGGCCTCGGCTTCGCGGTGCGTCTGGACAAGGCAAGCGACTTTATTGGCAAGCAAGCCTGCATTGCGAAAAACGCAGAGGGTCGATTCACCGAACGGTTGGTGCAAATTCTGCTGATGGACCCGGAACCCTTGATGATCCATCACGAAATAGTACTGCGCGATGGCCAGCCGGTGGGCAATGTGCGCTCAGCTTCTTATGGCCACACTTTAGGTGGCGCTGTCGGTTTGGCCATGATCAGCGGCGACCCGGTTGATGCGGCCTACCTGAAAGAGGGTTATTGGGAAGTGGATATCGCCGGGCGGATTTACCCGGCCGAGGTATCACTGCGGCCTTTCTATGATCCGGGTATGGAGCGTATCAAGGCTTGACCAAACTTCTGGCAGAATTGTGAAATACACCTGGATCGAGGTAGTAAATTTGAACAAAAATGTAAACAGTCTGCTCTTGGGGTTTGCACTATGCTGTATTGGCCTTGCCACAGCGCTGGTAGTTAAAACTGAAACTCATTTCCTGGTCACCTTCGCCAGGGCCTGAAATCGCGGCCGTCAGTACCTTACCCTCGCGTCGATAAACGATTTGTTGTGGAAAATCGTGCCGCGGGTTTTGCACCACCAATTGATTTTCTGTTATTAAGCTTGCTGTAAATGAAATAGCTGGACCACCTCCCGGTTGGGCAATAAAACGCGTTTCATTTCCTTCCTTCTGGATACGCATGAATTCAAAAGATACGACTTTTTCATCCGCAACCGTCCGGCTCATGCCGATCAGGTGGCCAGCCACATCCGACGTCCAAACTTCCTCTACATTCCCAGACTCGGTTGTCATGCACCAGTTACCCTGCAGCCAGTCCAGGCTGGCCGCTTGCGCTTGGACATCTCCAGGCAAAACCATGCCGGAATAGCACAACAGTAGTGCCCAATTCGTGAGCGATTTTGAATAAATAATCTTCACCATCTCGAGTACCTCCAGGTTTGAATTGCATTAAAGTAGACTGATTTGCTGATTGCCGAGTCTGCACCGTGACTGCTGAGCCGTATTGAACAAATGCGCAAAATTCATTACTCCGAGTACCCGGTTCCCGACAGCCTGAAACGCCACATCAAATGTGCCTGGAACCTGCGCGGCGAGGCTGAATCCGGGCAAATCGATACCATCTATCCGGATGGCTGTTGTGAAATTATCCTGCACCGCGGCACGCCACCCAAAACCCTGCAGGCCAATGGTGTTTGGCAACGCCAGAAGCGAAACCTGTTTGCTGCACAACATCGCAGCGCTATCAGGCTGGCGCCGGAACGGCACATGGACTGTATCGGAATACGTCTGCAAGCCGCGGCGTCAGCCGCCCTTTGCACGATGCCGTTGGTGTCTCTCAGGGATCAGGTTGTGGACCTGTGTGAATTCAACAGGGCCTTTGCCGAAAGGCTGGCGGCGCTGGTCAGCGGTAGAAAAAAACTCGCCGTTCTCACCAGCCTTGTGGAAAATGCTGACCGAAGAAATTGGTTCGTATCCGATACAAGCGGGTATTGAATCGGCTGTCGGAGAAATCCTGCGCAGCGATGGAACATGTCGAATCGAAACCCTGGCGCAGGTGGCTGGGCAGAGTGTTCGACAGTTTCAAGTACGGTTTCTCGAAATCGCAGGTCTGACTGCAAAGGAATTCTCCCGTGTTATCCGGCTGCAGGCAGTCTTGCGACAGCTGGATCAACAGGACAATGCCTTGGCCGATCTTGCGCTCCAGACCGGCTTCTCTGGCCAGTCACACGCTAACCGCGAATTGCGGCGCATGACCGGACTGACCCCAGCAAAACTGCGGCTAGCCTTGCAATCAGCTCCAAACAACGAGCAAACCATTCGCCTGGCTGCTGCGTTTGTACGTGGCCGATCATCTTAAGCAATAACCCACTTATCTTCCGCTGTGCAGTCAAATCAGGAACTGCTAATATCGCGCCAGCCTATTAGCAGGGGTCCGACGCCATCGTGCGGGTTCGACTGTTGTTATGTTTTCTTTTTCTGTTCCTAACCATTCAACCTGCCGAAGCCGGAAGGCGTAGCATTCGCATCGATTTTGGTGCGTGGGGAACACAATTCCCCATCTATCCATTCGAACCCCAACAAAACCCCGAGTGCGCCGGTGCATATGTTTCTGGCAGCCCTTATTACCCGCCCTTTTACATTTTGCCTTCTGTCTCATGGAATGGTTTGTATTTCCAGACTGCAACCTTCCCCGGCCTGAACTTGAACAATTATTATTGCCAGCATTCTCAGCCCTATCAGGATTTTGTGAACCCATCCGAGTATCTCAATTCCAGTACTTTTCCTGCAGAGGAAAGGGACCTGGCCTACTGGATCGGTGCGAATACCGACAATGCGGTCTCTGCCATCCGCTACTCATTCCTGGGGCAGGAAAACAATCAACTTATCGGTCGTCAGTGGGCTTTTTACTTTTTTCCCAACGACTTGACGGTGGTTGCTTTGTACGGTGTTCCCGATGACGGCGCGACCTATTTATATGAATCCATCTCCGATTTCAGTCTCGGTTCGACGGAACAGGATTACTTACTGTGGGAATCGGTGCGGGATGGTTTTGATGGCCAATATTTCTGCTTTCAAGGCAAGGAATTTATAGGCGATTGTGTTCCACCAGCACCGCCACCACCGGATGAAATCTTTGTCGACGGATTTGAGTGATGAGCCCTGAGCGGTGTACCTACCGCGCCTTTATCAGCTACTCGCACAAGGACAGCGGTTTTGCTCGCTGGCTGCACCGCAAGCTTGAAAACTACCGGGTTCCAAAAAATCTGCAGGCGGATCGTGCGGCAAAAAGCGCTCTCCAGCCGCTGAGGCCCATCTTTCTGGACCGCGATGAACTCGCCTCGGCTGCCTCCTTGTCGGACAGTATCGTGCAAGCATTGAATGCTTCTGCCGCTCTGATTGTGATTTGTTCACCCGCCGCTGCAGCGTCGCGTTGGGCCAACGAGGAAATCCTGCATTTCCGCCGCGCATTCCCGGAGCGGCCTGTTTTTGCCATCGTTGCCTGGGGCAATCCTGGGGTTGACCCGCGGATTGATGCAGAACACGCAGCCATTCCGCTCAGTCTGTTACTGGCGGACGTCGATGTACCCGATGGCAAACTGGGCGAGCCACTGGCAGTGGATGTACGACGTGAAGGCGATGGCAAGCAGGCCGCTTTTCTCAAATTGGTGGCCGGCCTGCTGGCCGTGCCCTATGACCAATTACGCCAGCGCGAATTGCGCAGGCGCAACCAGATACGCAGCGTGGCGTTCGGTATTTCGCTGGCTTTGACCGCGACCTTTGCCTTCATGGCCTGGCGAGCCACAGTGGCCCGTAATGAAGCTCGCGCAGCCCGGGCTCAAGCCGAACTGGAGTTGTTATCGGAACGGCAAACACGGGATTTTCTGCTGTCGGTATTCCAATTGGCTGATCCCGGCGAAGCGCGAGGTGAAGCGGTGACGGTTCGTGAAGTACTGGATACTGCCGTAGCGCGTATCGACAGCACCGAGTTTGCCCGGCCGCTGATACGGTCACGCTTCCTGGCCACCATGGGGCAGGCATATTCCAGCCTGGGCATGAATCGCCGCAGCGTGGAGCTGCTACAGCAGTCACTTGACTCTTTGAGTACGGACAGCTTAAGCGTTGAATCGCAACTGCAGCGCATCGACAGCTTATTGGAACTGGCCGATGTATGGTTCGATATGGGCGACTACAGGGCAGCAACTGCCAGCCTTGATAAGGCCAGCAGCGGCGAAGCGGCCAGGCAGATCACATCCCTGCAAATGGCCTACGCACTCAATATTCGCGGCGATGTACTTTCCTATCAGGATCAGGATAAAGCCGCGGACGAGGCTTTCCGGGCTTCGTTGCAAATGCTGAAAAGCGCTACTCCTACCGTTGAGGAAGCGGCCTACAGCCGCAGCCGCAGCCTGGGCGGCCTGGCGGTACTGCAACAGTTGGCAGGCGACTATAACAAGTCACTCACCAGTTACGCCGAAGTAGTCAACATCCTGCTGCCGGTTTTTGGTGAGCGGCATCCGGATACGATCTGGGGCATGGTTTCCTGGGGTTCAGCGGCCTATTCAGCCGGAGACACCGGAACGGCAAAAAAGGCCTGGCAGCAATCGGCCGCAATAGCTCGCGAGGTTCTGGGTGAATCACATCCCGAAGTCGGTACTATCAAGAACAACCTTGGCAGGTTGCTATTTGAAAGTGGTGAGTATCAACAGGCCGAAGTTTACCTGCGCGAAGCTTTGGCGATCGATCGTGCGCACCGCAAGGCCGATTTCGATGACTTGGCTTTTACCCTGAATAATCTGGCGCTGGCATTGCTGGCGCAGGAACATCACGAAGAAGCTCAAGCCTTGCGGGAAGAAGCTCAAGCCTTGCGGGAAGAAGCTCAAGCCTTGCGGGAAGAAGCCCAAACTCTTCTGGAAGAAGCCCAAACTCTTCTGGAAGAAGCACTGGCCATTGCAGAATCTAGCGGACACAGAATGCTCGGCCCGATTATGGCCAGTCTAGCAGATCTCAACTGTCAATTAGGCCAGCATCAAGCCGGATCAGACCTGGCATCGCGGGCTATGGTAATCACCGTTGATGAGTATGGTGCAGATGACTGGCACAGCAAGCGCGCTTTGCTGATCGGCCAGTATTGTGAGTATTTGAACACGGGTGAATTTGATGCCTCAGCAATGAATGCTGCCAGCCTGGCGATTGCAGACCGCTGGGGCGAACAACACTATTTCAGCCAGCGTGCCCTTGAACAAGTTGGTTTGGTCAGCAGCCCCTGATAGCCCAGTTTTGCATATGGCCTTTGACTGACGGACCGGAACATTGCGAGCTCCCTTATTTCAAGCGGTATACCCGTCGGGCATTGGCGGCGAAAAATCTCTCTGCATTCAGCGTACCTTTGGCTGCGAAAAAAGACCTTAACAAGCTGAATTGAGTGTAGTAACTACCGGCCTGCTTTGCCGCTGGCCAGTTGCTGCCATAGACCAATCGATCCGGTCCAAAGAACTCGAACAGGGCTTCAAGCCATGGAAGGTAAAATTCCAATTGTGAAGGTGCGGGACACTGGCTTGGAAAACTCATCAGCCCACTCAGTTTGCAGTAGGTATTTTCCTGGTCTGCAAATGCCTGAATCGCTGCAAGCCACTCAGCTCTTGGCCTTGTTGTTTGCATGCATGGATGACCCATGTGATCGAGGATACAGCGTAAGCCGGGAATAGCTTTCGCCAAACTCGCATAACCATGCAGGCGATCGGTAGTAGTCGCACCTAGCTCAATCGTTTTGCTGTGCCCCGCCAATTGTTGCAAATTGAGTCGCAATTGATGCGATTGCAAATCATAAATTTCAATCGGCCGAATACGCAGCCCGCAAAAACCTGGGTGTTGCAGCAGTTTTAACAAACGTTCAGAAAACTCGTCACTCTCTGGGTCGAGATTGGCCACTACGCCAAGTACCAGTGGCGATTGGTCAAACAACTGCAGCATCCAGTCATTGTCATTGGCTCTATGGCTGGTTTCAATCAAGACGCACCCTGCCAGCGTCAGATCTCCGGCTTCAGTTTGCAAATCGATTGGCATGAATTCCTGAAATAGAGCACTGTCTGCCGGCGGCCATAGCAAACCCTCTGGACGAGCGGGATCCAGAAAATGCACATGTGCGTCTAAGATATCCATGTCAACGATCATGCCTTTTACCCGACGGGGCTGTCGAGCCTGTGTATAAACGAGCGCGTGTACAAACCAGTCTTTCCTCGGGTTTGAACAGAAAATCAGCTAGTATCACGCGAACTGTGTCGGCAATAACTAGTGGGTTGAAAATATGAAAGAGTATGATCGCAAGCTGGGCATGGGTCGTGATATTTCGCGCCGTGACTTTATCCACGATGTCAGCCTGGGTGCCATTGCGCTGGGCTTACCGGGTTTCGTCTGGTCCGCCGAAATGTCGCCGCCGGCAAAAGATGCTTATTACCCGCCAACCCAAACCGGCATGCGCGGCGCACATCCCGGCTCCTTTGAAATGGCCCATGCGCTTGCACGCGAAGGCAAACTTTTCGATGCCGGTGATTTGCAGGACGAGTACTACGATTTGATCGTCGTTGGCGGCGGCATCAGCGGACTGTCGGCAGCATATTTCTACCGCAAGCTGTACGGCCCTGACAGCAGAATCCTCATTCTCGACAATCACGACGACTTTGGTGGCCATGCCAAGCGCAACGAGTTTCACCAGGGTGGCTCCATGCGACTGGCCTGGGGTGGCACCGTCAACATGGAATTACCCTACTACAGCGATGTCGCCATGGGGCTGGTGACGGAACTGGGAATCGATATTCCACGATTGCTGGAAGACTTCACATTTAACTTCTCCACAAAAACTCATGGCCTGGACACAGCGACCTTTTTTGATGCGGCTCATTACGGCAAGGATGTGTTTTTAAAAGGTGCCGAATTCCGCAACAGTGATCTTAAGGTACTGGCTGCAAATACAGATCGGTTCCCGATTTCAGCAGCAGGTCGCGCCTCATTGAAGAATTTTCTGAGTGCCGAGGTGGATGTGTTGGCGGACCTCAATGAGGCAGAACGGGACGAATATCTGCACAGCACCAGTTACCCGAATTTTCTGCGGCAACACTTTCAGATGCCCGAAGATGCCATCCAGATATTCCGTAACGGTCCCAGCGGATTCATGGGGACCAAGGCGGAATACAATTCAGTAGCCGAATGCATTGCCGTAGGTTTACCGGCATCGCATGTATTAGGCGGCCAGGGCCACCGCAACCCCGGCGAGCGGCACAGCCCGATTGCCATGTTCCCGGATGGCAACAGTTCCATTAGCCGATTACTGGTGCACTCGCTGATTCCCCAGGCTTTCCCGGACATGGCTGCAGATGCTGATGCGCACAGCATCGTCACGCAAAGGCTGGATTATTCCAAGCTCGACCAAGCCGGTTCGAAGGTCAGGCTGCGGCTGAATTCAACCGTGGTCCACGCGGCCAACCAGCCAGCGGAACAGGCCGGTACTCCCAGTGTTGCAGTCAGTTATGTTAATGCTGGCAATGTGCTCCGGGTTTCCGGCGATTACACCGTTATGGCCTGCTACAACCAAATTATTCGTCATCTGGTTCCGGAATTGCCTGAAACACAGAAAGAAGCTCTGGCGCTCTGCATCAAGCGACCACTGATGGTTGTCAACGTGGTGCTCAAAGATGGTCAAGCACTGAAGAAAACCGGCGTGGGCAGTGCTTATCTGCCCGGCAGTTATTTGGAGCACATGCAATTGGTTACCGGCGTGAATGTCGGCGATTACCGCCCCGAGTGGCGTGCCGAGGATTCCTGTGTGATGCAGTTTTATGCCGGCCTGGGCATTGAGGTTCTGGAAGGCACCAGCGTCGCGCACATGGAGCAGGCCACCCGCGCCTGGTTGCTGGAGCAAAGTTTTGAAGATTTTGAACGTGAAATTCGCAGCGTTTTAAACGGTATCTATGGCGCGGCCGGTTTCAATGCGGCGGATGACATTTTGGCCATTACGGTAAATCGCTGGCCGCATGGCTATGCGCGTGATCATACCGATTTGGAGGATGCTGACTGGAATACCGAGCCTGCACCGAATGTGGTGGGGCGGCAACGCTGTGGCAGGATTACCATTGCCAATTCTGACGCAGGTGCCGATGCTTACACACACATCGCCATGGACCAGGCGTGGCGGGCGGTGAATGAATTAGCTGAAGCCTGAGCCGTCTGGTCAATTGTAGGAGGCCGCTTCGCGGCCGATTCGGCTCTGCTCGCGCGCAGAGCGCGCTCCTCCACAAGCATTCGTGCCTGAATAATATCCTCAAGGGCTGCAATCAGTCTTGCCGCCTGGCTTTTGAAATACTTACACTGACCCCAGATATCTGAACTCGACCATTCGGCTAGCAACAGGAAGAATTTGATGAGCGACAAAACCGAAAGAGCAGTATTGGCTGGAGGATGCTTCTGGGGCGTGCAAGAACTGATACGCCGCATGCCCGGTGTGATTTCAACCGGTGTGGGCTATTCCGGTGGTGAAGTCGATAACGCCACCTACCGTAACCATGGCAATCATGCCGAGGCAATCGAGATCATTTTCGACCCGGAGAAAATCACCTTTCGCGATTTGCTGGAGTTCTTTTTCCAGATTCACGATCCCAGCACCATGAACCGGCAAGGTAATGACAAGGGCGCCAGTTACCGCTCTGCTATTTTCTATACCAGCGCAGAGCAACGCGGAGTCGCAGAAGACACCATCGCCGATGTTGATGCGTCAGGAATCTGGCCAGGCAAAGTAGTGACCGAAGTGACGGCAGTCAGCGATTTCTGGGAAGCCGAACCGGAACACCAGGATTACCTGGAACGCATTCCCAACGGCTACACCTGCCACTTTGTGCGGCCGGGCTGGAAATTACCGCAGCGGGATTCTTAAGCTAAATTCCTGATAGCTTCCATAGCTTCAAGGCGCTTTCGGTTCTGCCGCAAAGACCTGCACGCCATGCGACCAGGTGGCCAACACTTCGATTTCCCGCAGATTCTCGGGGTCGGTGGTTACGGGGTTTGCCGACAGCACCACCAGGTCAGCCCATTTTCCGGGCGTGATGGATCCCTTGTTGTCCTCTTCAAAGTATTGCCAGGCAGCATTGATGGTCAGTGCCTTGATCGCCTCATAGGCAGATACGCGTTGGGCCGGGCCGAGGATGTCGTTGCTGCGGGTACGACGATTCACCGTGCTCCATATCAAGTCGATGGGCACCGGCGGAGTTACCGGTGCGTCATTGTGCAGGGTGAAGCGGATGCCGCGATCCAGCGCTGAACGGGTCGGGCTGATTCGGTCGGCGCGCAGCGGACCAAGAACCGACTCACGGTGCCAATCACCCCAGAAAAACGTGTGGGCGGAAAAGAACGAAGGGACCATGCCGAGCTTGGCCATACGATCCAGTTGATCGTCGCGCACCGTCTGGGCATGAATCATCACCACCCGAGTATCGCTGACAGACA
The DNA here is from genome assembly GCA_034440115.1 of Lysobacterales bacterium. Lineage (GTDB taxonomy): Bacteria > Pseudomonadota > Gammaproteobacteria > Xanthomonadales > SZUA-36 > JAWXBM01. Next base: position 4,474 of record JAWXBM010000018.1, on the reverse strand, counting down.
ACTCTTGCGTAGCCCGCTCCACCGCCTTGATCAGCATTTCTGCCGCCGCATCGCCATTGGCATGGGCCAGCAGCGGAATATTTTTGGACAGAACAGCGAAAACCGCCTGATCAACGTTTTCCTGAGGATAGGACGGATAAGCGCGATAATCCGCACTCTGCCCTGGCGGTGGAACTGCGTAAGGCTGGCTCAGGTAGGCCGTTTTGCCCTGCGGTGATCCATCCAGCGACAACTTGATACCACCCATCTTGAAGCGGTTCAAATAGATGCCTGATTCACCAAGCTCCGGCATATCCGCTTTATCCGCCTGCCAAAGAGGATATGCCACCAGATCGAGAACCAGTTTGTTCTGCTCCGCAGCGGCCCTGAAAACCTCTATATCCTTCGGTGTTGCGCCGCCTTCCTGAACGGTGGTGATGCCCTGGCTGGCGTAGTAAGTCTGCACCACCACGAATTGTTCCAGCGAATCTTCCAGTGACGGCTGTGGCAAGGCCATATACACCGTAAACACCGCGCTCTCTTCCAGCACACCATCGGGTTCGCTGGAATTCTCACGGCGGCGGATCACCCCGCCGGGCGGATCTTTCGACTCTGCGTTTATGCCCACCAACGCAAGCGCCGCCGAATTGGCTACACCCAGATGCCCAGAAGCATGCAACAGCAATATGGGGTGGTCGGTTGAAACGGCATCCAGTTCATCACGGGTAGGGTGTCGGCCTTCGGCCAGCAGGGAATCATCGTAGCCAAAACCAACCACCCACTGTCCTGCCGGGGTTTGATACTCAACCAGGTATTGTTGCAGGACCTGAGCTACATCAGCCAGATTGTTGACCTGGCCCACCGGCGGTGGTGACAAATCAGCAAAGTTCAGCAATTTGCTTTGCGTAGCGGCATGCCCATGCGCATCAATAAAACCCGGTAGCAAAGCATTTTGTCCCAGTTCAATCACCTGAGTGGAGGCGGATTTCAGGCCCATGATCGTCTTCCGATCACCCACTGCCAGAATCTTGCCATCCTTGACGGCCACCGCTTCTGCAGCTTCGGTGGCATCATCCACAGTGATGATGTTTCCACCAAGGAAAATCAAATCGGCTGCATCGGCGCTGAGTGCGTCGACTGCAAGCATCGAAATCAAAACGATCGCACATTTGCACAGATTTGATTTCATCATCAACTCCATTCCTTGTTCAACCACACCACTTGCCAGCATTATCTGCAAAAAACACAATCAATAGGCATCAGGTCGACTCGCGGGTGTTCTATCAAACGCCCAATGCACTGGAGGTGGACATCGTGGATTTTGAGGTGATCGACACCGGTCCGCGTATTGCCGAGACCTGGGAGTGTGTACGATCAACACCTCCCTCACCCGGAATCTTTGCCGATGGTTTTGAAAGCTGATCGCGCTCAGCCGTCAGCTCTCTGCTACTTGACCGAAGGTGTGTATGTCCAAACCCAACCATCGTTCAGGGTTTTCATGATCAGCGACTTGCCATCCGCTGAAGCGGTAATGGGGCCATCGGCCGGCATCATGGCCATGAGCATCAGCATCGCCGGGTCAAGTGGCACCGTGTATTCGGTGACCGGCACTTCCTTGCCCGGATAGGTACGCAGCCCGGCGCCGCAGGATTCGGCCACCTGAGTCTCGGGGTGAATTCGCTTGCCGATCAATTCGATACCGCCGTCAAAGCCAGGCTTCACCTCGACGATATCGAAATGCTCGTAGGCGCCATTGATCTTGCCGGTAGGGCACTTTTCATCCATGCCCATCAGATTGGTGGCGGTGCCAGGGTAATTCTTGAACTCTGGAGTACCGACAAATTCGTTCTTATCCTTGTTCCAGTCGAAAGACAGGCTGACTTTGTCGCTAATGTCCGCATAGAGATCGGCGTCAGTGGGAGGGATTTGTACGTGCTTTTCGGAAACCACACCCACCGCTTCGTAGTGGATTATGGTTGCCGTGGTCAGATCGTCGGCACTGGCGGCCTGGCTCACGAATGAACCCGCAACCAGCAATGGCACTGAGATCAACATCAGGAACGACTTTTTCATCTGCGACCCTCCATGGAAGACAGGCGGAATATAGCACCGGGGATAGATCAAAACGAGTGAGCTGCGACAAGCCGATCGTGGCGGCTGCCAGACGGCATAAATAAAGATTTGTCACCCACAGCAGCCAAGGTTTAATGTGGACTATGGAATATGTTCTGAAATTATGCCATATTCGGGTCCGCCAGGCCGAAAGCTGAGAAATTACCAATCGCTATTCAAGTACCCAATGTTTCATCAGCTTCTTGATTTGTGTTTGATAGGGCACTTTTGCACGTTCGGCCTTGGTCCGAAAAGCCCCCGACAAGTCTTCCGGAACCTTAATGCTGATCAACTTTGTTTTGGATTTCTGCCTGCTATGTAGCTGTTGGAAGTCATTTAAAAATTGCAGAATTTGGTCCGTGCTCAACTCGCGACATTGCTCCAGATGTTCGTCCGAAAAATATTGAACAGTCGTCATTTGAGCTTGTTCAGCGCCTGGGCCTCGTGGTTCGCTGCCAGTGCCCGGATGTATTTAACGAAATCCGGGTCTTCACCGAGCAACAGGGTATCAAAGGTATCGCGGAAATCTTCACGCGCACACCACTCGTGCATGTAGTCCTCCCAAGAGCGCCAGCGGCGTAAACGATCGCCTTTTAATTTGTCGTCGTACATCAACACGTAGGCGCGTTCGAACAAGGCGATCAACATGCTGAAAATCACCATCATGCGCTCGATTTGCTCATCGGTCAGCGCAGGAGTTTTGCCCATGGAAAACAGGTGCAGATCGGGGTGTTCCAACACCACGCGCAAAAACTCCTGGTACTTCTCGGAGATGGACTCGTAAACCGTATCCTGCTCGTTCAGGCGCTCTTTGCGTTGCTCCAGCGCAAACACCACGATGGCCAAAGGCAGGCCGACAACAGTGACGACGTAGCTCAGCAGTTCCCAGATTTCGAGATTCATCCCAACTCCCCGCAGCAATCGGATTTCTGGCAATTATCATAGCCGACTTCTCGGGGGTGACATGCAAATCTCGGCCTGAATGACTCCACAATGAATTACCCAGCTCGACCTCGTCCTTCTAACCTTTCAACTGGTTTGACACCCACCAGTTTCTGTTCAGTTGGCGAGGGAAAAACCTACAAACACCGGGTAGATTTCCACTTTAACGGAGCGCGCAATGGCTGCAGAATCCAAGCCATATCAGACGTCAGCATAGTTGGGAGCGGAAATTGGGCCTTGCACAAGTATTTTCGCGCGCCAGTGCCGGTGTGGAAGCACCCGAAGTGATCGTCGAGATTCACCTCGGTGGCGGTTTGCCAAAAACCTCGATTGTCGGGCTTCCGGAAACTGCGGTTCGAGAGTCGCGCGATCGGGTGAAGGCTGCTCTGCTTAATGCCAGGTTTGAGTTTCCGCAAAGCAATGTAACCATATCATTGACGCCCGCTGATTTGCCCAAGGAAGGCAGCCGCTTTGATCTGCCGATTGCACTCGGCATATTGGCAGCATCACAACAGATCCCAGACAAGAAACTCAAAACCTGCGAATTTATTGGCGAGTTATCACTCAGCGGCACGCTCAACCCGGTGCGCGGTATCCTGCCTGCTGCGTTGCAATGTCACCAGGCCAAGCGCGTGCTGGTGCTCCCCACAGCGAATGCCGGTGAGGCCGGGTTGGTGCGCGGAAATAGGCATCTGCATGCAGCTCATCTGATGGATGTCATTGCATGGATCACTGGGCGGGAGCCGCTGCCATCGGTAAAGGAACCGCCGCAAATCAATCAGCCGGCAGTGGCTGATCTCGGCGACGTGTATGGCCAATTCCGGGCCCGGCGCGCATTGGAAATTGCTGCTGCTGGCGGGCACAACCTGTTGCTTACCGGCAGCCCTGGAACCGGGAAAACCATGCTGGCCTCACGCTTACCCGGCATTTTGCCACTCATGCAGGATTCAGAAGCAATAGAGGTAGCTGCCATTGCTTCCATCAGTCGGTCGGGCCTTGATATCAGCCGCTGGCGACAAAGACCGTTTCGCGCCCCGCACCACACCGCCAGCGCCATCGCCCTGGTGGGTGGTGGCAGTTTGCCCATGCCGGGCGAGATTTCATTGGCACATCAGGGCGTACTGTTTCTTGATGAACTACCCGAGTTCAGCCGCCATGTGCTGGAAGTGATGCGCGAGCCGCTGGAGTCAGGGCGCATTGTTATCTCGCGTGCCCGCAGGCGAGAAACCTACCCTGCCCGATTCCAGTTGGTGGCTGCTATGAACCCCTGCCCCTGTGGCTATCTGGGCGACAGTCGCGGTCGTTGTCATTGCACTCAAGATCAGATTCAGCGCTATCGTTTGCGTATTTCGGGGCCATTGTTAGATCGGATCGATTTGTTCGTAGAGATGTCCCGACCGCGTAATTTCCTAAATCGCCATGAATGCGAAATTCCAGAACG
>JAWXBM010000017.1:0-8702 GCA_034440115.1 Lysobacterales bacterium | reverse complement strand
GGATTTGCGTTCAAGTCGGGGACACCCATTTTTTGCTGTAACATATTGTTGTCATTTAAATAATCCCGTTTTTTTAAAGTTTTAACCGGACATTAGTGATTGCACATCATGGCTGAAAGCAACTCTCTTTCGCTCACCTGGCCTTTCCCTTTTGACCGGCCCAGTTTTGGTGAGGGGCATGCATATTATCAGGCTGCGTTCTCAGCGAACACATCCGGTGGCTGATAGTTCAGCGAACTGTGTGGCCTGGCTTCGTTGCAGTGCACTCTCCATTCGTCAATGATCTTGCTTGCTTCCGTCATTTTCTGAACCAATGTTGGTTAAGGCAGCTGTCTCTGAACTTACCGTTAAAGCTTTCAACAAAGAAACACCCCCACTCGCGTGGGGAAGACGTTCCGACTTGCTTTTTTACTGCGCTGGAAGGAGAAACACCCCCACTCGCGTGGGGAAGACGTTGCGAGCACAAAAACTACAATCTTATGAATCGAAACTTAGTGAGCAAAAGAACAAGCCTCAAGAGGAAGGTGAAGCCGAACTCGCCTTTTACTGAGACCAAAGGAGATCCGCACATTTTCGGCCCAGTTCGTCGCGAAGGGATTGGAAGCATTTCAGCGCCATTACGGCGCGCTCGCCAGCGAGCTTAGCTTTGCGCGTTGATCTACCCAATGTTCTAGTGCGCAAATTAGTTGACTAGCCAGGGTTGGCGTCCAGGAGTGGGTGACAAATTCTCGAAAAAACGAAGCAAAACAAAAAATTAAAATGGTGGGCCCAGTAGGACTTGAACCTACGACCAATCGATTATGAGTCGACTGCTCTAACCAGCTGAGCTATGGGCCCGTAACATGCTATTTGAAGAGGCGGGCATTGTACCTGATGCGCTGGGGACGGTGAACCTGAACAAGTGACAAGAAAATAGTTTCGCAGCTCACTGCTTCTGTCACCCAACCCTCTTGCCCTTAATCAACAAAGGAGAAACATCCTTTTTCACCTTGTCACCAATAGCTCTTTTGGCAACATTGATGTCGTAGTTCATTTGCAGACGCATCCAGAATTCTTCTGACGTTTCAAAGAATCTCGCCAGGCGCAACGCAGTATCGGCACTGATCGCGCGGCGGCCCCTGATGATTTCTCCAATACGGGTTTGCTGTACACCCAAGGCTTTAGCTAGTTGATACTGAGTAAGATTCCAGTCATCCATAGCTTCCCTAAGGTGCTCGCCCGGATGCGTGAGAGGAATCAGATTGGGTGGGGTTATCGATTTCATTATTCGGTCCGGCCTAATGGTAGTCGGTGAGTTCAACATTCACTGCATATCGGTCTATCCAACCAAAACAGATTCGATATTGCTTGTTTACACGAATACTGAATTGGCCTTTTCGATCGCCGCCTCTTTGTCTTTGAAGCTCCGGATCATTCGGAAATACTATCGTAGCACGATAGTACCGCGTCATGGCATTGTTCTGAAAAGGGTGTAGGAAAAATGCCTGAATTTGATGGAAACACAGTTCAAGATTCGAAGGGGTTGAGATGATCAACCTCCAAATCATCAATATCCTTGGTGTTGCGGGTTACAAAGGTGATCCGATGTGCTTTGGCCGTAGCGGCCAACAGCCCATCAACCAAAGGTAAAGCTCTCTTCACTGTCATAGAGCCCCAAGTGTTGGCATCGTTTTCATCTATGGTCAACACCCTGCCTCCAAACCTCTCAAGCACCGCTTCCAGCCAGTCTTCCAGATGTTGTGTTTTTTCAGGATTTCGATCACCTAACTTGTCGATACCTCTGCGGACTTCTCCCAGCACCATAACACTCAGATAGATCTGATCTTCTCCCGTTTTAACCCACCAATTCCGGACATTCAGATCGCATTTCTTTCCTTTGCGGATCTCTGAAAGTACATTGGTGTCGATCAGGAAACTTAAAACTCAACATCCCGAGCCGTCTCTGTGGATCTTTCGAGGTCAACCCCCTCCAATGGTGCTGCTTCCAATAACTCCTTGGAGCTCATGCCCTCATATGGGTTTACTACCGACCTCAGGGCAGTTCTTATTTCTTCTGCGGCTTGGCCACCCGCCCGCAGGCTTGCTGCTACAGATTTCAGTAACTGTTTATCTTTTTCAGGAAGATTGATTTCCATTCTGACGATACCTTTTTCCAATTGACGCTTGCGGTGCCTTTCAACCGCTTTCTTTTGCGGATTGGTCATTGCTTTGGCCTTCATCAAAAAATATTACCGGTAATATATCCGGTAATTTACGCCACAACAAACAATGCACCCATAGTGTGGATGCAAGCGTTGCGCTGAAGAATGCTGATTTTCTGAAAAGCAGGTAAGAAAAAGGCCGGCGATTTTGTGCAGGGAGGAGGTGAGGCCGCAGGCCGAGAAGCGGGCCTGGGCCACGCACTTAGATCGTGGAGTGCAGGGATGCACGAGAACGATCGTGCGAGCGGCTATCGCCGATGATCGCGCGCAAAGCGCGCTCCTACAACAATCAGCGGAATGTCTGCACCAAGGTTCGCGCGCAAAGCGCGCTCCTACAACAATTGTTTAGCCTGTAGAAGCCCGCCTTGCGCGCGACCGACAATTAGTCCAGATCGAGGAAACTGCGCAACTGCTCCGAACGGGTCGGATGGCGCAGCTTGCGCAAGGCCTTGGCTTCGATCTGGCGAATGCGTTCGCGGGTTACATCGAACTGCTTGCCTACTTCTTCAAGTGTGTGGTCGGTGTTCATGTCGATACCAAAACGCATACGCAGCACTTTGGCTTCGCGTGGCGTCAGGCCCGACAGCACTTCCTGCACGGTACCGGTCAGGCCGGAACCTGTAGCCGAATCCACCGGCGAAGAAATATTGGCGTCTTCGATGAAATCACCCAGGTGCGAATCTTCATCGTCGCCAATCGGTGTTTCCATGGAAATCGGCTCTTTGGCGATTTTCAGCACCTTGCGCACCTTGTCCTCGGGCATTTCCATGCGCTCGGCCAGTTCTTCCGGCAATGGCTCACGACCCATCTCCTGCAGCATCTGCCGCGAAATGCGGTTCAGCTTGTTGATGGTTTCGATCATGTGCACCGGAATACGGATGGTACGGGCCTGGTCGGCAATCGACCGCGTGATGGCCTGGCGTATCCACCAGGTGGCATAGGTCGAGAATTTGTAACCGCGCCGGTATTCGAATTTGTCCACCGCCTTCATCAGGCCGATATTGCCTTCCTGGATCAGGTCGAGGAACTGCAATCCGCGGTTGGTGTATTTCTTGGCAATCGAGATCACCAGACGCAAGTTGGCTTCAACCATTTCCTTCTTGGCGCGGCGTGACTTGGCTTCACCAATCGACATCTGGCGATTGATGTCTTTCAGCTCAGCAATCGTCAGGCGCGATTCGTTTTCGATACGCGCCAGCTTGTCCTGAACGGTCTTGATCTCCGGAGCATATTCCTTCAAAGCCGCCACCCATTTCTGCTTGCCGCGCAACATCGGCGTCAACCATTTGGGATTGGCTTCGTTCTCGGCGAAACTCTTGAGGAAGGTCATCTTGGGCATACGCGCCTGCACCACGGCCATTTGCAGAATCATCCGCTCCAGGTCACGCGCTTGCGAAACGGTATAGCGCAGACGATCGATCAGGTGATCCACCATCCGCGCCGGGAACTTGATGGTCAGAAAAATCAGCGCCATGTCTTCGCGGATTTTCATAACGCTCTTGTGACTCGAGCCGTGCTTGGCGTGAAGCCCCAGATACTTCTTGTGTAGCGTACCCAGCTCGTCAAAACGGTGGGCTACTTCCTCCAGATCCGGCCCGGTTGAAGCTGCTGCTTCTTCTTCCTCAGAGTCATCATCTTCATCGTCATCGTCGTCGCCGTCGCTTTCTGCGCCGTCGTCCTCGTCATCAGCTTTGGTCTTGGGAGGCTTGGCTGGCGGGGGAATTTCCTGCTTGGCCAGTTCTTCCGGATCGATGAAATCAAGCATCACTTCGGTCAAACGCTGACTGCCTTCGGCATACAGCATGTACTCATTAAGCAGGGTTTCGATGGAGCCCGGAAAACGTGACAGTGCTTGATGCACCTGCAACAAGCCATCTTCAATGCGCTTGGCGATGACGATTTCGCCTTCACGAGTCAACAGCTCTACGGTACCCATTTCGCGCATGTACATACGCACTGGGTCGGTAGTCCGTCCGATTTCGGTTTCAACTGCGGCTAATGCCGCGGCTGCTTCTTCGGCTGCTGTGTCATCGTCGTTGTCGCCGGCCGCATCGTCATTGAGGATGATGTCATCGGTGTCCGGTGCTTCTTCATGCACCTGAATACCCATGTCATTGATCATATTGACGATGTCTTCGATTTGCTCCGGATCGACGATATCATCAGGCAGGTGGTCATTGACCTGGGCATAGGTCAGAAAGCCTTGCTCCTTGCCTTGTGTGATCAGGTCTTTCAATTGCGATTGCTGATTCGGATTTGCTACGGGTTCTGTTGTCATTGGATATCGTCGCGAAAGCTGTGCGGCAAAATGCCGCTTAAAATTCCGGGTGTTTACCGCAGTAAACCGGACCGGGCCTTTATTAATTCCTGCCGTTGTTGTTGCAGCGCTACCCAGCGCTGATATTCTTCTGGACTCAGTTCTGTAGTTCTGGGTGATATTTTACTTATCAACACCTCAGTCCATTGTAATTCAAGCCCGGTAAGCGAATCCCTGAATTCCTGTGCCAGGTTTTCTGCTTCCCCTTGCAAGCTCCAGGTGGCCAATGTCATCAAATGCATTTGCGCCGGATGATCACGCCAAAGTTCCAGTAACTGCGCCGTGCTCATATTGGGACGGTCGGCGCAGAAGTCAATAAGTTCGCGCAAAATTTCCATGCCTTGCAGCTCGCATTCGGGCAAGAAAGGCACTGGCTGAACATGCTTTACCATGCCCGGATCCTGCACCAAATGGGCCATGGCCAGGCGAATGGGTGTGCGTTGTTGCGCTGGCGGCATGCCGCGGGAAGGCGTCGTTGCTCTGACGGGTTTTGTTGGGCGGGCTGCATCCAACTTATGTCGCGCCAACTCTTCCAGGCGTTGCAGCATCATATCGTGAAATACGCCCTCAGGAATTTTCAACAATGCGGGCCTGGCCAGCTCTACCAGCCGGGACCGTCCGTCCAGCGAGTTCATATCTACCTGTTCAGTAAAATGCTTGAAGTAAAACTCAGACAGGGGCTGAGCAGCTTTCAGCAGATTGGCGAATTTTTCCTCACCCAGGCTGCGCACCATGCTGTCCGGATCTTCCCCATCTGGCAGGAACAGAAACCGGGCCTGGCGACCATCACGCAGGCGCGGCAGGGTGGCTTCAACCGCTCTCCAGGCCGCCTGACGCCCGGCCCGGTCGCCATCAAAGCAATAGATCACTTCTTCAGAGGCGCGAAATACCTGATCCACCTGATCGCCGGTTACGGCAGTGCCCAAGGTGGCCACGGTATTGCCAAAGCCAAACTGAGCCAGAGCCACTACATCCATATAGCCTTCAACCACAATGATGCGATCCAATCGGCCGCTTTGCTTGCGCGCCAGGTACAGGCCATATAGCTCGCGGCCCTTGTGGAACAACTCGGTTTCAGGCGAATTGAGGTATTTAGGGCCATCATCGGCCAAAGCCCTGCCACCAAAGGCGATGACCCGTCCGCGTCGATCATGAATCGGGAACATGATGCGATGGCGAAATTTATCGTACGAACCGCTTTTGCCCTCGCTGAGCATACCGCCACGCTGCAGCAGGGCCAGTGTCTCGGCGTTACCGCCCAATTCATCCATCAAGTGATTCCAGCCAGCCGGCGCGAAACCGACGCCGTATTCTTTGGCGATTTCGCCGGAAAGCCCGCGGGTTTTCAGATAGGCAATGGCTTCAGCGTTGTCCTTGAGTTGCTCCTGGTACCACCTGGCAGCGGCTTCCATCATATCCAGCAAGCCATCGGTGGGCTTGCGCGGCGCTGTGGCATCGCGTGGCACCGTCATACCAGCCTGGCGCGCCAGCTCCTCTACCGCATCAACAAATTCCAGGCCCTCGTAGTTCATCAGAAAACCGATGGCGGAACCGTGCGCACCGCAACCAAAGCAGTGGTAAAACTGCTTTTGCGGACTAACCGTAAAAGAAGCGGTTTTTTCGTCATGAAAGGGGCAACAGGCCTGAAATTCGCGACCATTGCGCTTCAGCGGAATGTGCCGTTCGATCAGTTCAACAATGTCGGCGCGGCCCAGCAATTCCTCAATGAAAGAATCAGGGATCAGGCCGCCCATGGGCCGAATCCGCCAGCACAGTGTTGCTGTTGCAAGCCGGGGTCTTGCTGCAAGCAGGCCGGCATACTCAGGCGCCGAGTTGGTTTTTGACGGCCTGGCTTACCAGCTTCATATCGGCCCGCCCTTGTACCGATGGACGCAATGCGTTCATCACTTTGCCCATATCACGAATGCTGCTGGCACCCGATTCAGCAATGACTGACCTGATCAGGTCGTTCAGTTCAGTTTCGCTTAATGGTTCCGGCAGGAAGGCCTGGATAAGCTCCAGTTCAAAACGTTCTTGTGCCGCCAGGTCTTCACGGGCTGCTTTCTCATACTGCTCCAAAGATTCGCGGCGCTGCTTGACCATTTTGTCCAGCACCAGCAGCACTTGCTCGTCATCCAGCTCGATCCGCTCATCCACTTCACGTTGTTTGATGGCGGCCGTGATCAGGCGTAATACCATCAGGCGCTCTTTTTCGCGCGCACGCATGGCAGTTTTGACGTCTTCCTGGATCTGGTTTTTCAATGACATGCAACTATCCCCTGCAGCGCGAATTCATATCCAGTTTAGTGCAATCTGGGTGTTTGCACCTGGCCAGATTGCGCATGGCAACTCACTTTGAGTCCAGACAGGGCTCAAAACGGGCCTTAGCGAATCTTGCTCATGGCCAGCCCGGTTGGACCAACCAGAGAAACGAGTGCCGGAAAAACGCCGGAAAAACCCGGAAAAACGCTCTTTAGTAGAGGCGAGTACGCCGAACGGCGTCCCGTGACATACGGCGCAGATTACGCTTCACAGCAGCCGCTGCTTTGCGCTTACGCTCCTGAGTCGGTTTCTCATAGAATTCGCGACGGCGGGTTTCAGCCAGCACACCTGCCTTTTCGCAGGAGCGCTTGAAACGGCGCAGCGCGTATTCAAAGGGTTCATTTTCCCGAATTTTCACACTTGGCATTGACTTTACTCTTTCCTTGGTGCTCAAAATTGAGCTGCTCAGAACGTAGCCGACTATTCTAACAAGGCTTACAAGCCCTATGCAATCCCAAGGAACCCCTAAACCATTACTAAACCATTACTACGCGATAACTACGGCACCATCCCGGCTTGAGTCCCCGCTCCGGAAACCCGCCGTCAGGGTGAAACTGAACGGCGTGAACCCCGCCAAAAAAACAGATTGTGCTGCAGCCATTGCAGCACACGAGGCTGCCATTACTGCAGCATAGGCATTGCCACCCGCACGCAGGATTTCTGCATCCGCCCGTGAAGTTTCCGAATGACCCGAAGCTACGATGCCCTTTTTTTTCATACGTTTTATACTGCGCGCCTGTTGTTAGCAGATTCGGATTATCTCGCATGCGCGTTTTGGGCATTGAAACTTCTTGTGACGAAACCGGCGTTGCCATTTACGATGGCGAGCATGGCCTGCTGTCGCACGCCTTGTTCTCGCAGGTCGATATACATGCAGCATATGGAGGCGTGGTGCCAGAGATCGCCTCACGCGACCATGTGCGCAAGCTGCTGCCGCTGCTGGACCAGTGCATGAACGATGCCGGCTGCAGTAGAGTTGAAATCGATGGTGTGGCTTATACCGCAGGGCCTGGATTGATCGGCGCCTTGTTGGTGGGCGCGTCACTGGGGCGCTCACTGGCCTTTGCGCTGGGTGTTCCTGCCGTAGGGGTGCATCATATGGAAGGCCACTTGCTGGCACCCTTGCTGGAAGACAATCCGCCGCAGTTTCCCTTTGTGGCCTTGCTGGTTTCTGGTGGTCATACGATGTTGATCGAAGTGGCTGCTATCGGCCAGTACCGACTGTTGGGTGAAACCCTGGATGATGCCGCCGGTGAGGCTTTTGATAAAACCGCCAAGCTGATGGGGTTGGGCTATCCGGGCGGACCCGCCTTGTCGCGTTACGCTAAAGATGGTGATGCCAACTTATACGCTTTTCCCCGGCCGATGACGGACCGGCCCGGTCTGGATTTCAGTTTCAGCGGCCTGAAAACCCATACCCGCAACCTGTGGCAAGCGCATGCCGATGCAGCGGGTGCCCGCGAGGATATTGCTGCGGGTTTCCAGCTGGCTGTGGTGGATACGCTGGAAATCAAGTGCCGACGAGCTATGCAACAAACCCGCAGCAAACAGTTGGTGATTGCGGGCGGCGTGGGTGCCAACCTGGCGTTGCGTGAGGCTTTAGATCGCTCTGGCCGAAAGCATGGCTGGTCGGTAGCCTGTCCCCGTATCGAATTCTGCACCGATAATGGCGCCATGATTGCCCTGGCAGGCTATTACCGGCTGATGGCCGGCCAGCAGGAGCCAGAGCGGATTTTTGCTCGCCCAAGGTGGCCCATGGATGAGTTACCCCAACTGGGCCAGACTTAACCCGCATATTGCACCAAGGCGGGCATGTTTATGAACAAAATTTTACTGAAACAACCTCTTATACTCGTTTTCCT
>JAWXBM010000016.1:0-28375 GCA_034440115.1 Lysobacterales bacterium | reverse complement strand
GTCATCCCGGGCTTGACCCGGGATCCAAAACACGATGAGCACTCAATTACGTATGGATACCGGCTCAAAGGCCGGCATGACGGGTAATTAACCATGCCGCACAGTTCATTGATTTGAAGAGGGAAACGGCAGAGGCCGACTAACACCATTGATCGTCCCCTGAAAGAAACCATATATAGCCCCGATTCCGACCTGCAATCGCAGAATCTGCTAGGGCTGGGTGCGATACCCCAACGCCATGCCGCATGGCTTTTTGTAGGAAAAACACGCTTACGTCTGTAAGGAATTGGTCCGCGCACGGTAAGACGAAGTTATGCTCGCTGAACAGTAGAGCCATCGGGAGTATGATCTGGTAATGAGCAGTGGCCTTAAACAAAATCCGGTAGATGAGCGGAATCGGTTGGTCGAAAATCTGTGAGAGAGTATTGCGGCTAATCAGTCCGCGAAACCATATGGCTCCGATCAGAAATCTGAACTGGGTCGGCGTTTGGATTCATACGAAGCTGAGGTAGTTAAATGAAACTTAAAGATCTAATCACTGAAGCAGAGTCTTTGCCGGAAGAAGAACGGGCTAAAGTGGTCGACTCGCTTCTTCGCAGCCTAAATCCATCGGAGTCAGACATTGACAAGAAGTGGGCAGCGATTGCCAGGAAGCGTTTGGAAGATGTTCGATCCGGCACCGTTGCAACTGTCCCTGGTGAACAAGTATTAGAAAAAATGTGGAAACGGTTTGAAGGATGAGTTTTCGCTTCCATCCGGATGCGGAGACGGAGCTTTTTGAAGCGATTCAATATTATGAGGATCTGGAGCCGGGTCTGGGGCTGTCTCTCGCAGTTGAAGTGTCTTCGGCGGTCCAACGCATCATTGCTTATCCACATGCCTGGATGGTTCTCGAAGGGGATGTCCGACGTGCATTGGTTCGCCGATTCCCGTATGGAGTTTTATACTCCGATGAAGGGGATGGAATACTGATTATTGCTTTAATGCATTTGCATCGCGCTCCAAGCTATTGGAAAAGCCGGGTGTGAATCGTAAAAATGCTGCGAATGTGGGCTCATTACGCGTAAAAGTTTCAGGTGAACTCATATTCCAAACCAGTGACAATCAATTTCATCAAGGCAGGCTTGAGTTCACGAGAGGCAGCGGATCAATTGCCCAAACCCTTTACCAGCCTTGAGCAAGCAGTGAATTGGCTTCGCGTGAAGGAAAAACTGGATGGCGTTTTTACCGATCATCCGGATTTGGTGCTGAAATGCTTGCTTTGATTGCCAAAGGTCCAGGCCTGGCAAAGCCAGTTCTACAAGACATAATCAGCAAATCGTTTAGTTTTCCAGCAGGCTTCAGGTAGACTGGTTCCCCAAGCCACATGCCTCACCATGGCGGATTGGGAAGGGAAACAGGAATATTCAAACTGCGATGGATCGTCCCCTGAAAGAAACCGTTTACACACCCGATTCCGAGTTGCTGCACTTCGGTGCATTGCTGCGTAGCATGGGGCGGGATTTGCTGGCCTCGCGCGAGTTGGCCTGGCGGCCATTAGTTAGCAACATCATTGCTGAGCATCGGAACTCTGTGTTGACCTCTGGCGACACAAAAGATGCGTTTGCGAGTCGAAACTGAATGCAAAAATTCGACACCTCTCCAAAAGAAATGGCTGTCAGCCTCTGGCGTAACCGCGGGCTTGCTCTGGCATTAACCAAGCGCGAAGTCGTCGGGCGATACCGCGGCTCGATGGTAGGGCTGGCGTGGTCCCTGTTTAACCCGATCCTCATGTTGCTCATTTACACCTTTGTCTTTTCGGTGGTGTTCAAGGCGCGCTGGGAGATTGGAGGCGATGAGAGCAAAGGCACGTTTGCAATCGTGCTGTTTGTGGGCTTAATCGTCCACGGACTTTTTGCCGAATGCATCAACCGTGCTCCCAGTCTGATCCTGTCGAATGTCAATTACGTCAAGAAAGTCATTTTTCCCTTGGAAATTCTTCCGTGTGTGGCGCTTGGGTCAGCGCTATTTCACACTGCCGTGAACATTGCCGTCCTTTTACTCGCGCAACTGATCCTGACCCATCAACTCATGTGGACCGCGCTACTCTTTCCAATGGTGCTTTTACCACTGATCTTTGCCGCCATCGGGTTTACCTGGTTCCTTTCCGGGCTGGGCGTATATGTTCGCGACATTGGTCAGATCACCGGCATGTTTACCACCATATTGCTGTTCCTCTCACCGGTGTTTTACTCGATCAGCGCGCTTCCAGAAAAATACCAAGGGTGGGTCCGCCTGAACCCGCTTGCATTCATCATCGAAGCGAGCCGCAACACCTTGATTTTTGGTAAGATGCCGAACATTGGGGAGTGGGCAATCATGCTGTTTGCGGGTATGCTCATCTGTTGGGGTGGATTTGTATGGTTCCAGAAATCGCGCAAGGGATTTGCCGATGTTCTGTGATCGGGATGTTCAGGGCACCGTACCCCGTCATGCCCGATGTAAAGCAATGACTGAAATCGCCATTCAAGAATCATTGGGAGATTCACAATGAGCGGTGATGAGTTTGCCATCAGGGTCAAAAACCTTTCCAAATGCTACAAGATTTTCAACCAGCCACATGACCGGTTGAAGCATTCGATCTATCCCCGCATGCAGAGACTCACCGGACTTCCGGTCAAACAGTATTTTCGCGAATTCTGGGCGCTCAAGGATGTGTCGTTCGAAGTACGAAAGGGCGAAACCATTGGTATCATAGGACGTAATGGCAGCGGCAAATCCACGCTGCTGCAAATGATCTGCGGTACGCTTGCTCCCACCAACGGCGAATTGGAAACCAACGGCCGGATCGCCGCTTTGCTGGAGTTGGGCTCTGGTTTCAATCCCGAGTTTACCGGGAGAGAAAATGTATTCATGAACGGCGCGATACTTGGGTTGAGCCAAGGCGAAATTGAATCGCGTTTCGATGACATCGCCGCATTTGCGGATATTGGCCAATTCATAGATCAGCCCGTCAAGACCTTTTCGAGCGGAATGATGGTCAGATTAGCCTTTGCAGTGGCCATTAATGTCAACCCACAAATACTCATCGTGGATGAAGCACTTTCTGTAGGTGACGAGTTGTTCCAGCGCAAGTGTTTTGCGCGCATTGAATCAATTAAGCAGAATGGCTCGACCATTCTCTTTGTTTCTCACTCGGGCAGGGAGGTGGTGCAGCTCTGTGATTATGCAATGCTCCTTGATTCCGGAGAAAAACTGGCGATTGGAGTCCCGAAAATAATCGTTGGGAAGTACCAGAAACTGATCTATGCACCGCAAGATAAGTATAAGACTATTCGTGAAGACATAAGATCGTCTCTCAGCGGAGAGCAGCAAGGGATACCACTACCTAGCCCCCGGCAGGAAACGCGCCAGTCAATAGAAAGAGGACAGGGCACAGATGAGCATGTTCCGGAAGAACTGTTTGATTCCGACCTCAAGCCACAAAGTACCTTGGAGTATGCGTCAAATGGTGCGTTCATTGCATCTCCTGAAATATTGACCCTGTCGGGCGACAAAGTAAATTGTCTCAAGCGTGGGGAAAGTTATCGCTACATGTACAAGGTGCGATTCGACCAGGACGTCACGAATGTTCGTTTTGGCATGTTGATCAAAACAATCAGCGGCCTGGAATTGGGCGGATCGGTCTCCGCCCCAAGCGGAGGTCAAGGTATCCCGTATCAGGCTGCTGGAACTTCAGTAAGTGTCGAATTCCGTTTCACCTGCAACCTGAACTCAGGTTTATACTTTCTCAATGCAGGAGTAACCGGCACTTATAGAGAGGAAGAAACCTATTTGCATCGCGTGTTGGACATTTGCATGTTCAGGGTATGGCCGATTTCAGCCGACACCGCCACTGCAATAGTAGACTTCAGTTGCGTTGCAGAGATTGAGCTTCTGGACAAGACGATGCATGGAGTAGCAGCAGAGTGAGTGAAGAAAGTGCAAAGCGCATCATTGTCGTGCTCGGTATGCACCGTAGCGGTACAAGTGCAATTACACGTGCACTAACACTCCTTGGCGTTGAATTGGGGGAAGACTTATACCCAGCTGGATTTGACAATCCAACTGGCTTTTGGGAAGACCAATCAGTTCTAGAAATCAACGATCAGCTTTTAGCCTGTCAGGGTTCTGGTTATGTTCGACTAGCTCTTGCTTGGGAGCAATTCGAGAATGAAGAAGAAGTAAGTAGATTGAAATCTAAAGCAACTCAACTGGTTTCCAAAAAAATGATTGAGTGTAAAGGGATATGGGGTTTTAAAGATCCGCGAACTTGTAGACTACTGTCTTTTTGGGCAGAAATTTTTCAGAGTTTGGAATGCAAGGTTAGCTATGTAATTGCACTCCGAAACCCTGTGAGTGTTGTCGTTTCCTTAGGGGAGAGAAATAATATACCAGCCGAGAGGGCTTACCTGCTTTGGTTGCAACACATGCTACCAGCGGTGCTTCAAACGAACGATTCAGATAGGGTTATCGTTGATTATGAAAGACTGCTGAATGCTCCATACGAGCAGCTCGTAAGGATGTCGTCTTCTCTCAATTTGCCGTTGCCTTCACGGGACAGCCCATCGGTAAGGGAATTCGAGAATGTGTTTTTGCAGCCGCATCTTTGTCATTCTCAATTTTCATTGCCTGAATTGCTTCGCGACAATCGAGCGCCGGTCTGCGTCGGGAGCCTCTACCAATTATTGGCGCTGGTCGCGAGCGATCAGGAGGTTCTGGATGCGATTGGAGTGTATGATGTTCTGAACAAGCTTAAGGCTGATTTGGCAGCGGTCGTCCCAATCTTCAATTTCGTCAACTTCCTCGAAGATGAAAAAGCGAGTCTGTTGTATTCAGTAACGCAGCGGGAAGCGCGGATTGAGCACCTAAACAGAAAAATCGCAGCACTTAACGACGCCGCATTACAGCATGATAATCAAATCGCAGCACTTAACGACGCCGCATTACAGCATGATAATCAGATCGCGGGACTGCTCAATAGCAGATCTTGGCGCCTAACCAAGCCGCTGAGATACCTTTGGCGCCGATTTCTATGAATCACTCATGCGTCGTGATTAGTTGTGGGCCGTTAGCTTCTATGCAGGATATTATCGTTCAGCGTTCTTTGACGACCGATCGACGGACATGATTCAGAATTCGACACCGACAAGTTCGGTTTTTACTCCACCACAACTTGAGCGATTCGTTCCAAAGGTTTTATTTCTTTGTCACTCAGCAACACTTACGGGTGCTCCACTCGTGCTCTATCACCTGGTTTCATGGCTGAAGCAGGAGCGATTTTGCAGTTTCGAGGTGCTAATACGAGACGACGGCCCCATGGTGCAGAAGTTTGCAGAGCTTGGCCTCACTAGGACCTTGCCTTCGGATGCCGATGCGAAGATATCACTACCCAAATCCTGGCTGCGCCGAATCTGGGCACGCCCCGAAATGCCAGAGAAAGACGCGCGAGATAAGCTCTTGAAAGAGCTTAAGGCCCAAGAGTTTGATCTGATCTACGCCAATACAATTACAGTTGGCAATCTGCTGGAATGGCTTGCACCGCTAAATTGTCCAGTTGTCACTCACGTTCATGAACTCGAGCACTGGATCAAAGCCAGTGGTGAAGTGAATTTTGAACACATCAAGCACCATACAGATTTCTATATCGCTGCTGCACACGCAGTCAAGAATAACCTGATCGATCAGCACGGAATAGATCCGGCTTCGATTGAGGTTGTTCATGAATTCATCGCTGTTGGGGCTGTCGCCGATGTTGAGCACCAACGAGGCACGTTGCGCCGACGACTAAATCTGCCAGACGGTGTAACCGTCGTCGTCGGCAGTGGCCATGAGTCATGGCGTAAGGGAAAGGACCTGTTCGTAGAACTATGCCATGAAGTAAACCGGCGCGTAACGGACTCAACAGTCTATTTTCTGTGGGTTGGCGGCTGGGAAAGCAGTCATCATCGAACGAAAATCGAGCAAATGGTAAGCACACTTGGATTGGAGGACAAGATTCTATTCACCGGGCAGGTGGATAATCCCTTTGACTACTTTGCCGCTTCCGATATTTTTGCCCTGGTTTCGAGGGAGGACCCGTACCCTCTCGTTTGTCTTGAGGCCGCTGCTGTTGGTAAGCCGATCTTGTGCTTTGCAGGCTGCGGTGGCATGCCTGAGTTCGTTGAGTGGGATGCGGGAATCATCGTGCCTCATCTGGATATAGAAGCGATGACCTCGGCGGTTGTCGGCCTTATAGAAAATCCGGACCAGTGCCGGAGGCTTGGCATGGCGGCCAAGACAAAAGTTGCGACACAGCACGATGTGACGGTTTCTGCTCCCAAGTTACTGAAAATCGTTAATCATGTCATCTTGAAAAATACCAAACGCCAGACGTTGCGCAATAAGGACTCGTTGCCTGCGGCTGATACTAAATTGCTCAAACTGTGATTCTGCCTAATTTTTTGATCATTGGCGCGAACAAAGCTGGCACGACGTCACTTCACAATTATTTGGATCAGCATCCAGAAATTTTCATGTCGAAGATTAAGGAGCCAATGTATTTCGCCCTTGCCGGAAGGTCGCTCGCTACAAATTTGCCGCAAGAGGAAAAGGTGCTGTCGGGTGGCGTCACAATACTGCAGGAATATGCAAATTTGTTCGAGGGGGCCGGCGATGCCATCGCAATTGGCGAGGCTTCTACAGCTTATCTGGCTAACCCGTCCTGCGCGAAACTCATACAAGCCGTAATTCCAGAAGTGAAACTGATAGCGGTATTGAGGGATCCTATTCGCCGCGCATTCTCTAATTACCGAATGTATTGTCGCTGGGGTTTCGAGAGGAGGTCATTCAAAAAGTGTATTAAGGATGAACTATCGGGTAAAAACGAAAGGCTGCCACAAGGTCAACAATACATTCGACTAGGGATGTACGGCGGCGCGATTTCGCAATATCTTCAAATTTTCCCCAGAGAGAGAGTTCGCATTTATTTGTATGAACAGTTTGCCCAGGACTCAGCGGCAATTTTGAAAGATATCTGTGCTTTTCTCGACGTTTCGGACAGCTACAATTTCGATACAAATGTGCGCCTCCATGAGGACAAACCATCGAAAAATTTCTTCGAATACATTAACGTGTTCGGAAGCAAGGGAAAATTACTTTCCAGTGATGTTCGTGTGCTCAAATCCTATTATCGTTCAGATATCGAGTTGCTCGAAAAATTGTTGGCAATAGACTTATCAGTATGGAAGAACTAACTTTTCGAGCGAGATGGCCGAACTCTCAATATGAAGGCAGCAAATTTGACCATGGGCACGTTTAACAAAGTTATAAATCTCATTGCTTTCTATTTGCCTCAATTTCACCCCATCTCGGAAAACGATGAGTGGTGGGGGAAGGGATTTACTGAATGGACAAATGTAGCGCGAAGCGTCCCGCTTTTCTCAGGGCATAATCAGCCACAATTGCCAGCAGACTTGGGCTACTACGATCTGCGGGTACCAGAAGTACGCGAGGAGCAAGCGAAATTGGCTCGATCTTTTGGAATAACTGGGTTTTGTTACTACCACTACTGGTTCCAAGGGCACCGATTACTGAACCGCCCATTCGACGAGGTAATTAGCTCCGGCAACCCCGATTTTCCATTTTGTTTGTGTTGGGCAAATGAAACTTGGTCACGACGCTGGCTGGGTGAGGAGCGGAGTATTCTGCTTCAGCAGACTTACTCCGATCAGGACGATGTTGAACATGCACGAAGCCTTATGCCGGCATTTGCGGATCACCGGCAGTTGCGAGTTGACGGGAGACCGGTGTTCCTGATTTATCGTCCTCTGGATTTACCCAATCCACGAAAGACCTGCGCCACCTTGCGCGATGTGAGTCTAAAGCATGGACTGCCAGATCCTTTCCTGATTGGTGTAAATGCGCATTGCAGAGGCACTGACGCCAGGTCGCTCGGTTTCGACCATACGCTGGATTTCAGGCCCCAGCTTGGCGCGCTCCCAGCAGCGCTCGATGAATCCAGCACATTAGCGAGATTGATGCGCAACATGAAGAAAGGCATTCCCAAGCCGTGGCTGAAAGTCTACGAATACGAGGAAGCCGTCGCATGCATGGATGATTTTGTCTCAATGGTGCCGACAATTCCCAGCGTATTCGTCGACTGGGACAACACGCCCAGGCGAGGTGAACGAGGGATTGTGATTCGTAACGGCAGCCCGGAAAAATTTGAGCGTATTCTGCAGTCAGCAATCGAAAACAGCCCCAGAGTTGGTTCCTCTGAAAGATTCGTATTCATTAATGCCTGGAACGAATGGGCTGAAGGCAACCATCTCGAACCAGACCTAGTAAATGGCCACGGATATCTGCAGGCAGTAGCCAATGCATTGGCGCATTCAGACAGCAGGACAAAGACGACATGACCGCGCACGATGGCCTAAAATTAATTGCATTCTATTTACCTCAATTTCACCCAATTCCTGAAAACGATGCGTGGTGGGGGAAAGGGTTCACGGAATGGCGTAACGTCGCCAAGGGACGCCCATTGTTTAGAGGCCATTACCAACCCCACCTGCCCGCCGACTTGGGTTTTTACGACCTTCGACTTGAGGATACCCGGATTGCGCAGGCTGAGCTAGCCAGGGCGCACGGGATTAATGGCTTCTGCTATTACCATTATTGGTTCAATGGTCGGGAATTATTGGAGAGGCCGTTCAACGAGGTTTTGCGATCTCGCCAACCCGACTTTCCCATTTGCCTTTGTTGGGCCAATGAAAACTGGACCAGGCGTTGGGATGGACTGGACCATGACGTGCTACTAGGTCAGAACTATAGCCGTGAGGATGATCGTGCTCACATACGCTCACTTTTCCCCGCTTTTGAGGATTCGCGGTATCTCCGCATTGACGGGAAGCCGCTTTTTCTGGTGTATCGTGTGGGTTTGTTCCCAGAGCCCCGCGCCACTGCAGAGCTTTGGCGTGAAGAGGCTAGCAAAGCTGGGATCGGTGAAATCTTTTTGGCCTCGGTAGAAAGCATTGGAGTGCGGAAAACTCCCATGGACACCGGATTCGACGCGGCGGTTGAGTTTGCGCCGGATTGGTTTGTCAAAGGAGACCCCATTAATCAGGGGCTTTTTCCTCGATTGGTACGGAAGTTTGGTCACAAAGATTTCCGGCGATACAACGTTTATAGCTACGATTCGCTAGTTGAAAACATGCTGGCCAAGCCCTTACCAGGCTACAAGCAATTTCGTGGCGTGGCGCCCTCTTGGGATAAAACCGCCAGACGTCAAGGCCAAGCCGACATGTGGTTGGGATCAACCCCAGAAAAATATCAGGCCTGGTTGTCGCACGTCATCGAACAGACGCGCACTCGGCTGCCGTCAGGGGAGCAATTCGTATTCATTAATGCTTGGAACGAGTGGGCTGAGGGTTGTCATCTCGAACCGGATCAGAAGTACGGCCGTGCTTATCTCGAAGCGACCCTGCGCGCGCGGTTGGGAGGGTGATTCGGCATGCCTAGGGTTTCTGTCATTGTTCCGAATTACAACCACGAGAAATTCCTCGCGCAGAGACTTGAAAGTGTTCTTGGGCAGTCGTTTGGAGATTTTGAATTGCTATTTCTTGACGACGCGTCGACGGACAAAAGTCTCGAAGTGTTCAGGGCATATTCCAAAGATCCCCGAATCCGGGTCTGCCTTAATGAAAACAATAGTGGAAGCCCATTCAAACAATGGAACCGGGGGTTCGACTTGGCCACCGGGGATTACATCTGGATTGCGGAAAGCGATGATTACTCCGATCCGCGGTTTCTTGAAGTGTTGGTTGCTGCACTGGATGCAAACCCCGAAGCAGCACTGGCCTATTGTCAATCGTGGCTGGTGATCGAGGGTGAAACTTTCAAAACTCAAAATCTAGTGCGCGGATGGTATGAGGAATTTGCGGACGCTGTACGCTGGAACGATGATTTTACAAACTCCGGCCGGTCAGAGTTGGCGAAGTACATGGTGTTCAAGAACACCATACTGAACGCGAGCGCCGTTCTGTTCCGAGCTTCCCTGTTGAAGGATGGACTGAGATCGCCTGAAAACATGCGCCTGGCGGGGGATTGGATGTTCTGGTCGCAATTGTTGTCGCGAGGTGACGTGGTTTTCAGTTCAAGGCCCATGAATTACTTTCGAGGGGCACACGATGGAAGTCAAAGAGTGAAGACGGAGAAACTCGCCCTAGAGTTGATGGAAGGCCTGGATGTCTATAGCTATGTCGATCAGGTGGCTGGGTTGGAGCTGCAAGTCAGGAAAAATGTTTTGCAGTATCAGGTAATGTTATGGGGCCGCGTGGCCTACTCACGGCGCCTTGACCGGCATGTCAATGGCCAGATATACAAAAAGCTTCTCGTCGCCCATCCAGAAGCAAGAAACCGAAGAATCCGAACAATTTTTTTACCATTCTGGTATCACTTCATGGCCACACCGTTCAAACGCATCGGTCCTCTTCTATATTCAGTGCGAGCCTTGAAAAGAATTTCCCACGGAATATTCAATTCCCAAGACATTTAGCAATGAGCAGAATGGTTACTCCCGTCAACAAGACGATGGGTTAGCATTAGCGGATGTAATCGTCGAGCTTGCAATCCTCCACACCGGTTACTCGATATCGGCGGAACATGCCGCTCAGAATTGCCAGATTTACTCGAACTCGGTTGTTAACAGAGACACGGCCCCGATGCATGTCCCAGTTCTTTTGAGCCACGAATAGCAGCCAGTGAAATGGACTTTTCCTCCACATTCTGAACCAACTTTCGTTAGCAGCGCCGTGGCGAAACTTCCAGATGGTCTCATTGGTGATTTCCGCATAGTAAGTGCCTTGGTTCCGCGGAATGTCGTGCGTGACGATACTGTTCATGACGGCATAGCATGGGTAAAGCTTCGAGATCCTGTGAGTGAACTCCTGGTCATCGAACCAGATAAAGAATTCTTTGATAGGTAAACCAACTTGGTTTAGCACTTCCCGAGAAAAAAAGCAGGCCACAAAGGAACATGACATAACTTTGACAAGCAGCCGCGACTCGTCGAATCTTCTCATCCAATCCCAAGCCGCTTCTGGTTGATTCATTTCGCAAATCTGACCATCTGTCCAGTTGACACGGGAACACAAGAATCCAATGTCTTCGATTTTGGTTAGTTCCTCGCATGTGCTGACCAATTGACTCAGCGCCGTTCTCTGGCAGTAGGCATCATCATCCATGATCCAGAAGTGCGTTGCTCCGCGATCATAGGCAGCTTTTAGTCCAACGAAGAAACCGCCAGCGCCACCCAGGTTCTTTCTGGTTTCAAAAACCTTGAGGGTTTCGAATTCTCGTTGGAGACGATTCAGCAAACTGCCTGTTTCGTCTGTCGAGAAGTTGTTAACCACTACCAGTTCATACGGCGTCACTTGCCCGTCATAGATTGCGCGAATGCTTTTCTCAAGTTTTTCGGGACGGTTATATGTGACGATGACTGCAATAATTCTCATAATTGGTTTGCGTACAGGTGGTCGATGGCAGCACAGCTCACTTCCTGTTTCCGGATGTGCTCAAGATTGTGGGCATTCTTTGTCAGCGCTTCGTTGTATTGTGCTTCATTCGACAAAAACTCAAACAACCGTTCGGCAGCATTTGCGATAAATTTGGAGGTCAGGGGAACCAGGCACTCTTGGCAGAGAAGTTCGAATTGCGAGCCGACGTCAGGCGAGACAACTAACCGATTGTATGACAAAGCCTCGTATGAGGTGAGGCTAACCCCCTCGTTCAGACTGGTCAGTAACAGGATATCCGAGCTCTCAAAAACTGCCTTTTTATCATCGCAGCGGCCGAAAAAGTGGAATCTACCGGGGCACTTTGACTTTTTGATTTTGGATTGAAGAGCGGCCTGCATATCTCCTTCGCCGTAGATGTGGGCTTCCACATCCAATTCCGGATGTTCGGCGATCAAATATTCAATGATTGCTACGAAGATATTTGGCTGTTTTTGCGCCACTAGCCTTCCATAAAATGTGATTACTTTCCCGCTGCGATTGGGGTTTCTCGTTTCAATACTTTCTGCTTTCGACAGGCTGGATAGGTACGTCAGGAAGAACTTTTTATGCTCAAGCTCGCTTCCAAAGGTTTCCCGGTAGATTGCCTTCTGTACCTGAATTAGATTCTTTGAAATCACATTGTGCGTATCGATGTAGTCAGCGTATTGGGCAGACAACCGTGGAAACCCGCCACTGTAGTACTCGACAATGTGGGTGGAGTCAACGATCAAAATCCGGGGAAACTCTTGTCGCAGGACTGGAAGAGCCTCGTACATGAGAGCGCTGTGATGAATGTGAACCACGTCAATAAGATGTTCTCGCATGTAATCTGCAACGAAATTCTCAAAGCTCTGGCCTGTTGTTTTGCCCTCATAGTGCAGTGTTTCAACGCATTGGGCTTGAAACGCCGAGCGCTCTTTGTGTTGCCCCGGAACGGTTGAGATACAAAAACACTTGTGGCCCAGTTCGCGAGCTATCCTGATCGTGTACAGAGCGTATGACTCTGCGCCGCCAAGCTCGTACCAATGGATCACATACAATATTCGCTTTCTCGAGCGGCCTGGAACCAATTCAAGGTGAGATACTTGCAGTGGGGATTCTACGAGTTCATCTCTGCACCTCTGAACAAGTTCAAAATATCCAGACTTCCGAACCACCCACCAAACAATCATGCGCAAATGCAATTCAGGGCGTTTCCAGGCGAGTGTATTGAGCAATCGCAGGATCAATACCTTGGCGGTCCTTCGGATGAAGGAGGATCGATGAAAAAGTGCCTTCATTCGATGCACTGGCTGTGTCGTCGGTGCTGAATTCTCTCTATTCACTTAATGCAATTACCTGTTGGAACGTTTTTGAAAAGTTGCGGCAAATCCCGTTCCACATGGCTTTCGCACTTACCTTCAAATAGCGCATGCGTTCGTTTGGCGCATAGAACCGCGCTTCCAGGAAAAATTTTGGAATTTTAATCAGCAGGACGATTGGAAATGCCACACCCGACACGATACGGTACATTTCTAACCGGTTTCTGACGACGAAGTAGACTTTCCACAGCGGCCGATAAACACCCTTTTGATTCACCAAAGTCTGACAATCATGCGAAAACTCTAGCCAGGGTACAAACCAGTGTTTCACCCCAGTTTTACGCATTTCCAGTACGTAGATAATGTCATCGGCATAAATAAACAGTTCGGTTCGAGGCAAGCCAATCCGTCCTTCGCGGATTAGCGAAAGGCGGAGGAAAAAACCTACAAAAGATGATGCGTCAATCTCTTTGTGTTCTGTGAGAGAGTAATCAGCATCGGCAACATGAAAGCCTTGCCGTCCTCTTAATGCGGTGGACAAGAATTTCTTTAAATGCCAGAAAGGATTCACGCTGGGGCGGTTCATTTCACTGATTCGGCCATCGGGCAAGTATACTGCTGCAGCTACACTGCCTACTTCTGCCGGAACATCTAATGCATCAAACTGCTTAAGCGTGCCGGGCAGGGGGTAAGCATCATCATCAAAAGCCACCAACCAATCGCATTCAGGTAGTTTTTGCGCGGCATATTCAAAGCCCTGGTGAAAACCTCCAGCGCCACCCTGGTTGCTTGGGCTGTGAATGATATGCAGCCTGGGCTCATGCAGGCCATCAAGCCAATTGCCGGTACCGTCGGTGGAACAATTGTTGACAACCACTACTGCTGAAAAGGGCTCAGCAAAAGTTTTTTCCAGGGTGTCTTTAAGTTTTTCCAGCCGGTTGAACGTAACGATCACTGCGGCAACTTTTCTTTTGTACACTTCCATCCTTAAATCGGTGCTACAAAAAAACTGGGTACGGTTTTTTTGTTTTTGAACAAGGGCAGAAATTGGTCTGCTGTGTTGAGTGCTTCACCTATGGTTATGTCCATATCCAGATAGCGATAGGTACCTAATCTGCCTATGAATGAAATGTTTTCTTCATTTTCTGCCAAACCCACATAACGGGAAAGCAGGGTTTTTTCATCAACCAGACGGATAGGGTAATAAGGTATGTCGTCCGCTCCGCACTCCCGACTGTATTCTTCAAAGCAGATGGTATTTTCGTGTGACTCCCAGGGTGAGAAATACTTGTGTTCGCTGATGCGCGTGTAGGGTACTGACTCATCCCCATAGTTCATCACGGCGCAGCCCTGGAAATCTCCCTCACTACGAATCTCTTTGAAGTCCAGGGTGCGATAGCCGAGTCGACCCAATTCATAATCAAACCAAGCATCTATCGGGCCGCTGTAGAACACGTGCCGGTATTCATTCCGTTGAGATTTTTGAAAGAAACTCTTCAGCTTAACTTCGATGAGGGGGTGATCAAGAATCTGCTCCACAATGGCTGTGTAGCCATGCTCTGGCATACCCTGGTGAGGGTGGTTAAAGTAGTTGTCATCGTAATTGAAACGCACTGGCAACCGCTTGAGAATGCTGGCGGGTAATTGTGTTGGACTGCAACCCCATTGCTTTTCGGTGTAGCCCTTGAAAAATGCTTCATAAAGCTCTTTACCCACAAAACGCAGTGCTTGCTCCTCAAAGTTTTGCGGGTCTTGAATGCTGAGATCTGCTTTGCTTTCGATAAACGCTTTGGCTTCGGTGGGTGAAAAAGTCTTGCCGAAGTATTGATTGATGGTTAACAAATTAATCGGCAGCGTGAATACTCGCCCTTGTGCTGTGGTCTTTACCCGATTGGTATAGGGCATGAATCGCGTATATTTGTTCAGATACGCCCATACACGCTCGTTATCGGTATGAAATATGTGCGGCCCGTATTTGTGGACCATTACGCCAGTAGCCGGGTCTCGCTCTGTGTGGCAATTTCCAGCAACGTGTGAGCGGCTATCGAATACGGCAACGGCTATGCCCGCTTCAGCCAATTCCCTTGCGATAACTGCGCCTGAGAAGCCTGCTCCAACGATGGCAATTTCTTGCATTGTGATTTTCCTTATCATCCCCAGCCAGTAAAACCCCAGTAAGACCCCAGTAAGACCCCAGTAAGACCATTGGCTGCTGCAGATTATTGTCGAGTCTGGCGGCATTGTCGAATTGCTACCCAGCCAAAGTGTAACCTGATGCTTACGCCACTGTGCAATAGATGGGTTACTATTCGGGGCATAGTTGAATTTCTTCAAACGTAGCGGCTATCACCAAGTCAGAATCGAGCAAATAGGAGCTTTCGAGATTTACATGGAGCCTTCTGAGGCAAATTGCTGGCACTTGTTTGGTGGAACTGGGTTCATTGGCCAGCATCTGGCAAATTCGGTCTTGTCACAATTCCCCAATTCAAAAGTAAGCTTGTTCGATATCCGCGATCCGAAACAAATTGGATGGCAAAGCGGTCTTGAAAAATATTCACACACCGATCGGTTGAAATATATTTCATGTGATGTTCGTGAAAGCATTCGGCTACTCGAAGAGCCATCCTCTGGCGCCGTACTGGTCAACCTGGCTGCGATCCACCGTGAACCAGGCCACAGACCCGAGGAGTACTTTGAGACCAATATCAAGGGTGCTGAAAACATTTGCCGGCTTGCGGATTCAACCGGCTGCAAAGAGATTATTTTTACCAGCAGTATTTCTGTCTATGGTGAACATGCCGACGAAGTTGATGAAGACTCAGCTCCCAAACCAAAAACCCCTTACGGACAATCCAAGTTTCAGGCAGAGCAGATTCACATTGATTGGGCAAAAAGGACAGGCGGACGTTTAAGTATCATTCGACCAGGCGTCGTATTTGGGCCCGGTGAAGGGGGAAATGTAAGCCGATTGGTTAGCGAATCCTTAAAACGTCACAGAGCCATATATTTAATTCCAGATATGGCCAAGGCTGGTATTTATATCGAAGAATTACTGGCATTGATGCATTGGCTGAGACAGCTACCAATGCTTGGTTCTGAAGTCCAACTGGTCAATGGCGTTTCAGCTGAAACGCTTTTTTTCAATGATTACGGAAAGGTGCTGCAAGCCATTGAGAACTTCAAAACCAATCCCCTTAAGATACCTGTGAATTTGCTTGAAATGGGTTTGAAAATCGCTGCTCCCCTCAAGACGTTCATTTCAACCAACTCGAAGATTCACCCTGAAAGGCTGGCCAAACTTACTCGACCAAACGCTATACGTTCGGTTCGGTTGAAAGAGTGGGGGTACCCATATGCATGGCCTTTGGATAAAGCATTGTCTGACTGGTTGAGCCGTGGGATATAAACTCTCGCTTATGCAGCCTGAGCTTCGACCGTGACCCGCCAAGCCAACGCCTTGCTCATTACCCTGGTCAGTTTTTGCTAGCTTGCGGGTTGCGTAGCATAATGATGCTACTATAATGATGTTTTGATGCTTGGACGCCACTATGCGCACTACGTTAACGTTTGATGACATTGTTGGTAAGGCTCTCAAGGATCTCGCTCATCGCTCTGGCAAGAGCTTCAAGCAGGTGGTAAACGAAACCCTTGAACTTGGCCTGGCAGCGAGTGGGGCCACCCGCAAGCAGCCCTACCGTGAAAAGCCCACCCGACTGGGTGAGGTTCGCGCCAACTATGATCTCACCAAAGCCCTTTCCTTGGCCGCAGCGCTTGAGGATGAAGAACTTCTGCGCAAGATTCAGCAACGTAAATGATGCTGGTAGACGCCAATCTGCTCATCTATGCAGTCGACGCCGATTCGCCCCACCACGAACGAGTACGAGCGTGGTGGGAGGCATTGCTGAGCGGGCCAGACAGCGTTGGCCTGTCCTGGCTTGTTCTACTGGCCTTTGTCAGAATTACTACCCACGCCCGAATCATGCAGCACCCCATGTCGGTAAACGAGGCACTTGGGTACGTGGAGCGCTGGCTTAGCGTACCCGGTGTGTCGGTGGTTGACGCAACGCCCGGCATGTACCCACAACTCGCAACCGAATTGCGTGCTTCAGGATCAGGCGGGAACCTGACCAACGACACTTTCCTTGCTGTGCTCGCAGCATCGCTGGATGCAACCCTTTGCTCGGCAGACAACGATTTTCGTCGCTTCAAGCAACTCAAATATTTCAATCCATTGTTGGATTTATGACCCGCCAAGCCAACGCCTTGCTCGTTATTCTGGTCAGCTTATTGTCGGCTTGGGCCATGTGCGCGAGTTATCTCCGACATTGGCGTTGCAGTCTGAGGGAATGGCAGCTTGTGGTCTCTGGACTTCCGTAACTCGGGCGGCTTTGCCTGCCTTCATTTGTCGGACGGCCTCCAGCAAATCGTTTTGGAACTTCTCAATTTCTGATGACCTGTTCAACCTCCTTCTTAAGTCTTGAGAGAATTGAAAATGGCCGACAGCTCACTAGTCTGCATCCGCAATACCGGCAAGTTTCATGAGGTGACGTCGGAGCCCGGCTTTGACATGCAACCCTCGACGGCTTCTTTCAGGTTGCTGAGCAATTCCTCCATGGTCTCGCCTTGGGTGGCGCACCCGGGGATGCTGGGAACCTCGGTCCAAAAGCCGCCTTCTTGTGCTTCGTGGATGATGGCGTGTATTTTCATTTGCAGAGTTTACGATCTAAGGACAAATTCAGCCAACTTTCGCGATTAATCGAACGATTGCAACGATGGATTTAAACTCCAGTTTATGCGGTCGTCATTGATGTCTATGCCTTCAAATGGAATGGGGGTTTCGGCTTGAATGAATTCGCCTTTTTCCTACACATTTATAAGTTGATTGCCCATTTCACAAAAGGTGCCAACTCCTTACCAAGGCCTTGTGAGAGTTGCGCTTGCAGGTTGAGTGCCATATATTTGCGATATATAGCATTGCCGCCGAGGAGGTTGCCATGAACAAAAAGACCGGAACGGTGTTTGAGAACAATCGTACCCAATCCGTTCGACTGCCGGTGGAAACCCGATTCCCCGCATCGGTTAAGCGCGTGCATGTTCGGGTGCGGGGAAATGAGCGCATTCTGACACCCACCGACCAAACCTGGGACAGCTTTTTCCTGGGCGAGGCCAGTGTGAGCGACGACTTTATGCAGGAGCGCGCTGATCAGTCGCAGCCCGAGCGAGAGCCTCTCTGAAGAACTTCCGATGCTCAAGTACATGCTCGACACGAACATGGTTATCTACGTCATCAAGCGGCGGCCGCTGAGCGTATTGGAGAGGTTCAACCAGCGGGCGGGGCAGCTGTGTATCAGTTCGATCACTCTAGCTGAGCTGCACCACGGCGTTGAAAAAAGTGAACAGGTAGGCCGTAATCTTGCCGTGCTTGAGGATTTTGTCTCGCGTCTGGATGTATTACCCTATGCGGCCGAGGCAGCGGCCCAGTACGGTGATATTCGCGCCGACCTGGAGAGGAAGGGGCAGGTGATTGGTGTCAATGACTTGCATATTGCGGGCCATGCCCGATCCGAGGGGCTTGTGCTTGTGACCAACAATGAAAGTGAGTTTGCACGTGTAGACGGACTCAGGGTGGAGAACTGGCTAGGATCTTAATGCCTTGATATGGATGGGCAAGTTCACCTGGCCAAACGCCATACGCTCAACTCGCTTGCAAGAATGGGAATTTCCCTATACCTGGCCCTTGGATCGTGCCATGGCTGATTGGCTGCGGCGTGGGATTTGAACGTTTGAAGTGTGCGGCACCGTAATGCGGCCGCACCAATGAATAATTAGCCGACAAGTTTGTCGTAATCGCCATGCGTACCAACCCAGAACCAATGAACAGCGGTGACTTCCAACTGGTTAATGGCGTTTCAGCGGAAACGCTTTTTTCAATGACTACGGCAAGGTGTTGCAAGCCATTGAAAATTTCAAAAACAGCCCTCTTCAAATACCTGTGCGTTTGCTTGATAGGGCTTTGACCATGGCAGCGCCCCTCAAGCCATTCATTTCAACCAACTCGAAGATACATCCGGAAAGGTTGGCTAAACTTACCCGACCAAACGCCATTCGCTCGGTTCGTTTGCGAGAATGGGGCTACCCCTATGCGTGGCCTTTGGATAAGGCCTTGGCTGATTGGCTGAGGCGGGGGATTTGAACGTCTGAGTTGTGCGGCGCCGTCATGCGGCCGCACAAATGAATAATTAGCCGATTGACGCCGTGTGCCTCAAAGCTCTCGCGTCGAGCCAGCGCGATAATCATCGAGCGCTTCTGCAGCTAGTTGGTCAAGTTTGCCGGAAGCAGTATCTTGCTCTATTTGCTGATCCCACGCGGCGGCCCCGTTCACCTTTGTTTCGAGGTGGGCGCATGCTTCCAACAGTTTGTCGAAGGATAAGGCATTGCCAACCATCACTTCGTCGGCCAGCATGGCCGCGTAGTCAATTGCGAGTGCGGCCTTGGCCTCGCCTTCGGGAACGATTTTCAGATGCCCCGTGGTCGCTGCTGCGTAGTCGATTATTTGGCCGTTGGTGTCCTTCTCAATGAAGAAGTGCGACTTGTGGCGGGCGACGGCTGTTGCCACCGTGCGATCGGTCATGACAGCAGCGAAGTGGGTGCTTTGTGCGATCGCGATCAGGTCGTGCCAGTGCCGCGCGTAGCGCTCGCTGCGGATGCGGCCCTGTGCGCAGAACACGTGCGCGGCCGTGGCCTTCTCCCAAAAAGTTCGCGCGACGCTCATTACCAACGGTGAAGCGGTCGGGAATGACACCTCGGACAAGTGTTCGGCGATATCGCAGGCCACCTGAAATACCTCGTGCGGCTCGCCGGTGGCTCGACCGCCGAACTCCAGGGTAACGACTGGTGCCACATATCCGGTGCCTTGTGCCAAGGCGGGGTAGTGTAGGAACAGCTTGTCGTTATCCTGGCCACCGAGTTTGAGCCGGGCGTCCAGACGATCGCGCGTCAGGGCCTTCTGAATCACCGGCTTCACGTTCTGCGTGATCCACTCGGGTAGCCGGCGTCGCACAGCCTGCGTCCATTTGCCGGCCTGGCTACGACTGGCCGGCAACGCTTCGCCTTCGCCGACCAGGTCCGGAATCAGCTTGCGGATGTCGTAGGTCAGGTCGATGTCTTCGGAGAAGCGGTCAATGACCTTGTAGACTTTCGATAGTGACGTACCTCCCTTGAAGGTCAGGTCGGCCGACAGTGGTGACTCAAACAGGGCGCGTAACGTCCACACCACCCACACGTCTTTTTCGAGCAGATGGGCGGGGCGGCCGGTTTCGGCACGCCCGTGTTCAAGTGCTTCGTATTGATCCTTCTTGCTTAAAGAAAAGAAGTATTCAGCCACGAGCAGCTTCCTTGCCGATGGCTTGCGCCATCCAGCCAGGTAGCGTCGCACGCGCCGAAGTAAGCGCCTTCCATTCGGAACGAGGCAGGGTGCGACGAAGCGACGCCAGCGACTCATCGGCGTGCGTCGGTCCGATCCAGGCCAGCGCGCGCACGGCCGCGCCTGCCGGCCGCGTGCCCAGTGCCAACATCCAGCGCGGAGCGTGCTTCACCAGCACTTCCGAGCGTCCGAGCTTGAGCTTCCGGGTTCGACCAGAGGTCAGGTAGACTTCGCGGATGGGAACCTGCTGCGTCAGGCCCAGGATATTCGCGGCACTGGCGCCGTGCGGCACGAAGATTTCGCCACTCTGCTCGGCCAGCGCCTTGACGACCTTCTCGGGGCTGGGGGCGCGAGAACCGAAGCGACCTGAAACCGGAGCGACGTAAGCGCCGCGCGCCACGCGCAGCAGCTTGCCGGCCTTGGCCAGCCGAGAGAACGCCTGATCCACCGCCGACCTGCCGCCCAGGTGCAGGAACTCCTTGGGCGACAGGACGCCTCCCTCGGGGAGGGATCGCACTTGTTGCAGGATGGTCTCGGGTAGTGAGTTCATTGGACACCTCTTTACGTAAGAAAGGATACATCAGTTTCTGACATCTTGGAAGCAACACAATCGCTCCCGTGCATATTGCACTTCGCGACCTTTATACATCCATCGATGCCCGAGTCGGATATGACCGCACCAGGGCTCTTTCCCTGGCCGCGGCGCTTGAGGACGAATCAATTCTAGGTAAGATTGAGCGCGAAGGAATTCACCCCTGCGGGTTTTACAAATGAATTGGAACAGGGTCTCAGGGTAATGGGTTAGGCGGGCTTGGGGTGGCAGCGAAAAATTTGTTATGTTTACAAATCAATGAAAAAAGCAATTACCAATAGTTGTCCTCGATACACTATTGGGCGGTCTCTGAAAAGAGGCTGCCCGATCCAAAGGTGTGATCGGGAGATAAACCATGAAAAACCCCAAACGAGCCTTGAGGAGACATCACGACCGTAGGCTCAAGAAGGCCCGCAGGTTCTATTGGGGCTACGATTTGAACCAGCACCTAAAAGACATTGGAAAGGCAGTGAGTACCCCATGCCCCTGTGCTTGTTTCCTTTGCGGAAATCAAAGAAAATTTTGGGGACCACCTTACCAGGAACTGCGCCAAAATGAACGCCAAGAAATATAACAAGCGGAATGTGCAAATCCTTGCATAATGACAGCTTCGCTGCCTTTGTCAGAATCATGGCCCGCCAGGCTTGAGTGCAATTGAGCCCTTGCGATGATTGCAATCTGAGCGTATAAACACTTATACACCCAAACACAAATTTGGAGTTCAGCATGAACACCGTTCGCTGGAACATCGTCGTATCACCTGATGTGGATCAGTCCGTGCGCATGTTTATCGCCGCGCAGGGTGGTGGTCGCAAAGGCGACCTGTCACGCTTCATCGAAGAGGCGGTGCGCGCCTACCTGCTGGAGCAAGCTGTTGATCAGGCTAAGGCGGCCGCCGCTGGCATGAGCGGGACGGAACTGACCGAACTCATCGACGAGGCTGTGCAGTACGCGCGTAAGCATTGATGCGCGTTATTCTGGACACCAGCGTGCTGCTCGGCGCGTTGATCTCGCCGTCTGGTCCGCTCGACACAATTTATCGCGCCTGGCGTGCGGCACGCTTCGAACTGGTGACTTCAACCGCGCAGCTGGACGAGCTTCGGCGCGTGAGCCGCTACCCGGAACTCAAGACTATCCTTCCCGCGCACCGCATCGGTACGATGATCAACAACATGCAGCGCGCGATCGTTCTGTCGCAACTGCCGCCACTGCCAGAAGGCATGGAAGTGAACGATGCCAATGATGAATTTTTACTGGCGATGGCCCTGGCGAGCGAGGTAGATTATCTGGTGACGGGTGACCGCCGCGCCGGGCTGCTGCAGCGCGATGGCATCGGTCGATCACGCATCGTCACGCCTACCGAATTTTGCGTCGCAGTTCTGTAAAGTCTTGCGATGAGCAGAGATTGAATCTTAATAGCATATTTTCTAATAACGCCCGTTTTAATCAATTAAGAATCTGCGCGATGCGCTGGAATTATTCTTTGAATGCGCGTCAGTCGATGAAGTAGGCAGGCGGCTCCGCGAGGAAGTTTTTGTCACCCGCACAGGAGTCGCCATTGGTTAGATTGCGACTCATTTATACTGAAATCCTATATAGTAATGGGTGTCACGGCGAGTTGAGAAAGACGCATGCAATTTACGGCAAAATCAGGCAACTCGGAAGGCGACAACGATCCCGTGGCACAGGGAAATAAACGAATTCCTCGCGCGCCGGATCTGCAAAGACCTCGACGTTCCTGTGCCGTGATTTCACAAACTTCGATCAGCGTGTCTTATCCCAACAATCAATCGTGACCCGTCAAGCCAACGCCTTGCTGGTTATTCTGGTCAGCTTTTTGCTGGCCTGGTGGCTGCGTTTTGGGCATGCGGCTTTGCCCCAAGCCTACCTGTTAGCCATACTGTTTACTTTATTGATTTCTGCCATCGTTTTACCCGCAACCGGCGCGTTCAGGCGCGAGTTTGAATGGGCCATGATGCGCCGCTTGCGTCGCCTGGTGGCTGGATGGGCAGTGGTGGTTTTAGTGCTGGTTAGTGTTGCGGCCATGCTGAAAGAAACTGATACGTTTTCGCGCATCTGGTTTGGTTTGTGGGTGTTGCTTACCTTGTTCGGCTTGATTGCGCTGGTGCTGTTTACTCACACAGCAGCTTCGCGGGCACGCAGGCGCGAGCAAATGGCGCGCAAGGTGGTGTTGGTTGGGGCAGGGCAGCCTGCGCAGCGCGTGGAGTTAAGATTACGCGAAGGCAGCACCA
Organism: Lysobacterales bacterium; assembly: GCA_034440115.1. GTDB lineage: Bacteria > Pseudomonadota > Gammaproteobacteria > Xanthomonadales > SZUA-36 > JAWXBM01. Next base: position 5,255 of record JAWXBM010000016.1, on the reverse strand, counting down.
CCAGCATGAACCTGGTGGCCTGTTTTGGTGAGGCCTGGTCGAATACCATTGTGCGACCGATTGCTGAGTTGGCGGAGTTTGTTACGGCCAACAAGGTGCAGGAAGTGTGGATTGCGACACCCTGGGAAGACAAACCGTTGTTGGAACAGGCACTGGACGCATTAAAGGAAATGGTGGTTGATGTAAATGTCGTTCCTGATTTGCATCAGTACCGGCTGTTGAATCAGGGCATCACTGAGTGGGGCGGTTTGCCGGTGATCAGCCTGGCGGGTACACCGATGACCGGATCAGAACGTACACTGAAAACGGTGTTTGATTGGGTCGTCGCCTTGATCCTGTTCATCGTTTTATTGCCGTTGATGTTGCTTTTTGCCTTGTTGATTAGGCTCAGCAGTTCCGGACCTGCATTTTTTCGGCAGAAACGCCATGGGCTGGGTGGTGAGTCGATAGAAATTTATAAATTCCGTACGATGAAACAGCACCTAGAGCGGGAAGGGCAGGTGACCCAGGCAGAAAAATCCGACCAACGTATTACCTGGATAGGCCGCTTCCTGCGCCGTACCAGCCTGGATGAGTTACCGCAGTTGTTGAATGTGCTGAAGGGTGAAATGTCTTTGGTTGGGCCAAGGCCGCATGCGATTGAACACAACGATGTCTTCAAGTCACGAATTCCTCGTTACATGCTGCGCCACAAGGTGAAACCCGGCTTAACGGGCTGGGCGCAGGTGAATGGTTATCGTGGCATTACCGACACGCCGGAGAAGATGGCGATGCGCATTGAGCACGATCTTTGGTATATCCAGAACTGGTCTTTATGGCTGGATTTAAAGATTCTGCTGATGACGCCGTTGGTGATGATTCACCGGAATGCGTATTAGGGTTTCGCATCGTCATGTCGGAATGACTTTCAAACACTGTCATACCGGACTTGGCCATTACCACCGTCATGCCGGACTTGGCCATTACCACCGTCATGCCGGACTTGGCCATTACCGCCGTCATGCCGGACTCGATCCGGCATCCACCCCGGATCAGGTCCGGGGTGACGAGACAGTGTGGCCCCGGCTCGGGGGCCGGGGTGACGAATTAATAAGGTCGGGACGGAACAGTGCGTGTGGGCCCCGGCTCGGGGGCCGGTGTGACGCAATAGCTATTCCGGGACGACGATGACAACTACTTACCCCACTTCACTTTTTCAATGATCTGGTCGCCGGTCAGGCCGTCGAGGTTTTTGGCCAGCTTGGCCATATCGCGGCCGGCGCCCAGGTCGTAAACAAGTAAATACTGAATCGCACCTTCCAGAGAGGTGAAATTGATTTCTTCGGCCTGTGCTTTGATGGTGGCCAAGCTTTCATTGAAGGCTTCCAGGCTGCTGCCATCCAATGGGATTTGCATGGCGGGGTCCAAAACTTCTGCAGTGTCTTCTGCGGAGCTCTCATTAACCTCTTCGGCCAAGGCCTGATTGGCAATGGTCTCTACATCAGCGGCTGGCGTAACCGCAGGTTCAGCCACTGCCTGTTGCGCGAACGCGCTTGTGCTGAGCATTAAACCGCTCGTAGTCAACAGCAGAAAAAATAATTTATTTTTATTTAAATTCATGGCTTTATATTTCCTTCTTAATCCATATTAGTACGTAATCGTTCTGAGATCTATACCAATAATCGGCAGTATAGTAGGTTTAACAGATGGCTGATCATTTCAAAGTCGGTCATTCGACTACGATCTTCGAATAAAATTCCATGGGTATTCTAACTGCTATTTTTCTTATGGACGCCGGGTCAAGCCCGCCATGACGTACTACTTCGTCACCCCGGCCTACGAGCCGGGGTCCAGCATTCAACCGGTTATGGACGCCGGGCCAAGCCCGCCATGACGTAGAGTGAGTCTGGACGCCGGGTCAAGCCCGCCATGACGTACTACTTCGTCACCCCGGCCTACGAGCCGGGGCCTAGCATTCAACCGGTTATGGATGCCGGGTCAAGCCCGGCATGACGTAGAGTGAGTCTGGATGCCGGATCAAGTCCGGCATGACGGTGGGTCGTCCGGCATGACGGTGGGTCGTCCGGCATGACGAGGTTTAAGTTCGGCGCCGGTGCCCAGCCCTATCCGCAGCGCTTCGTGGCCCAAACGCCAATAACACTTTGAACTCGCGATTTTCTGTACCTTTTTCCATCCCCGCAAAAGACTCGGCCAGCCAGGACTCATAGGGCAGGTGCCGGTTACACACCAGCAGCAATTTACCGCGGTTACCCAGTAGGGTGGGTGCCCGGGCGATAAAGCGCTGCGCGGTATCCAGGTCGGTGGCCACGCCTTTGTGAAACGGCGGGTTGCTGATGATCAGGTCAAAGCGGTCTTTCACTGCATCGAGGCCGTCAGCAGCGATGACTTGCGCTTCGCAATCATTCAACAGCAACGCTGCCCGGGTGGATTCCAAAGCCGCCGCTGAGCTATCGAGCATTTCCAGTGTGATGTTGGGGTTTTGTTGTTTCAGGTACAGGCCGATAACCCCGGCACCACAGCCAAAATCCAGCATCTTGCCTTTGATTTTTAGCTGCTTCTTGTCCGCATTCTGCAAATAATCCAGCAACAGGGCAGTGCCCTTGTCCAAGCGGCCGTGAGCGAAACTGCCGGGCAGGCTTTGTAGTTTGATTTCGCCGGATGGAGTCTTAAGGGTCCAGTCTTTTCGATAGGCATCCAGATCGAAAGCCCTTGATTCCTGGTCGCGAGCATGGCTCGCTCCTACATTGGCTCCGATTGCTTGTGCGGCTTGATACAGCACGCAATGCCGCGCCGAGTCTACTTTCTGCACTTTGGCAAAACGTTGTTTCAAACGAGTGTCAGCCGACTTGATGCCGCCCTTGTTCTCGCCCACCAGCCACAGAGTTTCGGGGCTGGGCAAATGAGCTGAAATAAAGTGCAGCAGGAATTCCAGGCGGTCTTTTTCGCGGGGCAGAAATAGAATAACGCTGCGGGTGACAGCCTGGGGTTCCGGCAACAGGCCGAATTGACTGGCCATGCTGCTGGCCAAAAAAAATCTGTGATCACCGAAATCCTGGGTGAACACATTCACCTCTGCGGCACCTTCGCGCAGCAATTCATGGGCCAGCGAGTCGCGGGGTGGGTTGATCAGCAACAAAGGCCGGGAGCCAATGCCCTCAACATTTCGTAAGGTCAGTTCGCTGCTGGGATTCATCTTCAGTGAAATACCGGATCAATTGACCAGGTGGCCAACCAGATCATATTCATCGGCACTTTCGATACGCACTTTAACCAGGCAACCTGGTTTCAGATTAGCCCCATCAACGATGGTGACGATGCCGTCAATCTCGGGTGCATCCGCTTTGCTGCGGGCCACCGCCTGGCCATTGGCGACGCTGTCCACCAACACTTCCTGCACCGTGCCTACCCGCGCTTGTAAGCGCTTGGCGCTGATTACGGCTTGGGTTTGCATGAATTGCTCCCAGCGCTCCTGCTTCAGTTCTTCTGGAACGGCATCGGGCAATTCGTTGGCAGCAGCGCCTTTAACCGCGGAATAGGTAAAACAACCCACGCGGTCGAGTTGGGCTTCTTCAAGAAAAGCCAACAGCCCTTCAAACTCAGCATCGGTCTCGCCGGGAAAGCCGACGATAAAGGTGCTGCGGATCACCAATTCCGGGCAGATTTCGCGCCAGCGCTGAATGCGCTGCAGGGTGTTTTCAGCGGCTGCCGGGCGACGCATGCGTTTGAGTACCGCGGGGCTGCCGTGCTGAAACGGCACATCCAGATAAGGCAGGATGCGGCCATCGGTCATCAGCGGGATTATTTCGTCTACGTGCGGATAAGGGTAGACGTAGTGCAGGCGTACCCAGGCGCCGAGACTGCCCAGTCCTTCGCACAGCTCTTTCATGCGGCTGCGTACCGGCTTGCCGCCCCAGAAATCCAGTTTGTATTTCAGGTCCACGCCGTAGGCCGAAGTATCTTGTGAAATCACCAGCAGCTCTTTCACACCGGCAGCGACCAGACGCTGCGCTTCATCCAGCACTTCTCCCACCGGCCGGCTGACCAGCTTGCCGCGCATCGAGGGGATGATGCAGAAGCTGCATTTGTGGTTACAGCCTTCGGAAATTTTCAGATAAGCATAATGTCGCGGCGTGAGCTTGATGCCGATACCGCCCCGGTTGGCGGGCACCAGGCTGGTGAAGGGGTCGTGATCGGCTGGCATGGGTGCGTATTGGTGGATGGCACTGACTACGGCTTCATATTGTTGCGGGCCGGTCACTGCCAGCACCTTGGGATGCACGCTGGTTATATCGCTGGCGTTCTTGCCCATGCAACCGGTGACGATCACTCGGCCATTGGCTTCGAGCGCTTCGCCGATGGCTTCCAGCGACTCGGCCTTGGCGCTGTCGATAAAGCCGCAGGTATTGACCACCACCACATCAGCGCCGGCGTAATCGGGGCTGATTTCGTAACCATCGGTACGCAGTTGGGTCAGTATGCGCTCGGAATCCACCAGCGCTTTGGGACACCCGAGGCTGACAAAACCGACTTTAGGCAAATTGCTCACTTAAAAAACCTCGCGGGTGGGAATTCAAAAAGAAGGTGCCTGAGGGAAAACACACGCAAAGGCTTACGACATTCCATTGGGGATGGCTTCAATCTTTAACGTCGGGCTCAAAGAACAACCAGCGTACACCGCCAAACTCGGCGCGGAAATTCGCCTCTGTTTCATTGATGGCTTTGATCAAGGCAACATTCGAAACCTGCGGCTCCATGCGCGCTTTGACGGCCACCATGGCGTCGGGGCCAAACTGCATGGTGAGCAGGTTGTAGACCTTGTTGACCTGGGGCTGAGCCTCGAGAAACGCGCGCATTTCACCCAGCTTGCGTGGCTCCACACTCTGGCCGATCAGCAGGGCCTTCACTTCGATCGCTATAAAAATAGCTATTACGATCAGCAACACGCCAATGCAGATGGTGCCCACGGCATCCCAAAACGGGTTGCCGGTAATCAAGGTCAGTCCCACCGCCAGAAGGGCCAGTAGCAGGCCGGCCAGGGCGGCGATGTCTTCACCAAACACTACAATCAGGGCGCTGGTGCGGCTTTCGCGAAACCATTGCCACAGGCCGCGTCCGTAGCGTTCTTTGTTCACCTCGCGCACGCAGCCCCAGAGGGATATCGATTCAGCCACGATGGCAAAAATCAGCACGCCGATGGCGATCCAGGGAAAGGTCAGGGGCGTGGGATTGGTTAATTTGTGCACTCCCTCGTACAG